>CAKZJE010000076.1 GCA_936941155.1 uncultured Methylomonas sp. | reverse complement strand
TGACCATAACGAGAGTGAACCACCCGATCCCATCCCGAACTCGGAAGTGAAACCTCTTAGTGCCGATGATAGTGTGGTAGTTTGCCATGTGAAAGTAGGGAATTGCCAAGCTCTTAAATCTAAAACCCGATTGCAGAAATGTAATCGGGTTTTTTTATGCCTGAAAATCAGTGTTCAGAATGAAAAGTTTCAATTCCGTTGCTGGATAATAACAAATATGTTATCTTTTAATCCATGAACTACATCATTGATTTTTATAACGAAAAAGTCCAAGCTGACATAATGAGTTTGCCAGACACATTGGCAGCTCGTTTTCTTAACTTGGCAGACCGTATGAGAATTGTAGGTGCTAACTTGGGCGAGCCGCATACTAAAGCGTTAAGTGATGGGCTTTTTGAGTTACGATTAAAAGGTTCTGAAGGCATCGCACGGGTGTTTTACTGCACCTTAGTGAATCGCCGTATTGTGATGTTACATAGTTTTGTAAAAAAGGCTCAAAAAATACCGACCCGTGAGTTGCGAATTGCTGAAAACCGTTTGAAGGAGATAAAAAATGCTGAGTTATGATGAAATGAAGGCAAAAATGCTTGAGAATCCCGCTGTACGCGCTGAATATGAGCGCATTGAGCGGGATGAAATGCCGATGTTGGATACTATTTTAGCGGCTAGAAAAGAGGCGGGATTAACGCAAGCGCAAGTGGCTGAACGCATGGGGACAAAAGCCACCGCTGTGGCTCGGTTGGAGTCCGCGCTATTGTCGGGCAAGCATTCTCCTAGTATTTCAACTTTGCAGAAATATGCTAAAGCATTGGGTAAGCGGTTGGATGTTAGGGTGGTGTAGGCGAGAATTTGAAAGTTTTGTTGGGGATTTTTGCATTTATTTTATCGCGCTAGATTGTGCCAAGTTTTTACACAAAAACCGATTGCAGAAATGTAATCGGTTTTTTTATGCCTGAAATATTTACACAAGCCTATTTTAAATTGAATGATTTATAATGCTAAGGTTTTCAACTAAACAAAAAATAAGGACATGACAACACCAATACAAAAAATCTTATTTGGCAGTCCAGGAACTGGCAAGAGCCACAAAATTGACGCTGAAATTATTCCTTATGAGTTAGGAATAGATATAAGCAAAACCCCAGAAAATGTGATTAAAACAGTATTTCATCCTGAATATACTTACGGTGATTTTGTCGGTAAATTAATGCCGATTACTCGCTCAGGAAAAGTGGAATACAACTTTTATGAAGGACATTTTTTAAGAGCATTAGCGCAAGCTTATAAAAATATTTTGAAAGTTCATGATAAACACGGCAATCAAATTGAAGGCAGTGAAATAGAAAATGCCGTATTAGTCATTGATGAAATTAATAGAGGAAATTCTGCGGCAATATTTGGCTCTGTATTTCAGCTATTAGATAGAGATGATTCCGGTTGGTCTAGCTATTATGTAAGCATAAATGAAATTGCTTTTATAAAAATATTAGAACTTATCGGAGTTACATTTTCTTATGACAATAGAGGTGATATTGATGAGTATAAACTCAAGCCGCATGATGGTGTAAAAAGGCTAGAAACATTACAGGAGAAGCTTAAGTTTTTAAACTTCGATTTAATTAATCGGACAGTTAAAATTCCTAATAATCTTTCTATTATTGCCACAATGAATACTTCTGATAGCTCTATTTATTATATGGATAGTGCTTTCAAACGGCGATGGGAATGGGAATTTATTGATATTGATTCTAAATCAATATGCGCTGAAGGCATTGCTTTTAATAACAGAGAGCAGTGGATAAACTTTATAGGGAAATTAAATAGGTTTATCAAAAGCAATCATAAATACATTCGTGGTATAGAAGATAAACAAATTGGTCATTTCTTTATCAAAGATGAACAGATAAAAAAATCCACTGTTCAAAATAAACTCATGTTCTTTTTATGGGATAGCGTTTTCAATCGCGATAAAAAACCTTTGATTAGTTTACTTTACGGTGAAGACAAAAAGAATCATGCCGACCTGACTACTTTTGGTGATTTTGCCAAACAGGTTGATAACTTCATTGAGAAAATAAGCAATTTCAATCATGTTTAATTTTAAAGAATTAAAACTAGACAAGCGAGAAGACTCAGAAAATACTAGCTCATTTGTCGGTATTCGTCGGAATAAAAACAATGAGCTAGAGTTTCGTTTACCCAAAGGATTTGAGAATTTTCCAGAAGGCGATTTTGACGCGACAAAACAATTGTTTTTTAAAATGTATCGCACGTTTAAGAAGTTTGAAAACGACAAAACTCGTTTGCCAATAGACGAAAGACCTGCGGGAAAAGACAATATTGAAACAATGGGCAATGCTTATCGTTTTATGGATAAAGAGGATAATGAGGTTTTACTTTATAGCAAAATTTCAGTGATAGAAAATTTGCTTGAAGCTTATCAAGATTTGGCTCTCGATGTAATAGAGCGGCGTGTAGGACGTAATGAAAAAATTGATTATTCCAAAATAGACCAGTATTTACACAAAGCAATTTATTTGGATAAAGATGTGATTTATCTGGATGAAATGGAATTGCCGCGCCATGTTTTGCGTTATGAATCAGCCACGATTATTGATTTGTTTTGCTTTATTTTGCATGAGTTAGAAAATGAATTAGAGCAAGAATTAGACGAACGTGTTAAAGATTTAGCGAATCGTTTTAAAGAACAACATTTGAGTTATGACCAGTCTTTATTTAATGAAGAAACTTTTGACGGTACTATTGCCACGTTAAAAGATGTTCTTGATGATATTGATAAAATGACTGCTTATAAGGATGAAAATTATTGGCAGCTTTATGAAGCGATAGAGTGTTTTCTTTATGGTGAATTAGATATGCAAAATACCCATGACGATGGAATTTTCTGGGGAATACAAGATTTTTGGTCAATTTGGGAGGATATGTGCAACACCTATGCTTTTGATAAATGGGATTCTGAGATTGTTTATGCCGATACAAATATTATTTTTAACAGTAAACGTATTAAATCAGGTAGTCAAAAAAATAGTTTCAAAAATCCATTTTTTATGGAGTTTCGAGGTGAAAAAAGATGGATGCGCCCTGATTTAATTTATTTTATTGGAAAAAATAAAGTCTTATTTGATGATAACTCAATAGAAATTGAAATTAAGCGTTCTCATAGCAATGGCAGAATTGATTTTAGAATTAACTTAAAAGATAAAAATACACCTTTAATCAAAAAAATTTACGAATCTTTTTGCGAAAACTTAAAAGCGACATTAAATATAAATAATGGAAAGACTTTTGGGGCGCGGGCATCAGAATCTAATAGTTTTAGAAATTATCCAAAGAACATATTGGAAAAAGAGAAATTACATATAATTGAAACACATAAAAAATTAAATCCTACACAATTTGTTATACTGGATTGGAAGTACATGGATGAAAAAAAATTTAAAACTAAAGATAATAAAATTGATATAGATATTAGTAAACAACTTTGCTATGATTTTTGTTTAAAAGAGTCAGTTATAGATAAGGTAATTGAAAGTCAGTTTGTAATTCCTTCGTATGAAAAACCTAAAGATTCGTATGAAAAACGTAAAGATATTGGTGATTTTATTGAAGATGAAGAACTATATTCACGCCTTCAAGAAAATGACATAAAGGTTTTCAAAGCTAATTTTCAATTAATACAGGAAGTTTATTTAAACCATGATTAGCCAAAAACAAAAGGTACAAAGTCATTTTGTTACTTATATCAGCGTTAAAGATAATTCTCGAATTAATGATGAATTAATTTTTCCAAAAGTAAAAAGTTTTTTTGCGGCAAAAGGAATAACGAATTATAAATCCATTGCTGAAAACTCTGAAATTTCAGATGTGGATTTTAAAAAAGTTGATTTTTCTTATTTTTACGATGTCATTTTCTACGATATTGCAAAAAATAAAGAAGGACAAATTGAAATTCCTGTTAAATATTGCATTACGATAGATAAACAAAATTGCCATCAAGAAATTATTGTAGATTGGTATATGTACAGCGAAGTTCCTGTAAAGCCTATATATATATTCTATGACGAAATTTTGCTTTATAACCAACCTGTTTTTTATTTTATCTATGTTGATATTGAAGAAATATTTTCATTTTTGAGAACAAATAGCTAATAGAGAAAACATCATGCAAATCCTCATCAACGTCCCCGACACTTTGCCAACACACCCATTAAAAAAGGAATAAAAATGAAAAAACTCACTTTTAAAGACTGTTCATTAACTCAATTAGATAAAGCTTTCGGGTTAACTCAAATTTGGCAATGTGAATTATTAAAAAAATGGGAAAATAACAGTTGTGAAATTACGGCGTTTGAAAAAGAAAGCTTGTTAAACTTTCAAGAAGCATTAATTCGCGGTGGTCGAGCGTGGAATGAAGTGGAATTAGAAAATAAATTCATTAGCCCATTAATAATGACCGCTAAAATTGACGATGGCAAAATCGGGTATTTTTTAGAACGCCCACTCTTAGGTATTGTCGGGGATTATGAATTATCCGGTACGGTTGATGGCATGATTGCAAGCGGTTTTCGTGAACCTGGCGAACCTTATTTTTGCTTTCATGAATATAAACGCAGTATTGAAAATCAAGGATCGCCGGATGCACAAGTATTAGCAGCAATGTTAGTCGCAAGGGAAATGAATCAAAATACCATGCCGATTTATGGTTTATTTGTAGTGGGATTGGTATGGAATTTTGTGCTATTAAATGGACAAGAATATTGCATTAGTGCGGAATATACAGCGGCAAATGAAGATATTTTTGCTATTTTCAAAATGCTAAAAGCGTTAAAACAAATCATTAAATCAGAGTTATCCGCAAACACAGCAGCACCACTAAAATAAATGGCTTTTCCTGTGTTTTAACCGTTTTGCCAAAATAGCTCAGAGAAAACATCATGCAACCCAACATTCTTGACCTATCGCCTTTAACCTTGCCATTGCAACAAGAGCTTATTGATTTTTATGAGTTTCTACTTGAAAAACAAGCCAAAAACAAACCAGTTGCAAAAACTGATGCAAAAATGGTTCATTCCTCTCAATCTACGAAAGGCTTTGCGATGCTCAAAACCAACCGCTCCGCTGTTCCCGCCGATTTTGACCCAGCCAGCTTATTAAACCATGATAATAGGAAACATCTTAGCGCGTTACTACATTCAGGACGAAGCCGACGGAGAAGCACAAAAACAGCACGAGTTAGCATGACAACTGATTGAGTCGGAACAACCTTTGCTGGTTTGTAAAACCGTGCTGTTAGAACTGGAATGGGTGATGCGCGGATATTACCATTTTACAGTGGCTGAAATCGTCAGCGTTTTTAAGCACTTGTTATCACTTGAGCATGTCAGCTTAGAAGACAGAGTCAGCATTGAACAAGCGGTTGCTAACTTTGAACTGGGTTTTGATTTTGCTGATGCGTTACATCATGCCAGTTATAAAAGCTGTGACAGCGTGGCTTCGTTTGATGATAAAAAATTCGCTAATAATCCCGTTCACTTAGCGGGTTATTCAGAACAATTAAAAAAGGAGATACAGGAATTCAGAGAAAACGCATAACAATTCAACTGGTATTGAATAATCTCAGCAGGAAAACATTAAAACCCTGAAATTTTTCAAGACGAGCAGTCGTCTTAAAAAATTCTACGCTTACGGTAATGATAGAAAGGTTGCAATACAACCTCTCTACCTCAGAAAATTAAAAGCCACGAAAATCAAAAAAATTATTGATCTCTTTTAATCTCAAAACTTGAAAACGGCTCTGTCTCAGACAACTCCGTGACCTGCACTTGTTTCACTTTCGCAAAAGTTGAGCCTTTATGACTCCAATGAATCAACTCTTCTATTGCAGAAGACGTGCCTTGCGCATGAATCTCAACCTCGCCGGTCGCCAAATTTCTCACCCAACCTGTTACGCCTAATTTTTCCGCTTGTTTTTGTGTGGCGGCACGAAACCAAACCCCTTGCACTTTGCCACTGACCACAATATTTACGCTGCGTGTCACTGCGAAATCCTCCAACAATAATGAATTTTGGCATCGCGGGCAAAATCATGCGGAATCGTTTTCGCACTCATATCTTCAATCACAAAATCCGCCAACGTTGCTTTATCGAGTTTAAATTTTCTAAAATTGGTGGAAAAATACAGCACACCATTTGGCGCAAGCAATTCCACTGCGTTTGTAATTAACGCCACATGATCGGCTTGCACATCAAACACCTCTTCCATGCGTTTAGAATTGGAAAACGTCGGCGGGTCTAAAAAAATCACATCAAACTGACGCGGAATTTTTTGCTTTGCTTCCTCCGTCAACCATTCCACGCAATTGGCTTGAATCAGTTGATTATCACCAGACAATTTATTCAAACTGAAATTGCGCTTTGCCCAATCCAAATAGGTTTTTGACATATCCACAGTCACGGTAGATTTTGCCCCGCCCATTGCCGCGTGAACCGTGGCTGTGCCTGTGTAAGCAAATAAGTTTAAAAAGCGTTTGCCTTTCGCTTGTTCACCAATCAACAACCGCATCGGGCGATGATCTAAAAACAAACCGGTGTCTAAATAATCTTCAAAATTGACCCAAAACTGACAGCCGCCTTCGCTGACAACGTGAAAATTCCCTAACTCGTTATGCTTTTCATATTGGTCGGTATTTTTTTGTTTCTTCCGTACTTTTAAAAATAGCTGCTCTTTCGGAATGTTCAGCACTTTGGGAATTTCCGCCAATACCGCCGCTAATCGAGCAATCGCTTTGTGTGGTTCAATGCTTTTCGGCGGGTCATATTCCTGCACGTTCACCCACAGTTTCTCGCCCTGATAAACATCAATTGCCACTGCGTATTCGGGTAAGTCAGCATCATATAAACGATAACAAGAAATGTTTTGCTGTTTCGCCCATTTGCTTAAGATTTTCAAATTCTTGCGCAAACGATTGGCAAACATTTCACCGCCGCTATCTGGCATTTCTGAGGCAATAATATGATTGATTTGCGCGAGTCGCTGGTCTTGATTTTGCGCTTTTGGAATGAAAAATTCGCTTTCTTCAATGTCAAACCGCAATAACTTACACTCTAACGCGCCGTTGAATAAGGTAATCGGTTTTTGTGAACGAATCCCTAAGCGAAAGCCTAGCTCAGGATTGCTGATAATCATAATCGCCTTCCAGCCTTGGAAATGCGCTTTTAAACTGTCGCCAAACCGTTGATATAAAAACGCGGTTTCTGCTTCTTCACCTAACCGCTCGCCATAGGGAGGATTACACACCACGAGACCTTTTTGCCAACTTGCAGCGGGGGCGGCATCCGCAATATCACGGCGTTCTAAATGGATTTTGTCTGAAAATCCTGCATTTTCAACGTGTTGCAACGCCACATTAATGTTTTGCCGACTTAAATCAAAGCCGACAATGGTTGGCATAGAGGTTAAACCGACTTTTTTACGCTGTTGCGCTTCATTGATTAAGGCTTGCCAGATTTTCGCGTCGTGTTTTTTCCAGCCAAAAAAACCAAAATAGCCACGCAATAACCCCGGCGCACAATCGCTGGCAATCATGGCGGCTTCTAACAATAAAGTTCCTGAGCCGCACATCGGGTCAATTAACGAGCCGCCTGCAAATGCGATTTTTTCCCAACCACCGCGTAATAACATGGCGGCGGCGAGATTTTCTTTCATTGGAGCTTCAATGCTGACTTCGCGAAAGCCACGTTTATGCAAACTTTCACCGGATAAATCTAAACTGAGTTGTGCAGTGTCGCCATTTAAATAAACATTGATGCGAATATCGGGCTGGTCGGTATTAATATTCGGACGCTCGCCAAATTTATCACGCATTTGATCGACAATGGCATCTTTCACTTTTAACGCGCCGAAGTGACTGTTATCAATCGCTTTAGAATTTTTCGCACTGAAAGAAACGGCAAAACTATCTGTCGCATTCAAATGCTCTGACCAGTCGATTTTTTGAATATGATTGTAAAGTTGCTGCTGCGATTTGACTTCAAACTCAGATAATGCCAATAAAATCCGATTCGCGGTGCGCGACCATAAGCAAATTCGATAAGCGGTTTCTAATGTGCCGGTAAACGCCACCCCTGCGAGCGTCGGTTTAATATTTTCCGCGCCTAGGCTTTTTAGCTCATCGGCTAAAATCATTTCCACCGCTTTCGGCGTGGTGGCGAACAGTTGGTAATGTGTCATAAAAGTTTTATAAATAAAAAAGCCCTGACTGAGCAGGGCTTTAGATTTTGTTCTATTTGTAGAGATGCAAAGTGTGCATTTCTAAGCTGTCTCTTCGATTCAGTATCGACTTAATTAACTTTAAGTAACTCAATTTCAAAAATCAAAGCTGCATTAGGTGGAATAATTCTTCCTGCACCTTCTTCACCATAAGCAAGATTTGAAGGAATAAAAAAGCGGTATTTTGCACCTGGTTTCATCAGTTGCACGCCCTCTGTCCAGCCTTTAATCACATGATTTAACGGGAAAGAAGCAGAACCGCCATGCTTTTCTGAATTATCAAATTCCGTATTATCAATCAAAGTTCCTTTGTACTTCACAGTAACGTTATCAGTGGCAATTGGAGCAGAGCCTTTGCCTTCAGCTAATATTTGATACTGTAATCCACTTGCAGTGGTGATAACTTTATCTTTTTTTGCATTTTTAGCTAAAAATTCTACACCAGCTTTTTTGTTATCTTCTGGTGTGGTCGCATTAGCGATCGAAAACATAGTAAAGCCTATAAGAAGCGCGGTAAAAATTGAAATAATGCGTTTTTGATTATTTTTCACGGTGATCCTCTTTGTTATCAATTGAAGGGTTATTTTATCAGAAAACTGAGGGATTGCGATTTAATTAGTTACGACAATTATCTAACTGTTGCCGATATTGCTGTGCGTTGCTAGAAACTTTTTTGGCAACTTCCAATAACCAAGGTTTATTTAAGTAACTTTTACGTTTATAAGCCGTATTGCCTTCATGGTAGGCAAGGTATAAATTATAAGTGTCTTGTTTTGAAATGCCTAAGCCTTGATAGCTTAAGTGACAATACCAGCCTATAAAATCACAAGCATCTGCAAAATCATCACGGACGGCATCGCTGAGTTTATTATTTTTTAAATATTCACTCCAAGTGCCGTCTAATGCTTGTGCGTAGCCGTATGCACTGGTGGGTCTTGCCGTTGGAATGATACCTAAAAACGCGCCTCTAGGAGGTCTGGCATCTGCCACAAAACTGGATTCTTGCCGCATAATTGCCATCTGTATGTAAATTGGCAAATCCCATTGTTCAAACGCAGTTTGGCTGTAAGAGAGCCATTTGGTTTTTTCTGCAAAAATAGCGCAAATATTTGCTGTATTTTTGGGTGTTGTTTCAATTGTGGTGCAAGCATCCAACAAAATCAGTAAAAAAATGAGTATTGTATTTTTCATTAATCTATAATTCATAGTTATAGCCACTTTAAACATCTGGGAACGAATATGTCAGAAGGTAAACGTTATTATCGGAAAAAGCTAACTTCACAAGGACTTATCTATATTGCCGGTGAAGAAATTGAGATGTCTGTGAGAAATCTCTCGATTACTGGGTTGTTAGCTGAATTATCAAGTAATCCCGCAATTAGTAGTATTGCTGATATTTTTGCGGCAATTAAAGTAACGACTAAAGTTGACATTTATCTGCCTGAAATGCGCTTAATGGGCGAGGCGGAAGTTGTGAGGGCTGATTTAATTGAAGGGCACATTTATCTTGCCTTGGAGTTTTGCCAACTTTCCCATGATGTTGATAATACACTTTATACGCGTAAAGCTTATCGAAAAGAAATGGTTGCGCCCGGCCTGATTGTTTTTAATCGCGAAAAATACACGTTTACTACCCGCAATGTTTCAGTGACCGGATTAATGGTTCACTTAGAGGAAAAGCTTGAAGTCGCGGATGGCACAATGACTGTCTTTGACTTCAAACGGTTAAATCTGCGCGGTGAAATTAAAGTGGTTTGGTCAGAACCGGCAGAAGATGGCGGCACTTACATCGGTTTAGAATATTTGCACATGGAAAAAACCGACATTAAAGGGATTCCCGCTTTTGAATTTAAAAGCTAAAGCGTTGTTTTTGTCGGTTCAACCAATAATCCGTCGCCAGTTGCTGCGCTTGTTGTTGAGTTCTGTTGCTATCTAATAACTTTAACGCAATTGCAGCTGTACCAATAATAGAAGCCGTTGCAAATTCATCCTCACTATCACCGCGCCAATGCGCCAATAATTGCTGTGGATCTAAGCTTTCGGCTTTCATGTGACGGCGACTAAATAACGCTGGCCATTCTTCATCGTGTAATTCTCCATTCACCACGCTTTGCACCAAGCAATCCATATCAGGATTGCGCTCAGTTTCACCGCCTTCTCCTTTTAGCACCGCCATGTTTTGTTGACCTAACAGCAAGGCTGCTTGTTGATGCACAGCCCGATAACTAGGGTGAAAAATCCCTTGAATGGTATGTGTGGCATTCAGTGGGTTGAGTAATCTAACTAAAGTATGCACGGGGGAGCGCAATCCCATCAGCCAACGTAATTCAATAATTTCATACAGGCGTGGGCAAAAGTTTTGCAGAGGCAAATAGCTAAAATTAACCTGTGCAATTTGTTGTGTTGCTTCTGCAAATGAAGTAGCAACTGGAATCCCTAACACTTTTAGCACATCTTCTGTGTAAAGCCTGCCTTCGGTGTGTCCTGCCGCACCGTGCATAAAAATTTTGATGCCATTTTCGGCTAATAATAAATTCGTCAAAATAAACCAAGGCAAATGCCGACGTTTTCCTGCATAAGATGACCAGTCTAAATCTACTTGCATATTGCTTTGCGGCACTTGCAAAGAATCACGCGCTGCTTGCACAAATCCAACTAATTCTTCAGAAGTTTCTTCTTTAATCCGCATTAACATTAAAAACGCGCCAAGCTGAGTCGGTTCAACTTGATTCGCCATAATCATTTGCATAGCGCGGTAAGCTTCATCTTGCGTTAAAGGACGCGAGCCTTTTTTGCCTTTGCCTAAAATTTTAATAAATTCAGCAAAGGGATGTTCGGTGTTTTCCATGATATGTGTCTGAGTAGAAAGTAAAAACAGTCGCAATTCAGTGTCTGAATCAAGATTTGCAAGCGTAAAGGATGAACAGGATTATGTCATGCAGATTATTTTGAATACGCTAAAGTTTTGCAAAATCTTGCTTCAGATTTGTTTTTTCGATTTACCAAGGTTGTATTTGACCTTTAAAGTTTAAAAATGTGCCGCTGTTTTCCAAGGTGAATTCATCAATCACTTTGCGCATTCCGCTGATGCTTTCTTCAGGCAGGGTAGGGGCTTCATTGCCGCCCATATCTGTTTTTACCCAGCCCGGATGCAAAATGAGGACGGAAATTTTTTCTGCTTGTAAATCAATTGCTAAGCTTTTCATGGCGGCATTTAAGCCGGCTTTGCTGGAGCGATAGAAAATACTGCCACCGCTGCCATTATCTGCCATGCTTGCCATTAACGTGCTGATTGCCACCAGTTGCCGCCGCTCAGATTTGAGTAGATGTGGCAAAAACGCTTCGGCTAATTTTACGGGGGCAATGGTGTTAATTTGCAAAGTATGTTGCCAAGTTTGATAATCAATTTGACCAAAACCATTGCCATTTTTATCGCCGTACACACCCGCATTGCTGAGTAATACATCAATAGGTTCTAAACTAAGTTGCGCGGCTAGTTGGTCAATTTGTTGAAAATCAGCGACATCTAGTTTGTGAATACTCAAGTTTGGATATTGCGCGGCAAGGGTTTGTAAAGCGGTGGCTGTGGCAGGTTGACGGCAACAGGCAAAGATTCGCCAGCCTTGTTCGCCATATTGTTTGCAAAATTCTAATCCTAAGCCGCGATTGGCTCCGGTGATTAATACGCTAGGCATTGTCATTTCCTCTGGTTAAAATAATTTTTCGGACATTGGTTTTTTTGTAGATGCTAAGTTGTCCAGATAGTTCGGATAAGTCCAAATCTAACATAGATGACTGAACAAGAGTTATCAGATATTACAACTTGTAGGGTAAGTTTATTCGCGACTAAAGTCGTCCCTACATAATGAAAAGCTTATTCTAGGTTAATTACATTACTTTTAGCTATAAGCTTTTGTGCTATTTTTAAAATGTAGTGAGTTGAATCCGCTAACACAAGCAAAGAGAATTTTTATGAATACTAAATTATCACAGCAACTTATTTTGGGATTGTTTATTTTTGGAACCGGCATAGCAACAGGATTAGTTGCAGAAACGCTCACGGATTCGCCACAACGGATAGAACAAAAACGCGCCGATTTGTCCGGCGCATCAGGCATGGAAGTGATTACTTCAACCGCAGAATATAAACCGGGCGAAAGCATTGATATACATTTTCATCACGGCATTGAAGCCGCCTATGTGATTCAAGGGGCAATGATAGAAATGGCAGGGAAAGAACCAAGGATGTTGGCAACAGGTGCGAACATCCTGAATCTGCGAGATGTAAAGCACGGTGGTTTTAAAGTGGTTGGGCAAACATCACTCAAACTATTTACCGTGCATATTGTTGATAAAGATGAGCCTTTATATGACTACTCAAAATAAAAACGGCTCATTTTTGTGTTTATAGATAACGCATAACACACTAACAAATCACATATTCCGCACCAGCCGAATCGCAAACGAATGATTTTTATGATTGTAACGTTCTTTACCATTAGAAAAGTCAACCACCCACGCACCATCAACATTGTCGCTATCCATTGAAGAAGACCAAAAAGGCGTATTTTTAGGCGTATTAGGAAATGCTTTACTAATCACTGCGGGTTTAACAGACTTGCCTTTACAAGCACGATTCTTTTTTGACGGCTTGCCTTGACAATCAAGCAGCGATTTTAATTCTTCAGACGATGGTAGTCGCCAATCGTTGTAGCCTGCGAAATCAAAATGTTTAGTTGCAATTTGATGCCATGAATACTTTGTAGGTTCACCTTTGCAAGTTGAACCATTCCATGTTTGTCCAATGCTACAACGTGTCCAGATTAATCGAGTGGTTACATCTGTCACCAAACCATCATTCAGCTCATAACGACTTGCTGTTTGTGAGTTTTTACCAACAAAGCCAGCTGTGTTATGTTTTTTTCCCATAGCACTTAATTGTAAAGATTTTGTCCAGCCAGCACGAATTGCCCGCAAACGTCTTTCTTTAGGCGGGTGGGTGGTTGAGCCTTCATCAGAACCAAAAATATTAATAACGGCTTGTGCTTCCTCTAAAGACGCGCCCATTTTTTGCAAAATAAAGCCAGAATACTCATCGGCTTCAATTTCTTTTTCAGGGCGACTTCCTGAACCATCGAGCGTATGTCCCTGCAAATGATGTCCTATTTCATGCGCCATAATGCTGATTGCTGCCCAATAAGTATGCGTTTTTTGGGTGGCTGTTGACATAAACTCTTGGTTGTAGAGCAAATAACGCTCGCCAGAGCGCGTGATAGCTGCTGCGTTAGGAACATTTGATGCAACAACATTAAAGTTTTGCCGCAATCCTGAATAGGCAACAATACGATTAATAATATTTTCGGTTTTATAATCGGGTGCAAAGGTATGTACCAGATGCGGCAAGGGTTCACCATAATAGCTGCATAACTCGGCAGAATTAATTGCAAGAGCTTTATTATCCGAATAAACAGCGTAACTATAAAAACTTAACAGCAAAACCAACAAAAAACGATAGCTCATATTTTACCCTCTACGCTTAACTTTAGCAGTGACAGCGTATTTTAATTGCATGATTGAAAGTATTACTAATACTACACGAAGGGAAGGGTGTTCCAAACGCGTAAGGGGAGGGGATATTATATAATTATTTTATAAGCTTTTGCTTACAAAATTTAAAAATAGTTTTAGCTGATGCTATAAATTAAGTAGTTAAACAAAACGCAGCTGTGTATTTGTTTAAGATGTTTGAAAAACAATTTCTAATCTTATTAATACCATACGCTTTGCTTATTATCTAGTGCAACAGATAGATAACTATTGTAGATAAACAATAGATTTATTTACTAACAGTATATTTAGTTAGCGGAAGCTTGATTAGTTTTTGCGCTGAGTTGATATTTAAAAAACAACTAAATGTCGAACTTGCACAGCATAAGTATCTACACATCTTGAAATCATAAAGTTATTTTATATCAATATGATACATTGATATGTAGGCTGGGTTAGCTGCTTTTTTCGATAGAAAAAAGAGCGTAACCCAGCAGCGGGTGTTTTAAAACGCTGAATGCTGGGTTACGATTATTTCGCTGTCGCTCAATAATCTAACCCAGCCTACAAATAATTCT
>CAKZJE010000075.1 GCA_936941155.1 uncultured Methylomonas sp. | reverse complement strand
TGGCGTTTGTTATCCACCGATGCAAAAAACGGTATCGCTGGATTTGCCGGTTGCCACAGAAATCACTGGCAAAGACCTTTCAGGTTTTAAAAACCTGAAAGGTCTCACACCATCAGATACAAAATTATCTGAACAAGATCAAATTGTTAAATCACTGCGGCAAGATAGTTTATGGCTAACGCTGCTCACCTTTTTAGGCTTTGGATTATTGCTATCGCTGACTCCCTGCGTGTTTCCAATGGTGCCGATTTTGTCAGGGATTATTGTTGGACAAGGCAAAAATATCAGCACCCGCAAAGCGTTTGGCTTATCGCTCAGCTATGTGATTGCTACCGCGTTGACTTATACCGTGTTTGGCATTTTAGCGGCATTATTTGGCAGCAACCTGCAAACCGCGTTTCAACAACCTTGGGTGATTGGCTTATTTAGTGCGATTTTTGTGATTTTATCGTTGTCGATGTTTGGTTTTTATCATCTGGAAATTCCCAAAGGTTTGCGGGCGAAATTGCATCATTCCAGCGACAAACACCGCGATGGTTCATATTTAAGTGCTTTTGTGATGGGCGCATTATCGTCATTAATTGTAGGCCCTTGCGTTGCCGCGCCCTTAGCCGGTGCTTTGGTTTATATTGGGCAAACAGGTGATGTGGTGTTAGGCGGTGCGGCGTTATTTATGCTGGGTTTTGGCATGGGTGTGCCGTTGTTAATCATTGGCGCATCGGCGGGAAAAATTTTGCCAAAATCAGGACACTGGCTAGAAGTGATTAACCCAGTGTTTGGCGTGATTATGTTGGGCGTGGCATTATGGATGTTAAGCCGAATTTTGCCAGCGCATTTAATGATGTTGTTATGGGCTATCTTATTGATTATTCCAGCAATTTTCTTAAGAGCGTTAGATCCATTGCCGCATCCTGCCAGTGGCTGGCGCAAACTCTGGAAAGGCTTGGGCTTAATCATGTTGGTGTATGGTTTGTTTTTGCTGATTGGGTTTGGCTTAGGTCACACCAATCCTTTGCAACCGTTGCAAACAGTGATTGCGGAATGTAATGCGGCTGTGGAGGAGTGTAAAGCCGCCATTTTTCCTGAAAACAAAAAAGCCGGATTTCATTTTGACAGAATTGCATCGAATGCTGAGTTAGATAGTCGTTTGCAACAAGCCAGCAGCCAAAATCAGTGGGTGATGCTCGATTTTTATGCCGATTGGTGTATTTCTTGTAAAGAAATGGAGGCTTACACCTTTAGCGACCCGAAAGTGCAGCAACGTTTGGCTAATTTGGTGTTATTACAAGTTGATATGACCAACAATACCGAAGAACATAAAGCCATGTTAAAACGCTTTAACTTGGTAGGGCCGCCTGCGGTGCTGTTTTTTAGTCCAAATCAGCAAGAACAGCAGCAATATCGGGTGATTGGCTATCAAGAAAGTGCTAAGTTTTTAGCCGGTTTAGAAACAATGGGCGCGAAATAACGTGAGCAAACAAAATAATTTAATTGTGATTGCCGCGATTCTTGCGGGAGCGGCGGGCATTTTTGCGCAACAATTTAAAGCCTCAGTTCCTGAAAAGTCGGAAGTTTCCAGCACGTTATTCAACACGCAATTACCTGATTTAGCAGGAAAACCACACGTTTTAACACAATGGCGCGGTAAGATTTTAATTCTTAATTTCTGGGCAACATGGTGTCCGCCTTGTTTAAGCGAAATTCCTGAATTTATTGCTTTGCAAAAACAGTATGCAGATAAAAATGTGCAGTTTGTTGGCATTGCAGTCGATGAGAAATCCCCTGTTGCAGAATACAACAGCAAAGTAAATTTCAATTATCCAATCTTGATTGCCGGTGATGCTGGCGTTGATATGTCGAAAGCTTGGGGAAATGTGATAAGTTCTGTGCCTTTTACGGTGGTGATAAATCCGCAAGGGCAAATTATTCATCGGCAACTGGGTGAAATAAAACGCGAGGAGCTTTTGGCAATGATTCAGCCGCTGATTCATTAGTGATTAAAAAACCTGACAGGTCTTTGAGACCTGTCAGGTTTAAGCAATTAATACAAGCTACTATTCCAATCAATAAAACCATAAGGCTGATTAGCCGTTGTGCCCGCCCCAGTGATTAAAGGATTTTTGATTAATCCACTCAATTTGCTAGGATACCAATTAATGGGTTTCACAGACCATTTTCCAACGCCATCCACATCATTCATACTTAGCATTGTGACGACCGGAGTTGTTTGAATCACCACTCCGACATGACCATTTCTAAACTTGTTTTTGCTATCCGCTTCATTTCCAACACTGGCAAACACCACAAGATTGCCAACACTTGCTGTGGCTTTTTGCGTTAGTTTATCTAAAACGCCGCCATACCAATATTTTGCACTGTCATAAGCAGAGACCGCGCCCACTAATTGGGTATTAATCGGTGGATTGCCACCTTTTAGTTCAGAAACGCCCCATGCTGCACTGCCGCGTAGATTGCTGTCATTGTCGAAAACATTTGCAACTTGCGCTCGCCCTAAGCCTGTTAAATTAATCACTTTATCGCTTGCAACGCCATTGATAGAGGCTTTAATCGTAAGCGTGGCATTGCGTTGTGTGTTTGCCGTCAGATTGTCAAACGGTGAAAAACCAATGCTGATTGTGCAAAACTGATTTGCAGGAATAGTAAAGGTTTTAGAACCGGGCAAGTAGTTTGCAGGGCGACACGCCGCTTTGCTATCGGCAAATAAATTCACCCAATAACTGCTGGAGTCCGACATAATCACATTAGAAACGTTAATGGCTGTTGCAGAAGTGTTTTTGAGCAAAACGAGTTTTGTATTTTTAGCATCATAGCGTGTGGCAAAATTCAGCGAAATAGACGAGGCGTTAATCAGGTTGTAAAGGGTCGGCTGCACAGGAGCTGTTTGTGTTGAACTGACTAAGCGCACAGCATGAGTGTTGCTTTTGCCATAAGCGGTAATTTCACCACTACTAAAATACACCGTCCAAGCATTGCTAGTGAAGCTTGCATCTTGTGAAGATGACCAAAACCAAACGTTAGGAGAATTAGGAAAAATTGCGCTGTTAATGGCAGGATATGCACCATATTCGGCGATTGACAATAATTCGTTAGCATTCGGCAATCGCCAATCGGATTTACCTGCAAATTTAACGGCTAAAGCTTTTGCTTGGTCGAAACTATAGGTGGAATAAGAGCCGCCACACGTTGTAGTTGCGCTGCTCCACGTTTGCCCGATGGCACAGCGCATCCACGTTAATCCGGTGCGTTTATGCGTGACTGTGCCATTGCCGTTATCAGTAAAATCTGTGTCAGGGGTAAACAAATTGGCTGGATTCAATGCTTGTCCGGCGCGTACCAAACGCACGGGTAAGCTAATTGTTTTGTTGCCCATATAAATTTTTCCATAATTAAAACTCATCATCCACGCCATCACATCATAGCTAGCGTAAAGTGAGGATGACCAAAAGTAATTATCAAAGATTGTGTTAGGAAAAATCGTATTGTTAATGGCAGGCGAATAATTATCGCGTTCTACCAGTGTTTCTAATTCGGCAATATTAGGCAATCGCCAATCTGATTGTCCGGCAAAATTAGCTGTTAGAGCTTTTGCTTGTTCATAATTGTAAGTGCTTGCTGTGCCTGAGCAGTTTGTGCCTGTCCATGTTTGTCCGAGTGCACAGCGTTGCCAGATTAAGCCGGTTTTTTTGTGTGTGACTGTGCCATTGCCATTATCAACAAAATCGCTGGTTGGAGTGGTTGGTGTGGCTAAAGTGGATTGCGTAACGCCTAAAAACAGCAATACCAACAAAGGTTTAAAAACTTTTATCATCATTACTCTCCTTATTGTTAAAAACTTTAATTCTAGCAGTTGTGTGTTTTAAATTGTGTGAAAGCTTGTAGTTCTGATGAGCAATTTTGAGTTTTATAATATTTTCTGTGCCTGAAAATTTTTTAAGACGACTGGTCGTATTGAAAAATTTCAGCGCAAATTCTCTAAAATGACATACATAAAAGGCGGATTGTTTGAATCCGCCATTTTTAATTGTGGTGTTCAGGGTAAAGAGTCAATTTAAATTTTATGATGCTGAGTTTCTTTCGATATTGAGCTTTAACAGTCGCTGCAAAATTTCTGCATCCGTCATTTCGGGTGTGTAATCGTGCCAGCCATAAGCCGCCGCGACTGCTTTATCCAGTTCTTGATGTGCAACGATTAGCCATCCTGGACGTGCGTTGTATAAATTAGTCAAAGTGTGTGTTTTGAGATATTCCTCTTGTCCGCGCTTGGATTTCGGGCGTTTAGGAAATCCTGCCGCTTCTTCTTCTGGGGTAATCACCCAATCCACCCATTCTGGCGGATTCAGCCATTTTTCCCGATAGTCATTGAGTTTAAACGCGGCGGCGGCAATGGCTTGCGCATGAATCAGCGTTTCAGGATTTGTGACTGGCGCGGCCGTAGGTTTGCTGGAGTCCAAAATCGCGATTTTGGATTCTGAGTTATTTGTATCGGCAGGGCTTAAGCCTTCTGGAAAGGGGAAAGTTTCAAAACAGGTAGTGGGGGTGTAGCGGGGGTCGTTACCCTTGCCTAACCATGTGCATAAAGCCAGTGACCAGAGTTCGTGAAAACGCGAGTGCAAAATCCCAAATGTGGTGTCCTCGGAACGAGCGAAAGCAACCGTAGCACTATCCGGTAAAACACAAGCATCTAGCCAAACAAACAAACGATGCTTTGATACACGCGGCGTACATATAAAACGTTTAAGTGATGCAGTCGCTTTTCGTAATTCGGGGCGTGGACGTTGATGCAGCCACCATTTTTCAGTGATTCTTTTTTCTGTAATGGGATTTTCTTGAGTGTTTTCTTTCTGTTTTTGCATCCGTACTGTTTTGATATGCAATCGGCAATGGTCAAAAGGCAACTCAAAAAAACTGGCTTCGCTTTCACTCATAGATGCGGCAAAATCAATAATCCATGTATCAGAAGGACGGCGAGTAATATCCATACCATTCACCCAGGGGCGAACTACTTTGCTATTTGGCTCTCCATTTATATTAGGGGTCTGCAACCACATTCTGGCTAATGAGCCTGTCACATCAAAAGCTCCATTTTTTTGTGAGCCTATAAAAGATGCGCCAAGATTTTCAGGTAACTTTTTCGCCTGTGTTACATCTAAGTATTGCACCGTATTACCAGCAGTTAAGTCAGCATAAATTATTTCAACAGCTTGATTATTTAAATACTTTTGTTCAAGTGTTTCTTTAGAATATAAAGCTGTTTGAAAGCCAAAACAGGCTAACGACACTCGTACTGCTGTACCATTATCAAACCAAGCTTCGTCAGACCACGCATCAAAGATTGGCATTTTTTCACAAATTTCATCGAGCACAATCCGGTTTGAACCACCGCGAATGGAATTGGTTGACACTAAGCCTGCCGCCTTAGCTTTACCCGATAAAATCTGGTTACATGCTTTGTAAAACCAATAGCAGACTAAATCCGCACCCGCAGGGACTGCACCCTGATAGCATTTGCGTAAACGTGATACATATTTACTTCCTAACTCCTCACGCATTTTTTTGTCCCCCAAAAATGGCGGATTGCCAATAATGACATTTGCTTCAGGCCAAGGTGTTTCTCTGTTATCCCATGTAATGAGTGCATCCGTGTGTTCAATATCATTTAAGCGGCTTAAAATCGGATTTTTATTAATCGGCTTGCCGTTACGTTGACACCATTGAATATCGCCAATCCACACAGTTATCCGTGCTAACTCTACTGCGTATTCGTTGACTTCCAGACCGAGTACATTTTGTGTTCCAGTACCAATAATGATTTGTTTAGAAAAACCTAACATTTCAGCATCTAATTGGGCACGATGTTCCAAATCTTTCAGCGCGTGCAAAGCAAGATACAAAAAATTGCCTGAACCACACGCGGCATCCAGTACACGAAAATTATGCAGTTCATCTAAATAAGTCTGATACGCCGCCAAAGCATTTTTATAGTCATTAGTTCTCTTACTTCTGCCTTGTGATTTTTCTAGCACAGCTTTGACAGATTGCCATTTTTCTGTGAATGGTTTGATAATCAGCGGTTCTATTATTTTATTAATGGTAGCAACGTCAGTGTAATGTGCTCCCAGTTTCGCCCGACAGTTAGGGTCTAAACCACGCTCGAATAACGTACCGAAAATAGTGGGGTCAATGGCTCGCCAATCTAAATCATTCGCTGCTCGAAATAAAACACCAACATCATTAATATTCAGTTCGGGGATTTCTATAATTTCAAATAAACCGCCGTTAAACCAAGCTATATCATCACTGCCATAACGACTATTTTTTTTCTTCATTGCAAAAAACAAGTCTTTAAGACAACGCTTGGCTTTTGATGGGTCAGAGCGTACCGCTTTTAATAAGCGAGTAAAAATGTGACTATCCTCAGAAGGCGTGTTATGTAATAACCCTTCATCTTCGGCAAACATACAGAAAATACACTGCGTTAGAAAATGAGCAACGACTTTTGGCTTAATACCTCTGCCCCGCATTTCACCCGCAAGATAGGCAAATTTTGCCGCCGCTTCTGCGGTAATCGCGGCATTCGATTTTAAAGGTTTGAGTTTGTCAGGGTCAGTAAAAACCCAGCGCAGAATTTGCAGGTTTTCAGTTGTACCAATTTCAGACAATAAAATCGTGCGCGGCTCGTCTGGAAACCCGCGAAACACGGTGTGAATTTCTATCCGCTCACGGTCGCACACAATCAACAACGGCGGATTTTCCAAATTGCCGGAATATTCACGCAACTGGGCTAATGCTTTTTTTAAATCACTGCGTGGTTTTTTATTTTCCCAAGCGAAATGGTCTTTTTTCCACACATCCGCCCAACCGCGCCTGCCGCTGTCTTTCACCGCGCCTTTTTCGTAACAAAACGTCTCAGAATCGCGCGGTACATCGACTTTTAATAACTGGCATAAATCTTCAATAAAAGCCTGTGCGCCTGCTCGTTCAGTTAAATCGTTAGCAGTCCAAGTAATAATAAATTCTTCAGGTGTCATAGAAACAGATTGGAATAGGAATAGTTTTTTCAATGGGTAACGCACTTAGAAATATGCACAAAACAATTTCTTCAAGTGGATTACTCTAATCGTCGGATGTCACGACTGGCAGTTCTCAAAGGCATAGTTATCTACACATCTTTAGTTTAAAAAAGTGTTTATATATCAATTGGATATTGAAATATGTAGGTTGGGTTAGCTGCTTTTTTCGTCAGAAAAAAGAGCGTAACCCAACAAAGTGCGTCTATTTTAACGCTGAATGTTGGGTTACGCTTATCTCGCTTCGCTCAATAATGCTAACCCAACCTACAAAACCTCTTTATTATCAATGCTTTTGTTATAAAAACCATCAAACTATCTTGTGTAGATACCTATGTCTCAAAGGACTGCCAGTCGTTATGCTGCGGGAGTTATTTTATGCTCATTCCTTAATAAGCTATAAAAATGGAATTGCGGTAGAAAACGACTTCCAGTTTCAAGAACCGAAAGCCGTTGTTAAAAGCTAAACGATTTATCTCAACACACCGCTAGGATGCGAATAACTATCTAAAACATGCACATAATTAGCACGCTCATAAGCGGTCGGATCAATCGCATGTTGTTGACTGACACTCCCTTTCAATTGCTGAACCGATTCATACTCATGGTCATTTAGCCATTGTTCCAAGCCTTGCAGAATCTCAGTTAATGAGCCAATGCCACGTTCCAACAACACACTGCACAAATGCACCACATCCGCGCCAGCTAATAACGCTTTCACCACATCTTCCACTTGATGAAAACCGCCTGTTGCCGCCAACGACAAATTCACCCGCCCATACATCACTGCCAACCAGCGAATGCGCAGCAAAGCCTCCGACGAAGTGGAAAGCTCCAGTTTCGGCACAACCTGCAAAGTTTCTAAATCAATATCTGGCTGATAAAAGCGGTTGAATAAAACAATTCCATTCGCTCCTGCCGCTTCCAAACGTTTCGCAAAATGCACAGGCGAACTAAATTGCGATGATAGTTTTAAAGTAATCGGCAAATTCACCTGTGCTTTTATCACCTGCAAAATTTCGAGATAACGATTCTCAACCGTTTCGCTACTTTCTTCTACGTTGGCTGCCAAATGATACATATTCAGCTCCAACGCATCCGCGCCTGCCTGTTGCAAAGATTGCGCATAATCCAACCAGCCGCCTAACGACGTGCCGTTCAAACTGGCAATCACCGGAATTTGCAACGCTTGTTTCAGCTTAACCAAATGCTCCAAATATTGTTCTTGATAGGTTTTGACGTTATCGAGCATGGGATGAAACGAATCCGCCTCACCATGCCCAATCGCTTGTTGATGAAAAAAACGTAACGCATGTTGTTCTTCCGCTTCAATTTTTTCTTCAAATAAAGACGACATCACAATCGCAGAAGCTCCAGCATCTTCCAGTTTTTTAGCCATATCAACATCTTTGCTATAAGGCGATGAAGATGGCACTAAAGGATTCGCCAGTTTTAAACCTAAATATTCCGTACTTAAATCAACCATTATTTTTTCTCCTGAGCAAGTTCAGTATTGATTTGGGCTTTGATGGCAGAAACGCGGGTCGCTTCATTCCATTCTAATTCCGATAATTGTTTGTAATAGTGATAGCGATTTTTTACATCATCCTGAGCTTGTTTCAAAAAGCCTTCTGCCGCTTCAGGATTCGATTGCCACAACATGCTGAAACGGGTTTCAGTCATCACAAAATCGCGGTACGGAATGGACGGTGCAGGCGAATCTAACTTCATTGGATTTTTGCCTTCTGCAATGTGTTTCGGATTAAAACGGAACAGCGGCCAATGCCCACTTTTTACCGCTAAATTTTGTTGGCGATGATTGTTTGACAAATCGACACCATGCGCAATACACGGCGCGTAAGCAATAATAATGGAAGGGCCATCGTGGGCTTCGGCTTCCAAAAACGCATTCAAAGTTTGCGTGTCTTTACCTGCATACGCGACATGCGCAACGTAAACATTGCCGTAATCCATTGCCAATAAAGCTAAATCTTTTTTCGCTGTGGATTTGCCGCCAGCAGCAAATTTTGCCACCGCGCCCATTGGCGTTGATTTTGATTTTTGTCCACCCGTGTTGGAATAAACTTCGGTATCCAAAACCAGAATATTTACATTGCGACCGCTGGCGAGAATGTGGTCAACGCCACCAAAACCAATGTCATACGCCCAGCCGTCACCGCCGATAATCCAGACGCTTTTTTTGCATAGGCTATCGGCTAATTGTGTTAATAAAGTCATCGCTGGTTCATTAGCTTTTTGTTCAGCCCTTGCTTCATTAAATTTTTCTATACCTACACTATGAAAATAAGGAATATGTAACTCATTTAAAATAAACAACTTATCCTTTAGTTTTTTCACTCTTTCGCGCTGTTCATAAATCCCTGCTTCGTTGCTTTGGTCTGCGGTCAGAATCGCATCAGCTAATTCAGCTCCGATAACATCACGCAACGATAAAACCAATTCCGCTGCTTGTTCGGCTTGTTTATCAATCGCAACCCGCATTCCTAAACCAAATTCAGCGTTATCTTCAAATAGCGAATTGCTCCACGCCACACCGCGCCCATCAGCATTTTTCGTCCAAGGTGTCGTGGGTAAATTGCCGCCATAAATTGAAGAACAGCCGGTGGCATTGGCAACAATCATTCTGTCACCAAATAACTGTGAGGCGAGTTTCACATACGGGGTTTCGCCACAACCAACGCACGCACCAGAGAATTCAAACAGCGGTTGTAACACCATCGCGCCTTTAATGGTGTTGGTTTTCAGCAAGCGTCTATCGTATTCAGGCAAGGACAGGAAGAAATCCCAATTTTCGCTTTCCTGTTCGCGCAACGCAGGTTGCGGACTCATGTTTAAGGCTTTGCGGCTGGCATTGGATTTATCCCGAATCGGGCAAATATCCACGCACAACGTGCAGCCCGTGCAATCTTCGGCTGCCACTTGATAACTGATGGATAATCCAGCGGGAAAATCTTTGCCCAGCATCGGCGCGTGTTTAAAGCTGGCAGGTGCATTGACTAACGCTTCAGTTGGGTAAATTTTGCTACGAATCGCGGCATGTGGGCACACCATAGGGCATTTGCCGCATTGCGTACATAAATCAGTTTCCCAAACCGGAATTTCCAACGCCAAATTGCGTTTTTCATACGCCGCCGTGCCAGTTGGGAATGTGCCATCCACAGGCATTGCGCTAACCGGCAATAAATCGCCGCGTCCGGCAATAATTTCGCCTGTCACTCGTTTGATAAAGTCGGGTGCGGAATCTTTAATCACTGAAACGATGTCAAAACTGTTGCGTAGAGACGCAATATTTTGCGTCTCTACCTGATGCAAACACGCCAGTGTTTCGTCAATTGCTTTGAAATTCAAATCAACAATGCGCTGACCTTTTTTACTGTAGGTTTTTTCCACCGCATGTTTAATCGCCACAATTGCGTCTGCTTGCGGCAACACACCAGAAATGGCAAAAAAGCAGGTCTGCATAATGGTGTTGATACGTTTGCCCATTCCGGTTTTTTCACCGACTGCATAACCGTCAATCACATAAAAACGAATCTTTTTATCCAGCATTTGTTGCTGCATTTTGCGCGGTAGCGTATCCCACACTTTATCCGCCGCGACAGGCGTGTTCAGCAAAAACACTGCGTTATCAGCGGCGTTATCAAGCATCTCATAACGTTCTAAGAAAATGGTTTGATGACAGCCGATAAAATTCGCATCGTTTTCGCCAATCAAATAAGTGGAGCGAATCGGTTTTGAGCCAAAGCGCAAATGCGAAACGGTGATTGCGCCAGATTTTTTGGAGTCATAAACGAAATAACCTTGCGCATAACTGTCTGTTTCTTCACCGATAATTTTGATGGTGTTTTTGTTTGCGCCGACTGTGCCATCACTACCCAAGCCGTAAAACATCGCTTGAAATGTGCCGTTGCGGGCATCGGTGCGAAAATCTGCATCCCACGCTAAACTGGTGTGTGATACGTCATCGTAAATGCCGATGGTGAAATTATTTTTCGGTTGCGCTTTCGTCAATTCATCGAAAACCGCTTTCACCATGCCGGGGGTGAATTCTTTGGAAGAAAGCCCGTAACGTCCGCCAATAATTTTTGGCAACTTACTAAATTTGCTAGTTTCGCTGCTGTAGTCCTGCATGATTGCGGTCAATATATCTTTATACAGCGGCTCACCATCTGAGCCTGGCTCTTTGGTTCTATCTAAAACCGCGATTTTTTTGCAACTCGCTGGCAAGGCGGCAATCAAACTGGCGGCATCAAACGGGCGATATAAACGCACTTTCAATACGCCTACCGCTTCGCCTTGTTGCAGCAAAGATTCCAGTGTTTCTTCTACTGTTTCCGCGCCCGAACCCATTAATACAATCACGCGCTCGGCATGTTCTGCACCGACATAATCAAACAGCTTGTATTGCCGACCGGTTAAACCGGCAAATTTATCCATCAATTTTTGCACAATGGCTGGCAAGGCTTGATAGTAAAGATTTGATGATTCGCGCCCTTGAAAATACACATCAGGATTTTGTGCTGTGCCGCGTAATACCGGATTGTCCGGTGTTAAAGCCCGCTGCCGATGCGCTGTGATGGCTTCCGTGCTAATCATTTGTGTGATCAAATCATCAGAAATGGTAAAAATTTTCGCCACTTCATGCGACGTTCTAAAACCATCAAAAAAGTGCATAAACGGAATCCGACTTTCCAGCGTCGCTGCTTGTGCAATCAGTGCGAAGTCCAAAACTTCTTGCGGACTGTTGGAACATAACATAGCAAAACCTGTCATCCGTGCCGACATCACATCGCTATGATCGCCAAAAATAGATAATCCCTGACACGCTAAAGAACGTGCGGCAATATGAAAAACCGTCGGTGTGAGTTCGCCCGCGATTTTGTACATATTCGGCAGCATCAACAATAACCCTTGCGAAGCAGTGAAGGTGGTGGCTAATGAACCGGATTGCAACGCGCCGTGTATTGTGCCAGCCGCTCCTGCTTCACTTTGCATTTCAATCACTTGTGGCACAGTGCCCCATAAATTGAGTTGTCCACGCGCTGACCATTCATCAGACCATTCACCCATTGGTGAGGCTGGCGTGATGGGATAAATGGCAATAACTTCATTGAGTTTGTGCGCAATAATCGCTGCGGCTTGGTTTCCATCAATGGTAAGGGTTTGCTGGTTTTGCATAAAAAAACCTCGTAAGATGAATGTGAACTAAGAAATGTAACTAGACCATCTTACTCTAAAGAAACATCTCAAAACAATGACGTGCAATGATTTCTAATTTTAATTTTAAAACTTAAATTTTATTGTTTTTGCATTCATAAATTTAAAAGGTAGAATAAAATCTAACGAGCTATGTAACAGTAATGCAATCATCAAAAAACTTCAGCAAGCTCCTGTCTAACAATAATAAAAGGAGATAATAATGCAAAAAATATTGCGGCGCATCGTCGCTTCCATGTTAGATCAATATGGCACGGTATTGATTATTCTAGCTGCTATGACTGGCGCATCCTATTTGGTTCTTATTTATGACTTACAAAATCAAGAGGGAAATGCCACGCTGGTTAAACTAAGTACCGAACAGACTCAACTGATTCAAGGTATTAATTTTTATACGACGCAATTCGCTCTTTCCACCACAAAAGCATCCTCTCTTGAAGCGCAGGGAAAAATCACTAAAAGCTTAGCCCAGATGCAAGAAACGCATGATGCTTTAAAAGAAGGCGATCGCTTTATTCGTGATACGCAGGGGATTGTCCGTGTTAGAGGTAGTTTAACCAACGAACTAAGAGAATTGTATTTTGGTGGTGTTCAGCCTATTGATGCCTCTCTTAAAAATTATCACATTGCCGTGCGGAAAATCTTGGCTCATACCCCAGAAGAACTGCGGCAAGACAGTTCAGAGTTGACTGAATTATATAGTGTTTTATCTCCTCCTTTACTCGCTGGCTTAAACAAAGCGAGCACTTTCCATCAAAAGAAAACCGAGGCAATGCTTAGCAAAACTAAAACGTTTCAAAATTTTATGTTTGCTATCAACTTAAGTATTTTGGCGTTATTAGGAACAGGTTTATTACGTCCATTGGTGGAAAGATTACAAGAAAGTATGCAGAAAGCTGCATCAGAAAAAGCCTTTGCTGACAACGTGGTGAACACTGCGCAGGCGATTATTGTGGGCTTAGATTCTGAGGCAAACATTATCCTGTTCAATAAATATGCTGAAGAAAATACGGGCTGGGCAAAAGAAGATGTGACCAACCAAAACTTTTTTCAGATTTTTATCCCCAGCGAACAGCAAACTGATTTGCATGAACTGTTTAGCGATATGATGAGCGGTAAAGTTGAGTTCTCCGATGAAATGGAAACGCAATTAACCGTGAGCACAGGCGAATTAATTGATGTGGTATGGCACACAACCACGATTAAAGACTCTAAAACCGACACAGCCGTGATGTTTTTAGCAACCGGCGTTGACATTACTGAACGCAAACAATCACAGCAAAACTTGCAACGTGCTCACGCAGACATGGAAGTGTTAAGTCAACGGTTACAAGGTGAGGTCAACTTAGCCGCAACCTTGCAACGTTCTATTCTGCCTGATCCAACCATTGATTTACCGGGCATTCAAGGTAAAGCAAATCTGTTAACCTCCAGTGAGGTGGGCGGTGATTATTACGATTACTACAAAATCAGTGGTTATCAAAGTGTGCTATTGATTGGTGACGTAAGCGGACACGGTGTAGCAGCTGGAACAATGGTGAGCGCGGCAAAAGCCGGTGTGTATCCTTTGATTCACGAAGGTATCAGCAACCCAAGCGAAATTTTACGGTTGTTAAACGAAACCATGTTAGCGACTGCACAACAATCCTTGTTAATGACAATGGCTTGCATCAGTGTGGATGCGCGTGACGGCACATTAATGTTTGCCAACGCAGGTCATGTATTGCCGTATTTATGGCGACACAATCAAAAACATTGGGAAATGCTGGAAGCCTCTGGATTGCCGTTAGGTAAAAATATTGACGCTGATTATTTGTCCTCAGCCACTGAAGTCAAAATGGACGTAGGCGATAGATTATTCCTCTTTACAGACGGCTTAGTCGAAGAAGAATCGCCTTCAGGTGAGGCTTTTGGTTATGAACGCTTGGAAGAAATTTTAAACCAATGCGGTGAAATTGATGCGGAAGAAATAAAAGAATACATCATGCAAGCATTAGCGTTTCATTGCGAAACCGATGCGTTTGGTGATGACGTAACCATGATGATTATCACTCACAGTGACCGAGTCAGTGAAGGCACAGCCACCACTGGCGACACAGATATTAGTGATATTATCCGTCTCAGCGATAGTTTCTATCGGCAAGGCGACCACCCTATTCCAAGAATCTCCCGAGAGTATGTAGTCTTTTTAGCAGAACAACAATTTGCCGATTTGCTGTATCGGTTTAGTCAAGATGGTATTTGCCGAATTCTGCCTAAACACTGTCAATTCTGTGAAAAAATTGGCTGGAGTCACTTGTTAAGTCAACATCATGAAACACCGGATGATGATTTGTATGTGTTAATGCCGCATTTGCCACAATACAGGCAATTCCAACTGACACATACTGATGATAAGTTGTTTATTATGGAAGAAATCTTATCATGGCTGTCAGATCAAGGTTCAGTATCACAAAATCACTTAGACGCATTAATGGTTATTTTGGACGAAATGACTGAAAACAGCTTATATGCTGCACCGCGAGATGGTAAAGGTGTGCCATATTATGAAAAAGGGGAATCGCGCGAACTATCTGAACATGAAGAAGTACGAATTGATGTGGCAATTGCAGAGGGTCGACTAGGCTTGATGATCACCGACAACTGGGGAACGTTGCCACCTGCTGTGTTCTTAGGAAATCTTGCTCATGCAATGGACGAAGGCGTTGAAGCAGGGGTTGGTGGAGCAGGTCTGTATATGATGTGGCGATTGTCAGATTATTTCCAAATTCGTGTGCATCCACAACACAGAACACAAGTAACAACTTTATGGGATTTGAATAATACGGTCGATATGGATATTAATTCCGGCTTCCAATTTATTCATCATAGTGATTATGAACCTATGGTTCAGAATAAAGCGAGGGCTTAACAGATGGCAATTTCAGATTCTCTTACTATACAGAAAATTTCCGATACCGATAACACCTATCGCTTTGATTTTATAGGCTCTGTTGATGTACATGCTGCGAGCGCGTTGGAATTGCTGAACATTATCCCAGCAAAAGCACAAGTTGTACTTGATTTTCAGCAGATAGAACGTGTTAATTCGATGGGATTATCTTTATTGCTAAAAATCTTTGAAGATTGGGAAAGCAAGGCGATCACCGTTGAAGTACTTCATCTTAACCGTATGGTAAGTATGTTGTTTAAAATCACAGGGTTAGGGCGTTTTGTAAAAGGCGAAGGTGCAAGCACAGGTGGTGCAATAGGTAGCAAACCGCTCAATCCACAAGCCCCGATTCATGCTGATGCTAAAAAAACCTCACCCTCAGGAATGCCTAACAAAATAGGTGATAAAAACAAACTCAATTTTGTTGCTAGTTTGCAAACCGGACAACAATTAACTGGCTGGTATTTGTTAAACACTTATTTACAAAGAAGAATGCAGCGGGCCATTCATTTTGAGCAATCGCAAGATGTTGCTAACGAAGCTGCAACCGATATTTTATTTGCAAAGCCTTTTGAAGCTTGCGCCATGATTAAGCAACGCGGATTTGTGCCGCTGATGCGTCCTGTTGCCGAAGCGGATGAGGTCGTTATTCTGACACGCGCAGATGATGAGCGTACCAGCTTAAGTCAGTTTGAAGGTGTGGGCGTAGTCACAGCATCGGAATGCAGCTTTGTTTATTTGTTAGGGCGTTTTTTATGTGACGAAAGCGGCGTTGATTCTTCAAAATTTGAGTTTACTTTTTCTGGCAATGAAATTAAGTCGTTGCAAATTTTACTCAAGAAAAAAGTCGATTTGCTGTTTATGCTAAAGAAAACCTACGAAGGTTTGGCTTCTTTCAGCCGCAACAGCGTGCGCAAACTGGATGAAAGCAGCACGGATTTTGCCTTTCACCTATTTTCGATTTCACCAAGCTTGGAAGCCGAGGGCAAAATGTTGAAGCAAATTCTGCAAGAAATGCAAGCGGATGAAACTGGAAAAGAAATTTTAAAAGATATTGAGTTTCAAGGCTGGTGTCCGGTGGAAGAAGGCGAATTAAACATGTTGAAAATGGTTTTTGATCGTTATGTAGTTGAAGATTAAAGTTTGCTTTAACAATTGCTAAATAACAACGAATGGAGGTTAGGTTTGGAAATCTAATCTCCATTTTTTATGCGTCTTGCTTTTGTGCCTAACATCTTAATGTTGGTATTAAAATTTGAAAAGTTGCTTTACAAAGATAGGATAGAGTGTGATATGCTTAAAACGTCATGGTCGTATGCACATGATATTTATGACTTTTTGAGGAGCCGCCAATGGAAATTCTTGATACCATCAATGCACATCTTGCATCCAATCCAGATATGATTTCTCAGCTAGAAACGATGATGCGAATTAAATTCTGGCTGTTATTAGGTCTAGCATTTTATTTTTTATCGCTACCTTATCGAGAACAGAAAAAACGCGCAGAGTTGAGTAAACAAGCGGTAAAACAGGCTGGCAAAAATGGCACTTTCATTGCCTAAATTCTTATGTTCAATTCCAGAACCAACGACTGGCTATCCTCAAAAGATTGCCAGTCGTGACATCCTGCGATTGTAAAACCAATTTGACGTTATTTGTTATTCGCCACCATCAATCTCACAATCATTCAATTCAGGCAGCACCTGCGATTTACACTCTATTCCAGCTTCCTGCAAAGCCCGTTTTAAACATTCCACTTGCTTATCCATTTGCTGAATATGATCGAGCATGTGATTAATCGCATGAGCAATCGGGTCTGGCATATCGGCAGTTGTGCCATACGCATCAAAGCCCATTTTGCTGGCAATTTGGTCGCGTTCTGCGGCGGCTTTTTTCTTTTTGCTATCTACCAAATGCGCAGGAATTCCCACTACCGTTGCTCCTGCTGGAACATTTTTTAACACGACAGAGTTAGAACCGACTCGCGCCCCCGCGCCAATATCAATAGGCCCTAACACTTTTGCTCCTGCTCCAATCACCACGCCATTTTGCAAAGTTGGATGACGCTTGCCTTTTTTCCAACTCGTGCCGCCCAATGTCACACTATGATACAAAGTACAATCATCACCAATGATAGCGGTTTCGCCAATCACCACGCCCATGCCATGATCAATAAAAAAACGTCTGCCAATTTGCGCACCCGGATGAATTTCAATGCCGGTCAGCCAGCGTCCACAATGTGCGGTAAACCGTCCTAGCCATCTAAAACCGCGCTGCCAAAAATAATGACTGAGTCTGTGCACTATTAAAGCATGAAAGCCGGGGTAGCAAGTGATGACTTCAAAAACACTTTGCGCGGCGGGGTCGCGGTCGAATATGCAATGAATATCTTCTTTTATCCGACGCAACATCTTAGTTACCTTTATTATGATTTTGAGAAAAACGCAAAATACCCCGCAAAATATCCAGTTCTTTGGTATCTAATAAGGTGCGGTTGTAAATTCTGCGCAGTTTTCGCATTAAAGATTGTGTTTTTTCAACTTGTAAAAAACCAATATCTTCAAGAGTTTGCTGCAAATGCTGATAAAAAGATTCCATCTGCTCAGCTGAGGCTAACGGCGTTGCACTGGTATCAATTTCAGACGGATTTTTAACATCGGTTTGGTTTGCCGCAACAAATAATTCATAACAAATCACCTGCACCGCAGCAGCGATATTTAAGGAGCTGTAATTGGGATTGCAGGGAATTTTCAACAGTGATTGGCATAAATCTAATTCTTGATTCGTCAGTCCAGAATTTTCGCGTCCAAAAACAATGGCGATATTGGTATCAGAAGATTGTGCTAAACAATTTGCCGCACATTCTCTAGGATTGATTTCTGGCCACCTAATGGTGCGGGAGCGAGCACTTGCACCAATAACGAGCTGACAATCAGCAACGGCTTCTTGCAACGTGGCATAAATTTCTGCTTTCGCCAGTAAATCATCTGAGCCGGAAGCTCTGGCGGTGGCTTCCGCATGGGGAAATATTTTCGGATTCACTAAACGTAAATGCGTCATGCCCATGTTTTTCATGGCACGCGCCACCCCGCCAATATTACCAGGGTGTGAGGTTTCAACTAAGACGATTTTAATATTAGACAGCAAAGGAAGTCTCTCAGAAAAATTAAACGATTTTAACAAAAGATTTGCACAGTGCGTTACAAACTGTGAAAACGGATGGCTTTTAAAGCGTTGGCTTGCCAGTTTGCAATTGCCCAGTTTAATAATTCTGTGATTGAAGCATATTGCAATTCTAACGGTGGATGTTGTCTTAATAATGTGAGTAAATAAAGCAAGGTCGCGGCAGGATTACGCATATCAACGGCTTGCGCATAACTTTGCTTACTAAGTTTTTGCGCGTGTTGGTCAGTTAAAATGGGCACATGCAGATAAGCTGGAGGTTGCAATCCTAAAACCTGATGCAAATAAATTTGCTGCGGTGTGCACTCTAATAGGTCAAAGCCACGCACTACTTCGGTGATGCGTTGTTGATAATCGTCGATGACGACGGCAAATTGATAGGCAATAATTTCATCTTTACGCTTAATAATAAAGTCGCCATCCTGTTCTGCAATATTATGGCAAACCACGCCTTGCAAAAAATCAGTAAAACTGATGTTGATAGACTCAGTTTTCAGGCGTAAAGCGTAAGGTTCAGAAGGAATAGAAGTTTTGGAGCGACAAAAGTTTGGGTAAATAGTTGAGTTTTTTTGAAATTCAGCGAGTGTTTTGCGGCTACAAATACACGGATAAACCTGTTGTTGCTTGCTGAGTTGCGCAATAAAGCTTTGATACGTTTCTAAATGTTGGCTTTGATAAAAAACCTGTTCATCCCAAAATAATTCAAAGGTTTCCAAAGTTTTTAGAATTTCAGAAGCAGCTCCTGCCACATTGCGTGGTGTGTCTAAATCGTCAATCCGAATCAGCCATTGACCTTGTTGAGAGCGGGCTTGGAGAAAACTCGCCAGTGCGGTGTAAAGCGAGCCTAAATGCAAAGAGCCGGTTGGCGATGGCGCAAACCGACCCCGATACGCGCTAAGGTGTTGCGAAGACAAGATTAACTCATTTGTTTTTCGCGAATTTCATCTAACGTTTTACAATCAATACAAAGAGTTGCAGTCGGTCTTGCTTCAAGGCGACGAATGCCAATTTCAATCCCGCAAGACTCACAATAACCATAATCGCCTGAGCCAATCGCATCCAACGCTTCATCAATTTTTTTAATCAGCTTGCGTTCTCTATCGCGCGTTCTAAGCTCCAGACTGAATTCAGATTCCTGCGTAGCGCGGTCGCTAGGGTCTGGAAAATTTGCCGCATCATCTTGCATGTGATGCACAGTGCGGTCTACCTCTGCTCTTAAATCAGCCTTCCAATTATTTAAAATTTCTTCAAAATGGGCTAATTGAGCATCATTCATATATTCTTCGCCTTCTACTTCTTGGTAAGGCTCAAAACTGAAAGGAGAAGCATCAGTTTTAGAATTGGTCATCCGTTAACTCCTAAGCGTAATTAAAAACTGCGCATTTTTAGCAGAATAGTGGGCGGTTAGCAAGAAATATTGCTATTATCCGCACGTTTATGAAATGGGTTAAGCGGAAATGACAAAGCGAATAGCAAACAGAATGGCACAGATTTCGCCTTTCTATGTGATGGCGTTATTGCAACGCGCTAAAGAGCTGGAGCAGCAAGGCAAAGATATTATCCACTTAGGAATTGGTGAGCCGGATTTTCCAACGCCGAAATTGGTTGCTAAAGCGGGAATGGAATTGATTGCAACAGGCGAGGTTAAATATACCGCCGCCGCAGGTTTGCCGCAGTTGCGTGAGAGAATTGCGCAGTTTTATCAAGAAACTTACGGCGTTAAAGTCGCAAAAGAGCGAATTTTTATTACGCCCGGCGCGTCGGGCGCGTTTTTACTTGCATTAGGCGCAAGCTTAAATCCTGATGATGAAGTGTTAATGTCTGATCCATGTTATCCGTGCAACAGCAATTTTGTCAGTTTATTCAATGCAAAAACGCGCTTTGTTCCAGTAAATGCCGCCAGCGATTATCAATTGACAGCTGATGCCATTAAAGCGCACTGGCAACCATATACTAAAGGTGTGTTAATCGCATCACCCTCCAATCCGACCGGAACATTAATTAAAGCAGCGGCTTTGCAACAGGCAATAGCGCAAACATCAGCTTTAGGCGGTTGCTTTTTCTCAGATGAAATTTATCACGGCTTGGTTTATGACGGACAGGCAACAACAGCATTGCAATTTAGTGATGATGTGTTTGTGATTAACAGCTTTTCCAAATATTTTGGCATGACAGGCTGGCGAATTGGCTGGTTGATTGTGCCAGAGGTATTTATTGAACCTGTGGAAAAACTGGCGCAAAACCTGTTTATTGCGACTTCCACCGCTTCACAATATGCTGCCTTAGCAGCCTTTGAGCCTGAAACAATTTTAGAATTAGAACGCCGTCGCGTGGAATTTTCTAAACGGCGAGATTATCTTTATCAAGCATTACAAAGCTTAGGGTTTACTTTGGAAACCAAGCCAGAGGGTGCTTTTTATATTTATGCCAACTGTGCTAAATTCACAAATGACAGTTTTCAATTTGCGCGTGATTTGCTGGAAACAGTTGGCGTTGCTGTTACACCGGGTAAAGATTTTGGCAATCATGCAGAAAATCATTACATTCGATTTGCTTATACAACTTCAATAGAGCGCATGGCAGTTGCAATCGCTCGCATACACGATTTTATTGGGAGATTATGATGGATATTAAACAAATTTCAGCAGTGGCTTTACAGGAGCGCATCGCGAATGGCGAGATGTTATTTTTATTGGATGTAAGAGAGCCTACTGAATTTGCCTATACACATATTGCTGAAAGTGTATCAATACCTTTGAATTCAATTCCATCACGGCTGAATGAGTTAGATCCTGAGCAAGAAATTGTGGTGATTTGTCATCATGGCATTCGCAGTCAGCAAGCTGCATATTATTTGCAACAGCAAGGATTTAAAAACATCATCAATTTAGTGGGTGGGGTTGCGGCATGGGCGGGAGAATGTGATTTATCCATGCCTCGTTATTAAGTTTTAGTAACTTCTGACTCCTACTAAAAAGTGCATAAAAAAACTATTTATTATCGCACAGAATTGACAAAAATTGTCACTCATTGGCAATTACCGTCAGCGATATTTTCAAAAGACAAAACATTTTTTGCTCAATAACACAGAATTACTACCTTAATTGTTAATATTTACTTAATGATTTCAAAATTGAATAAAATATTCTTAAGATACATGAGATATGGCACATAATCTGCTTTATTACTGACTGTATTTACCCCTCTTTTAAAAATGTACGGAGAATTATTATGAAAAAAATGAATAGCAAACAACAAGGTTTCACCTTGATTGAGTTAATGATTGTTGTTGCAATTATCGGTATTTTGGCTTCTATCGCGATTCCTGCGTATCAAGACTATATGACTCGTGCAAAATGGTCAAAAGCGGTTGCAGGTGTTTCTGCTGTTAAATTGGCATTAAGCGAGTGTTTGAACGACTCAGCAGGTGTTGCACAAAGTTTGTGCGATAGCGCAGGTGCAGACGCTAACACAACATTAGGCAAATATGGCATTACACAAGCTGGTTTAGATGCTCAAAACAGTGCTGCTAATGTTGAAACTGTAGTTGCTATTGGCACAACTTATGGCAAAACAGCAACAACTATGGTTTCTATTGACATCTCTGAAGTTAGCACAGGTGTAGGTAAATTAGGTGGTTGTTCTTTCCATTTAGTACCAGTTATTACAGAAGGCAGCGGTGCTGTGGTTTGGCGTATTCTTGCTAAAATGGAAGCAGCTCCAGCTGTAGACGACACATCTTGCACTAAATTTATGAAAGGTTCTGAAGTTTCAACTACTGCACTGTAAGGTTAGTTTTGAAAGTTCTTTACTGAGCTAGAGCATAATTAAAAAACAAGAAGCCATGTTCTCGTGAACATGGCTTTTTTTTTGCCTAAATAAATGTGATTTAAAAAACCGGAGATGCAAAATATTGTGTTTCTGCAAGCGGCAATACATGAATGATGAAGGTTACAAACGTGTATAAATTTCAGAATTTTTCAAAACGACCAGTCGTCTTAAAAATTTTTGCTATCAATTATTTATGAACTACTTATGCAAATATTGAGTGTAGGTGCGGATTTATCCGCACTGTGCGAATGAATTTGCACCTACAGTTGCTGTGCATATTTTTAAGCTACACTGCTCTGATCCTTTTACGAAGGTAAGGCATTGTTCAGCACTGATTACATCACTGCCTGCTGTCATTTTGTAACGCCATGTAATGGTTTTTACGCCGTCATTAAAAACAGGTCTTATGCTTACAGTTGCCGAGCCACTGTCATTAAGTTAAGAAAAAACTATTCTAAATCAAATGGTTATCAAGCGACAGCGAAATACTCGCAACCCAGCATTCAGTGTTTTAAAACATCCGCAAAAGTTTCGTAGAAACGCAATGTTTTGCCTTTCTACAAAGCAGGTTCGGCAGCTGTAGGTGCGAATTCATTCGCACAGTGCGGATAAGTCCGCATCTACATTAGATTTTTTAACTTTATTAATCAATCAGTTATAAAAAAATCAATTTGAAAAGCATTCTTTTAAACTGTTGATTTTATTATCTGCTGGCGTACAAAACATGTTTTGCATTCCAGTTTGCAATGCTTATTCCTTACAGAACAATCCTGATTATCCTAAAATCCTGTCAATCTTGATTCAGACAAAAAGTCTTGCCATAAAAAAACCCCCATCTGATGACTCAAATGGGGGTTTGTGGGTTTATTAAACCTTAATAGCTAAAAAGTTTAGCTTAAAATGTCAGATGCTTAAAATGTCAGATGCAAGAGATAATGTATTATTTGCATAACCTGTTAAAACAATCGCAAACTCAGCAGTTGTGAATGTGGCATCAGTGTTGCCATAAATAACAAGATCCGCCCCTTCACTGACCAGTTGTAATTGATTGTTGGCTGTGAAGGCTGCAAATGATGTTAGAGCTGCTGTCGGATGCAGTGTGAAAGGAGTTCCACCTGTACCGTTAATAGCATCTAAATTAATGGTGTCAGTACCTGCAACGTTGTAGTCAGAAATCACATCCGCCGCAGATTTTAATGCTGCTGTTGTGGCTGCACTCGCTCCTGAATCAATGGCAAAAGTAAACGTGAATACGTCATTGCCATCACCACCAATCAGTTTGTCTTTACCCGCACCACCGTTGATGATGTCATTACCTTCAGCACCATCAATAGTATTTGCGCCGGCATTACCAAGCAAGGTGTTGCCAACAGAGTTACCTGTTGCGCTAATCGCGGTTGTTGCTGTTGAAGTAATCACGGCACTGCCAGACGCAACCGTTAATACGCCTAATGTTAAGTTGTCAACGTGAGCAGGCAGTGTGTAAGTGACAGATGAAACAATTGTATCTGTACCCGCAGATGCTGCTGTTTCAGTCACTACATCTAATGTGCTGTCAACACCGTAAGTGTCGTTGCCAGTTCCACCAACCATAGCGTCATTGCCTGCGCCGCCCACAATAATATTGGCACTTGCATTACCTGTTAAAGTGTTGTTGATTGAGTTGCCGATTGCGTTTGCAGCAGTGCCAGTTAAAGTCAAG
>CAKZJE010000074.1 GCA_936941155.1 uncultured Methylomonas sp. | reverse complement strand
GAGACCGATTTCATCTGCTGCTTCCATTGCCGCTTGATAAGGTTTTTTTCCCATGTGCAAATGGCGAACAATGTTTTCCACTTCCACAATCGCATCATCCACCAAAATACCGATTACCAGCGATAACGCTAATAGAGTGACCACATTCAGGGAAAAGCCAAAATATTGCATTCCCACAAACGCGGGAATTACCGACAACGGCAACGCGACTGCGGAGATTAACGTCGCCCGCCAATCTTTTAAAAATAATAAAACCACTAACACCGCTAAAAAGCCGCCTTCGTACAGCATCACCATTGAGCCATCAAATTCTTCCTGCACCGGAGTGACAAAATTAAACGCTTCGGTGAGTTTTATATCAGGATTACTTAACAGCAATTCCGCTAAAGCTTGTTTCACCCCCGCGCCGACTTCCACATCACTCGCGCCGCGACTACGAGTCACCTCAAATCCGACCACTGTTTTGCCGTTCAGCATTGCCAAGGCGCGTGGTTCAGCAACGGTGTCATTAATAGTTGCAACTTGATCGAGACGAATGCGGCGACCATCGGCTAACGAAATCGGCAAAATCCGTATTTCATCTACGGATGCGACATTCGCTAAGGTGCGCATCGGTTGTTCGCCACTGCCTAAATTAGTGCGTCCGCCAGCACTTTCGAGTTGAATTTTGCGCAATTGTTGCGAGATTTCTGCTGCTGTCACGCCCAAGGCTTGCAATTTCACGGGGTCTAAGGCAATGGCAATTTCTCGACTCACGCCACCAACGCGGGTGACTGCGCCCACCCCACGGACATTAAGAAGTTTTTTCGTCACGGTATCATCCACAAACCACGACAACGCCTCGTCATCACGTTGGGCGGAAGTGACGGTGAGAGCCAAAATCGGCGCACTGGCTAAATCCAATTTGGTAACAATCGGCTCGCGCATATCGCCAGGCAAATCGGAGCGCACTTTAGAAACCGCCGAGCGCACATCGTCCAGAGCCTCTTGCACCGGTTTTTCCAAGCGAAATTCAGCGGTAATGGTAACGCTGCCGTCTTGCGCTTTGGTGTGAAGATGCTTTAAGCCCTGCAACGTGGCGATAGAGTTTTCAATTTTTCGCGCCACTTCGGTTTCCAATTGCGAAGGCGAAGCACCCGGCAAGGAAGCCGACACGGTGATGGTCGGCAAATCCAAATCCGGCATATTTTGCACTTTCATCGCTTCAAAACTGAGCAGCCCGCTAAAAGTGAGCAGCACAAACAACATTACCGCAGGAATCGGGTTGCGGATACACCATGCTGAAACGTTCATTTCACCACCCGCACGGTATCGCCATCGCTTAAGAATGATGCGCCGCTGGCAACTAATTTATCATCCGCTTTGATGCCGGACAGAATTTCAAAACTATCCGCGCTTCTGCGTCCGAGCTGCACTTTCACTTGCGTCACTTTCGCTACATCCGCTTTTTGCTGACTCAATTTGAATACATAACTAAAGCCTTCTCGCAGTGATAACACGGTTTGTGGCACAGTCAAGGCAGAAGAAATACCTAGTTCAAATTCACCACGCGCAAACATCCCTGCGCGTAAACCGTGTGCGGCAGCCTCTGGTAAATCTACATAAATCAACCCGTTACGACTTTTTTCATCCAAGGTTGGCGCAAGGGCACGCAGCTTGCCGTCAATCTCACCAACATTTGGCACGGCAACTTTCACTGTCATGCCGATTTTCAGTTGCGCCATTTCTGCCGCCGTGACTTCACCGCGCCATTCCAAGCGATTTTGTCGAATCAAGCGAAACAATTCTTGTCCTTTCCCAGCCACCGCGCCTAATGTGGCAGTGCGCGAAGAGATAATCCCGTCATCACTGGCAAGCACTTTCGTGTATTTCAGGCGCAAACTTTGTGAATCTAACTGCGCTTTCGCCGATTGCAATTTGGCTTGCGCGGTTTTTTCGCTGGTAAAGTATTGATTAATTTGTTGATTGCTCATCGCGCCCGAACCGGAAATTTGCTTTGCCCGTTCTGCATTGGCTTTGGCTTCGGCAACGGTTGCTTCCATTTCAGCCACAGCGGCGCGGCTTTGCGCAACGTCCGCTAACACGCTTTCTTCCGAAAAAACCGCTAACACCTCGCCTTTATTGAC
>CAKZJE010000073.1 GCA_936941155.1 uncultured Methylomonas sp. | reverse complement strand
AGTTCATGTGTGAGTGGTGCTTTCTACTTATGTTGTTATTATAACTTGTTGAAGAAGGATACTTTCACAGTCTCTAAAGAATATGCACAAAACAAGTTCGGTAACTGTAGGTGCGAATTCATTCGCACAGTGCGGATAAATCCGCACCTACATCAAATAGTCCAGCATAGCCGAAAAATCTTATAACGCTGTAGAGGCGTTGCAAACCAACGTCTCTACAACAAGTTTGATATTGCGTTTACTTAACAGTTTTTTTCTTAGTCGAATTTGCCGGCAATGGTTTTTTTAACTCAGTTTCTTTATTCGCGTTTTTCAATTCGTCACTCAAAATAAAATCACTACCATGCGTATAAGCCACAGGTTCTTGACTAAACCCTAAGATACGTTTGGAAAAAACCGGCAACGATTTCACAATGCTTCTGGCAATTCCATGCGCTGTGATAGGAACAGCGGCATCAGTTTGTTGCAATTCTTTTCCCATTAAATAAGTAAACAAACCATGCCCTAAACTCTTCAATTCGGCTGCTTCTTGGTCTTTTGCGGTCGCTGTCAACACGGTGATTCCAAGTGTGCGACTTAATTGCCGCGTGAAATACCGTTGCCCGTTTTCCAATTTGCTAAACACATCCATCCCTGCACCGGAATAACAGGAATCAACCATCAGCAAAATATGTTGAATTTTGGAGTTTCTGAAAATTGTGCCTAACTCTGTTGCAGTAATGCCTGTTTGCGCAATTTTTTCCATTGTAGGCTGCATTTTGGTTTCATAGGGCAAGAAATACCATTCTTTACCAACAGCAAGCCCATGTCCGGCAAAATAAATCACTAACACATCTTGTTGTGCGCCTTGGCTTAACTCTTTCAACTCCGCCAAAATTTTAGGTTTCGTCGCATTTTCGTTATACAAACTTTTACTGACAGACACTTTGGAACTTTTTCGAATTGCCTGACTAATAGAGCTTGCATCCGCAACGCTGTAATCTAAATTCAATTGCGGGTCACTGTATCTGTCAATTCCCACTGTCAAAACTCGCAAAGAAGAATCATAAGCTTTGGTTTTGCCGTCAAAACTCAATTCAGAACTGCTGTTTTCAAGCCCCATAGTGTTGCTGGCGACCACTTTCAGTGTATTTTTGCCCGCTCTTGGTGTCACTTTCAGTGAAAAAGTGCGATGTTCAGTGTCTTTTTGCTGCGGATTTGCAGGTATTTCCGTCATATTTGTATCGCTAAGCAGCTTGCCATTGTGATAAATATTCACTTTGTTAATGCCGCCACCGCGATCATACACATCCATTTGCAATGCGACATCCGTGCCTGCTTGTTGCTCTGCTAACTGCAATTCCACTTTCGGTGGCAATGTAATTCCGCTTTTCACTGCCGCATGATTATTCAAATAATCTTGATTTTGCAACACGCTCGCTAACAATCCAGGTTCGTAATAATTTTCAGAAAAACTATCCAGTGGAATATCGTCTTCATTTGCCAACCAACTGAAATTGCTTAACGCTTCTTCTGAGCCATCAAAACGACCAAACGCATCCATCACTGTCCAGCCTTGTTGCAAGGAAAATAGACGCAACATTTTTCTGCCTGTGCCAATATCCCACAAGGCTAAATCGCCACTCGCCATTACAGTGAGCAATTTTTTCCCATCATCCACCAACTTGGCATTTTGCAGCGGATTATCTTTATTTCTAATACTCATCTGCACATGCCCTTGTCCATCACCAACCCGCACCGTGCCGTCTTTCAATACATAAGTGTAGGTGTCGCCAATCGCATCAACGTCTGCAACTTGTTCTGCAAACGTGGCAACGGTTTTGTGGGTGTTATTTGAGACAGACCAATTCAGCACTTCGCCATTTTCCAAAGCCACAGCTAAGGTGTCATTGTTTTTAAACTGCATATAAACAACTTGCTCGCCCATATTCGGCAACGATTTAATGGTTTTTCCTGTTTCAAGATCAATAATATCAATCGCATCGGTAATGGGTTTTAAGCGCAAATTTGCGGGCAATAAATAAGAGCCGGCTTGATTGCTGAGCACCGCGCCGTAACGTTTGTCGTTTGTCAACGCTAGGCGTGTGACTGTGCCGCGTTGATACGGCAATTCCCAAGCTTTTTGATGTTGTTTGGCATTCCACAACGTTAATCTATTTGCAGTTGTGTTGATTAATAACAACTGACCATCGTTTGAACTGACAAATTGATTGATATTGGCGTTTTTAATGGTTTTGTCCGCTGTTGAGCTAATCACATCATAAATGCCAATGCTAGCTTTATCGGCAATGGATAATAATGTGCCGCTGTCATCCACTGCACTAATTTCGGTAAGCAGTTGATTTTTATCGGCTGTTAAAATTTGCCGTTGTACGCCGCGCGGTAAATCCCAAATCCGCACCGAGCCATCCTTTAACAACAAAGATAAGTACTGTTTATTCGCGCTCATTTGTAAACTTTTGACTTGCCCCGCGCTATTTTTAATCGTTAATATCGGCAAGATTGGTTTTTTATTTTCATCTTGAATAATCGTAATGTTTTGTGTTGTAGATGAACCTGATGCGATGTTGCTGGAAGTTTCGCCAAAACCACCGCCAACATTATTACTTCCATCATCTATTGCATGAGTCGATACAACCGTATCAATCAATGGAGGTTGTACTTGATTGGAAAACAACCCAACATCAGGCACTTTTTTGGGGGTATTCGTGCCGTTGACTAGCGTATTCACTAGCCCTGTCACGTTATTGTTAATCACATTTAAGATAGAGGTATCTTGCACAGTCAATGCGCCGTGATGATAAACCAACTGATAATCAGTTTCTGCAAAACTACCGCCTCTGGCATTTGAAACAGCAATGGTGTATGGACTATCGACAACAGTGGCAGTTGCTTTTGCACCTAAGCTTTCTAAATCAACTTCTTCCAATGTTTCGCCATTTTGCAAGCCGCGCGTGGTGAATTCCGTGCCTTTAAAAACCACCACGTCACCAAATTTTTTCTCAATGTTATTGGCAATAATATCAAGCCTTGCAGGTGTGACGGTTAATGCGCCTTTTGCATAACTGATTTGATAATTGCTGGCAAGAAAACTGCTGCCTGTTGCATTGTCAATCGTGATTTCATAAGGATTCGTTACCACATGCGCTGTTGCAGCCGCTCCTACACTTGCTAAATTCACGCTGACAGTTTCGCCATTTTGTAAACCGTTGGCAGTAAATTCTGTGCCATTAAACACAACCGCTTGCCCATAACTTTTGTTGATAGTGTTTGCGGCAATGTTTAACGTGGCGGGGGTAATATGTCCTGCGGCTGTGAGTGTAACTGAGGTGGGAAGTGCGTAATTGCTTAATACCGTAGTTGCCTTCGGCGTAAAATCGCTTGCCGCAAGCGTGATAGAAACCAGATTTGCTTCCAGTACATTTTTGCTGTTGTAGTGTCCAACTGCTTGGCTCAGCAACGCGCCATCATTGCCCAAAAATCCTGAGAGCTGATAATTAGCGGTTGTTAAAGTGGCGATATCCGTACCATCATAAACTTTAGTGATAGTTCCAAACGTTGCTGTAATTGGGGCTGGGTTAATGGTTAATACGCTATTTACAAAACTAATATCGTAGCCTTGTTGATCAGAGAAAAGTCCGGTTGGCGAATACGTTCCGGCATCTTTAGCTCCGTTATAAGGGTCGGTAAGATTCAATAAATGTCCACTGCTATCTGCCCCGTCAATTGAATAGCTAGGATTTTTAAGCTGACTATCGGCAACTGCATTGTAATTTTTAGAGAAGTTATCAGCCGTTACCGTTAAAGCGGTTAAAAAACTGCGCAATAGAGGTGTGGTATGTCCTTCATAAATCCGCCAAATACTACCGTCGCCGCCTATGTCGCTGATGTTCCAGCCGGCAGTGCTGAAAGTTGCCAGTTGCATCATTTCAGCGGTTGTTTTGCCTATTGCTGTAGTTGCGTTGCCAAAGCCAATCGCTTGCAATTGTCCTGTTGTTTGTGTATTCCAAAACGAATTGTTAATCACGCTTTGGTAGTTGTATCCAACTAATCCGCCAGTGCTTTTGCTGCCAGTGACAAGACCTGCTGCATAAACATTGTTCAAAGTGCTTTTGTAATTAACGCCGACCAATCCTGCAACATCAATATTTGCTGCCCCTACGCCTTCTGCATTACCTGTTGCATAGGCATTGTTAATGATCGCATTAGCGTTATAACCGACTAATCCACCGACATACGTTGTGCCAGAAACATTGCCTGTAGCATACACATTCGCAATGCTAGTTTGAATGTTAAAGCCAATTAAACCGCCAACATCTCTGTCGCCTTTAACAGTGCCGGTTGCATACGCATGGTTGATAGTTCCGCGATTAAGCCCAACTAATCCACCCACATCATTCGTGCCTTGCACATTTCCGGTCGCAGATGAATTTTCGATAGTCCCAAAATTAATTCCCACTAATCCGCCCACAAAACCATTGCTGCCTGTGCCTGTTACATTGCCCGTTGCATGAGCATCGGTGATTGTGCCGCGATTTCCCCCAACCAGTCCGCCCACAACTGTAGCACCTATAACATCAGCGGCTGTCGTAACATGGCTGATTGTGCCGGTATTAATACCAGCTATAGCTCCAACATATTCCAGCGTAGATGTAGCTGCCGCTGCTGCTTTTGGCTGTTTTACTGTCGATAGTGTGCTAGTAACAATACCGCTAACACTGCCAGCTCCTTCTGAACCATCAAGCGTTCCATGATTAGAGCCGACTAATATTCCGACATATTTGGCACCTGTTACATTCGCTTGTGCGTGCGAAGCGGTAATAATTCCATCATTAAGCCCCACTAAACCTGCAACGTTTTCATTACCCGTGACATTTGCATTTGCAGTTACATGGCTATTACTAATACTGCCTGTATTTGTGTTGAATCCCACTAATCCGCCCACAGAATCAGAGCCTGTTACACTTCCTGTAGCATGAGAATTTTCAACTGCATTACCATTGTGTCCTACCAATCCTCCTACATAAGAAACACCCGTTACATTGCCTGTGGCATAAGCGTTTTTGACAGTGCCTCCGTTGTCGTTGCGCCCGACTAAACCACCACTTGAAGATTGACTACTTGTGACATTGCCTGTTGCAGACACTGCGTTAAGGCTGCCGTTGTTAAAGCCTACCAATCCACCAATATTGTCAACACCAGTCACATTACCTGTCGCATAGGAATTGATAATATTGCCGGTCAAAACATTAGTGTAGTCGTTATAGCCCACTAATCCGCCAACAATATCAACACCTGTCACATTGCCTGTCGCGTAAACAGTGTCAATCATCGTATTTCGACTTAAATAGCCTGCTAGTTGACCAACAAAGTTTTTCCCTCTGATACTTCCACCGACCAACCCCACATTTTTAAGAGTGACACTTTCACCTACTAAACCAAACAACCCCACGTTATCCGTGTCTGGGCGATTAATAGTCAGTCCGGTAATCGTATGAGTTAAGCCATCAAATCCGCCCTTGAAACTATTCAGCGTGTTATTACTGACATCAATTACCGTGTTATCGCCGATAGGTGTAAATCCTTTGCCAGACCACATGCCATTTGCAGCAAATTCAGCGGTTAAATCAAGATTATTCGCCAGCGTATATTGAGCAGATAAGTCTTTTGCCATCATCTGCAATTGATGAGCATTTGTAATCTGCGTACTGTATTCCATCTGCAAGAAGGGACGAGTATTGCCATCTAACATCCACCAAGTAGTTGCAAAATCCCATCCTGCATTTTCGTAAGTGCTTTTAAAAAGTAATTCAGCAGTTGTTTTGCCTGTCGCGCCGGCCGTATTACTCGCACCATTTACATCAGTGCCATCTGCGTTTGTTTGAAGTGTTGTTTGCGTATCCCAGAAAGTATTTTCAACTGTGCCGCTATTGAATCCAATCAAACCGCCAATATGCGTTGCGCCAGTTCCGTTTACATTGCCTGTCGCATAGGCATTTTTGATAGAGCCATAATTCAGTCCAACCAGTCCGCCAATTTTATAAGTGCTACCTCCAACATTACCTATTGCGTAAGCATTATTGATGTTGCTGTTTGCCGTATTAAATCCAACTAATCCACCGACTCGATAACCTTTTAGAACATTACTCATGCTGTAAGAAGTATTGATTTTGCCTTCATTATTCGTTCCAACCAATCCTCCAACATCGCCATTTCCACTGACACTACCCGTGCTATAGGTATTATCCAAGGTGCTGTAGTTGCTTCCCACTAACCCACCAACAGAATCACCGCCACTCACATTACCTGTAGCATAAGCATGACTAAGTTTGCCTTTATCATGGTGACCAAGCAATCCACCTACAGCAGAACCTGTGGCAGTGACATTTCCCGTTGCATAAGCATTGTCGATATTGCTACTGTTGTAACCAACCAAACCACCGACCGTATCAACACCTGTCACATTCACAGCAGCAGATGAATTGCTAATATTGCCTGTCACAATGTCGCTATAACCGCTGTAGCCGACTAATCCGCCCACATGCTGACGACCTGTTACATTGCCTGCGACTGTAACTTTGTTAATGGCATTATTCCAACTACCAAAATTACCAACCACGCCGCCCACATAATCTAGCCCAGCTACAGTAACGTTTGTCAGGTTTAAATCATGAATGGATGCGTATAAATTGTTGGAACTATCCGAATGAGTTTGCCCAAACATGCCAATATGAGAATTGAATGCCTGATTCACCACAAGATTGGAAATAGTATGATTTGCGCCATCAAATTCAGCGGCAAAATAAGGGATATAAAAACCAGCCATACTGCTTAAATCAATATCCGCGCCTAGGCGAAATTTATAACGATTGCCGTCAGTAAAACCTAATAAATCTTTCATGCCTTGCAGGTTGCTAATAACGTAAGCACCACTGGCATTATCTAATTTTAACGTTGTGGCATAATCAGCAATAGCGAGGGTTTTATTGTTTGAAATCCATTTTTTATATTGATTGGTATACAGTCCGCCCATTGTTATCAAGGGGCTAATCGCATTGGTCACAGTCATCTTCACATTATTAATATCGTAATGTGAATTGTTGATAGTGCCTCCTGCATTATCTCCGATTAAACCACCGACATTGGTATCTCCGCTCACAGTGCCTGTGGAATAAGTATTGGTAATGCTACCGCCGTTATAGCCTAGCAAACCACCAACAGAATCACTACCCTTCACAACAACTGTTGCATAAGCATCTATGATAGTGCCGCCTTCATTTTTTCCTACGAAGCCACCGACATTAGAAAAGCCAATTACACTGCCCGTAGCATGAGCCGTTTGAATCTTGCCTTTATTATAACCAGCCAAAACCCCCACATGATCTTTGCCAGTTACATTAGCTTCTACAACCGCAAGATGACTAATTCCACTTTCTGCCTGCACCTGCCCAAATAGACCGATATTAGAATTAAATGACTGATTAATCGCCAAATTGCTAATCGTGTGGTTTTCGCCTTCAAATTCACCTGCAAAATACGGAATAAAAAACTCAGCGGCGGTGATTAAATTAATATCCGCGACAAGGCGAAATTTGTAATTCGCTCTATCTGCAAAACCGAGTAAATCTTTCATGCCTTGCAGATTGCTGATTGTGTAAGCACCGCTGGCGTTATCTAACGGTAACGTTGAGGCATAATCTGCAATATTTAATGTTTGATTATGATTCATCCAATCTTGATACTGCGCATCATATACGCCGCCTACTGAAATCAAATGTGTAGGGGTTGCGATTCCATTCGTCACAACATTAATCGTCACCTTATCAATATCATAATGTGAATTGCTCACATTGCCTTGATTAAGCCCTATTAATCCACCCATATTACTTTCAGCTGTCACATCACCTGTGGCATAGGAATTATTCACATTGCTTTGATTAAAACCTATTAAACCGCCCACATTACTTTGACCCGTCACATCACCTTCAGCGTAAGAATTATTAACGCTGCCGCCAATATTCCAGCCTACTAAACCACCAACCTCTGAAGTTCCTGTAACTTTTCCTGTAGCGTGCGCATTCTCAATGGTTGCACCATAATAATTGTAGCCAACCAATCCACCCACAAAATTCACGCCTGAGACGTTGCTGGTTGCATAGGAATTGCTAATGACCGTGTTCCATCCAGATGCCCCTAACAACGCACCGACTTGGCTTTGACCAGCGATAGAACCACCAATCAAACCAATGTTTTTAATCTCCACATTATCGCCAGCCAATCCAAACAAACCTACGTTATCAGTAGTAGTGCGATTAATGGTTAATCCAGTAATGGTGTGATTTAAACCATCAAAAGTGCCCGTGAAGTTTGTTGTGCTATTGCCAATCGGCACAAATCCTTGGTTTGCCCACAGACTATTAACTGCGGAAAATTGTGAGGTTAAATCAAGATTATTGATTAGCGCGTAATCGGCTGTTAAATCCATTGCCATCAATTGCAATTGATGTGAGTTGCTAATAAAAGTTGCGTATTCAGAAGCCAGCATTGGACGTGTTGCGCCTGTTGCCCCACCTGCATTATTGAGTGAGCCATCATTATCAACAATCACCCAGTTATTGCCCAAAGCTCCTGCAACCGTGCTGAAGTTAAAACCTGTAAAACTTGCTGCACTGAACATTTGTGCAGTGGTTAACCCCGTCATTCCTAAGCCGCTGCCACTTCCAATCCCAGTAGTTTGTCCTGAGGCTTCCATATCCCAAAATGAATTAGTCACTGTTCCACTTTGAAACAAACCTATAAACCTTCCAAGATTGCTAATACCACTGACTTTACCTATTGCATAAGTGTTGTTAATCCGCCCCAAAAAGTTTCGCCCAACTAAACCGCCAATGTTAGTTAAACCACTGACATCACCTGTTGCATAAGCATTGCTAATAGTGCTGCCAATGCCAAAATTAGCTCCAACTAAACCGCCACTTTGCACATCACCGCTTACATTCCCTGTTGCATACACATTGCTAATCACGCCTGAATTGTTGAAACCAACTAAGCCACCAACACTTGCAGATCCGGCGGTGACAATAACAGCCCCAGTCACATTCCCAGTCGCATAGGCGTTAGTCACAGTGTTGTCGTTTTGTCCAACTAAACCACCCACTCGCTCAACGCCGCTAACACTGCCAGTCGCATAAGCATTGCTGATATTCCCTGCGTTGTTACCTGCTAATGCGCCTACCATTTTTTGCCCAATCACTGAGCCATTAAGTAAACCAATATTTTTAACGATGCCACTATTGCCAATATGTCCAAACAATCCGACAAAATCCTGTGTTGCGCGATTGATATTGAGTCCGGTAATCGTATGCCCTAAACCATCAAAATTACCTTCAAACATCATTTCCAAATCACCAAGTGGCACAAAACCTGCACCGCTATGCCAGCCGCTGGTGCTAGAAGCATCCATGTTATTGCTTAACACATAAGCATTGCCTAGCATTTGAAAATTGGCGACTCCTTGTAAGCCATACACATCGGTCAATTGATAAGGAGAATTCACACTGCCATCACCACCGAGCGCACGAATAAAGGTATTGCCACTGATTTGAAAATCTTTCGCAAAAAAACTGCGCAATGCAGGGCTGATTTGACTCCACGTTCCTGAGCCTAAGTTAAATGTGCCATTTGCAACATTCACCTCTGCACCGTCCGCTTTAATCATTTCGCCATTACCGTTGATGGCAAAATCACCGCCAGAATTAAACACCGCTTTTTCCAGTGAAATTGCAAAACTGTCATTCCCTAAAACAGAACTGCCTGCTGTGCCCTCTAAAGAAATATTACCTAGGCTAGTGGTAAAAAAATTATCATTAACATCCCAAATCCGTATACCATGATTTGCTTGCGTACCTGTTCCACCTACGCCCGTGATGCCAATATTCCCGCCACCAAATGCCGTTAAAACACTGCCGCTCCCAATAATGCTGACACCGTAGTTGTCAGTGCCAACAGCCCCCTGCCCTCCTGTGCCTGTGATGCTGATGTCGCCATCATGGGTATACATATTATTTGAATCAATATAAATACCCATGCTGCTATTCACAGTATTACTGGTTGCTAAAGCTCCGCCGCCTGTGCCTTTTATCGTGATACTCCCTGAACCGTGTCCCGCACTATCTCGAGTATCCATTTGCACTAACTGACTATAAACACCGTAATTTTCGCTCACGCCATTAAAGCCTTTGCCACTTAAAACAATGTTGCCACCCTTTGAGTTCAGCCGTGTATTCCAATTCCCTTGACTTGAAAAAAGATAAATCCCTTCTTTTTCACCAACTCCTAAGCCATAACCATAAGCAACATCGGTACAACCATTCGCATCACAACTGCCACCGCCTAACACAATATTGCCGCCGTTGCTGTTAATCACCGCGCCGTTATACAGTTGAATATTGCCCGCGCCGCTGCTGTCTGCATCTGCATTTAAAATAACAGCGTCACCTGCTGAATCAAGATGAACGCCCGCACCCATAATAATTGCGTTTTTGGCACGAAACTGGAGCGCGAGTTTGTTGAAGGTTGAGCCAATATTGGCATTGATGTTGATATTATTGTGCGCATTTAGTGTCAAACTGGCATCTGTTCCGGCTATTTTGCTGATAGCAGCATTGACTGTAATATCACCTGCTTCTGAGCTGGTAGAAGTCACTCCGGTGCTGACAATCACTGACGTGCCATTATTCAATGCAGATTGAATGCTCGCTATCGTCAAAATTGCCGAATCGCTATTGCTTGTCCAATTCGGACTGCCGCCGATATTCGTGTCCGTACCTAATTCTTGAATAGTGATATTGTTCGGGTCTAGTAGCCATTGTCCATTTTCCCCCTGTGTTGCAGCCGCATTAATAAGACTGCCCTGCACATCTAACCAATGCCCTGAGGTTTCAATGCGTCCGCCGTCACCACCATTCACACCACCTGCTGCCAAAAAACTGCCATAGGCGCGAGTAACCGAATTGGCATCCTGAACATTTGACCAAGCCACCACAGTACCGCCATTGCCTTTATCAAGCGCACTAGCATCCAAAACTGCACCAGCTTTCACAATGGTTGCAGTTGCTTGATGAATTGCGGAGTTTGAGCCTTGCCAACTTCCGCCAACTAAAATACTGCCGCCGCCGCTTGTGCCTGTTGCATTCAATTTTGCGGTATTTTCAAGTAAAACTTTATCGCCAGTAACAACAATTGCGCCGCCTTTTTCACCCGCTTTATTGCCACTCACATCCAACGTGCCTGCAACTTGAGTTACGCCGCTATCACCGCCATCAAGAATAATTTCACCGTTTCGGCTGGCTAAACTTCGCGCTTGCACCACGCCTTCTGAATTCAACACCATGCCAACCAATTGTCCTGCGGCTTTAGCTGTCAAAATCACGCGCCCACCATCGGCTTGAATCACACCTTTATTTGTCGCCAACGCATTTAAAGCCGCTTCAGAAACTTTTACCTCAACTAAACCATCGCCTTTAAAATCCAAATCAACGGTTTTGCCAGCCGCCAAAACTGTTGTGCCTTTGGGTGTTGCAATTGTTCCTGCGTTGCTAACTTGCGAGCCAATTAATGCGACCACACCACCGTCAGCAGTTCTGATAAAACCTTGATTATCAACACTGGCAAAGCTGTTGCCTTGCATAAAATGGTAGTTGGCATTCAGAAAATCTGCGTTATTAATATCATGCGTACTTGCAAACAACCCGCCGACATCAACTTGCGCAGTTTTGCCAAACATCACGCCGTTAGCATTAATTAAAAAAACTTGTCCGTTTGCATGAAGTTGCCCTTGAATCAAACTGGCATCTTGCCCTATCACGCGATTGAGCAAAGTCGCGCTGGCATTGGGCTGATAAATATTCACAATTTCATTCGGCGCAATCGAAAAACCTTGCCATTGCATAATCGCTTGCTGACTGCTTTGATTAATTTGCATCTGCCCAGCACTAGGAGTGCTCACTGCAACCTGCCCCGCGACCACTTGTTCGCCAGTCGGCAACGCCCAACTTGTTGCAGAACAACATAACAAACTTGTTGCCAGTACCACATTCCGCACTGATGAACGCTTACCTTTGCTTTGGGTATTTTCAGGAACAGCAATCCAAGTGGCTAATGCCTCGCTCCAAATACTGCGGTAAATATGGTTCATAATCTGTACCTTTATTGCTAGGGATATTCTTTAATTAATAAAGCTGATTTGTTATTAAATTATAAACTTATACCATTAAATTTTAATCAGGTATTTATAGATATGACTTTTGCACGCTTATATTTAACGTTAATGACTTTTTGCTGCGAAAATACGCAAACAATTGCAGATTTTGCAGGATGCTTGCTACATCATTTTTAGCAATTATAAAGACTTTGCTCGCACGTTTTTGAATCAAGTTATCATTTAAGAAAAGTCTTTGGCGTTGAATTTTAAAAGCGATTTTTCACTCGAAATCTTTTAAGACGACTGGTCGTCTTAGAAAATTTTTGTGTTGTGTGTAATGTCCGTTTCTCTGTAGAGACGCAAAATATTGCGTCTCTACGCTTGTTTCAAATAACAGGGAAATTTAATAATCGCTGCTTTACCGCAACAATCAACTCATCCACACTTTCCACCACTTGCGTATATTCAAATTCACGGATTTTTGCGGTGGCTTCCAAATCAATTTTGCGTGGATAAACCATCACTTTTTTGCCTTTGGGCGCGGTGGTTTCCATTTCGGGTGCAATATCGCACGGATAAACAATGCTAGGCACGCGACATTTTCCGGCTTGTGAATACAGATTTGTCACCAATGAATCGGCAATGCCTAACACGCATTTGGCAATCGTGTTTGAAGTGGTCGGAGCCATTACAAAGGTATGATAATAACCGGTATAAAACAAACCTACTGGTGGCGATGAGGCGGCTTTATCGCGATAAACTGGCATTTTTTCACGCACTTCTTTTAAATCCACGCCGTACATTTTCAGCACTTCTTCACCCGCCTGACTCAAATACAAATCAACGTGATCCAGGGTGAGTAAAAACTCCAAACATTCTTCTATATAGTGCCCTGAGCCAGTGATGCCCCAAGCTAAACGCGGTTGTGTCATATTTATCTTAACGGTTATAAAATTTTCGTTATTATAAGTACATTACAGGAGTAAAACAGCTTTCGCTGTTTTTGTGCCAAGCCCTCGCTAACGCGATTGAACTCCTGCTTTTTAAACCTACGGAGCTTTTCGCATGTTCAACACTTTTCACAAACCTTTGATTATGGGGATTTTAAACGTTACACCGGACAGTTTTTCCGATGGTGGTCGGCATAATACGCTTGAAGCAGCTTTAATACAGGTGGAAAAAATGTTAGCGGATGGCGCGGATATGATTGATATTGGTGGTGAATCCACGCGCCCGAAATCTATATCGGTTTCTTCTGGAGAACAAATTGCGCGGGTTATTCCGGTGATTAAAGCGATTCGAGCGCAAGTATCAAAAGAGGTGTTAATCAGTGTGGATACGCGCTTAAGTACGGTCGCAAAAGCGGCTTTGGAAGCGGGGGCGAATATCATCAACGATGTGACAGGCGGGCGTGATGACCCGAAAATTTTAACCGTCGCGGCACAAGCCGATTGTCCGATTGTGTTAATGCACATGCAAGGTACGCCGGAAACCATGCAGGATAATCCGTATTATGACCATGTGGTGGCAGAAGTGATTGCCAGTTTGCAAAGCAGTGTGAATAACGCGCTGGCGGCTGGGGTTAAAAAAGAAAATATTGTGCTTGATCCGGGGATTGGTTTTGGCAAACGGGCGCAAGATAATCTGACGTTATTGGCGCATTTAAATCAATTGGTTGGCATGGATTTTCCCATTTTATTAGGCACAAGTCGCAAACGGTTTATGGGGGCGTTATGCAATGTGACCGAGCCGTGTGAGTTAATCACCGCAACTGCGGCAACCACTGCACTGGGTGTGATGGCAGGGGTACAGTTGTTTCGGGTGCATGATGTGAAAGAAAATCGCCAAGCGGCAGATGTGGCTTGGGCAATTAAAAATGCAATGGGAGAATCTTAATGAATATTATGAAAGATGAAGAAGTTGAGAGCGAAAATGACAAGCCCGAAAAAACCTTTCGAGAAAAAAAACCGACTTCGTCATGGAAAGACAGCATTTTATTTAAAGTCGGCTCGATAGGTTTTTTGATTTTGCTGTTATTAATTCCGCTGGGCATGATTGATTCATTGCTCACCGAGCGGTTGCAACGGCGCGACAGCACGATTACGGAAATTACCTCAACGTGGGGAAAAGAACAAACCATTGTCGGCCCCGTGCTGATTGTTCCGTATCGTTATTTTTATAAAACATGGGTTGAGGAAACCGTTAAACAAGGCAACAAGGAAATTGAACAGCGCAAGGAAGTGACTGAAAATAAAGTGATTAATGCGTATTTTTTGCCAACGCAATTATCTATTAATGGCGATTTAAAACCGGATAACTTACATCGCGGTATTTATGATGCGATTGTTTATACAGGCAATTTAAAAATTGCAGCACACTTTAAGCAGTTGGATTTTACGAATTTTAAAATTGAAGATAAAAATATTTTATGGGACGAGGCAACAATTAGTTTTGCTTTCACCGATTTACGCGGCACGCATGAAACCTTAATGCTGGAAGTTGATAAACAAAAACTAGCATTAATTCCGGGTGGTTTAGTCCCAAATTTTGTTTCAGGTGTGCAAACGAATTTAAAAGGATTGTTGAGTGAAACGAAACGCGATTTGAGTGTGAATTTAAATCTGGTTTTAAATGGCAGTAGCGGTTTACAAATTGCGCCGATTGGCATTCAAAACAACGTTACGTTAAATTCCAGCTGGAAAGACCCCAGTTTTAACGGCGCGTTTTTACCCATGAAACGCGATATTTCAGAACAAGGATTTAACGCGAACTGGCAAATTTCTTATTATGGGCGCAATTATCCGCAATTGTGGAGTGAAATGTTCAATAATGGCACGTTTACTTTAGAAGCGATTAATAGTTCTTTATTTGGCGTGACCTTAGTTTCTCCCATTGATTCTTATCGCAATGTAGAACGCTCTATTAAATACGGCGTGTTATTTGTAACGCTGGTATTTACTGCATTCTTTTTATTTGAAGTGTCGGGCAAAATAAAAATTCATCCGTTTCAATATTTATTAGTTGGCGCGGCGTTGTGTTTGTTTTATTTAGCTTTGTTGTCGTTGTCGGAATTTATGGCGTTTATGTTGGCTTATATCATTGCGGCTTGCGCTTCAACTACGATGACCACTTTATATAGTATGGCTGTGTTAAAAAATGGCAAACGTGGTTTATTAATGGCTGGCGGCTTAATTACGACTTACGGATTTTTATATGTGACGTTGCAAGCCACTGATTATGCTTTATTAATTGGCACAGTGGGTTTGTTTATGGCGTTGTCGTTGGTGATGTATACCACGCGCGATATAGATTGGTACGCGCCTACCAGCAATGACAATTAGAGAGTGAAAATATTCAGCTTGATTGTCTGAATCAGGATTTTCAGGATTAAAAGATTAACAGGATAAGTAAGTGGCTGAGAATAAGTTTCAAGGTATTATGAAATACTGGAGGTCAGGCTTTGCCTGACATTGCAAGCAAAGCTTGCACTCCGACATACCGAAAAACTTTTGTTTAATTACTTAATAGAAAATGAGCTTCAAGGTATTAGTTCGCATTGTTCGGATAAATCTGAACCTACCTATCCTTCATATTTATAATCCTGTAAATCCTAAAATCTTGTAAATCTTGATTCAGACAGCAAAATGTCAGAGCTACCTTCGTGCAATTATTATTTTGATAAAATATGGAAATAAAAAAAATCGTTGAAGCGTTATTATTCGCAGCCAACGAACCGATGACCGCCAAACAAATTCAGCAACTTTTCCCCGAAGCAGACCGCCCCGAAACGCGCTTAGTGCAATTGGCGATTGATTCTATTATGATGGATTACAGCACCCATTCAGTTGAATTAAAACCCCTTGCCAGCGGTTATCGTTTTCAAGTTCGCGCCGAATTTGCGCCGTGGGTTTCGTTGTTATTTGAAGAAAAACCACCTCGCTATTCACGCGCGTTATTAGAAACACTGGCAATTGTCGCCTATCAACAACCCGTCACACGCGGTGATATTGAAGACATACGCGGCGTTAGCGTATCATCACACCTTCTCAACAGTTTGTTAGAACGCGAATGGATACAAAGTGTTGGACAAAAACAAGCTCCGGGCTTACCGACGCTTTATGCGACCACCAAACAATTTTTAGACTATTTTAACCTTTCATCCTTAGCCCAATTGCCCAGCCTTAGCGAGCTGAAAGATTGGGATGGAGTGATGAGTCATTTACAGCAACACCAGCAGGTCAACAGTGAACAACAACTCAACATACAAACGCCCACCGCAGATTCTCAGAAAGAAAGCAGCCCCCTTGCAGAAGAAAGTTAAAGTCGAAGAATCTACAACCAGCGAAGCCACACCACCAGAACGGATTCAAAAAGTTTTATCACGGGGCGGTTTAGGTTCGCGGCGCGAAATTGAACGCTGGATTGAAGAACAACGTTTTACCGTGAATGGCGAGGTGATTACCTTAGGTCATGCGTTAAAGTCGGGGGATCGGTTAGAGTTGAACGGACGCACCGTGAATTGGGAAAAATTCACCCAGCAACCGACGCAAGTTTTGATTTATAACAAACCAGTTGGCGAAGTTGTCACCCGCAACGATCCTGAAAAACGTCCGATTATTTTTACGCAATTGCCAAAATTACCGGTAGGACGCTGGATTGCGGTCGGGCGTTTAGATATTAATACCTCCGGTTTGTTATTAGTGACGAATAATGGCGAATTGGCGAATCGTTTAATGCACCCGTCTACGCAAATTGAACGCGAATATGCGGTGCGGATTTTGGGCGAAGTTTCTGATGAAGCGATTGAACAATTAAGAACTGGTGTGGAGTTAGAAGACGGTTTAGCAAAATTTGATGATATTCAGTTTTTTGCTGGCGAAGGTGCAAACAAGTGGTATCACGTTGTGGTCAGCGAAGGGCGCAATCGCTTAGTGCGGCGTTTGTGGGAAGCGCAACAAGTGGTGGTGAGTCGCTTAATGCGGGTGCGTTATGGGCCAATTATGTTGCCGGAGCGCGTGCGTGCTGGCGATACTTATACCTTAAGTGCAGATGAGCTGGCGGTGTTAATGGAGTTTGTGGGTTTAACACCTGAAAAACCAACGGCGGAAAGTCGTTTATTGGCAGAGGCAACCAAAAACTCGCCCGCGAAAAGAATTTCCACTTATAAAGGCAATAAAGCAGAAAAACCGTCTAAAAATAATTGGACATATAAAAGCGATGCAGAAGACCAAGCTACGCCTAAAAAGTCCGGCTTTAAAGGCAAATTGAGTGATTCTGCACCGAAAAGACCACGCTTTAACGGGAAAAAATCGCGTTAAGTTTTCAATCTAAAAAATGCCGGAGTGCAACAGCTAAAGCTGTTTTACTCCTGCGTTAATAATTCATTCAGGAGTCAAAACAATGCGTTTCTTACATACGATGGTTAGAGTGAAAGACCTTGAATTATCACTGGATTTTTATTGTCACAAATTGGGTTTAGTCGAATCGCATCGGATGGTAAGCGAGGCGGGGCGTTTTACCTTGGTTTATTTGTACGCGCCCGGCGATGTCAACGCAAAAGAATATTTGTCACCACTATTGGAGTTGACCTATAACTGGGATACCGAAGATTACACCGGCGGGACGGTGTTTGGGCATCTGGCGTTTGAAGTGGATGATATTTATGCGACTTGTGAACGATTGATTGAGCAGGAAGTGGTGATTAATCGTCCGCCGCGTGATGGTTATATGGCGTTTATTAAATCGCCGGATGGCATTTCGATTGAATTGTTGCAAAAAGGCGCGAAGCTTGAACCGAGTGAGCCTTGGGTTTCGATGCAAAATGTGGGCTCATGGTAATCAATCAAGATATTTATTCAGGAATGTTACGAAAAACTTTTAACCCTTCCCTCTGAGCCATAGGTATCTACACAAAATATCTTGACAGTTTTTATAATAAAACTATTGATAATAAAGAGTTTTTTGTAGGTTGGGTTAGCATTATTGAGCGAAGCGAGATAAGCGTAACCCAACATACAGCCTTAAAATAAACGCACTTTGTTGGGTTACGCTCTTTTTTCTGACGAAAAAAGCAGCTAACCCAACCTACATATTTCAATATCTCATTGATATGTAAATATTTTTCAAACTAAAGATGTGTAGATAACTATGCCTCTGAGCTTGTCGAATGCTTGAGCCGTGCATGGTTCGAAAAGCTCGCCACTAACAGCTTAACTTAATGGCAATGACGCAGCGCGTCGGAACAAGAGAACAAGAAAAGACAGTGAAACCAAAAAACTAAAACGTTTTAATCACCTGAAAATACATCATTGCACCCTGTGCTGTTGAATCAGAAGTCGGCTGTTTTTTGGTATCACGCCATGCCATGCTAGTGCGCAAATTAAAACCACTCACCTCCAGCCAATTTAAACCAAAACCATATCCGGTTAAATGGCGCGAGTTGTCACCGACTAAAGGAATGGCATTCACTCTGGAATACCCCGTATCAATAAAACCAATTAACTGCAAATACCCCGGAACGTAAGGAATTTCAGGAATGTGATAACGCGCCTCACCATTAAACATCCAACCTTCCGCACCACTGCCCTCCCCAGCTGGATACGCACGAATCGCAGAAGGGCCTCCCAAACTCATCCGCTCGGAAGTATCCAAGTTTTTACTGGCAACTTGCCCTTGAAAATTGGCAAACAAACTTAAATCATCCAAAATGTTTTGCGTGCGGCTCACTTGCCATGCAAATTTATGATAACCGCCATTGCTATCTAACCCGCCTTTTTGCTGGTCAAGATTAAAAGCAGCTTTGTTATTAAAACTTACTTCGCCAGCGGACACATTAATATAAGCTTGCGTTAAACCGCCTAACGCCAAAAGTTGGTCATAATAACTACCGGAAAAAGAAAAACTCATCACATTCAATTCACGGTCAGTATTACTTGTTGGAATTTTATCTTCCATCCACCGATGTTCATAACGTGCTGTGCCCGTTAAACGCCCATTTCGCGCCAACCAAAATGGATGCGAAAGCGCACCTGCAACCGTGCGAGCAATACCCTCGGCATGTGCAGAAACAAATTGCCGCCCTAAGTTGTAATGCAGCTCAGAAATACTTGCGGTAAAACGAGTGCCGTAGCCATTCACAGGCAAGCTGTAATCTGCTGAACCGGAAGTGCTGCCTGCCGAATCAGTGGTTTGTGCGCGTAAACTCAACTGATCGCCAATCCCTAGCGGATTGTTAATCGTCACGCCGCCATCAAAACGAAAATAACCGGTTGAATATAAACCGTGATTATTCGCCGTTGCATAACCGCTAATCATTGGCTGTTCTTTCACTTTCACGCTTAACGACGACGTATTGGTTTTCTTCCCCGGCGCAAGCACCACTGTGCCATCAATGCCGGGTAAATCATTGATTAATAAACTAATGCGATTCATATCTTTTTCAGTCACCAAATCGCCTTCTGAATAAGTATCCAAAAATTGTTTAATCACCGATTTATTCATGCGCATTTCACCGATAGTTTGAATCGTATCGCTGGTTAAATGCGTGTTATCCAATTGACCTTCTAAAATGGCAATTTCCACTTGCCCTTCTTTTATCGACTGCTGCGGCAAATATGCCAACGCCAGAAAAAACCCAGCCTCACGATAATATTGTGTAATTGCATTGGCAGCGGCTTCCAAATCATTAAAACGGATTTGATGATTGGTATATTTGCTTAATACCCCAGCTAAATCCGAGTTGCTAAACTGCGTGTTACCCGTAAACAAAAAATTTTTCACCGTCACTTTCAAATCATTTTGCGGCAACATAGCAGGACGTGCAGCTTCGGGCTTTTCAACCTCCGACTCTGGTTTAGGCTTTGGCACAATAGCGGGAATACGGCTTTCGCGCATCAGCAATCCCGCATCTGGCTTTAAAGGTTCTACCGGAGTTTCAGCGTAGCTAGGTAAAGAGTTGCTTGCACAAAGCAGCAGGCTGATAGAAAGAGTCAGTGGTTTTAGATTTAAGTTCATAATGTCTACTTTCTCAAAGTAGTTAAAGAATAGGGTTATCAATGTTTTTTACGGATTATAGAATTTTCAAATCCACTTAGGAGTGCAAGCTTTGCTTGCTTATTTGCTAATCTATTGATTTGCAAGCAAAGTTTGCACTCCTGATAAACTTCATTTCCGCCATAAAATGATACGAGCATTTTTCTATTTCAGCAGAGCACAATGTCACTCAGCTAATGCCTAATGCAATCGCAATATGGGCTAACTCCACCACACTACTGACATTAAATTTATTTTTAATCTGCGTGTTATAGTTGGCAATTGTTTTATAACTGAGGCAAAGCTGCTGCGAAATATCATGCGCGGTTAAACCTTTTGCAAGCAAGCAAAAAATATCAAACTCACGCGCGGATAAACTATTCAGCACGGCTTGCGGTGGCAAAACGTCTGGAATCGCTTTATTTTCAAGCACTAATCCCGTTTCAATATAGGATTTCCCTGCCGCAATATCATAAATCGCCTCCAGCATAATATCAGCGGCACTGTTTTTGGTGATATAACCTTTTGCACCTGCGCTGATGGCTCTGTCCACATAAACCGCCTCATCGTGAATACTAAACACCAAAATTTTTGCCGCGCTATCGCGTTGTGTAATGCGGCGAATACATTCTAAGCCACCAATGCCCGGCATAGACAAATCCGTCACCACCACATCCGGTTGATGTTCGCTATATAACATTAAAGCTTGTTCAGCGCGTTCTGCCTCTGCCACCACCATGATGTTTTCAGCTGAAGATAATAATAGCCGAAATCCCGCCCGCACCACCGCATGGTCATCTATCAATAATACTTTGATTTTGTTATTCATCGTGATGATCAAATGGAAAAATAATGCCGTTATTGTAACGTTTTTTTGCTGAAAATTTATGGCTCACACAAACAGAATATTTTTATCGTTAGATACTTAACCAATGTTTCGCATGATTTTGGTCATTGTTTTAATCTTAGAAAATTTACCAGACGACCAGTCGTCTTAAAAAATTTTGCTGCTAGTTTTATCCTTAAAATTCGCTTTTATACACAGTGCGTCACATCAGCTCTTAATCTGCGTAGTAGGAAAGTCTCGCTTGATGTGCAAGGTAATCTATCTAAAAATATTTTCAATCTATTCAAGAATATACATTATTTTTTCACAACTAAAATTAAGGAAAAATACAGCGTTTTTTATCATTTTACCCAGCCGCTCGCGTTTTGATTTTGTTTAATACGGTATCACATAGCGTATAATAACCAGCGTTTTTGACCCTTTTCACATGAGACATTATGAGCATTAAACTTTCTAACCGAGTCAACGCGGTAAAACCCTCCCCAACCTTAGCCATTGCCGCCAAAGCAGGACAATTGAAAGCAGAAGGCAAGGATATTATTAGTTTAAGCGTCGGCGAACCGGATTTTGACACCCCAGACAATATCAAAGCCGCCGCCATCAAAGCGATTAACTCAGGTTTCACCAAATACACCGCAGTTGACGGCACACCGTCGTTAAAAAAAGCCGTAATTGCCAAATTCAAGCGTGACAACGGCTTAGATTATCAACTGAATCAAATTTTGGTTTCCTCTGGCGGCAAGCAAAGTTTTTTCAACTTGGCGCAAGCCCTTATTAATCCTGGCGATGAAGTGATTATCCCTGCGCCGTATTGGGTTTCTTATCCTGATATTGTGTTGTTAGCGGACGGTGTGCCTGTGATTGTGGAAGCCGGACAAGCGCAACAATTTAAAATCACCCCTGAGCAATTACGCGCTGCGATTACGCCGAAAACCAAGCTGTTTGTAATTAACAGCCCGTCAAATCCAACCGGAATTTCTTACAATTTGGAAGATTTAAAAGGTTTGGCGGAAGTTTTAAAAGAATTCCCTGACATCGTGATTGCCACCGATGATATGTATGAACATATTGTGTGGGAAAAAGGCAGTTTCGTGAATATTCTCAATGCCGCGCCAGAATTGTATGACCGCACGATGGTATTAAATGGTGTGTCGAAAGCGTATTCGATGACCGGCTGGCGGATTGGTTATGCGGGCGGCCCTGCCGCAATTATTAAAGAAATGAGCAAAGTGCAATCGCAAAGCACCTCTAATCCGACTTCGATTTCACAAGTTGCCGCCGAAGAAGCGTTAAATGGCGATCAATCTTGTATTGATATGATGAACGTGCAGTTTAAAAAACGCCATGATGCAACTTTGGCAGCGTTGAACGAAATTGATGGCGTTGAGTGTTTACCAACCGATGGCACGTTTTATTTATTCCCGAAAGTGACTAAATTAATCGAGCGTTTAGACGGCATTAATAACGATTTGGAATTAAGCGCGTATTTGCTGGATAAAGCGGGAATTGCCGTTGTGCCGGGTTCTGCGTTTGGTGCGGAAGGACATATTCGCTTGTCAATTGCGACTTCTATGGAAAATTTGATGAATGCGGTAGCACGGATTAAAGCGGTGGTTTAAATTTAAACTTTGGATTAGCGCGATTTCATTATTTCGCTAATCCAGTTATTGAATGGCGGTAAATGATGCAAGTTATATCTGAATTAGATGAAGATTTGATTAAAAAGGCTTTGCAATTAACAGGATTAAAAACGCAACAATCTTTAATTGAACAAGCTGTAAAAGAATTAATTGAAAGCTATCAAACGAGAGTCAAAAAAAAGCAGTATCAAGCAACAATTTCTGATTCTCAAGAGTCTGGTATCACGCGCGGTGATAAAACGATAGACCCCAGTGATTTATTTGGCTTATGGGAAAAGCAGCCAAGAGAATTAAGCGATATTAGAAAACAGGCTTGGCAACGCTAAGGTTTTTTATGATTTTATGTGATACCAATATTTTCATTCATGCGTTTAATGGTGATAAAGCAACACTTGCACAATTACAAACAATCCGGCTAAAAAATATTGCATTATCGGCTGTTACGCTAATGGAGCTTTATCAAGGTATGGGGGATAAAACTGAATTAGCGCAAATGAAACAGAAATCGCCTTGTTTTGAAAATATGTGAAATAATTGCACTCATTTTGTGATGGTTTTTGCTGAGTTCTACCAATCTTATAAGTTAAAAAATATGACAATTTATGATGATGAAAAAATTCAAGAAGTTCTCAATGATTTTGCAATAGAGTCTTTTAGAAAAACTGCCGACCAAGATTATATTGCCGCCAGAATGAGCTATAAAGCGGGTTTAGTTGAGCCGTTTTTATGGTCTGCCCTTCATGCAATAGAAAAATATTTGAAAGCAATATTGCTTTTTAATTCCGTCTCTGCAAAAAAAGGAGGACACGATATTGAAGAGCTATTATGCCGTGTAAAAAAAATTAAAAATGTTGATTTAGGACTTCCAAAAAATGTCGAAAATTTCATTAAATATCTAAATCAATATGGTGAAAATCGCTATTTTGAAGGATGTGCTTTATTAGAACAATATGCACTTGATAACCTTGATGAAACAATTTGGTATATTCGTAGATGTTGCCATTACGACTCTTATCCGCATTTGCCTAAAATCCCTCCCGCACAACAAGTACAAAATCCAAAACGTTGTGATATGTCTGGTTTTTTAGAAGAGGTTATTAAAAAAGAGTTACCCGCATATCCTTATCTTATTTGGAATAATTGGTTTTATGGCAAAGAAGGACAAGGATTAGACAGAGAGACTATACGAAATACCCAAACGAAATGCTCAGAATCGCATTCTTGTTTAGATTTTTGGGGACAACAGTATTTTGAAATTTTAAACAAATATGTGTGTTTTTCTGCTAATACGAAAACCTATTACAAATTGAAAGATTAACATGAGCGAGCAAACAATACGACAATACGCAAAAATTTCTGAAATCCCATTAAAACAAGTTTTAGATGTTCTAAAAAATGCTGGCTTTACTTGTAATGCCGATGATGTAGTTGATAAAGACAAACGTCAAATTTTATCAAAATGGTATCAGAATTCAATTGGGAAACAAAAATCTGCGGCTAAAGCTATAGAAGATGCTAAGGTGAGAGCGGAAGCCGAAACTAAAGCTAAAATAGAAGCTGAAATTAAAGCCAAGGAAGAATCAGCTAAAGAAGAAGAAGTGTTGGCTTTTGCAGAGCAAAGAGTCAATGAAATACTGCCAGAATTAAAAAAAATAGGTCAATTGTTAGATTTATGTTTTGAACTTTTGCCAGAAACTCAGCAGGCTTTAATTATGCTGGAAACTAAAAATAAAAAGCCTTTAGAATATATTCAGGTTAATTCTTACTTGAAAAAATATTTTTATGCTCGTGAAAATTGTAGGATATTTCAAAACAGAAATAGACCTAAAGAAGGATGTCCTTATGATGACGAGGAAATTCTTCTATATAACCGTCTATTAGATGCCTGTTCAAAAGCAATGGAATCTAATTTAAAAATTAATTATTTTTGTGCTTTTTATTGCAGTGAAGATGATATAGAAAAATTAATTAATAAATTAGTAAAACAAAAACACTACACAGAAGCTTTAAGTAATGTTATTTCTTATATTTTAAATCCATGGTTTCTTACTAGCATTAAAAAGGATATTAATTTTGAACAATTTGATTTTGTAGGTGAATTATTCATTAATATGGGAGCAATAGAGAGTGCTTTGAAATTATATGAAATAGACCAAAGTGTATTTAACAATCCAAATACACTAAGTCTTTTGGCAACTAATGCTGTAAAACTAAATAACTTAGAATGGGCTGTTAAATTAACCGAGCAATTGATTAAACAAGAGCCTTATCATCCTTCTATTCCCATCCTCCAAGCCGATATTAAACGCTTAGAGCAAAGAAATCGCTTAAAATCAACACTTTCAATTGATTTTTCCAAAATAGATGAATTATCCGGCGTAGAATTTGAAAACTTATTACAAGATAAATTCGCCGCAATGGGATTCAAAGTAGAATCAACACCGACAACAGGCGACTTTGGCGCAGATTTAATTCTGGAAAATAGCGAAGGCAGCCGAATCATTGTGCAATGTAAACGCTTTAAATCAAAAGTTAATCTAAAAGCAGTTCAGGAAGTAGTCGGCGCAATGGGTCATTATGCCGGAGATTATGGCGTAGTTATCACCAACAGTTCATTTTTAAACAGTGCGATTAAATTAGCCGAATCGCATGATATTGAATTATGGGATGGTGATAAATTGGTTAGTTTTTTAGCGGGTGATTTATCATTTTCTGAAATAGTTGCTTAAATTTTAGGTAATCATCATGCAAATCACAATCAACGTTCCTGATACCTTGCCACAAGCGTTTTTAAAACAACGCATTCAAGAAATCGAACAAAGTTTTATCACAGAAGCTCGGTTTTTTACTGGGTATCAACAACCGAATCAAGAAACGTTATTAGCCATTGAAGCGGTTGAGCGTGGCGAAGTAGAAATGACTTCTATCGAAGAACTGCGCAAATTAGCCCAAGTTTAACTAACATGACAAAAACAATTTTTTGGTCTAAAAAGTTTAAACAAGACTATAAACGATTAATTAGTTCTGTCAATTCAGAAACAATCAATGAGCTTTTATCCGTCATTGAAATGTTGTCAAAAGGTCAAACGTTAGCTGAAAAATATAAAGACCATGTCTTAAAAGGAAATTGGAAAGGCTACCGCGAATGCCATATCAAACCTGATTTATTGTTAATTTATAAATTAGAAAATGATGAATTGACTTTAACATTGGTTAGAACAGGTTCGCATAGTGAATTGTTTTAGCAATTAGTTCATATTCTAGGTATAGACTGATGTATTGGGATGTAAAAACAGTAAAACCTTTAGCCGATTATCAACTTTATGTTGAAATTGAAGACGGGCGATGTGGCATTTTTGATGTAAAACCCTATTTAGAATTTGGTATGTTTCGCGAATTACAAAACATCCATTATTTTAATCAGGTTGATATTTTATACGGTGCAATAACATGGCCAAATGAACAAGATATTGCACCAGAAACGTTATTAGAAAAATTATTACCGATTAATGAAGAAGATCAATATCATCTCATTGAAATAAATACTATTAGCGAGCATTCCAGAGAAGAATTGCATGAAAGATAAGATTTCGTTAATCTCAATATTGTCATTTATGCTCATTTAAAATAACCCTCTGAAATCACACAATCCCTTTAAATCACTCGACAATATAAAAAGTCACGGAGGTTTATCGAAAAAACTATAAAAAACACCTTATCGAATCAATGTAAAACCTGAAACTTAACCAAAAACTAAAACAATAAGAGGGCACTTATGACCCCTGCAAGCATCATTATTCACAATCAAGCGCGTGAAAGAAAACTATCGGTTTCTTTTCGTGTATTACTCGGTTTATACGGCATTATCCCGCTCTGTTTGCTTTTGCAACTGGGCGACACGTTTTTTTTAAACGGGCGATTGCTAGAAAACCTCCCCAGCAGCCCCGCACATTTTCTCCTGTTTCAAATCCTGTTTGGCACACCGCACATCATTGCCAGCAGCGTTCTCTTAGTCAGCAATCGCAGTTATTTGGAATTTTACAAGCGCAAACTCATCTGGATGACAGTCTTTATCATCGTATTTTTTGGAATTGGCAGCTTAGTTATTCCTTACTTTGTGCTCTACATCATCACCGCGTGCTGGACGGTGTATCACGTCTTAAAACAGCAAATCGGCATAGGTCGCGGCGTTTATCGCTTATCTAACCGATTGTTTTATCTACTCTTATGGTTCAGCATAGGCGCAGGCATTTTCATTTATATGGGCATGTTTTTAAAAGATACCGTCAATGCGCAGCAAGCCGAATGGATTAAATACACGGCTGCAACCTTATGTGTTTGCTTGGTTTTTGTCACCGCTTTTTGCCATCGCTATATCAAAAACCCGATGGGAGAAATGTTTTTATGGGCGAATACTTTATTGGTGTTAGGCAGTTTTTATTTATATATTCACCATTATTATTTTTTGGCGATTTTAATGCCACGTTTGGTGCATGATGCAACGGCGTATATTTTTTATGTCACCCATGATTACAACAAACACGCAGGAAAGCCGGAAAATTGGATTTATAAAAGTGCGAAACGTTGCAATATCCATGTGTTTTTAGTGTTGCCGTTGGTGTCAGCATTTTTAACGTTGGTATTGCAAGTGTATGGTGATGATTTTATTAGCTTTATTAGCAAAGCATTGTTTGATGTGGAAATCCGCAAAGCGATTACGCTGGGTTTGGTGGGCTATTTATCGTTGATGCACTATTACACCGAGGCGTTTATGTGGAAACATGGCTCGCCGCTGCGGGAGTTTATTTCGTTTAAAAAGTAACGGATGCAATCTAGCTTGCCGCTTACTATCCTAATTTTAGGTGAAATTTTAATAGGTCGATAGCGCGAGTGATTGAAAAATCATCACTCGCATTGTTAGTAAAAAATCTGCTTTATAACTTAGGTAATACTGTCCATATTTCCCCGCCGTCTTTAGAACGAAATAATGTATCTGAGGACGTAGCAAAAATCGTTTTATCTATTGCATAGCTAGGAGAGAATTTAATCAGCGATGAAGAGGCAGGGAAATCATCCCACAGAGCGATACTATAATTATCATTAATCAATGCCGTGCCGACCGCTCGAAATGTCAATCCACGATTTTCAGATTTAAAAAGCCCTTTGCCCCGCACAGAAATAATAAGCGTATTATCATTTTTAAAATTGGGGGAAACAGCTAATTCTTCAATATAACCATCATTGTTAGCAACTTTTGTCCACGTTTCAAAACCATCAACAGTACGAAATAATCCTAAAGTGCCGCCCATAAAAATAGTATGGTCTTGGGCGTAGTTTGGCGAAATAGCCAATTTAATTTGCTGACCAAATGTTTTCGGCAAGCCTTTTACCAGCCAAGTTTTTCCGCCGTCGCGACTTATATAAACACTGCTATCAGCAGTCGTGGCAAATAACAGGGTTTGGTCAACTGAAAAATTAGGCGAAATCGCAAAGCCAGACACATAATAAGAACATTCATAGAGTCTTTTCTTATACATAGGCTTAAATGTTCTTCCTCCATTTATCGACTTCAGCACACTCACCCAGCGAGTTAGCACAAAAAACCCTTAAACGCTTATCGAAGTCAAAAATCACAATTTTCCTCCCAAAAAAGCCACAATTGACATCATATTGACTTAAATCTTAGTCATACTAACCTGTTTAATTGAATACTCTGGCTTGAAAACTCCCATGATTGATGCAGAACGAATCTTAAAAGATACCTACCCCGATTTTAAATTGGGAAAAAACAAAAAAATCATCCTCAAAACTTTAAAAAAACTCATTCACCAAGACGATTTCAACGAAGTTATCGAGAAAAATCAGCACCTACGCGGCTTTGCTTTTCTCGATAAGTTATTGGAATACTTCAAATTTAGCTATCAAGTTGGCAATCGCTCTATCAATAATATTCCTGCTGAAGGTCGCTTGATTATTGTGGCAAATCATCCGATTGGCACATTAGACGGTTTAGCCTTAGTCAAATTGATTCGCACCGTACGCCCCGATGTGCGGATTGTGGCAAATCGCTTGCTCAATCACATGCAGCCGCTGCAATCATTATTTTTTCCAGTGAATGTGCTGTCTGAAAAAAGCAGTTTAAAAGACACTTATAAAAACTTAGTAGATGCGTTAGAAAATGAAGAAGCGATTATTTTTTTTCCCGCAGGCGAAGTGTCACGGATTAGACCAACCGGCGTACTCGATGGCGCGTGGCAAGCAGGTTTTTTAAAATTGGCTTTAAAAACCCAAAGTCCGATTTTACCGATTCATATTAAAGCGAAAAATTCCGCGCTGTTTTACAGTTTGTCCACACTGTATAAACCATTAGGCACAATGCTGCTGGTGAATGAAATGTTCAACAAACGCAATCAAGAAATCAAATTTTCCGTCGGTGCACCGATTCCTTATGCGGCGATTGCAGCCAGCAAAGAAAATAATCGCGAATTATCTGAACGCTTTCGCAAACATGTGATTAATTTGGGGAAAAAGCAGAAAAAATCCTTATTCACTACGGTTGAAACAGTGGTTCATCCTGCTGATACCAAAGCGATTAAAAAAGCTCTGTATAGTTCAACTTTATTAGGCGAAACCAAAGACGGCAAAAAAATCTTTTTGTACGAATTTAAAGATGATTGTCCGGTGATGACTGAAATTGCTCGCTTGCGGGAGTTGACGTTTAGAAGTGTGGAAGAAGGCACGGGGTTATCGCTGGATTTGGATAAATTCGACACCTATTACCGCCATATTGTGTTGTGGGACGATAGCGATTTGGAAATTGTCGGTTCTTATCGAATTGGCGAAGGCAAAAATATTATTGAAAATCAAGGGATTGATGGTTTTTACACGCAAACTTTATTTGATTTAAGCACGCATTTTGCGGCTTATTTGCCAGAAAGTATCGAATTAGGACGCAGTTTTGTGCAGCCGCGTTATTGGGGGCAAAACAGTTTAGATTATTTATGGTATGGCATCGGCGCGTATTTGCGAGAACGTCCTGAAATTAAATATATGTTTGGCCCCGTGAGTTTGAGCAATTCCTATCCACAAGCGGCAAAAGAATTGATTATCGCGTTTTATCAACAACAATTTGGCAACGATTTACCGCATGTTGCGGCGCGAATGCCGTTTCAAATTTCAGAAGAAATTCAAGCATTTGCAACTGCTGAATTTCATCACGACTATTCAACCAGCTTTAAAACCTTAAATAGCGAATTGCGCAAACAAGGCGTGAAAGTTCCAACGCTGTATAAACAATATGTGGAATTGTGCGTGGATAATGGCTGTCATTTTATGGGATTTAATATTGATCCCGACTTTAATAACTGCATTGACAGTTTGGTGATGATTGAAACTGCGAAAATCGCGCCGAAAAAAAAGCAACGTTATATTGATACACCCTTAGCTTCTTGAGTCCACACATGATAAATAAAAACTTTTCTGAACTTGATTTGTTGGAAAAAATTATTGCTCAGTTAGGTGATTATGCCAAAGTCGAAATTTTGGAGCGCGTGCGCTATCAACAGCATGATTTTCCACTGTATTGCATTAGTTTAGGTTCGCAGCGACCCGATGTGCCGGTGCTGGCGTATTTTGGCGGCGTGCATGGTTTGGAAAAAATTGGTTCAGAAATTATTTTTGCCTATTTGCAAACCGTGATTGAGCTGTTGAAATGGGATGAGGAATTTAAAACCCGCTTGGAAAATTCCCGTTTGCTGTTTTTTCCGTTAGTGAATCCAGTCGGCGTGTTTCGTAGCACGCGCTGCAATGGAAACGGTGTGGATTTGATGCGCAATTCGCCCGTTAAAGCTTCCGGTGAGCGCAAGTTTTACAGCGGACAAAAACTCACCCCGCATTTGCCTTGGTATCAAGGAAATTCTGATGCCATGGAAACCGAAGCGCAAGCCTTATGCAAAGTAGTTAGCCGTTGTACTGCGCAAGCTCCGTTGACGATTACCGTTGATTTACATTCCGGTTTTGGCATTAATGATCGCCTGTGGTTTCCTTATGCGTATTGCAAAGAACCCTATCCTGATATTGCGCAAGCCTTTGCGTGGAAACAGTTATTTGAACGCTGTTACCCGCATCATTTCTACAAAATTGAGCCGATGAGTCAGGAATATGTGATTGATGGCGATTTGTGGGATTATCTGTATCAGGATTTTTTGCAAAATAACGACGGCAAACGAGTTTTTTTGCCTTTGACTTTAGAAATGGGTTCTTGGTTATGGCTGCGCAAAAGTCCGCGTCATGTGTTTATGCGACACGGTTTGTTCCATCCAATGCTGCCACACCGCCAACAACGGATTTTAAGACGACATTTGATTCTGTTTGATTTTTTATATCGCAGTTTATTAAATCCAAACAGTTGGGCAAAACTGGACGCAACACAATCGCAGGATTTTCAGCAACAGGCTTTACAGTTGTGGTACAAAAAATGACAGCGGAAAACTGGATATTATTGCGTGGCTTAACGCGCGAATCAGAACATTGGGGCGATTTTTTGCCGCAATTGCAACAAGCCTTTCCACAAGTGCAAATTCACTGTTTAGATTTGCCCGGCAGCGGGATTTATTATCAAGAACACAGCCCGAATTCGATTGCAGACATCACAAAGTTTGTGCGCCAACAAGCTTTAGCAAACGGTTGGTTGCAGGAAAAAGTAACCTTATTGACTTTATCGCTAGGCGGGATGGTGGCGTGGGAATGGATGCAGCAATTTCCTGATGATGTGAAAGCAGCGGTATTAATGAATAGCAGTTTAGCGACGCTGAATCCTTTTTATCAGCGTTTGCGTTGGCAATCGTATGGAAAAGTTGCACAAATTGTTTGTAAAACAGATTGTTACAGACGTGAATTGGCGATTGTAAAATTAGTGAGCAATTTGGAATCTGTACATGAAAAAGTGGCTGCTGCTTGGGAACAAATTCAAACTTTGCGTCCAGTCAGTGCCAAAAATACTTTGCAACAACTGCTGGCGGCGGCGCGTTATCAGCCTCAACTGCAAAAACCAATTCCGCCAGTATTATTGTTGAATGGTTTAGGAGATCGTTTGGTTTCACCAAAATGTTCTGAAAATATCAGCCAACGTTACGATTTGCCTTTAATCAGCCATCCCCACGCAGGGCATGATTTGTGTATAGATAATCCGCAATGGGTGATTGCGCAATTGCAACAATGGTCTGCTTTAACACCTTAAAGCTTTAAAAATAGAGGCGCATTTGCACACGCCTCTACCCCGCTAAAATTATTTTTTCTTAAAATGATAAAAAACACCCATTTTGTCTTTTAACACCATTCCATCCGCACTGTGCTCAATCAGCGCGTAAGTATCAAATTTCCCCGGACGACCTAAGGCAACTTTAAACAGTCCATCTTCAACTATATAGTTAGCTGGCACAGAATCGTAAGTGTGTTTGCCGTCATGCACAATTCCTTTCACTGTTAATTTTCCGCCTTCAATAACCCAAGTATCGCTTCGTTCTGTGACTTTAGTCGATTCTTGATTTTTCTTTTGAAACTCCAGCCGCCATGTTCCAACAATTTGTTTATCTGATTCAAGTGCTATATCTGCATAAACGCTTGATACACCTAGTAATAAACATAATCCCAAAGTGTGGCGCAGAGTTGTTATTGTTTTCATAAAAATGTCCAATAAGGATAACAGCCATCAAAAAAATGGCTAATCGGTAGACAGTACCGATACCTCATTGTACGCCTGTTATCTGAACTAAACACCGTTACCAGTTTAATAAATTACCGTGTTGCAATCGCGACTGGCAGTCATTTTTTTTAATGCTTTGAATTTTTTAAGACGACTGGTCGTCTTGAAAAATTTTTCTGTAAATTTTTGATTTATCGCCTGCTGTAGTTGCGTCTTTACCTTCAAATCAAACGCAATAGACAATATTTGTTGTTCTTAAACTGCCATGATTAACAAGATATGCCAAGCCTTCTAGCTCTAATTACATAAAATCAGTAGAATGACTTCTCTTACATCAATAAGGATTTTTCCATGAAAAAATTATTTTTCCCGATATTGTTAAGTTGCAGCTTAAGCAGTTTTGCAATTTATGCCGACGAAGCAACGCCGCCTACTTATCAACAAGCTGTCACCGATGCCGCGTTTGTGAAAGACACTGAAATTGCTAGCAACTTGGTCGCCATCAGTGACAAAAATCCAAATTTAGTTTGGAATGCGGATAAAACAAAAATTTTGGTTTTAACGTGGAAAGAAAAAAGTTCTTATGAAAAATTTATCAAACCAAATACAGCAGCATCCAGCAATCCAGAACACGCGACTTGGGTAACAGCCGCGCCGCAAGTGCAACAATTTTGTCAAAATTATTTAGCGCAAAACCCCAGCGCGGGCAAAGCCGAGTTAGATTTACGCTTAAAACAGTATTTGGGCTTAAATGCAGACTGGAATTACGATGTATTTGTTGAAATGTGGGTGTCGCCGCAAGATTTATTTAGACCCTGTGTTGATCCGCAAGTGGATGACTCACAATGTAATTTGCAGTTTGGAAGTCAATCGCCGCAAGTGAAAAATATTCCAGATTATGTGAGTTTTTATAAAAACCTGTACTTTAAAAGCTTTCGTGCCAGCGGTGGCGTGCCTTGGACGGGCTTAGGTTATACCTACGATTGGGGAAATGCGCAAACGCCAGTGGGCGCGAGTGAATTTATTTTAACGCCACAAGCGGCGTATAAAATTGAAAAGGCGATTCCAACAATGGATTATTGCAAAGCAAATCCTTAAGCGGGCACTCGAAAAAAAACCTTCCAGGTCTTAAAGACCTGGAAGGTTTATCTACTTGAAAAATAATACTTTTTTACAAAACGTCAGAAGCAAAATCCGCTAACCGTGAGCGTTCACCGCGCCGCAAGGTAATATGCGCACCGTGTGGCCAATTTTTAAATCTATCAACCACATAGGTTAAACCAGAAGTGGTAGGCGTTAAATACGGCGTGTCGATTTGAGTTAAATTGCCGATGCAAATAATTTTAGTGCCGGGGCCCGCACGAGTGATTAAGGTTTTCATTTGTTTTGGCGTTAAGTTTTGCGCTTCGTCAATAATCAGATAACGATTTAAAAACGTGCGTCCGCGCATAAAATTTAGTGATCTGATTTTGACTCGACTCATCAAAATATTCGTTGACGCGCCGCGTTCCCATTCATCATGTCCTGAACGGCTGCCAAGCAATTCCAAATTGTCCATTAACGCGCCCATCCAAGGAGCCATTTTTTCCTCTTCTGTGCCGGGTAAAAAACCAATATCTTCACCGACGGGCACGGTTTCGCGCGTCATAATCACTTCGTTATAAATCTTTCTGTCCATTACCAAGGTTAAACCCGCCGCCAGTGCTAACAAGGTTTTGCCTGTTCCTGCTGTGCCTAACAAGGTCACAAAATCTATATCGGGGTCTAATAATACGTTTAAGGCAAAATTTTGTTCCCGGTTTCTGGCACACACGCCCCAAACATTATTATGTTGATTGCGATAATCACGCGCCATTTCCAGAGTGGCTGATTTGCCATCACAGGAGCGCACAATCGCTTCAAACGGTGTCTCGCCTTCTGAATACAAATATTGATTGGGATACGATTGACTGACAATTTCATCATTTAATTGATAAAAAGTGCGATTTAATTCCTGCCACGAGGTGAGTTTTGTGCCATATTTTTGCCAAAAATCCGCGCCCAAATCCGTTGAGCCACTGTACAACAAATCAATATCATCAATGGTTTGATCGGTATGATAATCTTCGGCATTCAGTTCTAAAGCAGCCGCTTTAATGCGCATATTAATATCTTTCGATACTAAAACAACTTTGGTGTCTGGATATTCTTTGCTCAATGCCAGCACAACATTCAAAATCGAATTATCCGCAATTTGCCCGGGCATATTCGCTGGCAACAGTGCCGCAAGCTGGATGGTTTGCAAATATAAACGCCCTGTCGATTCGGCATTTGGGTTGTGTTCAATGCGCGAAAGTGGCAACCCATCATTAATGGTTTTTTGATTCGCGCCTTTAATCAATTCATCTAAAAAACGACTAACTTGTCGCACATTGCGCGATAATTCAGATTGACCTTTTTTCGCATGATCCAATTCTTCTAACACAATCATGGGCAGAAAAATATTGTGCTCTTGAAAATGAAAAATAGCGGCGGGGTCGTGGATTAAAACATTGGTGTCTAAGACAAAAAGTTTTTGCGTTGATGATTGCTTGATATTCATATCTGTGTCCCTAGATGTTGTAATTGTTTTAATACTTCGGTGACATGGTTTGTGACTTTTACTTTACGCCATTCATAAACCAAAATACCTTCACTATTGATTAAAAATGTACTGCGCTCTATCCCACGAACTTGTTTGCCATACATGTTTTTCATTTTAATCACGTCGAACAATTGGCAAAGCTGCTCCTCATTATCAGAGATTAATTCAAATGGAAACTCTTGTTTACATTTAAAACCTTCGTGAACTCGAATACTATCACGGGATACGCCGAAAATAACACAATTTAAGTCAGTAAATTCAGAAAAATGCGCTTTAAACGCTTGTCCTTCTTGCGTGCAGCCGGGGGTATTATCTTTGGGGTAAAAATACAACACGATATTTTTGCCCACATAATCCGACAATTGAATAGTTTTATCGCTGGTTGCTTGCGCTGTAAAATCGGGGACGGTTTGATTAATTACGATAGAAGTCATGGTGTTAGCGTTTAATGGGTTCAAAAATGGCATCAATATTACAGTCATCACAAAAATTAATCAGCTCTTCTCGAAACAGTATTAACTGAATCTCCAGCGGAATCAGCAGTACAAAGTTGGCATGGCATAAAGGCGTTTGCGTATAAGCTGCGGGGTAAGTGCTGGATCTAATTTCTTTAACAACAATCTGATGCGTCGATAAAAAGCTCATTATATCTTGCAAAATATCTTCATAGGCGATGGCAATGATTTCTAAGCTGTAAGGCATAGCGTGAGCAACAACGTCTTGCGACTCTAAATGCACTGTACAAACTTTGATATTCAGGCGTTTTTGGAGATGAACTAACGAGGTTTCTAGTTTTGCTAAGTAGTTCCAATTTCCTTCAACCAGCAAATAAGCGGCTGTTGCAGAATGCGAAAAGTCAGAAAAACTCAGTTCTAAAATATTACATTTGTGATTAGAAGCAGTTGTTAAAACGTCTGCGATAAACGCAGTGGATTTTTCACCTAGAATCGTGATGGCAAGCCGCATAAAAAGCTCTGGTAGTTGTTTTTTTAAAGTTTAACATCAATCTGAGCAACTGGGCAAAAAACCTAGTCAGATTGGTCTGCTAGCAACAATCGCAAAGGTTAAGCTATCAAAAATAGGTTCTTCGCAGTCTTTGGAATGCAAAAATAAGAGCCTATGAAATTTTTACTACATAATTTATGACTGATTTTTTTCTGTATTATTTGCGTACTGATTAAAAAACGCTGTTGAGTGTATTGTTTCCTTCTCTAGGCCATGCCGTTATTACCGACTTAACTACAGTTGCCAGTGGAATTGCAAAAAACACGCCCCAAAATCCCCATAAACCGCCAAAGAATAAAATTGCCACAATAATTGCAACAGGATGCAAATTCACCGCCTCCGAAAATAACAATGGCACTAACACTACACCATCAGCGGCTTGGATAATAGAATAAGCAATCATCACATACATAAATTCATCTTGGCTCAATCCCCACTGCATGTACGCAACAGCAATGACGGGAAACGTGACTAAGGTTGCACCAACATAAGGAATAATCACCGACAATCCCATCAGCACCGCTAATAGCATTGCATAGTTTAAATCTAGCACTGAATAGGCAATGTAGCTCACAAACCATAAAATAAGGACTTCAATTAATTTACCGCGCACATAATTGCCTAATTGAATGTCGATTTCTTTCCAAACTCGCACGGTTAAATGCCGTTCTCTAGGGATAAATTGCAAAAACCAAGTGACAATAATCCCTTTATCTTTTAAAAAGAAAAACACCATAAAAGGCACTAAAAACAAATAAATCATTGCCGAAACTAAGCCAATCACAGAGGCGGCTGATCCTGAAATCACCGCTTGCCAATATTTAAGCAGTTCTCCTTGAATTGAAAACATCAAATCTTTAATCCGCGTTTCTGTGATAATTTGCGGATATTTTTGCGGCAAGTGCATAATCTGCGATTGTACGCTGCGCACAATGCTTGGAATATGCTGCACCAATTGCACGGCTTGCTCTGAGACCATTGGCATCAAAACAAATAAAGCAAAGCCTAAACAGGTGAGAAATCCTGAAAAAACAATGTAAACCGCCACTAAATGAGGAATTCGCTTTTTTTCGGCTTTTTCAACTAAACCGTTTAATAAATACGCTAACACAATGGACACAAACACCGGCATGAGTAAGCCGATGAGTAAATAGATAAAAAACGAGGCAAATAGGAGAATAACTGCTAAGGTAATGGCTTGCGGATTAGGCAAAAATCGCCGAAAACTCGCGCTGATAAATGGCCATGAGGATGATTCTGGAGAGGTAGTCATTATGTGATGTGTTTTGTTGCTAGACTAAAATCCACGCAGTCATAACATTGTTAAAAACGTGTACTTTAAAAAGTGATTAACTATCTTTGCGAAAGCTTTTATCTTAAGTGTGCGTATAGAAAATCACAGACTTTTAAAGGCATTCGCAAAGATTAAAAAATGGCGCGTAGCAAAATCAAACAACACAACTTTAAACTTTTTTTAAGTTAATTTTTTAAGCGGCTGTGATTTTTTTATTTTGTGGTGCGGGTTTGTGCTTGGCGTTATACAAATTTGTATCAGCCGTTGCAATTAGGTTTAAAGCAATCTGTTGATGAGATTGTTCTTCTTTTAATTTTGTATTTTGTTGCAAATAACAAGCGTAACCAAATGAGACGGTGAGTGGAATAATTTGGTTGGCAAAATTAATCACTTGTTCAGTCAATGCTGTTTTTAAACGCTCAATCACAGCCACAAGTATGCTTTCAGATACGTTAGTTAAAAAAGCTGCAAACTTTTTGCCTTCGTAATAACTAAACACATCTGCAACTCGTAATTGTCTTTTAATTGTTTCCGCCACAACAAGCAGAACTTGCGCATCTAATTGCGCTGTTTCCTGATGATTTTTTTGCGCTGGATAAGCAACATCAAGCATCAGACACGATAATGAATGCGAACTGCGTTGTCCGCGCTCTAGCTCTTCAACCAAGCGTTGTTCTAAAAAGCGGCGATTATTGACGTTCACCAAGGCTTCGTTGCGATAAGCTTGTTGCGCAATCGCAAAATTTAAATGATTTTCTAAGCAAATACTAACGGTAAAGCCTAATTGCGCGGCAAACTCTAATTTCAATTTGCTAGGAAAGTTCTCAGTTTTATCGCAAGCTATGTTTAATGAGCCTAAATATTCGCCATGCCGATTTAATGGAATACTGATAATGCTGCTAGGTTTTTGTTTAGCATGAGGAAAAAAAACACTGTGCTTAGCAGCATCGTACCCGCCAATATAAGCAACGTGGGAAAGTTCTTGAGTGATGCTTGCAGCGTCGTTGAGTAAAACTAAGTGTTGGTTTTGCTGATATTTATAACCGTAATCATTTAAGTAGCTGCTGATTTTAGCTTCTGCATTCAACAATACTAAACTGACTGTATTTAACTCAAAAAATGTCTTTACTTGCACAAGTACTGAGTCAATCATCTCTGGCAACGAATTGAGCGTAAACAGCGTAGTTTGTAGTGCTTGAAATTGCTGTAATGCAAAATCGCGCTGCTCGACACGGATAATCATTTTATCCAAGCGATCTTGCAACACGGTCAAGTCTGTTATTATATCTTCTTCCAATGTCCTATCTCATCAAGGTTCAATAACGTTCTTTAAGATTAGCAGTTTCTAAGAAAACTGCTCAATAATTTAGCAGTTATTATTCTTAACAGAGGTCATTTAATCTTTGCTTTGCAGCATTACTAGCGACCAAATAATTTTATTAATCGCGTTAAATAATTGATTTTACTCTCAGTGAGTTGTTCCCAACTAAAACGCCATTGCCAATTACCTTCTGTAGTACCTGGCACGTTCATTCTGTCTGCTGAGCCCAGTTCTAAAATATCTTGCATCGGTACAATAGCCATATTTGCAACAGAGGCAAAAGCTGCCTGCATTAACGCTTGCGGCATCTGTATTGCAGGAACTCCAAGTGCTTGATAAACATGGTGTCTTTCATCATCATTCAAACTGTGATACCAGCCCAAAGTAGTATCATTATCATGCGTTCCGGTATACACAACGCTATTAGACTCATAGTTATGAGGTAAATAGGGATTTGTTGCGTCATCACCAAAGGCAAATTGCAATATTTTCATGCCGGGTAAATTAAAACTGTTTCTTAGCTCGTCAACTTCTTTCGTAATAATGCCTAAGTCTTCTGCAACTAACGGAATCTCCCCAAGAGCTTTTTTAATCGCGTTAAGTAATTTGTGTCCTGGAGCTTTTACCCATTCGCCATTGATAGCAGTGCTTTCGTTTGCAGGAATTTCCCAAGCGGCTTCTAAGCCACGAAAATGGTCAATCCGCACAATATCAAACATTTCTAATTGGGTGCGCATTCTTTCAGTCCACCAGCGAAAGTTGGTTTGTTCCAAATCCTGCCAATCATAATGCGGATTGCCCCAACGTTGTCCGGTTGCTGAAAAATAATCGGGCGGCACTCCAGCAACAACTGACATTTCACCATCAACGTCTAGTTTAAAAACTTCCCGATTTGCCCAAACATCAACGCTGTCATAGGATACGAAAATGGGAATATCACCAAACATCAGTACATCATGTTGTTTAGCAAATTCTTTCAACTCATGCCATTGTCTGAAAAAAACGTATTGTTCAAATTTAATGCCGTCGATGACTCGCTCTAATCGCCGACGCGCTTCTTTCATAGCCAGCGGGTGGCGTTGCTTTAAGTATTCAGGCCATTGATTCCAACAACATTTTCCAAATTCATTGCGTAATGCCATAAACAAGGCAAAATCATCTAACCAACTTGATTTTTCAGCACAAAACTTAAAAAAGTCTTCGAGGTCTTGTTTCTCTGCCAAGGCTTGAAAACCGTAAAAAGCTTTATTAATCAAGCATTGTTTAGTGTAACCATCATCAGTACTAGAATTGTGACAATTATCTATTGGTTGTAACCAGCCTTTTTCCTCTAGCCAATCTAGGCTAATCAATGCTGTATTTCCAGCATGAGCTGATAAACATTGATACGGTGAGCCATCACCGTGAGGCTGCCCTAAGGGTAAAGTCTGCCATACCCGAATTCCCACACTGTGTAAAAACTTTATAAAGTGATACGCTTCCCGCCCTAAGTCTCCATTGCCATACTTTCCTGGCAAGGAGGTAATGTGCAGTAATACTCCAGCCCGCCTTTCTTCTAAAAGTGTTGTCACGCTTAAATTTCCCAGTTTGAGAAGCTTTTTCTCTTTATCTATATGCAGGTCTGACAAGTTTTATAGTTTTGTCAGACCTCGTTTAATAACTTATTTTGTAACTTCGATACCCGGACGCATCGCGCCGCCCATTGCAGGAGCACCTGAGCCTTGGGTAAACGTGAGTTCAAGATAGGAAGGAGGAGCACACCCTAACAAGTTATACAAATTCGTTAAGTTGAGTCTAAATTGCCGTTCAAAATCACTCACAGCCGCGCTTGGATTGTAATCACCAAACCACCAAAACCAGTCAGAACCTTCACAAACGGCTAATTGAATTTCTGCGGCTTGAAGTTGTTCAGGGGTTAAGCGTCCAGTCGTTACGACTTTATCAAAACTCCATTTTGCATCGCCTAGCATGTCCCAACCACGATTTTTATCAACATCGCCGATCCACGTTGAGAATGTGCCATAAACCCAGCTGCCGGCAACCAATTTTTTTAATGGTTTTACTTCTACTTTCGCAGCTAAACATTCTGAAAACGTAGTGAGTTCAATTTGCGGATGTTGTGAAAGTTTGGCGTATAACGCATTGAGAAAATAATATCCATTGGCTGGAAAATATTCCCACGCATTTTCACCGTCCATAATGATGGAGACAACTTTATCTTTATCACTGGCAGCAACGTTTTCTAAATGCCCGATTAGATTCATCACAGCATCATCAGCGTGCCATTTTGAATATTCAAAGCCAATTAAATCGGACAAACCGTCATCTCTAAAAAAGCAAGCAATATCAGTCCCTTCCACTTTAAATGGATGATGAACGTCTTCTCCACTACTACCCGACTGATGCAAACTATTACCTAAAACATTGCCGCCGCTAGCAGCCCAGTCAAATCCAAAGTCTGATAAAATTTCTAACGTTTGTTTGCTCACGCTGCCTTCAGATGGCCAACACCCTTTTGGAGTCATACCAAAGAAACGTTCAAAGGTTTCAATGCCTTTCTTTAAGTGCCATCTAACGCGCTTTTCACCACCCGAATAAATACTTAAAGCAGGAAGTGGGGCGTTAGGCATTGCTTCATGCGCTGATTTAATATCAAGCATCAACGGCATAATAGGATGCGCATAAGGCGTTACAGAAAGCTCTATGCGTCCTTTTTTCGCTAAACTTTTATAACGACCTAATAAATTAGTATGTATTTCGGCAATGATTTCAAGCAATTCCACTCTATCATGTAGCGTATATTCAGAGCCTTGCGCAATTAAACGTTTAATCCGCGAGTCTGATAATTTGACAGTTTCTCCCATCCACGCTAAGTGATACCAAACTAAAATATCAGTGATAAATTGCGAATTAACATAATTGATACCGTCGTGATGATTTTTTAACCATTCCGCCATTTCAATTAAACGCTGAAACGCAGGATAGCGATTAATTTGTCGCTCTCTATTTGCGCGCATACAGTCTTTAATTAATCCCAAGCGCGTTTCAACATCGGCTGGAATTGTCGGACTGACTAAAGCGGATAACAAACCATCTTTTATTGCAATTCTGTCATGCAAATAACCATTAATCTGTTTGGTATAGTCTTCAATTTGCTCTAATAAAATAGGGGCAAAATTGACGACTGCTTTCGCTTTAGGTTCGGCTTCTAAATGCGCAACCATATCAACGTAGTCCTTTATCACATGCAGATAAGTCCACGGTAATTGGTATTCGCCTGTTTTTAAGTTTCTATATTCTGGCTGGTGCATATGCCAGCACAAAACTAACTTTAATTTTTTACTATCTCGCATAATTCCTTCTCTGTCCTAACATGCTGGGAGTCACTAATACAACGCCACCTGGGCTGACATGAAATCTTCTTTCGTCTTCCGCTCTATCTTCCCCGATAATCGTGCCTTCAGGAATATTACAACCTTTTTCTATAATTGCTTTGGTAATTCTGCAATGTCTGCCAACAACAACTTGTGGCAAAATCAAACTATCTTTAATAACACTGTAAGAGTTGACCCGTACATTAGAGAACAATAATGAATGGGTTACGTTTGACCCCGAAATAACGCAGCCGCCCGATACCATTGAGTCCACGGCTTGTCCGCGTCTATCATCATCGTTAAATACAAACTTAGCCGGTGGGTTTTGTTCTTGATAAGTCCAAATTGGCCAAGTGGTGTCGTATAAATTTAAATTAGGATTAACGCCGATTAATTCCATATTAGCAGACCAATAGGCATCAAGCGTTCCAACATCGCGCCAATAACTTTGTTCTCCACTTTGTAAATCTAAAAATGGATAAGCACTGACTTTATAATCGTGAATAACGGATGGAATAATATCTTTACCAAAATCGCGACTAGATTCAGGATTTTCTGCGTCTTTAGCAAGCTGTTCAAATAAGAAATCAGCATTAAAAACATAAATCCCCATTGACGCTAACGCGGTATCTGTTCTGCCCGGCATCACAGGAGGATTCGCAGGTTTTTCCACAAATGCCTTAACGCGCCGCTGTTCATCAACATCCATCACCCCAAACGCGGTTGCCTCTTCCAATGAGACTTCAATACAACCAATGGTCAAATCCGCTTCTTGCGCAACATGATCGGCAAGCATTGCGCCATAATCCATTTTATAAATATGATCGCCTGCAAGCACCACAATATATTCTGGATTACGGCTGCGCAAAATATCCATGTTCTGATAAATGGCATCAGCTGTTCCTAAATACCAAGAATTCTCATCAATCCGTTGTTGTGCTGGCATTAAGTCAACATATTCACCAAACTCACCGCGTAAAAATCCCCATCCTTGTTGAATATGGCGAATTAACGAGTCAGCTTTATATTGGGTTAAAATTCCAATTTTACGAATGCCTGAATTCACGCAATTAGAAAGCGGAAAATCAATAATTCTAAACTTTCCACCAAACGGCACAGCAGGCTTAGCTCTTGAATCCGTCATTTGCATTAACCGCGACCCACGCCCTCCTGCCAAAATTAATGCAATAGTATTGCGTGTTAGATGGCTGACAAATCGTTCATGGTGCTGCTTATCTGATGCTGACATTTTTATCCCCTTTGTGGAATTGACTATTACATTGTTAGGTTATTTTGGTAACATTCACTTCAATCTATCGTTATTCTACTACACAGAGGCATTACAAAGTGAACAAGCTCCTAAAAAAAAATCCGCTTGATTCTGATTTGATCAAAATTATTGAAGCAAGTCATCATGATCCTTTTTCTGTTTTAGGTCGCCAACAACAAGACGACCAGACCTGTGTTACAGCATACTTACCGCGAGCCGAATCGGTTAAAATCGCAGGTCAAGGTCCTGATTTAATTAGAATTCCTCACACCGATATTTTTCAATGCCTGTTAGGTTCATTTGATCTTCCAGAACATTATGAGCTAGAAGGCATTGATAAAAACGGTAAAACATTTAAGTTTTATGACCCTTACGATTTTGGTACACAACTGCCTGCATTTGATCAACACCTGTTTGGCGAGGGCAAACATTGGCATATTTATAAAAAACTAGGTGCACATTTACATTCAGTCGACGGCATCAGTGGCGTACATTTTTCAGTTTGGGCTCCAAATGCACAGCGTGTCAGCCTAGTCGGTGAATTTAATTTGTGGGATGGTCGTTGTAACCCCATGCGTAATTTGGGTGGCAGTGGAATCTGGGAAATTTTTATTCCCGGCTTAAGCTCAGGCTGTTTGTATAAGTTTGAAATTTTAAATCGCGAAACCAAACAAGTTGTTACAAAAACAGATCCTTATGGCCAACAGTTTGAGTTTAGACCGCAAACGGCTTCCATTGTAAAACAAGAAAATAACTATCCTTGGCAAGACGGCAATTGGATGGCGGATCGTGTCAATTATGATTGGCTGCATCAACCGATGTCGATTTACGAAGTACATTTAGGCTCATGGCGACGTGACAAACGCGGTAACTTTTTAAATTATCGCGAATTAGCCGTAGAACTGGTTGATTATGTTAAAGAATTAGGTTTTACCCATATTGAATTATTGCCGATTACTGAACACCCGCTCGATGCGTCATGGGGTTATCAAACTACAGGATATTTTGCGCCGAGTAGTCGGCATGGTACACCAGATGATTTCCGTTTTTTTGTAGATTATTGTCATCAACACCACATTGGAATTATTTTAGATTGGGTACCTGCACATTTTCCTAAAGACAGTTTTGCATTAGCGCGTTTTGATGGCAGCCCTTTGTATGAACACGAAGATCCGCGAAAAGGTGAACACCGCGATTGGGGCACGTTAATTTACAATTACAGCCGCAACGAAGTAAAAAACTTTTTGCTCTCCAGTGCTATTTTTTGGCTAGAAGAATTTCATTTAGACGGCTTACGAGTCGATGCGGTTGCCTCCATGCTCTATCTGGATTATTCCCGTGAAGCAAACGACTGGATTCCTAACAAATACGGTGGCAATGAAAATCTGGAAGCCATTGATTTCTTAGGCGATTTAAACTCTGTCACACACGACCAGCATCCTGGCACTGTGATTATGGCGGAAGAATCAACCTCATGGCCACAAGTCACTCGCCCAACATGGACTGGCGGCTTAGGTTTTTCTATGAAATGGAATATGGGCTGGATGCACGACATTTTGTCTTATATGCAGCAAAATCCAGTGTATCGCTGCCATCACCATGACCAGCTCACCTTTGGAATGCTGTATGCGTTTAGTGAAAACTTTGTGCTACCCTTCTCACACGATGAAGTTGTACACGGCAAAGGCTCGTTACTTTCTAAAATGCCAGGCGACGAGTGGCAAAAATTTGCAAATCTGCGTTTGCTGTATAGCTTAATGTTCACTTATCCGGGCAAAAAATTGCTGTTTATGGGCTGTGAATTTGGGCAAGGTGCTGAGTGGAACTTTAACCATGCGTTAGATTGGTATGTTTTGGATTACCCACAACATCAAGGCATTAAAACACTGGTAAAAGACCTGAATAAACTTTACACCAAACATCCAGCATTATTTCAATATGATTTTGAAAATCAAGGCTTTGAATGGGTTGACTGCCATGATGTGCAACAATCAGTGATTTGCTATCGCCGCAAAAGCAAACAAGAAGATTTGATTATCATTCTAAATTTCACGCCAGTGCTAAGAGAATCTTATCGAATTGGTGTGCCAGAAGAAGGTACTTATACCGAAATTTTCAATTCTGATTCAATGTATTACGGTGGGTGTAATGTGGGGAATAGTGTGGCTCTTTCAGAACCTGTGGCTTGGATGAATCAACCACATTCTGTTAGCTTAACTTTGCCACCTTTAGCAGCTTTAGTTCTAAAACTATAATAACTTTACAACCTTTCAGTTTTTTAAAAGCTGAAAGGTTTGCATAAAACGCCATTTTTTTAATAACAACAAACTGAACTATGAAAAAAATCCTTTTTGTGAGTAGTGAAGCCCATCCTCTGATAAAAACAGGCGGTTTGGCGGATGTTTCTGGTAGCTTACCTAAAGCATTAGCAGAGTTATCACAAGATATTCATTTAATTATTCCAAATTATCAAACGCTTAACTGTCAGGAAGAAAAACGCTATCTATGTTCGTTGCGCGTGAATAATTGTGATGTCAATATTTTGGAAACCCGTCTGCCACACACCAATGTGATGGTCTGGTTGGTTGATTACGCACCTTTTTTTGATTTTGCCGGTAATCCTTACAATGATGCAAAGGGTAACGCTTGGCCTAATAATGCTGAGCGTTTTGCTTTATTTTGCCGGGTGGCTGTTGAAGTGGCAATGGATAGAGCTAATTTAAACTGGAAAGCCGATGTTGTACATTGCAACGATTGGCAAGCGGGATTAGTGCCTGCTTTGTTAAGTTTAGAAGAACACCGCCCCGCCACTGTTTTCACGATTCATAACATGGCTTATCAGGGCTTGTTTCCTAGTAACCAGTTTTATTCGCTGAATATATCAAGACAACTGTGGAATCCAAACGGTTTGGAGTTTCATCACATGCTGTCTTTAATCAAAGGCGGCTTGGTTTATTCTGACCGGATTACAACAGTAAGTCCTACTTATGCCTTAGAAATTCAAACACCTGATTTCGGTTACGGATTAGAAGGATTGTTGCGCCATCGACAAGACGTGTTAAGTGGCATTATGAACGGCATAGACACGGATCAATGGAATCCACAAACTGATCCTGCAATTCCACAACATTACGATGCTCATCATTTAGAGCAAAAGCAAGCCAATAAAATAGCCTTACAACAAAGACTTTCTTTGCCCGTGAATGCAAAAATTCCAGTATTTGGACTGATTAGCCGTTTAGTTGAGCAAAAAGGAATTGACCTAATTTTAGATTGCTTGCCAGATATGATGGGAATCCCTTTGCAATTTGTACTGTTAGGAAGTGGCAATCCAAGTTTTGAACACCGCTTGCAAAATTTTGCACATTTATATCCAGATAAAATGTCTGTCACGCTTGGTTATAATGAAGATTTAGCACATCTGATTGAAGCAGGATCGGATATATTTTTAATGCCATCACGCTTTGAACCCTGCGGCTTAAACCAACTCTACAGCCAACGCTATGGCACTATTCCGCTAGTTAGACAAACCGGTGGTTTAGCTGACTCCGTAGAAGACGCACTACCGGAAAGTATTGCAAAAGGCACAGCAACAGGTATCTCATTTCATCAAGCAAGTGCCGGTGCATTACTCGAAGCGATTAAACGTGCGATTGTGTTATTTGACCACAAAGATACTTGGCGATATATACAACAAAATGGCATGAATAAAGACTTTACATGGCACAACAGTGCACAGCAATACTTACAGCTTTATAACGAAATCTAATGATTTTTGGGTTCAGGATAAGAAACGTCAGAGCTTTTATAAGCAAATGCTCTTAAATAGCAAAACTTAAGCTCTGACCTTCTCCCGAACTTAAAATTAAGTGAAATTCAGCAAAGGTTTTTCAAAAGGAAGAGCTATGAACCCAAAATTAGAATATTCAATAGAAAGACAACAAAACTGGTATGTAGATACAGTCAGCCGCGAGACTAAAAATCTTGATAATTTAATTAGCGAAGTTTTTAAAGTAATTCCTGAAAACTCCGTACTTAAAAGCCTAGAATTAGACCAACACGCAAGAGCATTAATAAGCCAAGCGATCGAAGGCATATTTCATGCAGTTATCTTAGATTATGCGGATATTTTCTCTGAAAGAGTCGATGTGCCAAAATTATCTGATGAAGAAGATGATTTAGCATTAGGCTTGATAGAAATCTTAAGTGCTAATCCTAAAAAAATGCGCTCTGACGAGTTTGCTAAGATTTGCCAAAGTGTATTCAACCGTGCGGGAATTGTATTGGAGCTTGCAGCTAACGGTACGCCGCTGCATTTAAAGAAAAGCATAGCCCAACAAGTGGTAAAAGAAGTGACTTTAGCGGCAACAAATATTATTAAAACGCATCGTGGCGATTATCTTTGTAAAATTGCTAAAAACTGTCAGCACAGAGACGATTTAGTTGGTCACTAAATATAAAAGCTGTTTAAACTTTGGTGTCTCAAAAATCAAAACAGCTTTTATTGTTGATTACCAATAGCGAGCCAAACCTGTGTCAATATGCACAAAGTCTGAGCTAGGGTAATAACCTACACCACCTTGTTGCAAAGCGATGGCAGTGTTGCGAATGTCCAGAATATCTACGCCTTCAATGCGAATATCAACGGCTTTACCTTGCATATGTAAACTATTTTTAGCAACACCATTACTACTTGCATGTAACTCACCATTGCTCCATGGTGATCTGTAGCCTGAAATAATATGAAAAGGCTTATTAACCTGCAAAGTTTCTTGCAACTTATACAATATATTTAATAAATTAGGATCAATTGGATGAACATCACCTGTTCTGTGATCTCTAAACACATTATCAATCTCTTGTAAGGCATCTGTAAGATACTCACCTTTTTCAAAGTAAGTTAAAGAAACTTGTTCGCCGGTATGGGTATTATGAAATGCAAGCTCACGAGGTATAACATTACGTTTTGTTGCAGCTAATGAAACATCTGGAAGTCCCGCTGCAATAGCAGAGCTGCCAGCTAATAATTGTAAGAAACGCCTTCTTGGCATGGGTTTGCGCGTGCTTGCTATTATCGAGTTCGAACTGCCATCTAGCATAAGTTGTACCTAAGATTTAATTTAAGAAGTTTCAGTATATAATAATTTTTAACAAAAAATCATCAATTAAATGCTTTTCATGCCGCAATTAAATGATATTTTCTAGTAGTCTATCACAAGATTTAATAGAAGCTAATTTTACATTTCACCCATAAGATATTGTTTTTAAATTAGTTAATATTTACTTATAATTAAAAACGTTGGGCGTAGCAACTTATTCAGTGTACATTCAAGCAACTCATGTGACTGATTTAAAAGCAGGCAGTTTGTGATTCTCTTCAAATAAATACTAAAAAAACTTAAACTCCACACCAACTGATTCATTCAATAAAGAGGCTGTGAAAGTATTGTCATTTTGGAGTGCAAAACCTAGGTTTTGCACTCCAGGATCATAGATAAATCAATAATTTAAAAATAACATTTTGATGTTTTTTGAATACTTTCACAGCCTCTAAAGCTAAGAAAATTAGACTTTTTATGAAAATAACTTTTTTTAGAACGTTAAATAACCCACCTAAACGAGAGGTGTCTTTTGCTGTCAAAGTACTATTTTAAAAAAAGGACATAATGAAACCACTCCTTACCCTGTTGTTTATTTTCTCCATCTTTGTTGCTAGCAGCTATAAGTTTGCGCAATCCAGTGAAGGGGCATTTATTTATTTTTATAACCCCGAAACCAATATCAATAACTTCGCGACAGTGAAAACAGCTTTCGACACTTATTTAGTAGACCAAGGCACAACTCATTTTCAACCTTTCAGCGATAAAGCAAACTTTGAAACGGCAATTAAACAAGGCAAAGGGAATATCTATCTACTCTCCAGTTGGCATTTAGCCGCTTTGCGAGAACAAAATATTCCGCTTGAAATCACCTTAGTTGGCACATCAAAAGGCAGCACCTTACAAAAAAAAGTGCTGAGTGCCAAAAAAGAAATCGTCAATGTCAATATGCTGAAAAATACCATTGTTGCTGGTGCTGGCAGTGAAAAATACATTTCCAGCGTCCTTCAACAAATCTTAGGCAAAGAACGAGAATCTTTACTCAAAGACATCAAAATTCTTACCGTCCCTAAAGATATTGATGCTGTGATGGCAGTGAATTTTGGCATGGCAACTGCTGCCATTTCTTCAGAAAGCAGCTTGAACAAATTAGCCATCATTAATCCTAATCAATTCCAACAATTACACAGTTTAGGTTTTAGCGAAAAAAGTTATTTGCTCGTTGCCGCAACCTTCAAAAAACCTGAAGCACAAGAAAACCAGCTCATCGAGATATTGCACAAAATGTCTGACAATGCAGAAGGAGAGAAAAGTCTAAAACTCCTAGGCATTGATGGCTGGAAAGCATTATGAAAACAATTTCTGCTAACTTAAATACTCTGTTACGACTGGATGTTACCGGTGAAAATAATGAATTTTTATAAAGCCTTGCTTGTGTTGACTGCATTACTCATCAACACAGTATTTGCCCAACCTAATAAAGTGCTGATTATTAACAGTGACAGCACTATTTACAGATACCAAGAAAACGCCAGTGAATTTAAAAAAATTCTGCAACAAAATGCCTATCAATGGACTGAGTTGGATTTGGCAAGCCATGCCACAGAATCTGAGGAAGAACTTAAGCATCTCGTGCAAAAAGATACTGCTCCTCTCATTTATTGCATCGGCACCAAAGCGTATTCTTTTGTACGCGGCATTGCCAAAGGTAAAAAACTGCTGTTTTCTGCTGCCATTAACTGGCGCAGACTCGACATTGGCACAGAAACTTATGGCGTTGCCAATGAGCTTTCGCCTTCACAAGAACTTTCCCTACTGCGGTACTTTTTTCCTAACGTGAAAAAAATCGGACTGTTGTATAACGAAAAATTCAGTCGCGAATATGTGGAAACCGTCAAACAAGATGCGCTAGCGATGGGGATGGAAATTCTTAATCAACCGATTAATAAAGAAGATGAAGTTGATACTGCCATGAATGGTTTGCTGGATAAAGTGGATATATTTTGGATTATTTCTGACCCGATTGTGTTAAGCAGCAACGATTCTGTGCAAAAAATTTTCTCAGCGGCAAAAAAACATCACAAACCGGTTTATGCTTACAGCGATGTCTTTATTGAACAAGGCGCGGTTCTCGCCATTTCCGCCGATATTGCAACGATTGGCAGACAATCTGCCAATTTAATTATGATGATTGATAATCACAAATTGCCCGCAGGTACGGTGCAAATTCCAGCAGGCTCAACAGTCACGTTAAATAAATGCAGTATCGACGCATTAAACATCAATTTTAACCAAGATGCCTTGGATTCTGTTAACCAACTGGTAAATTGTAAAGAATAATGATTAAAAAATTGACCGACTTCTTTATTCAGAAAACAAAGGATGAGAATAGCTTAAAGGTAAAACATAGCATTCGTCTGAAATTGTTATTTGCCACATTAAGTTTGATTTTTAGCTTGCTGATTACTTTTACTGGCATTCAAATTTTTTTGCAAAAAAATATTGCGCAAGAAGAGCTGCAATGGCGGATTGACTTAATTAAGCAAAACTTGATTCAACAAGGTAAGTCATTATCCAAATTGTTAGTCGTGCAAATAGAAAATGAAATTGCCGCTTACAATTTTTCACAAATCAATGTGCTGATTGACGACACCATTAAAGAATCGGTTGCGTTGCAATACGCGATATTAACCGATTTGCAAGGCATCGCTTATGTACATACCGCCCAGCCGCAATTGCAACAAACTCAACTAACCTCCGAGCATGATTTGTTTGCGATGCAGCAACACAGTGCGACTTTTAAAGAATATAAAGAAGAGCAAGTGATTGAATACATCACCCCTATCACTTTTGGCAAACCTTGGGGCGTGTTGCGATTAGGTTTCAGCTTGCAAGGCTTACAAAAAGAGATTAATCGCTCACGACAAGAAATGAGCGTGCGTACCCATGATATTTTGATGACTTCGATTGGGGTTGCTGTTGTCTTTATTCTGTTTGCATTTATTGTCGTATTAATTATCTCTAACACAATTTCTAAGCCTCTAGTCAGTTTAACTCGATTTAGTCAATCATTAGGGATGGGAAATTTTGCTGCTGCAATCACTGCTTATCATCAAAATAACAAAATTGATACGCATACTGAAATTGGCGTATTAGCGACTTCTTTTATTGATATGGCAAATCAAATCAAAGAGTCGCACCAGCAACTCGAAGATTACAATCAAACTTTGGAAGAAAAAGTTCATCAACGCACCGAAGAGCTGTTGCAATCGGAAAAAATGGCAGCCTTAGGACAATTGATTGCAGGTGTTGCGCACGAAATTAACACGCCTTTAGGTGCGATTAGCTCGTCGGCTGGCAATATCCAAAAATTTTTAGAACAAACGTTGACCACCATGCCAGGGTTGTTTCAATCTTTTACACCGGATGAATGTAACGAATTTGTGCTGATTTTGACAAAATCATTAAACAGCGATTCCAGATCGTTATCCGCTAAAGAATTACGGCAAAAACGCCGCGCTTTAGTCAGTCAATTAGGCAATGAAATAGACGATCCCGATTCTATTTCTGATACGCTGGTTGATATGGGGATTTATGAAGATGTTGAAAATATTATGGATTTATTAAAAAAATCCAACGGGCGAGAAGTATTAGAGCTGGCTTATAAATTGTCTGAGCTGAAAAAAGGTACACAAACCATTAGCACAGCCACTGAACGCGCTTCTAAAGTTGTATTTGCATTAAAATCGTATGCACACCAAGACAATTCTGGTGAAAAAGTCTTAGCCAATGTGGCTCAAGGCATTGACACCATTTTGACCTTGTATCAAAGCCAAATAAAACACGGGATTGAGTTGATTAAAAACTTTGCTGACGATGTGCCAGCCATTTATTGTTATCCTGATGAATTAAATCAAGTTTGGACAAATTTAATTCATAATGCGCTGCAAGCGATGGATCACAAAGGCGTATTGACGATTAGCATTGAGTCTTCCGCTGCGGCGATAAAAGTGAGCGTTCAAGACAGTGGCAGAGGCATTGCGCCTGAGAATATGTCTAAAATTTTCGATGCGTTTTTCACCACCAAATCCGCAGGCGAAGGCAGTGGTTTAGGGCTGCATATCATCAAAAAAATCATCGACAAACATGCAGGACATATCAACGTTGAAAGCGAGCCGGGCTGTACCGTTTTTAGCGTGTTATTGCCTATCGACTCTGAAAGCTCAATCAGCCTGTAAGCATAAAACAGGCAATCCTTAAATAATCGCCCAGTTTTTGAATGCTCATGTAAGAAACGTGCATGAAATAATCTCGACAACTGTAGGTGCGAATTCATTCGCACAATGAGACTGTGAAAGCATTTAAAAAAATATCAAATCACTATTTTTAACTCATTGATTTATGTGGATTGCCGGAGTCAAAAGTCGCGACTTTTGACTCCAAAATCGAATACTTTCACTGCCTCACAATCCGAATAAATCCGCGCCTACACCAAATAAACCAACATAAGTTGTTTCATGCACGTTCCTAAGGGCGAATTCATTCGCCCTTACAGATGTAAACAAATGAGATTCAAAGAAATTATTCGTGAGAAAATCTTAAATTTTTTCAAGACGACCAGTCGTCTTAAAAAATTTTTACACAACCGTCAAGGTATAAAATCAGAATAAGAGGTGGAGCGAATGTAGAGACGCAATAGTTGCGTCTCTACGCTTATGAATTTCGGATTTATTACATCCAATTACCTATCAAAATAAACGGCGACCAAAACGAAGGACTGGCAAAATTCTTTTGTGCCAGAATCCCTAACATCGCTTCTTGCAAAGCTTTGGCTTTGGTTTGCTGCGGCTTATTCATCGACTGATAAAAAGTTGTCATTAATTGCGCCGTAGCTTCATCAGCTACCGGCCATAACGAACCTAAAGCACTGTGCACTTTCGCTTTTATCGCCACGCCGCTAATCCCCAAAGGCGATCTATCATCGCCCTCCGCCGTTTGACATGCACTTAAGGTTAATAAATCAATCGGATGCAATTTAAAATAATCAGAACTCAGCAAGGCTTCTAATTGATTTAAATTGAGAATTTTATCATGCGTCATAATAAAACTTTCTTCTGCCGTTGCGCCAAAAAAACCATGCGAGGCAATATGTAAAGTATCGTGAGGCTGTTCTTGCAAAATTTGAATGAAGTTTTGCAAAGAAAAACTTTCATTTAACAAATACGCTGTATGGTTTTGTTCCGCCAATTGTTTAATTTCTGTATCCACGCCGGGTAACGCCAATAAGTGCTGCAAACTTTCAAGCACTAGCGGTTTTTTCAGCAATTCATGCAATTCGCGGGTTTTTTCTTCTTGCTGAGCCACAGACAACTCGCGTTTAAGTGCAGGATTAACACTGCGTTTTAAATCGCGGGTTACAGAACGATTCGCGCCTTTTTCAGGTGTAGCAGCAACTAAATCTGCTAATAAAGCCTCCGGCAAATCACTCACTACATTGCCAGGCAAACTCATTCCCGCCAATAACATGCTGTTTTTTCTATCAAAACTATCGCTATCAATCAGTGACATGCCTGGCGAAGTCACAACAGCGTAATCTTGAATGACAAACTTTTTCCCATCATATAAGGCGGCTAACGGCACTAATCGCAACGCGCCATCTGGCATATAAATCAAAGTTTCTATTTGATGTTGTTTTAAATACGCATTCGCAGGGGCAAGCAGCCATTGATATAGCACTTGTGCCTGTGTTTTTGATTGTGAAAAATCGGCATAGTTACGCAAATTGCTGGCTAACAAACGTGCTTGTTTTTCAAAATTTTTAGCCGTCACTTTTGAGGTAAAGCGTTGCAGACCTTCAGAGGTATACACAATAATTTCCAAGCGATCCGCTAAAGAAATCGGATACAGCGCGGCAGCGTGAATGTCGGTTTTTTTCAAATTAATCGGTGTGGCAGAAATATCACAGCGATTTTGGAAATAATCCTCCAATTCGGTTTTTTTCATCCGCTCTATGCTGTCTTGTGCTTCAATTAACAACACTTGTTGTTCCGCACCTTTCACACCGCTGGATTGTTGCAAGAGTAAATCCGCTAACGCTAAATAAATCGGTGCAAACGTATCACGAAATGAAGATCGACCTTTTTGATACGACACCGGAATATCAATCCGAATACTATCAATGTGTTTTACCGCACGACGATAAGCTGCAATTGCCAAAAGTTGTTGTTTTTGTTGCTGATAAAGTTGCCCAATTTGCCATTCCAAGTCGATTAAAAGATCGCTGGCATCTTCTTTTTGCGCTAAATTGATGCCTTCTAGCAATAATTTTGTCGCTTCGTCTGTGCGTTGTTGCTGTTTATACAAACTGGCTAAATGCTTTAACGCCGCAGATTGAATTCTAGGCTGTTGATTTTGACGAGCTTGCGTTAATGCAGTATTTAAATTAGTAAAGGCTTCCGTTAAAAAATCAGCTTGTGGTGAGGCAAAATATAATTGCAAACTTTGGTAGGCAATATTCAGCCAAAGTTGGCTATTATTCGGGCTTTCCGGCAAGTTTAGCATTAAAGCTTTCGCTGATTGCAGTTGCTGCGCCGCTTGTTTGGGTTGTTGATTTTCAATCGCTCGTTTCGCCAGTTGATAATAGCCGCTCACCAGCAACGATTTATCAGAAACTTTTTCGGGCGTAGTCACGGCTTGCTGCAAATAATAATCGCCTTGTTCTTGGTCTTGCAGATGCTGATAAAACTGCGCCAAGTACAAATCAATGCGCACAACTAAATCAGTCCAGTTGTTTTGTTTGGCTTCTGCTAGTGCTGCAACTAAGTTTTTTTCTGCTTGACTATTATTTTGTCGCTGCAATGCCATATAGCCTTGCAACGCTTTTATTAATACCAAGCTATAGCCGTTTTCCTGCTCAACCGCTTTGAGCTGGGCTTTTGCCAGCTGATTGTCGGCTTCACGATAATGACCACTTGCCAAACTGGTTTGCCCTGCTTGCAATAAATCAGATAATTCATCCGCTTGTAATACCAGAGAATTGGCTAAGAGTAGGAAACCACAAAAAATACGCCGCTTAGAAATCATATTGTTTCTCCTTAAAAATCTTTTAAAAGGCGGAAATGTTGACACTCCATTGCACACCGCTATCTTGTAAATCATAATTTTGCTTATGAGTGGCTGTGTTTAGCGCGTGAGCATAACTGATTTCAGTGGTAACGCCTTTAAAAGGCTGCCATTCCATGCCAACGCCCACTGAATGCAAATAATTAATATTTTGACGATCGCCAATATTCCAACCTGCACCGTAATCCATAAAAGGGAAAACCGTTAATTGTCCGGGAAAAGTTCTTTCGCCTTCATCTTTCAGTAAGGGATAACGTACTTCGGCTGAGACAATATAGCCTTTGTCGCGCACTAATTCATTTTCACGATAGCCGCGCACACTGTAGCGTCCACCTAACGCAAATCGTTCTAATGGCATCAAGTTCTCATCGGTGTATTGCACATCACCGCGTAAAATCAGGTTAGTTCCGGTGTTAAAAATTTGTCCAGCGTATTGAACTTGTCCTAGCCAAGCGAAAAAATTGCCATCCGCGCGAGTTTCGCCCTTATACCATGTGGGTGCAAAAGCGTTAATCCCAAAACTTGTGGTTGATCGTGCTGAAAAAACCTGACTTTCTAAGCGTTCAGTAAAATCCAAACTCAAGCGCAACACCGAGTCTTTGGTAACCCCTTTCGCATTCGCCCCTTCAGAAAACGCAAAGCTTTGTCCTAATATTTCTGTTTTATTCTTTTTATAGTTGAACACAATCCCGAAGTTCAAATTCCGATTTAGAGTTTGAATCAACGGTTGTGTTAGACCAAACTCATAGTTTGCATAACGACTTTTGATGTTCAGCGGTTTTAAGGTTTGCTCAATAATCGCTGCATTGTTGATATTAAAGCGAAAATTAAAGCGGGTATTATAGGAATTAAGTGGAATAGAAAATCCAGCCCCACCGCCTAACGCGCCTTGACTATAAACAACCGAGCCGTCTACGGTATCGCCAAAACCAGTGAGATTGCGCACCCAACCGCTTAAGCGTCCTTCATTACTCCCAATGCTGGGCGGGCGATAGTTATCCGCGCTGAGTGTGAGCTGATACGGTTTGGCGCGTGTGACTTCCACCTCTAAAATACTGCTGCCGCGTTCACTGCCAGGAATTAAATTGCCGTTCATGCGTTCAATCAGTGGATCGAGCAATAACAGCTGAAAATTTTCGCGTAATTGGTTGATGTCTAAGGCTTCGGTATTATAGCGATAGAGTCTGTCACTGACGTAGGACGAACTCAGCCATTCTGTGCCTTTCACACGAATTTCACCCAGTTTTCCTTCGGTGATTTTTAAGGTAATCATGCCGTCTTGAAATTCTTTTTCAGGATTTACAAAGGTTGCTCCTGAACTAACATAGCCTTTTTGAATGTAATATTGAGTGACTTGTTGGCGCAGGTCTTCCAGTTCTGTCACGGATACAGTTTTGCCGATAAAAGATTGCGCGATTTTTTGTAAGTCGTCGTCACTGATAATGGTGTTTCCGACAAATTTAACGCCTTTTAATGCCATTTTAAACGCGCTGTTATTTTTTTGGGGCAGCAATGCTTTTTCAACAGGCGGCAATTCAAAGCCGGGTAGTTTTTTAGGGATAAATGCGGGGATTTTAGGGCGATTTGCATTTGGCGTAGGGCTAGGAGGGCTGGCTACACCTGCATTATCGGCACTTATCACTGGTGTTGAACACAGGGCAGTGAGAATTAAAGGGATAGTTTTGCGCATGGGTATGATTCTCCTGACAGAATGCGGCTGTTTAAAAAAGGAATCGTTAATATTGAGAGGCTGTAAAAGTATTCTGTTGTTGCACTTCGGTTTGCTTGCTTTTTGAACACGATGACACGGATTTTAAGATTAACAGGATTTAGGCTAAATCTTAAAAAATCCTGTTAATTATTTAATCCGTTCAATCCTGTTCAAAAAAGCTTTGAACACGATGATACAGATTTTAAGATTGACACGATTTAATCTTGTTAATTTGTTCAACCGTGTTCAGAAAGTGTTTATTCTAAAGCCGTTTGAATTCTAAACTTTTCGCTCCAAAATTAATTAATAAGCCAGTTTGCATGTTGTAAGCTTCCTGATAATTAATCGCTTGAGCTTTATGAACATCCTCTAATTGCGAAACCGCTTTTAATTCCAGCATGATGCAATTTTCGATAAAAAAATCAGCGCGGCGTGTACCAATTTTGTAACCGCGATAAAAAATATCCATTTCTTTTTCCCGTTCAAAACGCAAACCGTTTGTAGTGCATTTCGATGTCTAGGGCGCGTTGATAGATAACTTCTTGAAAGCCTCAGCCAAATGTGGAGTGAACTGTCATGGCGCAGCCAATGATGCGGTGAGAGAGATGTTCGTTTTCCATTGTTTTGCCTACTCTTTTTGCACACGATGACACGGATTTTAAGATTAACAGGATTTTAGGCAAAAACTGAAAAAAATCCTGTCAATCAAGCTAATCCGTTCAATCGTGTTCAAAGAACAGTTAAATAGTTAAAAAGCCCGCACAGCCCTGACATAGAGCGAGTTGACCTTATTGAGTCTGTCCTGATAACCACTGGCGAAGTACTGAACCCACGCGCCGTAGAAATTGGACCCGGAGGCACTCCAATAGTAGTTGGACGCAAAACCCCCAACGTTATTCAGCGGTGCAGCAGCTCCTTGACCGATGTTAGTGTACATCAAGTTCAACTCATCTTTTGAGGGCAAATACCAATCTTGATAAATCTCCACCACCAAATCATCACACAGTTTAGCCGCATAAACCCCCGCACCTTGATTGGCTATGATTTTTGCAGTATTGGCTTTGCCTGTGCCCACTGCTGTGCCTGTGGCATTGGTGCTTGTGTAAGAGCCGTTATACCACGTTACGCCTAAAGAATTGCCTGATGCGTCCACTATATCTTTTGACGCAGCCACTAAGCCATGTAATTTGCTGCTGTCCAGATAAAAAATAATCCCACCTTTATATTTTTGACCAATCGCTAAAGAGGGGAGCATATTTTCAAAACTCATTGCAGCAATGCCCACAAACTCCGTGCTGCTGACATTGCTGGCATTTAGGCTAACAAAACCTTTTGCGCCAAATTTCCATTGGTTGATTGCACCTAAAATTAATTGCACCCATTTGCCTTGATTCACCGCTTGATTCACCGTAACTTCATAACAAGGATAGGTTAAATCGGTGCTGGAACAGTTGCTGCTGCCTGCGGCATTGCCTTTAAGATAAATCCGATACACCGCATTGCTTGCCGTGCTGCCAGTAGGCACTTGTACCCACACTTTATGGGTTGAAATGTTAGGCAAAAGCCAGCGAGTGCTAGAATTGCTGCCGCCTTGCAAGAGGGTTTGCGATGCACCGACTAATGTGCCGTTAATAGCCAGAGCGTATGCTGTGTTGATTGCCAAAATCACCAAAACTAAGGCACTAGCCATATTTTTAAGGATTGATTTCATTCGTTTCTCCATTGGAAATGAAAGGTTTGCGTAGAGACGCAAAATATTGTGTCTCTACAGCCTCCATTCTAACGTTTTTTCTCAACAGATAGGAGTGCAAAAACATGTTTTTGGACTCCAGTGGATAATAAAATCAAAATTTTAAAAAAAACGACCTGTCGTCTTTTTTATCGTTCCCACGCTCCTCGTGGTAATGATTAAAAACACCTCCAATAGAGCTGGCTATCAGAGTGTTTAATTAGACGACAGCGCGGCGCATGAATAGTTACTATTTTTACTAGGAGTATAAGCCGCCAATAATTGAGGGTCTAGCGAATTTCCACCAGTAGCTTGATTGATAACTGGTAACTTATTTGCAGGAGGAATAAAGCTGTATCGCGCTTCAGTCGCAGGTAATCCACCTCTACTGCCGCGTGCCAAAACACTTGCAGGAATAGTTGAAGCTTGGCAGCCCCAGCGATCAATTTTTGGAATGGCTAAAGCAACTGAGTTTAAGCCACTAATACTTCCGCTGATATTAAATTGTGGAGAAGTTAAATTAACTGAACCACTCACACCGTTTGCAGAAGCGGCTTGAATCACATTGAAACCTTCGATAAAAGGTTGCCACACCACAGGCGCACCCCCTTTGATGAGTTGATTGTGGCTGGGAATTAACGCTTGTAAATTCAAATTAATATCGCCACCAAAACCACCGACCGCATCTGCTTGAATGACAGCGTTATTCATAATCAATGTGTCAGCAGTGACATTAATATTACCGCCGTTGCTGTTTGCTCCTGTCACAGAAGTTTGAAAGCCAGAATTTTCTAAAGAAATCAATCCGCCGCCATTGATAGTAATGCTGCCGCCGTTGCCTGTGATAGCTGAGGTTGTAATAAAAGAGGAGTCGAGTTTTAGTGATTTGGAAAAATTGATGTTGATATGACTTGCATTAACATTGTCGGTCGATTCTGTGGTAATTGAGCTGTTTTTTAACACAATTTCAGGAGCAGTCACTGTCAAAAACGTCGGCTTAATCGCATTAGGATTTGCGCTATGAGCATCATTTTGTACGCTAATTTTGCCATGATTACTCAAATAAATCGCTTTATCTGCCGTCACTGTGACATTGCCGTTTTGACCTTGTGATTGTTTGCTTGCTTCAGCAGAAATTTTAGCATTATCAAGGGTTATCAATGATGCCTTAACAGAAACATGACCCGCCTCACCGGAGGCTAAAGTATCAGAAGAAATAACACCGCCATTTGTCATGTTCACTGTATTTGCAGTAATCTCAACCGTGCCTGCATGACCTGTGCTAAAAAAATTATCGCTAGAAATACCTGGCGAAATAGAACGCGGCAAACCAACATCTTTCAATGCAAAAGAATTTCGCCCATCAGTCATCATCACGGGAATAGCTTTAGTGCCGCCACTTGTCCCATCAATAAACAACTGTCCTGCATGAATACTCACATTGCCCGCATTCCCTAAGTTTGACAAGGTAGAAGTAGAAATAATGCCGCCCTCTACTAACGAAAGTTTATCGTTGACGTTCACCGTCACAGTGCCGACATTATCCGTCTGTTGCGTCTGTTCGGCTAACGATATACTCAATATGCCAGTTAACGAATCGACACGCGATAAACCACTGCCCACTTGCGATGACGCTATAATTGCTGATGCAAATTCGGAATTTGTTGCTAGTTGTGCAGTCGAACAAGTTCCTGCGGCATTGCAACTATTAAGTTCTGCAATATTTTGTGTTACCGAACTAACCAAAGTCGCTTTCTGTTCTGTTGATATGGTGGTTGCCGCGTTAATCAATGGCAGCATTTGGTTTAATTCATTAATGAGTTGATTAACATTAATGGTATTTATAGCCGCATTGTTGAGGTTCTGTTCTTGCACCACAACATTGTTAGCATTTAAAGAATTATTTGCAGAATTATTCTGCGCTGATGTATTGCCAATTTGTCGATCAATCAACAGATTATGTGCTGTTACATGGATATTGCCAGCATTGCCTTGTCCAAAAGTGCTAGTGCTAATTTGTCCACCATGCAAAAGATTAATATCACCACTAACATCTAAACTAACCGTTCCGGCATTTCCTGAACTCCAAGTATTGCTGCGAATCGTGCCACTATTCGATACGGTTAATTTGTTACTCTTGATAGAAACAACTCCTGCATTGCCACCTGTGGAATTAAGCTCTGCATCACTTAAAATCCCCACCACAATCCGATTAGCGTTTTTGCCGTCAATCAAAACCTCATTCGCCTTAATACTGACTTTACTGGCATCTCCTTGATTCCAAGCCGCACTTCTAATAATAGTGTCAGACATATCGCCTGTGATTTTTAGCAATCCGGTCAAGTTAATATCAATCGGTGCTGCATTTCCTAGCCCTACAGATTCTGCGGTGATAGAGCTATTATTCAACGTCAAATTATTGGCAATAATATCAATGCCTTTTCCAGAACTTGCATCAAGTGAACCTGTATTATCTGCAAATAAATAAGCATTCGATATGTCCACCAGACCAGCGCGAAGAACTAATCGACCCGCCCCATTACCGCTCGCATCAATTTTGCTTCGATAATTTATCCCTGTAATACTTAAATTTCCTAACAAAGTATCGGTTGTTAATTGATTAAGACTAATTTCCGCCGCCGCATTTCCTGTGGCATAAAGTTGAATATCACCGGCATTGCTGATGATCTGTCCTGAGTTAATTGCAATATTACTGCCACTTAAAGAAACTTTGCTGCCGGTTTTAAAATTAAGATAACTATTTTGGACGCTAATGTCTGCTACATGATTTCCCAAAAATCCAAAACTCACAGGCTCTGCAATGGTTAAATTGCTAGCAGACGGATTGATTGCGCTAAACTGTTTTCCATCTGCAAAGCGCAAATTATCAGCAGTGCTGACATAAAACGCGGCGGGCACATTCACTGTTGCACTTGCGCCAAAAGTGACACCCGCAGGATTGATAAAATAAAAATTTGCATTCCCCACTTCGGATTTTAACAAACCATTAATATTAGAAACTTGTCCGCCTGTCACACGGCTAATCACATTTTGAATCGAGTTACTCCCCGTAAAAATCGCACTTTCACCTGTATTGATATTAAACGATTGAAAACTATGAAATAAATTATTCCCCGCTATTGTGCCCAAACTTTGCGGAATAGTCATTTGCCCTGATAAATGCGTATGCTGTCCTACTGTTCCATCAGTTATCACCTCAGCATAGCTTGAGGTATTTGAAAATAAAAGAAAATAACAAAAGAGTTTCATAGCTTTTTTCATAAAAACATCTCTTAAAGATATAAGTAGTTAAACAACCGTTTTCAGGTGATTCATCAATAGGCTGGAGTGCAAAAATATGTATTTGCATTCTAAAATCAAAATTTTAAAAAAACGACCAGTCGTCTTGAAAAATCTCTCTGTAGAAACGCAACTATTGCATCTCTACCCATTTTTTTCCAGTACAAAAGATATTAGACTTTTTATAACTTTACTAATCAAACAGTTATAAAAATAACTTGAAAAGTATTCTTTTAAATTGTTGATTTTATTATCTGCTGGAGTACAAAACATGTTTTGCACTCCAAATTGCCTTAATCAAAAGAAACAGGAGAACAGGAAAAATTATCTTGCTGTTTTTTAGTTGCAGAAGGCTCAGATTCCAAAGTGACTGCTTTTTTAGTATCCGATGGTTCAGCATCCGGCAAAACATCTGCGGGAGGAATAAAGCCTGCTTTTACTTCATTCAGAGGAATTCCCCCCTTACTGCCGCGCACTAATGAGCTGTTTGAAAGACTAGAGTTTTGACAAGCCCTGCGATCTATCACCGGCAGAACCAATGCGGAGGAATTCAAGCCCACAATACTGCCGCTGATATTTAATTGCGGCGAAGTTAAATTAATATTGCCACTTACACCAGTTGAAGAAGCCGCTTGAATCACATTCAGCTGTGCAAGAAACGGTTGCCACAGTACAGGAATGCCGCCTGTGATTAGCAAGTTATAACTAGGAATCAAAGATTTTAGATTCATGCTAATGTCACCGCCGTTACCTGTAATAGCATTGGCTTGAATCACTCCGTTACTCATCAGCAATGTATTGGCTGTCACGTTAATATTCCCACCATCGCCTTTTCCTGTAACAGAGGTTAAAAATCCCGAATTTTCTAACTTAATTAAATCGCCACCGTTGATAGTAATTGTGCCGCCATTCCCATCGAAGGCTGTGGTTTGTATAAAAGAAGGATCCATCACCAGTTGATGTGCAAAATTCACCTCAATATTTCCCGCCGTCACATTTCCTGTTGATTCAGTCGTAATTTCACTGTTTTTTAACTCAATATCAGGTGCTGACACCGTAATAGAAGTAGGAATAATCCGCGCAGGGTCAGTTACTGTCGCGTTATTTTGCATACTAATTTTGCCATTATTCGCTAAATAAACGGCTTTTTCAGCACTCACAACCACATCACCGGTTTGCCCTTGTGATTGCTGCGTGGCTTGCGCTGAAATAGTTGCATTATCAATCGTCACAACAGGAGCACTCACCGTAACACTGCCTGCATTGCCACTGCCTGATGTGTTTGAGTTAATGGATGCTCCCGCAGAAAGTAATAAAGCGGTATGTGCTTTAACACGCACATTACTCGCATTCACATTGCCTGATGTGGCAGCCGTAATCAGTCCACCCTTTAAGCTTAAAAAAGGCACATCGAGGTTTAAATCACCCGACTTAATCGCATTTGGATTCAATGATGTGCCATCATTTTGCACTGTGATTTTTCCACCGTTGTTTAAATGAACCGTTTCCGCTGTTAAATTAATCACACCTGTTTCGCCTGCCGAATCTATTCCTGCCAATGCTGAAATTTCCGCACCGCTATCAAGTAACAACTTAAGCGTTGTCACGGTGACATCACCTGCTTTGCCACTGCCAAAAGTTGAAGAATTAATTGAAGCCCGATTATTTGCAATCACTGATTTTGAAGCGTTGACTGTTACAGAACCCGCTTGCCCTGTTGAGCCTTGATTGGCAGTTGCTGAAATATTTGCCTCTGTGTCTAAAATAAGATTCGCGGTATTCACAACCACATCACCCGCTTTACCAGAACTATAAGTTGCAGAATTGATGGAGGCGTTATGCGTTGCCGTCAAAGATTCTGTCGCGTTCACAGTCACAGAACCCGCATCGCCTTTTGAGCGTAAATTAGCGGTCGCTTTAATAGTCGCGTTATCCATCACGATAGAGGCAGCTGTCACCGAAATTCGTCCTGCATGACCACTGCCTGAAGTTGACGAGTTAATCGTTGAACCTGAATTTAAAATCACAGGGTTTTGAGTGTTAATTATCACATCGCCTGCATCCACATTCCCTGAAGTCGCCGTAATAATCAGCGCACCGTTCATCGTTAAATTGGGAATGTCGAAAATCAAATTGCTCGGCGTAATTGTTTTTGGGTCATTAGCCGTCCCATCATTTCTGACACTGATTTTCGCGTTATTAGTCAACGTCACATTTTGCGGATTCTTTAAGCTAATTTGTCCAACATCACCTTTTGAATTATTGCTCGCTAAAGCCAAAACCTC
>CAKZJE010000072.1 GCA_936941155.1 uncultured Methylomonas sp. | reverse complement strand
TGAGTTCATGTGTGAGTGGTGCTTTCTACTTATGTTGTTATTATAACTTGTTGAAGAAGGATACTTTCACAGTCTCAATGCGCTTCATACCAAACAATTATTGCTGACTGGTAATAATAATATCCATATAGGTTGTATCGGCACTAGCATCATTATTAACGCCACGATCAATGATGAAATACAGAGATCGCCCTTTGACAACAGAAATGCTCTGCTTAAAAAAAGTATTTCCTGTACTATTTACTGAGCCAGAAAGTAGCGTTTCACTTTGATAATCCACAAACCAATCTACACCATCACCAAGACCACTACCATCAGCATGTGAAACTCTCCCCATGATGTCAACAGTGCCTGAAATGGGACTTTTCCAACGAACCAAAACAGCACGGTCAACTTGTGGATGTAGAACAGGCATACCGCGCGTTGCTCCTTTTGTCTCTACTCCTGCAAATATACCTGTCGATAAATCCTGCCAGCAACTTCTCGAAGTATTTGGTAGTTGGGCAGCCCAAATACAAAACTTTGAATAATCTGGCAATAAAGCGTAGAGACCAGAATTATGCAGTGTTTGTGTTTGCATAAAAGACCAAACACCTTTTGGATTTTTGGTAATTCCTGTCATCATATCGCGTGACAAATTCCACGAAAGAGCACCGCCAGCCATCGCTATGCCGCTGGATAGTAGTAAAGTTGTTAGAGCTAAAATTTTGAATATGTTTTTCATTGATTTTTTCCTAAGATTAAAAATAAAAATGCGCATTAATTTTGATGCTAAAATCCCCAAATAAACAGCAACTATCAGTTGTTATTTCCACACTATGAGTAGTTATCTCTAAAAAAATGACAAAAAAATCGTATACTTAATGAAGAGAGGCTAAAAAATATGACTGAATTACTTGAAAGAGCCATTACAGCTCTCAAAAAATTGCCCGATGATAATCAAAACGCTATTGCGACACGATTGCTTGCTGAAATTGCGGATGAACAAAAATGGTTTAACCGTTTTCCTAACGGCACAGATATTCAGCGGGATGATTTAGCCGACCTGCGTGAACAAGAATTAACTATTGCCCTTGCACAGACAAATGCAGACCTAGCTGCCGGACGCTATCTTAAGGAATCCGCCGCGCAGCATTTAGCACGATTGGAAAGTATGGAATGACTTACGCTTTAGTTTTTACCGAACAATACAACCGCCGTGCTTTGCGATTTGTTAAACGCCATCCTGAATTGAAAAAGCAATATTTGAAAACGTTAACGATGTTAGAAGTCAACCCTTTTCATCCCTCTTTGCACTTACACGCATTGCAAGGAAAATTGCAAAACTTACATTCAGTCTCAATTAACCTCTCATATCGAATTACATTGGAATTTCAAATCAGTGCCGAAGAAATCATCCTTATCAATGTAGGCGATCATGAAACTGTTTATTAACTAAGCTTATGAAAGTTCACGAAAAAATTCGCTTTATGCGGCAATCTAAAAACTGGTCTCAGGATGAAATGGCTGAAAAACTAGCAATGTCAGTGAATGGCTATGCCAAAATTGAACAAGGAAAAACCGATGCGAGTTTTTCAAAACTTGAACAAATTGCAGAAATTTTTGATATGGATATTGTGGAGTTATTAGCACTAGGTGAGAAAAATGTTTTCTTCTTAATGGGCGATAACAGCATTGGAAATAACAGCATCAATATGTTGCAAGTAACTGACGTTTCAAAAGAATTAGCTTTTGAAATCCAAAAATTGCAACTGATGTTAGAACATAAAAACGAACTGCTGGCACAAAAAGACAGCCAAATTGCCAAGCTAGAAAAAATTATTGCCTTGATGGAAAATCAAGCTGCGTAGAAACAACAATCGTTATAACTTTTGAAACACAATAATCTACATTTCCCCCACGCCTTCTTAATCTGCCTCTTTCTTTCCTTTCCATGTTGGGCAGAATCAACTGCTTTAAGCACGATTCAACAACAAGCCCAGAACTTAAATCTTGCCAACCAAGCACAATGGCAGGCTTTACTGCATTACCAACATAATCAAAGCCTTATCAACGATGAAAACTTCTTTTTTCATCCGAATGGCGCAGAAGATACCGAAGCCGAATTAAACGCCACCCTCACTGCTTTTTTTCAATCAGCAACAGATGACGACAATTCTCCGCAATGCCGCTTTCCTGCTCGTTTTGCGTGGTTGCAAGAACAATTAAATTTCAAACTCCCACAGCATCGCTGCGAAAAATTACAGCAATGGCTAAAAAATCTTGCTGTTTCAGGCGTTACGTTAGTTTTCCCCGTTGCTTATTTGAATAATCCCGCCTCAATGTTTGGGCACAGCTTTTTGCGCCTTGATTCACAACCGGAAAAAAGTGATTTGATGGCATGGACAGTGAATTACGCCGCTGCGACAGAAAACGAACACGGGATCATTTTTGCACTGAAAGGCTTATTCGGCGGCTATGACGGACAATATTCGCTCGCGCCGTATTATGTTTTGCTCAAAGAATATGCAGATTTGGAAAGCCGCGATTTATGGGAATATCAACTGAATTTCTCTCCAGCAGAACAACACCGCTTATTGCTGCATTTGTGGGAAATCCAAGACAAACATCTCGATTATTTTTTCATCAACAAAAACTGCTCGTTTCAATTGCTCGCATTATTGGATGTCGCGCGACCGAGTTTGCAATTAACTCAGCAATTTAATTGGGATGCCATTCCTGCTGATACGATTCGCGCCGTTGTTTCTGTGCCGGATTTGTTAAAACAAACCCATTATCGCGCCGCTTTAGCAACACAATTAAGCGCAAAAGCACAAAGTTTAAACACTAGACAACAAACACTTGCGAAACAACTGGCAGAAGCTGAACTTTCTGCCAAAGCAATTACTGTTACTGAACAATCGGAAACGAATCAAGCCAGAATTTTAGAGGTGGCATTTGCTTATTTGTCGTATTTGAATGCGGATAAAATCAAACATAATCAACCGCTTGATGGAAATTTAGCCCGCAATCTACTCACCGCCCGCAGTTTTTTGCCGCAATTAGCCACAGAAAATAGTGCCATACCTGATTTTCGCCCCGATCAAGGTCATGCGGGTAATCGTTTGCAAATTGCAGGCGGTTACGATGGCATTGCGCCTTATACACAACTGGGTTTTCGCTGGTCGTATCACGATTTATCTGACCCCGCAGAAGGTTTTGTGCAGGGTTCACAAGTGGAATTTTTTAAGCCCACTTTGCGTTATTATCCGCAACAACAGCATTTTAGTTTTGAAAGCTTTGATTTTATTAAAATTAATTCGATGCCAGCCGCAAATTCTTTTATGAAACCCTTTTCTTGGCAAGTGAGTTTAGGGGCAAATCGGTATCGTTTTCCAGAACAACAACGCTTGTTAGTGGGGGCGGCAAAGTTGGGGGCTGGCTTGAGTTATGTAGCGGATGAAAATTTTTTGTTATCGGCTTCTGCATTAAGTTCTTTATTGTTTAGCGAAAAATTTCACCAAGCCACCGCCGTTGGTTTTGGCACAACGCTGTATGCTCATTATGATATTTCCACACGCTGGCGCATGAGTTTTGATGCAACGCTTTTGCAGTATGTGCAAGGCGTTACTCAAACGGTTTACAGTTATTCAATGATGCAGCGGTTTAGTATGCTGAATAATCAAGCGATTGTGTTAAATGTTGGCAAAGGTAATGAATTTGACCGAGCAGTTTTTAATGCGTCTATCGCGTGGCAATTTTATTTCTAATAAAAGCTTATTTTGATTTAAAAGCAATCACTTACCTTAGAATAACGCAACAAAAGAATCTGTGTTTTATGAACTCTACGCGCTTTTTAGATAATCCTTTTGTGTGTTAGTAAACCTTTGTATACACTTAAGATTTAGTTATTCATAACAATATCTAACGATTTATTATATTCAAAACAGAGGGTGAAAAATCATGGCAACAATTCAAGGCACTGCGGGTAATGATTTTTTACCCGGCACAACTGGCAATGACACAATTTATGGCAATGCGGGCAATGATACTTTAACTGGCGGATTGGGAAATGATTCCTTAATCGGCGGCGATGGTGCAGACACTTACATTATCAGCAAGGATGACGGCATTGATACTATTTTTAACGACAATACTGATGGTACTATTGATAGTGTGAGTTTGAGTAACTTATTGCCGAGTGACATTACGCAGGTGTTACATGATGTGAACAGTGGCGACTTAGTTTTATCTTATGGCACAAGCCAGCTCACCATTGAGCAATATTTTAACCAAGGTTATTTTTATACTTACTCGAATGGCACTCGAAAAAATATCGACTTTAGAGTGAATCAATTCAAATTTTCAGATGGTAGTTTTTGGAATGATGCCACGCTTGCTAATGGATTAGTAACAACTCTAGGAACAATAGGAAATGACACTGTTTTTGGCTTTTCTAGTTGGTCAGAAAAAATCAATGGTCTGGAAGGCAATGATTATATCGATGGAAAAACCGGAAACGACACTATTGACGCTGGCGCAGGTGCTGATACGGTGTGGGGTGGATTAGGTGCGGATAGCATTTTAGGCGGCGCGGGTGACGACAATCTCAACGCAGGTGACTTTGCTCTTAGCGATTTCAGCAGTAACACAATCAACGGCGGTGATGGCAATGACACGTTTTGGACAGGTAAAGGTGCTGATTGGTTGATTGGTGGTGCTGGAGATGACAACTTTCAAGGTTTTTCAGGCATTAATACCACGCAAGATGGCGGTGTTGGAAACGATACTCTGTATGCTGGAGCGGGTGCTGATAGTTTATTAGGCGGTGATGGCAATGATTATATTGATGCCAATCCAAGCTCAGCAACAGATAGCAACAGCAATACTCTCAATGGTGGCGCAGGTGATGACACGCTGTATGGTGCTTTGGGGAATGACATTTTAGATGGCGGCATAGGCAAAGATATTTTAAATGGCGATGCAGGGAATGACATTTATTACGTTGATAATCTGAATGATGAGATTAGCGATTCTTCAGGTATCGACACGGTTCATGTTACCGTTGATGGTTATCGAGTGCCACTTGGGATAGAAAATATTATTTATGAGCAAGGTGCACAAGCTTTACCTTATTTTATCAACGCCTTGGACAGTGGGTCGCATTGGGGAGATATGGGTTTATCACAAAACTTAACCTATAGTTTTGTCACTACCGCAAATGACAATATCACGCCCGGAATTTCAGGTTTTCAAACCTATTCTGCTGATCAACAAACAGCTGTCCGCGCGGCTTTAGCAAAATACAGCGATATAGCTGGTTTAACGTTTACGGAAGTTGCAGATAGCACTAATGTGCAATTGCGCTTTTTTCGTGATGATTTGAAATCAGTAGGGTCTAGTTCTTCTGCGGGCTATACTTGGTTGCCAACTAATGGCGATGTGCATATCAACACAATTTATCCAGATTTATCAGCAGGCAACTACGGTTTTGAAGTGCTGATTCATGAAATAGGTCACGCGCTCGGTTTTAAACATTCAGGCAATACTGGTGCAAACAGCGATGAAGGCCCTTTTTTACCTTCATCCGAAGACAATACCCATAACACTGTCATGAGTTATAACTTAACTGCTCCAAACATGGTTGATATGGCCCTGTTTGACAAAGCAGCGATTCATTATATTTATGGCGTGAATCAAAAAATAAGAACCACAAATGATACTTATCATATTTCTGATCGTTATATTTGGGATGGCGCGGGTATTGATACTGTTTCTGCCAGCGATCAAACGCAAGCTGTTTATCTGAACTTAACCGCCGGCAGCTGGATTTATGCAGGCGCAAAAAGCGAGAGTATTTTATCTGTGAATCAAGCCTTTATCGGTTATGGCACTGTCATTGAAAACGCGTTAGGCGGTAGCGGCAATGACACTTTGCAAGGCAACTCGTTGAATAATAGCCTTGATGGTGGTTTAGGTGCAGATACGATGTTTGGAGGTTTAGGCTCTGATACTTATTATGTTGATAATCTCGTCGATGCTGTTGTTGAAACATCAACATTAGCTTTTGAAACGGACAGTGTGTATAGCTCGGTGAGCTATAGCCTAAGTGCAAATCTGGAATATCTGATTTTAACGGGTTTTTCTGCAATTAACGCAACAGGCAATGCTCAAAACAATCTCTTGTTAGGTAATGGCGCGGCGAATATTTTAGACGGCAACTTGGGCGCGGATAATATGGTCGGCGGTTTAGGTAATGATAGCTATTATGTTGATAACACTGGGGATATTATTGCCGAAAGCTCAACGCTAGCCACTGAAATTGACACGGTGAATAGCTCAGTCAGCTATAGCTTAAGCCGTAATGTTGAAAACTTAATCTTGCTTGGCGTTGCAGGAATTAACGCAACGGGAAATACTCAAAATAATGTTTTGTCAGGCAACGCAGCCGCAAATAGTTTAAATGGCGGCACAGGCGTAGACACGATGATAGGGGGGTTAGGTAACGACAGCTATTATGTTGATAACACAGGCGATGTTGTTACAGAAACTTCAACGTTAACCACAGAAACTGACAGCGTAAATAGTTCAATCAGCTACAGCTTAGGCAATAATATTGAAAATCTCACGTTAACTGGACTTGATGCGATTAACGCAACGGGTAATACTCACAATAATGTTTTGATAGGCAATGCGGCGGCTAATATTTTAGACGGCAGCACAGGTGCGGATAGCATGACGGGTGGGCTAGGTAACGATACTTATTATATTGACAATGCAGGAGATAAGACTGTTGAAACATCAACCTTAGCTACTGAAATAGATCAAGTTTATAGCTCTGTCACATACACACTAAGCTCTAATCTTGAAAATCTAACACTCACCGGAAATGCTGCAATTAACGCAATTGGCAATACACAAAAAAATACATTGTTAGGAAACACAGCCGCTAATAGTTTAAATGGCAGTTCAGGTGCAGATAGCATGATAGGTGGTTTAGGCAGTGATACTTATTATGTTGATAACACAGGTGATGTGGTTGTGGAAACCTCAACGCTTGCCACTGAAATAGATACGGTTAATAGCTCAATTTCTTATACTTTAAAAAGCAATGTTGAAAATTTAATTTTAACCAGCGTGGGTGCAATTAATGGCACAGGCAATACCCTGAAAAACACTATGAGCGGTAATAATGCTGCGAATAGTTTGAATGGTGATGGCAGCACGGACAAGCTACTAGGAGGCGCGGGAAATGACACGCTGATAGGAGGCGCGGCTAAAGATATTCTTTCAGGCGGAACAGGTGCGGATACGTTCTTGTTTAATGCCATTAGCGACTCAGGCATAAGCACAACCACACGCGATAGCATTATAGATTTTCAATCTACGCAAGGTGACAAAATCGACTTATCTGCAATTGATGCCAATACTTCTGCGATAGGAAATAACGCTTTTACATCACTTACAGTAGGTGGTGCTTCATTTAGCGTTAATACTCCAGGTCTTTTACACTTTAGCTCTACAACCACCGACTGTATTCTATATGGCAATAACGACAATGATACAGCAGCCGATTTTTCTATTTTACTATCAGGTATAACGATTTTAAGTAAAACAGATTTTATTTTGTAAATTTCTTTATACTTGTTTAAACAACTCTCTACATAAAAAGGGGCGTATTAAACGCCCCTTTCTTTTTCTACTTTCAGTTTAGAAAAATTAACGCGGTAACTCTGAACTACCCATTAAAAATTCATCCACAGAACGTGCAGCTTGTCTGCCTTCACGAATCGCCCAAACTACTAAAGATTGCCCACGACGACCATCACCAGCGGCAAAGACTTTATCCACTGAAGTGCGATATTGTTTATCGTTGGCTTTAATATGACCGCGCTCCAATTCCACGCCTAAATCAACTAATAAACCTTCATGAACTGGATTGGTAAATCCCATTGCTAAAAATACAATATCTGCATCCAAGCTAAATTCACTATTCGGTTTATTGCTCATTTTCCATTGTCCGCCTTCCTGTTTCCATTCGACTTCTACGGCATTGAGCTGGGTAATTTTACCGTTTTCGCCTGTCACACTTTGAGTGTTTACGCTCCAATAACGTTGCTTTACGCCTTCGTTATGTGAAGAAGTGGTGCGTAATTTATTAGGCCAATTTGGCCACGTTAGTAATTTGTTTTCTTTTTCAGGAGGTTGCGGCAAAATTTCCAATTGCACAACAGAAGTTGCGCCTTGGCGAATGGATGTACCGATACAATCTGAACCTGTATCACCACCACCAATCACTACTACGCGCTTACCGGTAGCAAGAATTGCTTCACTGTCTGGGATCACATCGCCAGCAACACGTTTGTTTTGTTGACGTAAAAAGTCCATCGCAAAATAAACGCCTTCTAATTCGTTGCGACCTGCGACTTCCAAGTCACGCGGTTTTTCCGCGCCTACTGCTAACACCACTGCGTCATAATCAGCTAACAATTTTTGCGCAGGAATTTCTTTTCCAACATGGCTGTTAGGTCTAAACCGCACGCCTTCGGCTTGCATTTGTGCAATCCGGCGATCAATGAGGTCTTTTTCCATTTTAAAGTCTGGAATACCGTAGCGCATTAAGCCGCCGATGCGATCATTTTTTTCATAGACCACAACTTCGTGTCCTGCGCGTGCTAACTGCTGCGCACAAGCTAAGCCTGAAGGCCCTGAACCAATCACCGCTACTTTCTTGCCGGTATGTTGACGAGGAATTTGTGGTTTAACCCAACCTTCGTCCCATGCTTTATCAATAATCGCACATTCAATTGATTTTATAGTGACGGGTGTGTCTTGCAAATTCAAAGTACATGCTGCTTCACAAGGAGCAGGACAAATTCGCCCTGTAAACTCAGGAAAGTTATTTGTGCTATGCAATACTTCTAAAGCTTGCTCCCAGTTGTTCCGATAAACAGCATCATTCCACTCAGGAATAATATTGTTGATAGGGCAACCTTGATGACAAAAAGGAATGCCGCAGTCCATACACCGCGCTCCTTGTTCTGCCACTTCGCTGTCGCTAGGTGCAACGATAAATTCCCGATAATGTTGGATACGCTCTTGTGGCTCGGCATAGTGCCGTTCAGTTCGCGCTAACTCCATAAAGCCAGTTGGTTTGCCCATTTGTCTACCTTTTTCCTAAAAACGTTTACGCAGTTGCCGTTGCTGACGCTTGTGCTGCCTGAATTTTTTTGAGTGCCTCGCGATAATCCACTGGCATCACTTTGACAAAGCGTGGCAAATAATATTGCCAATTGTCTAAGATTTGTTGTGCGCGTTGGCTACCTGTGTAGTGTTTGTGGTTTTGAATCAAACGTTTTAAACGTGTAGCATCATAGCGAGTCATGTCGGACATAATTTCAACTAGACCGTGCATTGCCATGTCGCCACCTTGATGAGCCGTTTCTTCTAAAGCATCATCATCGGCTAATACAGGCTCAAGCTCAACCATTGCTAGATTGCACAACTTCTCAAAATCGCGCTCTTCATCTAACACATAAGCAACACCACCTGACATACCTGCGGCAAAATTGCGTCCGGTTTTGCCTAACACAACCACGACACCACCTGTCATGTATTCGCAGCCGTGATCGCCTACGCCTTCAACAACTGCTATCGCGCCTGAGTTTCTTACCGCAAAACGCTCACCTGCCACACCGTTGAAATAACATTCGCCACTAATTGCACCGTATAACACCGTGTTTCCAACGATAATATTTTCCGCTGGGTTGATTGGGCATTCTTTCGGTGGATAAACCGCAATACGTCCGCCGCTCATGCCTTTACCGACGTAGTCGTTGCCTTCGCCTTCCAACTCAATGCTAACGCCTTGCGCTAAAAACGCACCGAAACTTTGTCCTGCTGTTCCTTTCACTTTCAACGCAATTGTATCTTCAGGTAAGCCTTTGTGTCCGTAGCGTTTCGCCACTTCACCGGATAACATTGCGCCAAAAGTACGATTAAGACTGCGAATTGGCGTTTCAATAATTACCGCTTTACCGTTTTCTAAGGCGGGTTGTGCTTGGGCAATTAATGAGTGATCCAAAGCATGTTCCAAACCATGATCTTGGGTTTCACAATTGTAAACCGCAGTGCCATTGTCAATGCTAGGTTTGTAGAAAATCCGGCTGAAATCCAGTCCATCTGCTTTCCAATGATTAATCGCGCGTTGCATGTCTAATCTGTCAGAACGTCCCACCATTTCGTTGAAAGATCTGAACCCTAGTTTTGCCATCCAGCGTCTGACATCCTCAGCCACCATGAAGAAATAATTCACCACATGCTCAGGTTGTCCTGTGAAACGTTTACGCAGTTCTGGGTCTTGCGTTGCCACACCCACTGGACAAGTGTTCAAATGACATTTACGCATCATTAAACAACCAGAGACAATTAACGGAGCCGTCGCAAAACCAAATTCATCCGCGCCTAATAATGCGCCGATGATAACATCACGTCCGGTACGCAAACCGCCGTCCACTTGTACTGCAATCCGTCCGCGCAATTTGTTCAACACTAAGGTTTGATGCGTTTCAGCTAAACCAATTTCCCAAGGTAAACCCGCGTGTTTGATCGAAGTCATCGGACTTGCACCCGTGCCGCCGTCATAACCGGAAATCGTCACATGGTCTGCGTGTGCTTTAGAAACCCCTGCTGCAACTGTACCGACACCCACTTCGGACACTAATTTAACGCTGATTCTTGCTTGTGGATTCACGTTTTTCAAATCGTGAATCAACTGCGCCAAATCTTCAATCGAATAAATATCGTGGTGCGGAGGTGGTGAAATTAAACCAACACCTTGCGTTGAATGACGTACTTTTGCAATGACCGCATCGACTTTATGTCCGGGTAATTGTCCGCCTTCACCTGGTTTCGCTCCTTGTGAAATTTTGATTTGAATATCATCAGCGTTGACCAAATATTCCGTAGTCACACCAAAACGACCCGAAGCAACTTGTTTAATAGCCGAGCGCATGGAATCACCATTTGCCATCGGTTTAAAACGCTCTGGTAATTCGCCACCTTCGCCAGTGTTAGATTTACCACCGATGCGGTTCATCGCAATCGCTAAATTGGTATGCGCTTCAAATGAAATCGAACCAAATGACATCGCACCTGTAGCAAAACGTTTCACAATGTCTGCCGCCGATTCCACTTCTTCTAAAGGAACTGGCGTTGCATCTTCGGTAAACTTCATTAAACCACGCAAAGTTAGCAAGGTTTCATTTTGTTCGTCGATTAATTTACAAAATTCTTCGTATTTATCAGTGCTGTTGGTGCGAGTTGCATGTTGCAAAGTGCTGATAGTTGCAGGTGTCCAAGTATGGGCTTCGCCGCGTGCACGGAAAGCATACTCGCCACCAATATCAAGTGCATTGCGATACAAAGGCGCGTTACCAAAAGCAATGCGATGACGGCGTACCGTTTCTTCGCTGATTTCAGGTAAATTCGCACCTTCAGTCGTGCTAGTTGCCCCAGTAAAATACTGATCTAAAAAGGTTTCTGCCAAACCTACTGCGTTAAAAATTTGCGCTCCGCAATAAGATTGGTAAGTCGAAATACCCATTTTCGACATGACTTTCAACAAGCCTTTAGAAGTAGCTTTAATATAGTGTTTATGCGCTTCGTATTCTTTGATCCCTAATGTTGGGCAAAGACTAGACAATGTATCAAACGCTAAATACGGATTAACTGCTTCCGCTCCAAAACCTGCTAACAACGCAAAATGATGAACTTCGCGTGCTTCGCCTGTTTCTACCACTAAGCCTACTTTGGTACGCAAACCTTCGCGGGTTAAATAATGATGTACGGCAGAAGTTGCCAACAATGCAGGAATTGCAATGCGTGCTGCATCCATATCACGGTCAGACAACGCTAAAATATTATTGCCTTCTTCAACCGCTTGTTTTGCAGCTAAGCACAATTTTTCCAACGCACCTGCCATTCCACTTGCGCCTAAATCAGAAGGGTAGCAAAGCGGCAAAGTTTTAGTTTTGAAAACGCCACCTGTGCGGGCTTCAATCCGGCGAATTTTTTCTAAATCTTGGTTTGATAAAATGGGTTGCTCGACTTCCAAACGCATGTGCGTACCACCTTCATCCAAACCTAATAAATTTGGACGTGGCCCTATCAGAGACACTAAGGACATCACCAATTCTTCCCGAATCGGATCTATCGCAGGGTTGGTAACTTGCGCAAAGCCTTGTTTAAAATAATCGTACAGCAAGCGTGGACGTTGTGATAACACAGCTAAAGCGGCATCAATTCCCATTGAGCTAATCGCTTCCTGTCCGGTTTGTGCCATTGGTTTTAAGATAAATTCAATATCTTCGCGAGTATAACCAAATGCTTGTTGCCGATTTAATAATGTTGCTGCATCAGGAGCCATTGCAGAGACTTCTGTTGGCAATTTGTTCAACAAAATCTGAGTTTTATCTAACCATTCGGCATAAGGGTGACTATTTGATAAGTTGGACTTTAATTCCGCATCATCAATAATGCGTCCTTCTACGGTATCAATCATCAGCATTTTGCCCGGTTGCAAACGCCATTTTTTAATGATTTTGTGTTGCAGAACTTCCAGTACACCCATTTCTGATGCCATGATGACGAAATCATCATCTGTCACCAAATAACGTGCTGGACGTAATCCGTTACGGTCTAAAGTCGCACCGATTTGCCGACCATCGGTAAATGCCATTGCCGCTGGGCCATCCCAAGGTTCCATTAACGCAGCGTTATATTCGTAAAACGCCCGCAATTTTTCGTCCATCAGAACATTGCCAGACCATGCTTCAGGAATCAATAACATCATCGCATGAGCCAGCGAATAACCACCTGCTAACAATAACTCTACTGCGTTATCAAAACAAGCAGAGTCGGATTGCTCTTCGGCAATCAACGGCCATAATTTATGAATATCGTCGCCTAATACTTTTGAGGCAATCGAGTGCCGACGTGCCGCCATGCCATTCACATTGCCGCGCAGTGTATTGATTTCGCCATTGTGAGCGATAAAACGGAAAGGATGAGCCAAATCCCAGGTTGGGAAAGTATTCGTGGAAAAACGTTGATGTACCAACGCCAACGCGCTGTCCACGCGCTCATCACTTAAATCAGGATAAAAGGTATCAACTTGATTCGCTAACAACATACCTTTGTAAACAACGGTACGCGACGACAAAGAAGGGATGTAAAAGAAACGCGCACTTGCCATTTGTGAAGTTCGCACGGCATTTTCAACTTGCTTGCGAATCACAAATAATTTGCGTTCAAAAAAGTCTTGATCAGCATAATCTGCACCGCGACCAATAAAAATTTGTCGCACCACAGGCTCAACAGATTTCACCGATTCGCCTAAACCATCATTATTGACTGGCACGTCGCGCCAGCCCAATAACACTGCTTTTTCTTGCGCAATAAATTCACTAAACAGTGATTCACAGCGGTTGCGATCTGCTGCATCTTGTGGCAAAAACACCATCCCAACGGCGTATTCACCAACCGCAGGCAGCGTTAAACCTGATAACGCACATTCTGCGCGTAAAAAAGTATCAGGAATTTGAATCAAAAGACCTGCACCATCTCCGGCTTTTGGGTCTGCGCCAACAGCTCCACGATGGGTTAAGTTTTCAAGTAATTCCAATCCTTGCCGCACAATCTTATGGCTTTTTTGACCCTTTATATGAACAATAAAACCCACTCCACACGCATCATGTTCATGCCGTGGATCATATAAACCCTGTCTGGTCGGTAGCGTACTTTGACTCATTGTCACCTCTAAAAGTATGTTGTTGAGGATAATAATCCTCCCTTTTGAATCCTCATTCCGCATCCTTACATTAAAATAGCACAAGCGCGGCAAAACTGCTAAATTATACAGAAATACAGTGATTATGTCACGCAATATTTTTTTAAAATTTGATGATTATCAAATTATCTACTACTGCGGATTTTAAACTCGTATAATCAAAAAATGGCTTTTAAAAGCTAAGTTTATTAACAAAATGAATCCTTTGAATATGAATGAAAATTTTGACGTTTTAATTGTTGGCGGCGGTATGGTTGGTGCAGCTGTAGCGTGTGGTTTAGGTGGAAGCTCGTTAAAAGTGGCTGTGCTGGAAAGCACGATGCCAGAAGCTTTTGCCGTTGAACAACCTCACGATTTACGAGTTTCTGCTTTAAGCATTGCCTCAAAAAATATTTTAGCCAGCGTAGGTGCGTGGGAAGGCGTATTAAATCGTCGTTATTGTCCATTCAAACGAATGCGGGTTTGGGAAACCGCTGGCGATACTGAATTTTGCAGCGATGCCATTCAACATGAAGAATTAGGCTTTATTGTTGAAAACAGAGTCACGCAACTCGCTTTGCTCGAAAGAATGCAACAATTCGATAATATCAGTTTTTTTTGTCCTGCTGTGATTAAAAAAATTAATTATGCCGCAACTGGGTCATCTATTGAATTGGATGATGGCAGAGTTTTAACTGCAAAAGTATTAGTTGCAGCCGATGGTGGGCAATCGCGGGTGAGACAAACCGTTGGCTTAGGCGTTACCAGTTGGGATTATCAACAACACGCTATGGTGATTTATGTTGAAACCGACTATCCGCAACAAGATATTACTTGGCAACGTTTTGTCCCCAGTGGCCCGCAAGCATTTTTACCATTATCAGGTAATTATGGCTCATTGGTTTGGTACAACTCGCCTGATGAAGTGACTCGTTTAAAAGGATTACCTTACGATCAACTGATGTCAGAACTGCTCGCGACTTTTCCCGATTGTTTAGGCAAATTAACCCAAATTCTAGGCACAGCTAGTTTTCCGTTAAAACGCCAACATGCACAAAGCTATGTCAAACAAGGGGTTGCATTAGTGGGTGATGCTGCACACACGATTAATCCGCTAGCAGGGCAGGGCGTGAATATCGGCTTACTCGATGCAGCGGCATTAGCGGAAGTGCTGATTGAAGCGCAACAAAAAGGGCAAAATATTGCCGATGTCACTGTTTTGAAACGTTACGAGGCAATGCGCCGAATTGAAAATTTGAAAATGATGACCACGATGGATATTTTTTATCAAACGTTCAGCAACCAAATTCTGCCATTGAAAATTTTGCGTAATCTAGGACTCGGCTTAGCGCAAAGAATTTCGCCACTGAAACACAAAGTCATGCGGGCGGCAATGGGCTTGGAAGGAAAACTGCCAAAATTAGCCCGCGAACAACCTTTGCTATAAATTTTTAATGTAAATACGCAACAATTTGCGTCTCAACTAGGTTAAAAAAACAGCCGTTTTCCCGCAATATTTGTTATCCTAGCCCACTTTTTTCCAACTGCTCATTAATAACGAAAGCTATGCACCCAATGCTAACGATTGCCGTTCGCGCGGCACGAAATGCGGGCGATATTATCCGTCGCTCCTCTGACAATATCAGCCAATTGACCATCAATCAAAAAACTAAAAATGATTTTACCTCTGAGGTTGATTGGAAAGCCGAACAAGAAATCATCAAAGTGATTCGCGCATCCTATCCCGATCATGGTTTTTTAGCCGAAGAAAGTGGCGAACAAGCAGGCAATGATTATGTGTGGGTGATAGATCCTTTAGACGGCACAACCAATTTCTTACACGGCTTTCCACAATATGCCGTTTCAATTGCTTTGAAAAACAAAGGAAAAATTGAAGTCGGTGTTGTTTATGATCCTTTGCGTGATGAATTATTTACCGCAGAACGTGGCGGCGGTGCAATTTTAAATAATCGTAAATTGCGTGTGACTAAACCCACCAGTTTGAAAGGCACTCTAATTGGCACGGGGTTTCCATTTAAAAATCAACAACATATTGATGCGTATTTAGGTATGTTTAAAGCGTTGACGGTTGATTCTGCTGGCATTCGTCGTGCAGGTTCTGCTGCATTGGATTTAGCTTATGTGGCAGCGGGCAGAATGGATGGGTTTTGGGAAATTGGTTTAAAACAATGGGATATGGCAGCTGGAATTTTATTGATTCAAGAAGCGGGCGGTGCGGTGACTGATTTTTCTTTTCGCGATCAATTTATGCAATCAGGTAATTTGATTGCAGGTAGCCCCAAAATGCACCAATTAATGTATCAAGCGATTGAGCCATTTGTCACAGAAAACCTGCGTTAACAATATCGTTATTTTCTTTATAAATCAATAACAAAAAGTAGAGTCGCGATTAATGCGGCTCTACATTTCTTGCCGCTTTTGCGCAATTACTCGCGCCCTTTCACAAATCAACTCTGCAATCTTTCTACAAGAATTTTATCGCCTGACGATTAATTTACTTAAAAACTCACGCATTTCAATCTTCTGAAATTTTTCAAGACGACCAGTCGTCTTAAAAATTTTTCGCTTATCTATCTGTGTCATTTTTGTACGTCACAAAAAATTATTTCAACTATTATGAAGTCAAAAAATCAAGATTTATGACAGTCGCCTATTAGGATATTTCAATGACCAATTCTGAGTTAAAAAATATTTTCACCGATATTCCCGCACAACTGCCTGCCGAATTATTTGAAATATTGCTGCAAAATAAACACGTTAAAATCGAGCGGATTTTGTCAAAAGGACAAGCCTCGCCTACTGATTTTTGGTATGACCAGCCTCATGCAGAATGGGTAATTTTGTTAGAAGGACAAGCAAGATTGCAGTTTGCGCTAGACGGGTCTATTATCACACTAACAGCAGGAGATTATCTGTTTATCCCTGCCCACAAAAAACACCGCGTTGATTGGACTGACCCCGCTGTTACAAGCATTTGGTTAGCAATTCATTTATTCGAGAACTCAAAATGAATAAAATTATTTTAACTCTGTTACTGCTCTTTGCTGTAGCCATCAGCGGCTGCCATCAATCGCAAACCGCGCATAATAAACAAACAGATATTCCGTTTGATTTAGCCAAGGCGAAACAACAATACGCAAATATTCCCTTAGCGATTGCCGATATTAGCGAGCAGAACTACAACAATAGTTCAGCCCTTGCGGTGACGCTCAACGTGCCTTTAAATCCCGCAGAAGACTTTCAATCTTTTTTTAAAGTCAGCGATAAACAAGGAAAAACTGCTGAAGGGGCGTGGATTTTATCAGCGAGTGGATTGGTGGCGTATTTTCCAGAAATAGAGCCTTCCAGCCATTACACGGTGGAAGTATTAACAGGATTAACAGCGGCAACAGGCGCGAAACTTAACACCACAGTATCGCAACAAATTGATACCAGAGAATTGCAAGCGCAAGTGAGTTTTTTAAGCAAAGGCTCAGTTTTACCGATTAAACTGGTGAAAGGTTTGCCTGTTGTCACCACCAATATTAATTCGATTGATATAGAATTTCATCGCGTAAAGTCTAATCAAATCAATAGTTTTTTGAATAAATGGTCAGAATATTCCAACGCCAGTCAAAACCAAGGGGTTTATGCGTTAAAAGAATATAAAGATTTTACCGAACTGGCTTATTCAGGGCGTTTTGATTTAAAACCACCTAAAAATACACGTTACACCACATATTTAGATTTAAGTGCGATTGCGGCACTCAAACAACCCGGCGTTTATGTGGCAACCATGAAACAAGCCGGAATCTATCAAGATGAATTTCAAGCAACTTATTTTGTCGTCACTGACTTAGGCGTTCATGCACGCATGTTTGCCGATAAAATTACCGTGCAAGTTAGCTCGTTAAGCACTGGCAAAGCGTGGGAAGGGGTAAATTTATCGTTGATAGATGATAAAGAACATGAGTTGGCAAATTTAACCACCGACGCACAAGGACAAGCCACTTTTCAATCGCCTAGCGACAAAGCGGTGTTAATTATTGCGAAAAATAATAATAACTTTTCTTTGCTGCAATTAAAGTCGCCCGCCTTAGATTTATCAGAATTTGCAGTGGCAGGACGCAAATATCATCCTTTGGAAATTTTCACCTACAGCCCGCGCGATTTGTACAGACCGGGCGAAACAGTGAAATTCAGTGCAATTTTGCGTGATGACGATGCTCGCGCGATTCCAGCAATGCCGTTAAAAGCAGTGGTTAAACGCCCTGACGGACAAAAAATCAGTTTTTTCACTTGGTATCCGCTGGCGAATGGCTATTATCAAACCGAATATGTGTTGCCTGATAATGCGATGGCGGGGGAATGGACTTTAGAGCTAGAAACCGCTGGCAAGCATTATCACGACTATAAATTTTTGGTGGAAGCATTTTTGCCAGAGCGGATGGAATTATTGCTTGGACAACAACCTACGCAAGAATTATGGACAAATAGTTTTGCTGATTTAAAAATTCCGGTGTCTGGACAATATTTATACGGTGCGCCAGCGGCGGGGAATCGCTTAGCTACGAAAGTTCTGTTAAAAGAAAATCGTCATCCGATTAAAACCTTAGGCGAATATTTCTTTGGTTCAGAAGATGAAAAACCACCTGTGCTGTTTTTTGACAATGAAGATGTCACTTTAGATGAAAAAGGTTTAGCAACTTTAACGGTTGCATCACGCTGGAAAAATGTGGTCAACACGCCTTTTAACATCAAAGTAGTCAGCAGTTTGTATGAAACAGGTGGTCGTCCAGTTACACGTTCATTGGAATACAACTTGTGGCCACAAACTATTTTGGTCGGGATTCGTCCGCAAACCAAACTCACTGACATTGTGAATAATAGCGAAGTGAGTTTTGATTTGATTAAAGCTAACGTCAAAGGTGAATTACAAGGCAGTGGCGAATTGATTGCGACTTTGATTAAAGAGCGCAAGGATTATTATTGGGAATATTCTGATGATGAAGGTTGGCATGATAAATACACGGAAAAAAATTACACCGTTTTTGAAAAACGCTTAAGTTTGCAGAATAAGAAAGCGACCATTAGCGTACCTGTGGAATGGGGTTCTTATTTGCTGAGTGTGAAAGATGTCGAAACCGGACAAACTAGCACTGTGCGCTTTGATGCTGGCGGTGGTTGGGATACTCAGAAAAATAACCAATCGGCTCGTCCTGATCGCGTGGTGTTGGAATTAGATAAAAAATTCTATCAAGCCAATGATAAGGTGAAAGTAAAAATCACCCCGCCTTATACAGGCAACGGATTTATCATGGTGGAAAACAGCAATCAACAACTGTGGTTTCAACGAGTTGAAGTGCCAGCAGAAGGCATGGTGGTTGAAATTCCAATTGCCGCCGAATGGAAACGCCATGACATTTATATTTCCGCAATTGTGTTTAGAGCGGGCGATTCAAAAGAAAAAATCACCCCAAATCGCGCTATCGGGCTTGTGCATTTGCCATTAGATCGGCAACAACGCGAACTGAAAGTGAGTATTGACGCGCCTATCAAAGCGATTAGACCGGAAACAACATTAACCACAACGATTAAAGTTGCCAATGCAAAAGCGGGACAAAAAACGCATGTCACTTTAGCGGCTGTGGATGTCGGTGTGTTAAATATCACTGAGTTTGAAACACCAAATCCGTTCAAATGGTTTTTCGAGCCACGCCGTTATGGAGTCGATCAACGTGATATTTATGGACAAATTATTGAATTGGTTGATGCCGGTTCAACTAAACCGCGTTTTGGTGGTGATGCCGATAAACATGCGGGCGGCGCAAGACCGGATACAGAAGTGAAAATCGTCTCGTTGTTTAGCGGCATGGTCGATACTGATGCAAAAGGCATGGCAAAAATCGACTTAAAAATTCCAGACTTTAACGGCAAATTGCGCCTGATGGCGGTGGCGTTTAATGATGAACAATACGGTTCTGCGGATGCTGAAGTGATTGTTGCCGCGCCGATTATTGCTGAAACCTCGTTACCGCGCTTTTTAGCGGCGGGTGATAGTGCTGTGTTGACTTTAGACTTACGCAATCAAAGTGGTGAAGCGCAAACAATTGCTTTAGATGTTAGCGCGAGTGCTCCGATTACGTTGAGCGAAGGCATAAAAACTATTACCTTAGCGAATAAAGAAAAACAGGTTTTTCAATTGCCAATTAAAGCGGGACTGGCTTTTGGACAATCTGTGATTCAACTGCATCTGAAAAATGCCGATAATGCGCGGGAAAAAATAGCTCTAAAACGAGAATGGAAGCTGGGTGTGCGTCCTGCGTATCCTGCCAGCACGTTTGTGCAGCATAAAATAGTCAAACAGGGTGAAACGGCTGATTTAACAATTGATTTACAAAGCTTAATAGTTAATTCTGCGAGCAGTGAATTGAGTATTTCCACGCAACCGCCGATTAATCTTAAACATCATCTGCAATATTTACTGGAATATCCTTATGGCTGTTTAGAACAAACCATCAGCAGCACTTATCCTTGGCTGGCGATTAATCAAACGAATTTGCAAGCCTTAGGATTGGATAAAACCAAAATCCATGACAAACCGATTGATTTAGCGAATAAAGCCCGTTACATCGAGCGCGGCATTAGTATTATTGCAGGAATGCAGCGCAGTAACGGTGGTTTTGGTCTGTGGTCGCCCACCGATAACGAGGAATTTTGGCTCACGGCTTATGCGGTTGACTTTTTGTTGGATGCTAAAGAACAAGGCGCAAATGTGCCGCAAGAGATGTTGGATAAAGCCTTGACTCGTCTGACTGAATATCTAAACCAAAACAATGCAAGTTATTCAGGTTATCCAGGTTATTTTGGCGCAGAGGACAACCAACAAATAATCGGTTACACCAATGCCTCTTATCAATCTTATGCGGCTTATGTTTTGTCGCGCGTGAATCGTGCGCCATTAGGCTCACTGCGGGCTTTATATGAAAATCATCATAAAGAAGCCTTGTCAGGATTGCCGTTAGTGCATTTAGGTTTAGCGTTGAATAATCAAGGCGATAAATATCGCGGAGGTCTCGCGATTTCAGAATCGCTGCAAAAACAACCGCGTACTGATTTGATTTACTTGAATGATTACGGTAGCGAAGTACGCGATTTGGCGCAAATGACTTATTTGCTGAATAAACACAGTAGCAATATCAATGGCAGTGGCGTATTGGTATACAGATTGGCGGATGATTTGGCAAACCGTGATTATTTAAGCACGCAAGAGCGCAATGCGTTATTTAGAGCGGGCTTGCAGTTACAAGGTCAAACCGCGCAATGGCAAGGTGATTTACTGGCAGGAAAAGCAGCGATTAAACTCTCGCAAACTTCACGTTTTACCACCAGTTTTAATGGTGTAGAGATTCCATCATCATTGAAATTTAGCTCAAGCACCGCAGCTCCTTTATATCTGGAATACACCGTACAAGGTTATCCAAACAAAGCTCCTGCCATGCAAATGGGCATCATTCACCTAGAGCGCGTTTATTACAATCTGCAAGGACAGGTTGTGACTTTAGACAAAGTGAAAAGCGGCGACAGTGTGTTGGTTGATTTATCGGCTTATTCGACGAAACCTTTTAAAGATGCGATTTTAGTTGATTTGATTCCAGCGGGATTTGAGTTGGAAAATCAAGATTTGAAAAACACAATTAAAATTGATACTTTCAAAATTGGCGGTGCACAAACCATTGAAGAAATACAAAACGAGTCTTACATAAAATCCCACGTTGAGTATTTAGACGACCGTTTTGTTTCTGCAACAAGCTTGGTTGAAAATCAATGGCATCACGAGTTCTATTTGCTGCGTGCGGTGTCAAAAGGTGTGTTCACCAATCCGCCACCCTATGCTGAAGATATGTATCGTCCTTATATCAGAAGTATTGGACGTGAATTTGGAAATGTAGAGGTTTTTTAAGTTGTGATAGCAGACGTGGAGACGTTGCACTGCAACGTCTCTACAAATCATTCCCACTCTAATTCCGCAAACGCACTTGTCACATTTTTGCGGTGATATTCATCAAACAACTGCCAGTTATTTTTTTCAGAATAACCCACTGTTTTTACAGCATCTTCTAAATATATTCCTTGTTTGATTTCAGCGCGAATTTCAGATTGCAGCAATGTTAAATAATGTTTTTCAGCTTGAATGCTATGCGGCCAATCCGTGACAAGCTCGCCATGCCCCGGAATCACATAACGAAATTTACGTTTTTCTAACGTCGCAATTTCTGCTAACCAGCCTTTTAAACTGCCATCCAGCGTTGGAATGTGTTCGGTAAATAACAAATCTGACAACCACATCGTGTCGGTTTTGTCGTCGTAAACGCTTAAATCATTATCGGTATGCGCCGTGCGGTGCGCTTCTAGGGTTAAAACACGCCCGCCTAAAGCTAATTTCAAATGCTCTTTGACTTCAATATCCGGTGGAATTAAATCCGCTTGCGAGAGTTTAATCCCCAATTGTTGCTCAGATTTATCCAAATAATAACTGCCGCGTGTTGCCATCGCTCTAGCTAATTTTTGATGACCAACAAACTTAACGCCCGCTGTTTTAAAAGCGCGATTGCCATAAATATGATCAGGATGAACATGCGTATTAATCACATAACAAATCGGTGTATGCGTAGTTTGTAATACCGACTGTTTTAAAGCAAAACCTTGCTCAGGACTGCCGCCGCTATCAATCACCGCCACGCATTTTGAGCCTACGACAAAACCGACATTGGCAATCTCGCCATGATTTTTACTATCAGGCAATTGATGTTTACCAAAATGAACGTAAATACCGTTAGCCACTTCTTTAACAGGTAATGATGGCGTTGCAACAACCTGCTGACTTGCCGCTAACAAGACTAATAGCCCTATTATTTTCACAATGATTCCTCATGTTTTTTAAGTAATGATATTAGCGAATGATAATATCATTAGTGCGAATAGATGACCTAAAAATAAGGTGCTAAACTTTACCCGCTACATTTGTATTTCACGGCTTTAGCGGATGCCGTTTAACTCCGCCGTTAAACTGCTCAACCTAGAAGGAAAACTTGATGAAATTTATTGTAATTCTCCCTGCAATTGGCATGTTGTTCTCGCCAAACCTTTACGCAAAGTGCGACAAAACCAGTAAAACCGTGTTTTCTTGTCTCACAGCCAAAGGCAAGCAAATCGAAGTTTGTGACAATGGCAAAGTCATTGCGTACTCGTATGGAAAACCGAATGTAAAACCAGAAATGGCGTTTAGTGTGCCACGCGCACAAGCAACAACCAGTCAATGGAGTGGTGTAGGAAGATATGAGTCTTACGCTATAGACATTCCAAATAAAACAATAACCTATAGCGTATTTTTTGGCACAGATCGTTTGACAGACAAACACACTGTTGAAGCGGGTGTCAATGTGATGATAAAAAAGAAGCTAGCAGGAACAGTCAATTGTGCCGGCAAAAACATTACCAATAACTTAGAAGGCTTAACTTTAAAACCCACCCCTTAAACTTTTTATAAGATTGCCGTAGAGACGCGATTAGTCGCGTCTCTACATATCTTTGAATTTCTGCCCAGTTATTGATAATTTGTAGCAAAAATTTTCAAGACGACCAGTTGTCTTAGAAAATTCAGAGCATTCTCGCAATTAAAAAAACAGTTCGTAGTTAAGTCGTCAAACAAAAGTTTTATCGCCCAAACCTTCCAGGTTTTTAAAACCTGGAAGGTTTTTATACCTGAAAATTAAACGTAGAGTAGGTAGTTTTTTTGCCCACCCCAGCAGAAAAACTAATAAATCACCGCCAATCTATCAAACAATTCCATTGCTAAATAAAAATTCAGCGGTCTATATAAATAATCATAAAAACCGATATTTAATGCCGCTTTAATTTCTGCAAGATCCGTTTCTGTATTAAATAAACCAATCACCGGCATATTTTTGCTTTTTCGTTTTCTTTTAATTCTTTAAAAATATCTAAAGCATTGAGCGAAAAAATATCCATATCTAATAAAATGGCAGAAATTCTATGCGTATTAATCATATCTAATACAGATTGCCGATCTTGCGCATGTAAAAAACTAGAACCCAGCCGTTGTTCTAATAAACAATTCATTAAATAAATATGCACTTTATTATCAGAAATATAGAGAATATTTTGCAACGCATTGCTAGGTTTTATGGCGACAATTTGCTCTTCAGCAACAGGAATTTCCAACCAAAACAAGCTGCCAATTCCCAATTCACTATAAACACCGACAGAGCCGCTCATCAGTTCCGTTAATTTTTTACACACGCTTAAACCAATCCCGCTGCCTTCAATTTCTTTATCTTGCGCTGTGCCACGCTCAAATTCTTGAAATATTTTATGTAAATTTTCAGGATGAATGCCACATCCGCTATCTTTAATATTTATCCGCACAGAATGCGTATGAGTAAGATAGCTATTAATAATAATATTGCCATTATTGCGATTATATTTAATGGCATTGGATAAAAAATTAATCAAAATTTGCCGAAAACGAATCGGATCAATCCAAATGGCTGGCAAGTTGTGATTGCTGCGATTAATAAAAGCAATGCTATTTTTATTGGCAACGGGTTTTAGAATACTGATGCTTTCTTCAATTAAGCTTGATATTGTCAATAACTCTGGATTGATTTGCATTCCGCTATTTTCAATTTTTGCAATATCCAATAAATCATTTATCAACGACAATAAATAATTGCCCGATTTTTTAATTTCACCAATATAATCATTCGCCTCAGCCGGCAACGGCTCTTTAATGAATTCCAATAATTGCGCAAATCCCAAAATTCCGGTGAGCGGCGATTTTAAATCGTGAGTAACGTGACGTAAAAACTCGGATTTCGCTTGGTTTGCGTGTTCGGCAAACTTTTTTTGCCGTTGTATTTCTTGATAAGAGTCCTTCAGTGCGAGCATGGAGCGTTTTTGTTGCTCATATAAGAGTTTTAATTCGTTTTTTTGTTGTTGCAATTCTTGATGAAACAACATGTTTTCAGTGACATCAAACAGCAAAATACACAATTTATATTTGGAGGGCACAATATGAATATCCGCCGCTCGGTTGCTGGAAAAAACCACTTCACTTAACACAAAGGGTTGAGTTTCTTGATAAGGATAAATGCCCTGCAAAAATAGCAGCTGTTCATCGGCTGGCAAATCTTGTGTTAATTCAAGATCATAAAGCATCTGAACGTTGTCACTCCACTCCAGCGTAGAGTCGATTTTATCAATCAAAATATACGAGAAAATAACTTTTTCATTGTATTGTTTATACAAATAACGACGCACATCAAAAGGAATTTTGTTCATAGTTTAGCCAACCAAATTTTGTGCTAATAAAAGCAGTGCTTGTTCTACGTTCTCGCCGGTTTTTGCACTGGAGTAAAAAACTTGCCAACCTTGTTGTTTTAGCTCATCCACAACCGTTTCAGAAATATCCCATTCCGCAATTAAATCGTGTTTATTAATCAGCAACACAAAAGGCACTGCGCCTAATAAATTATCAGCCTCTTGTTTGAGTTGTAGCGCACTGGTTAAAGTGTTTTCGCGCGTTCCATCTGCAACAAAAATCAAGCCGGCACTGCCACGCAAATAGCTGCTGGTTTTAGTATTTAACGCCGATTCGCCAGCAATATCCCACAAAATTAATTTAGCCTGTAATTCATCGTTGATAGCAACTGTTTTGGTATCCATTTTTACTCCAACCGTAGTTAAGTATTTTTCTGGAAACGCATTGGTGACAAATCGTGCGACTAAGCTGGTTTTGCCCACCCCAAAGTCGCCTAATAAACACACTTTCTTTTGAATAATCTTCATTACTCGTCTACTCCAGTGAAAATAACTTTAAAGCTGGTTTTTCGATGCAATTCTTTGCCTGTTTTTTCATATTTGCGGTCTGTTTTCATTGCTGTTTTTAAGCCCGATAGAATACCGTGCGTTTTGAGTTGTTCTATCATGTATTCCGCTCGTTTTTGAGCAAGATTTTGATTAAATTTAATCGTGCCATCGCTGTTTGTTTGTCCAATCACAATAATTTCAACAGGTTTATTAAGCTGCACGGAAAGAGCTTGCAGTTGCTTTATGGTGTCGGCAACTAATGCCACATCTTTCTGTTCCGCATCGGTAGGCGTGGCTTGTTCGTTAGCAAAATAAATAGAGGTTTTTTCCAGACTTTCGACTAACTGTTGTAATTGCGCCGCCTCACTAAAGGTTAAATTTTTAATATCGTAACTTTGCACAAAAGGCAGTGTCATCAATTTTCCCGGCAACGATTGAATCCAATCCAAGGAAGCCGTGCCTTGTACGAGCAAATTCAGCTCTTTAAATTCCATTGTGACAGTGGGCGGGGGTTGCAATAATTCAGTAATTGCCTGTAGATAAGTTTTCAACGCATGGGTGTCTATTTTATCAACGCCAATCAGCACGGGGGGTAATAAATCGAGTTGTTTCAGCCAGCTTTTACTCGCCGCGCCTGCCAGAATTAACGTGTTGTTGCTAACATGTAGACTTACTGTATTCGGCGGTTGCAACAAGCGCGTTAAGCGTTGTTCAACAAAAAAAGGTTCTAAAGATTGATACGTTTGCCATTGGCTGGTGATTTGTTGGGGTTTTAAACCAAATTGTGCGCTCCGCTGTTGCGGATTTTGAGTTAAAGGGTCGTACAAGCCTTTAATCAGCAGTTTTTTGCCATCATACGAATGACTGGTAATAATCACGCCAGCGGTTTGTTGCAAAGCTTGCAAATAGTGCTCGGCGCGTTGCTGAAATTGCCAATTGTCATAACGCCAATAACCCACTCCCACGAATATTAGCAGCAGCAAAATAGCAAAGTTTTTGATGGACGCATCTTTTTTTTTAAACGTGCTGTTGTCTTTAAATAACAAACAACTGTGCAAAATCGCATCAACAGGTTCTAACAGGCTGCTGTCGCCATCAAAATTGCTAACTAACTCGCCATAATTTTTATCAATCACCCGCAAAGCATTATCAAAAACCTCACGCAGGGCATAAGGTGCCATACCCCAAATCACGCAAGCCAGAACTGCATTGCTATCACGGGTTAAAAAAACCGTGTAATCGCCAATTTCTACCGTGTCTAAATGATCGGAATCATTGACCGAAAACGAGTCTTTAATAAAATCTTGAATGGCGGTGAGCATGGCAGAAACCGCGTCGCTATCACGCAGTTGTTGTACGCCCGCGCTGGAAAGATGGCGAATTAATAAGCCGGATTCGCGATGAATTAAAAAAACTTGTTCAACCCGAAAGGATAACGTGTGGCGTAACACCACTTCTCGATACGGCACACCGCTGCGCCACGCCTCAAAATGCCATGCAAAACGATTTAACGAAAAGCCTTGTTCAATCGCATAATTCAGCGATTGCATCATTTCTTTAAATGCTTCTGCAATTGATTTTTTTATCGCAGGCAAAATAACCGGATACAACGCTTGCGTGTACATTGCCGTGTCATTTTGCACAGATTCGATAATTTTATCTTGCACAATGGTATTTAATTCAAGTGCTTGATAAATAGAGGCTAAATTCGCTTGCTGAATTGCCTGCGCCAACAGCGGGGCAATTTTTTCGATATGCGCATCAGGATGATGAATATAGTGCTCTAAACTTGCAAGACGCTCAGACTCTTCAGCTAACAACAACGCTTTTAAAGCTTGATAGCGTTTTTTTTCAATAAGTTGCTCTAAGGTTTGCGCGTCGTCAGAAGTGTGGGGCTGATTTTTTTCCGAGGGCTGATTGGCATCGACTGTCATAGATTTATAAGCGTAACGCTTTTTAAAAGGTCGGTTAGTGCCGCCTGTGTTAAACAGCGTTAAGAATTGCCGCCTGCAAACAACGCAGCAATGCCGGCTTTATCAACTTTTGATTTACGCAGTGCGTCAATTTCGCGATCAATTTGAGTATTCAATTCTTCACGCAAATCCTGTAAATGACTGCGAACATTTTTAATATCTTCATATTCTTGAGTGCGCAATTTGCGGATTTCATCTAAGGTTTTATTTTCCAGATCACCTAAACGTTGATTAAGTAAATCATCGGCTTTTTTCAAGAGCGACTCGACCGTCAACAAACTTTCATTGCGTTCTTTCTTTTCGGTTTGCAATTTATTGCTTAAGGTTTCAAATTCACGCAATACCAAATTTTCCAACGCATCCATTCTATCTGCCATATCTTGGCGTAAGCGTGTTGATTCTTTGTTTAAACGATTTTCTACCGCTGCAAACCGCGCTTCATATTCACGCATTTGTCCGCCAAAAATAATATCGCGAATTTTGTCAACGCTTTGCCCGCTTTCTGTTGCAAACCCTGTTGCATGTTCAGATGCAGCTGATGACGCTGCGAGTTGTGGGGTGTTTGTTTTGCTTGGTTCTATTGGCTCAGACACAGTGATGACTCCCTATAACGTAATAGATTTATAATTGCGTCAGTATAGCGTAATTTTTCTTAACTTATGTTACGCAAAATAGATTTTGTCAGTTGTTGGAATGCTCTGAAATTTTCAAAACGACCGGTCGTCTTAAAAATTTTTCAGTAACTTATCATTTGAGCGTAATGGTTTTTATAGGCAATCGTTTTAAAATATGTTTTATTGCATTACAAAAATAATCTCATCGTCATCTTAATTTATTGAAGGAGAAAGTCATGTTTAACTATATGCGCATGTTAAGTTTTACAGTTTTAGGAACATTTTCAAGCATCGCGCTTGCCGCGAGCTTTGATTGCAACAAAGCCACAACGTTAGTTGAAAAAGCTATTTGCCAAGATCAATCGCTTTCTGCTTTAGACGATGAAATGGCTGCGGCTTTTAACAACGGAAAGGCAAATAGTGCAAATCAATCCGAATTTATAAAACAGCAATCTGCGTGGTTAAAAACCATTCGTAATATTTGCCAAACTAATCGCTGTATAGAAAAAGCCTATCAAGATCGGATTATGGTTTTAAACAATAACAATATTATCGTTAATACTGCTCCCGCGCCTGCTTCGACTACCAATATTAAAGGCGAATATTTACGATATAACGCAAAAGGCAAACCGGATTATCATTCTGCTTCGTTAACGCTTTCTTCTCCTGAAAAAGGCAAAATTAAACTGCTCGGCAATGCCGTATGGGTGGGCGATACCAAAACCGGCAATGTGCATATCGGTGAAGTGGCTGGAACTTTTGATTTGCAAGGCGAGCAAGTGAGTTATAAAGATGAAAATGGCTGCGAATTTGTGTTGTTGCTAGGGAAAAACGCGCTGACCGTCAATAACGATAATGGTCAATGTGGCGGGCTTAATGTCACTTTTAATGGCTATTACAAAAAAGTAAAATAAACAGTTTAATTGTTAGCCTGAGAGGATGTCACAGCGATATAATCTTGCTTTAAACGTTTAATACATCAGCAAACTATTGAGTCAGGAGTTTTCAATATGACCAACAATTTATTTGTTTCTTATCGGTCTAACAACACAGAACAAAACTACGCAAAACTTATGCAGGCATTGAAAAGCTTAGGCGCGTGCATTCAAGTGCAAGACGGACTTTGGTACATTAATTCAGAAAAACGCGCGTTGGAAGCTAAAGAAGTGATTCGCGATAATATTGAAACTAGCGATACTTTAATTGTGATTGATGCGTTGAATAACGAGTTTGAAATGAATCGCAACTTAAGAGAGCAAGTCGGTTCAAGAATTGCGCATTTGTGGGATTAACAAAACGCTTAGAGCGGTTAGAGTGATATAAAGCGGTGAAAAAACAGTTTTAAAATAAAATTTGTAGAGACATTGCATGACAACAACGTCTCTACAAGATTGCGATTACGCTTTAACGCTTTCTGCTACCGCATTAAAGGCTTCAACTTTAGTTTTGCCAGTGCTCACTAATTCAAGTCCTGTATCAATCAGCATTTTTCCAAGTCCTGGAATTTTATACGCAGACAGAGCTAAATAACTCACCACAGGAATTGCAATCACAGCTCCAAGCAATGTGTTTAATCCAAACAAACCTAAGAATTTAATCATGATTGCCACTGCATCGAGTGGTAATAACACCATTGCAGAGAAATAAATCAATACAGTGGCGGTAAAAACCACGAAAACCACAAATTGAAGCAATCTTACTAACGCAAAGTTAATTTTTTTCATATTATTTTGTATTCCTAAAAACAACAGCCTAAGAGCCAATAATCAGTTAAGCGTATCATCACTTAACGCCTATCACTTTAAATGCAGTGACAACAATAGGGTATTATAACGTAAAGTGCTAGTGAGTTCAGCATAAGTTCTTTGCTATTTTGTTTCAGTGCAAATCTTGTTTTTGTTGCAAATAAAAAATTAGCGTAAAAAATTAGCGTAAAAAATGTGTTCTAGTGCAGTATTTTCTGTGGTTCTACAGCAATAACCTACTTTATTGTGTAAAATCAGTTGACTCGAATATAATGCTTTGCATCTATTTCATTTCATGGTTTTGCAGCAATTTTATTCATCAAGATCATCGTTAGTTAATTAACAAACACTATTTTTTTATCATTTTTAAGGAGGTTTTGTGAAAGTCATTTTAGTTACAGGTGGCGCAGGGTTTATTGGCGCAAATTTTGTCCATCATCAGTTTAAAAACACAGATCACAAAATTGTTAATTTGGATAAACTCACTTATGCGGGAAATCCAGAAAATCTAGCCGCTTTAAACGGTGAAACACGGCATGTTTTTGTGAAAGGTGATATTGGTGATAGAGCTTTAGTGGATACATTATTAGCAGAGCATCAGCCCGATATGATTGTTAATTTTGCCGCTGAAAGTCATGTTGACCGCTCAATTCATGGCCCTGAAGATTTTATTCAAACCAATGTGGTTGGCACATTCCACTTGTTAGAAGCAACTCGCGCCTTTTGGAATGGTTTAACGGAAGATCGCAAAACCGCATTTCGCTTTTTGCACATTTCAACTGATGAAGTTTATGGTTCATTAACCGCAGATGCACCAGCGTTTTCTGAAACCAATCCTTACGCACCGAATAGCCCTTATTCAGCGTCGAAAGCATCGTCTGACCATCTGGTGCGTGCTTATCATCACACTTATGGTTTGCCAACGCTAACAACGAATTGTTCAAACAACTATGGACCTTTTCAATTTCCTGAAAAACTCATTCCACTGTTGATTATGAATGCGTTGCAAGGAAAAGCATTGCCAATTTATGGCGACGGGCAAAACATCCGCGATTGGCTATTTGTGCAAGATCATTGCAGCGCGATTGCAGCAGTGCTTGAAAAAGGCAAAGTTGGCGAAGTTTATAATGTTGGCGGCAATTACGAAAAAACCAATTTGGAAATCGTGCATACCGTTTGCGCTATTTTAGATGAACTCGTGCCAGACTCACCTTATCGTCCACATAACGAGTTAATTACTTATGTAAAAGACCGCCCCGGACATGATCGCCGCTATGCAATTGACCCTAGCAAAATTGCCAGTGAAATTGGCTGGCAACCTGCTGAAACGTTTGAATCTGGAATTAGAAAAACTGTCACATGGTATTTGGAAAACCGCGCTTGGGTTGACAATATTGCGAATGGCAGTTACCAAAATTGGATTAGCAAAAATTACGAGGCACGTTAATGACAACACGCAAAGGTATTATTTTGGCAGGCGGTTCAGGTACACGTTTGTATCCTGTGACCAAAGCAGTTTCTAAACAATTGCTGCCAATTTATGACAAACCCATGATTTATTATCCGCTCAGCACCCTGATGTTTGCTGGCATCCGCGATATTTTGATTATCTCTACGCCACAAGATTTGCCGCTGTTTGAATTCGTCCTCGGTGACGGTTCACAATGGGGATTGAACATCAGCTATGCACCACAGCCTTCACCGGATGGCTTGGCACAAGCATTTATTATCGGCAAAGATTTTGTTGGCAATCACCCAAGCGCATTAGTCTTGGGCGATAATATTTTTCATGGACATGATTTTGCCCATTTATTAAGCACAGCTTCACAAAAAACCAGCGGCGCAACCGTATTTGCTTATCAAGTTCATGACCCTGAGCGTTATGGCGTAGTTGAGTTTGATAAAGAGCATCGCGCAGTGAGTTTAGAAGAAAAGCCTAAACAACCTAAATCAAATTACGCAGTCACTGGGCTTTATTTCTATGACCAACAAGTTGTTGATATTGCAGCTAATATTCAACCATCACATCGTGGTGAATTGGAAATTACCGATGTTAATAAACGCTATTTAGAATATAACCAATTAGAAGTTTCTCTGATGGGGCGTGGTTATGCGTGGCTGGATACAGGCACACATGAGTCATTGCTAGAAGCGTCACAGTTTGTGGAAGTTTTGGAGCGTCGGCAAGGACTAAAAATCGCTTGTTTGGAAGAAATTGCTTGGCGAATGAATTACATTAGCGATGAAGATTTGGAAGCATTGGCACAACCGTTAGCGAAAAATGGCTATGGTCAATATCTGTTTAAAATTTTGGCGCAAGGGCGTTAATTATGCAAATTACAGCAACAGCAATTCCTGAAGTGATGGTAGTTGAGCCTAAAGTATGGGGTGATGAGCGCGGTTTTTTCTTTGAAAGCTTTAATAATCGCGTTTTTAATCAAGCCGTTGGTAAAACTGTCAATTTTGTTCAAGACAACCACTCGCGCTCCAGAAAAGGCGTATTAAGGGGGCTGCATTATCAAATTCAACAACCTCAAGGCAAATTAGTGCGTGTCACATCAGGTGAGGTGTTTGATGTGGCAGTGGACTTGCGCAAAAACTCTCCGACTTTTGGTCAATGGGTGGGCGAGTTTTTATCCGCTGAAAACAAAAAACAACTTTGGGTTCCTGAAGGATTTGGACATGGTTTTGTGGTATTAAGCGAATCGGCAGAGTTTTTGTACAAAACGACCGATTATTACGCACCTGAATATGAGCGCAGCATTGCTTGGAACGATCCTACCTTAGCGATTGATTGGCATTATCAAGAGCAACCGGAATTGTCGGCAAAAGATCAAAAAGCCGTTGCATTTATTGATGCGGAGGTATTTGCATGAGTGCCCAAGCTCCGGTTATTTTAGTCACTGGCAAAAATGGACAAGTCGGCTACGAATTACAACGCGCATTAATGCCGTTAGGGACTGTGATTGCGGTTGATAGAACAACGATGAACCTTGCTGATTCTGATTCAATTCGTGCCGCAGTTGCGCAAATTAAACCTGATGTGATTGTGAATGCTGCTGCCTATACCGCAGTTGATAAAGCGGAAAGCGACCAAGAAGCCGCTATGCAAATTAACGGAATTGCGCCGGGAGTGCTAGCTGAGGAAGCCAAAAAACTGAACGCGCTGCTCATTCATTATTCGACTGATTATGTATATGACGGCACAAAAGACGGTATTTATGTCGAAACCGATGCGACAAGCCCTGTGAATTATTATGGCTTGAGTAAATTAGCAGGCGAACAAGCGATTGAAGCAACAGGCGTAGATCATTTAATTTTGCGAACTTCATGGGTTTATGGTTCACGAGGCGGCAATTTTTTGTTGACTATGTTGCGCTTAATGAAAGAAAGAGAAGCTTTAAATGTGATTGACGATCAACACGGCACTCCTACTTGGTCACGTTTAATTGCTGAAGTCACGGCGCAAATTGTCAAACAATCGTTGAAAGAAAAACAAGCAGCAGAGTTCGCATCCGGTATTTATCATTTAACATCATCTGGCGAAACAACTTGGCATGGTTTTGCGAGCAAAATTGCGCAATTAGCGGCTGATAAAGTTGATTTGAAAATCAAAAATATCGAAAAAATTCCGACTAGCCAATATCCAACTCCAGCAAAAAGACCGCATAACTCCAGAATTTCTACTCAAGCAATAGCTGCACGTTTTTCATTAATGTTGCCAGCTTGGGATGAGGCTTTGGCTCTGTGTATGCAGGACTATCTGTAACATTATCAAAAAACTTAACCATTCGCATAGATTTTAAATATGTGGATGGTTAAGCAATTCAAATTTACGCAGTTTTAACTGCCTCTTCAGTATCACGCTGAAAACTCTCGCAGAATTCAGTATGGGGTTTATTAACCAATTCCAATCAAGTAAGTATTGTCGCTAGAATCTTCTGAAATTTACAAAACGACCGGTCGTCTTAAAAATTTTTTGCTTAACTTCCTCGAAATCGCTTTCGTAGCTACGCTTAGTATTTTCTATGTGAAGTGTGTAACATCGGTTATTCGGATAAGTCAGAACCTACACAGACCTTAAAAATTTTGTTCAGATACTAAATTCAGAAATTCCCATATCTTGACCGAAAAGAACGCTAAGCCAACGGATTATTAAGAAGCAAGGCAAAATGGTCGGATATTGCTTGACGTAAAATTCTAAAAACAGTATTTTAGCCGGCTTACTATAAAATATATGACTGAATGGATTTTATTCGTTTTAAGGACAAATGATTAAGCGAGTAAATTTTTATTGTTATTGTGTTAATCAGAGGGTGTTAGCGTGGAACTCAGTGGCGGGCAAATCGTTGTCCAATGTCTTAAAGACGAAGGTGTAGAATTTCTTTTTGGTTATCCGGGTGGCGCAGTTTTACACCTTTATGACGCTATTTTTCATCAGGAAGATGTCAAACACATTCTGGTTCGACATGAACAGGGTGCAGTACATTCAGCCGATGCTTATGCGCGTGCAACTGGTAAGCCCGGCGTAGTGTTGGTCACTTCAGGGCCTGGTGCAACTAATGCTGTGACTGGTATTGCGACGGCTTATATGGATTCTATTCCAATGGTGATTATTTCCGGTCAGGTTTCAACACCTGTTATCGGTAGTGACGCTTTTCAAGAAGTCGACATGATAGGCATCACCCGCCCTTGTGTGAAACATAATTTCTTGGTTAAAAATGTTGCTGATTTAGCGGAAACCATCAAAAAAGCGTTTCATATTGCAACAACTGGCAGACCTGGCCCTGTTGTCGTGGATATTCCAAAAGATATTACCGACCCTAAAATTAAGATACCGTATAAGTATCCTAAAAAAGTCACGATGCGCTCTTATAATCCTGCGGTTAAAGGTCATACAGGGCAAATTAAAAAAGCGGTTGAATTGTTACTTTCCGCGCAACGCCCAATGATTTATGCAGGTGGCGGTGTTATTTTAGGTGAAGGTAGCAAAGAGCTGATTAAGCTCACGCAAAACTTAGGTTATCCGATTACGCTCACGTTGATGGGGTTAGGAGCTTATCCTGCAACTGACAAACAATTTGTCGGCATGTTAGGAATGCACGGCACTTATGAAGCGAATATGGGAATGCACGAAAGTGATGTGATTATCGCAATTGGCGCACGCTTTGATGACAGGGTGACAGGCAAATTAGCCGAATTTTGCCCGTATGCAAAAATCATCCATATTGATATAGACCCCGCCTCAATTGCTAAAACAGTGAAAGTTGATATTCCTATCGTCGGTGAAGTGAAGTCTGTTCTTAAAGAAATGTTAGATTTGATTAAAGACAGCTCGGTCAAACCTAACGAAAAAGCCTTAGCCGCATGGTGGAAACAAATTCAACAATGGCGCGATGTCAACTGTTTGGAATATGACAGAGATAGCAACATTATCAAGCCACAATATGTGATTGAACAGCTTTATCAAGTAACTAAAGGTGATGCGATTGTGACTTCGGATGTTGGTCAACACCAAATGTTTGCGGCGCAATATTATCCTTTTGATAAACCACGTCGTTGGATTAATTCCGGTGGTTTAGGCACGATGGGCTTTGGTTTACCCGCTGCAATTGGTGTGAAATTAGCTTTCCCCGATTTAGATGTGGCTTGCGTCACAGGTGAGGCGAGCATTCAAATGTGTATTCAGGAATTGTCCACCGCTTTGCAATATAAAACGCCGGTGAAAATCATCAACCTGAACAACCGTTACATGGGGATGGTGAGACAATGGCAAGAATTCACCTATGAAAGCCGCTATTCGCATTCTTATATGGATACGATTCCAGATTTTGTGAAATTAGCAGAAGCTTACGGTCATGTTGGGATTCAAATTGATAAACCAGAACAAGTGCGCCCGGCTTTGGAGCAAGCCTTTGCTATGAAAGACCGCACCGTGTTTTTAGATATTATCACTGACAGAACCGAAAACGTTTATCCGATGATTGAAGCAGGTAAAGCGCATCACGAAATGAAATTACGAGTTGCCCTTGGCACTTCAACTGACAGGGAGCTGGCATGATGAGACATATTATTTCGATTTTGATTGAAAATGAGGCTGGCGCGTTATCACGAGTAGCAGGATTATTTTCAGCACGCGGCTACAATATTGAATCGTTGACTGTTGCCCCTACTGAAGACCCAAGTTTATCGCGAATGACCTTGGTAACACGCGGCAATGACGAAATTATTGAGCAAATTACCAAACAATTAAACAAATTGATTGATGTCGTCAAACTGATAGATTTAGTCGAAACACCGCATGTTGAGCGTGAATTAATGCTGGTTAAGCTCAAAACCACCTTGGAAACCCGCGAAGAAATCAAACGCACCACCGATATTTTTCGCGGCAGCATTATTGATGTCACTGCCAACAGTTATGTCGTTGAAATGACAGGCCCTTCTGATAAATTGGATGCGTTTGTTGCAGCGATTGATAAAGACAATATTATTGAAGTGGTGCGCTCTGGCACAACAGGCATTTCGCGCGGTGAAAAGGGCTTACATTTGTAATTTTCACAAACGATGATTTCAATTAGCGAACTAGAAAAAATAGCTAATGAAAGATTGGCTGATGCGGAATGGTTAATCAAAGGTCAACGCGTTGATAGTGCGATTTACTTATGCGGATATTGTTTGGAAATAGCGTTTAAGGCTAGGCTTTGCAAGGATGCAAACCGAGCTGATTTTCCAGAAACTTCGCCAGAGTTTAAATTGCATAATTTAAAGCAATGGCAAACGCATTCTTTAACGGATTTAGCTAAATTATGCAGTATTTATGGCACAATTAAAAAGAAACATTGGCAAGAATGGACACTTGTTCAAACAACATGGGCGGTAGAAATACGCTATAAAATTTCTGCCAAAACCAAAGAAGAAGCCAATGATTTTATTAATGCGATAAAAGTATTATTGAAGGTGATTTTATGAACGCATTTTTAAAAAAAATACAACAAGCTTGCGAAGAATTAGAAAAGGAAAACGGAAAATTCTCGTTATTAGCGTTTGTTGAATTAGCGGCAAATCGTCATGAGTGGGATGTTGTTGTTTGTGCGGATTGGCTACCTAAAAGACAACGTGCGGCGATTGATATAATGGCGGATAAACTGGAAAAGTTTTTAGAAGAAGATGATTTTTTAACGCTTTCTCGTGTCATTATTTTAAATAAAGAAGATTCTTTTTATGGCGAATTAAAAAAGTTAGTTAAAGAAAATACTCCGTTTATGCGTAATGTCATTATTGACGGATTAGGTGTTAAGCAAATTCATATTTTGCAATTCCAGTCTGACGAAATAATTCAATCTACTCATCCTGCCATTTATAATGAAATTTCAAAGCTGGATAATTTAAAAGTTTTGCAGGATATAAAAAATCTGGTTGATAGTAAAATCCACGCTAAAGAAACTGCTAATGTTCACCAACTTAGTCATTAAAACTCTATAACTTCTATCTGAGGATGTTTCTATAATAAAAATTCTTGAAACAGTCATTGAAATCCTTTATAGAAAAATTACTCCCGATTTAAAAAAACTCACAACTTAAATGTAAGGAAAACACACAATGCAAGTTTATTACGACAAAGACGCAGACCTTTCAATCATCCGTAGCAAAAAAGTAGCTATTATCGGTTACGGATCACAAGGACATGCGCACGCTTTAAATTTAAAAGACTCAGGCGTTGACGTATCGGTTGGCTTACGCGCAGGCTCACCATCCGTTGCAAAAGCTCAAGCACACGGTTTATTAGTAAAAGATGTTGCTAACGCGGTTGCTGATGCTGACATCGTGATGATTTTAACACCAGATGAATTCCAATCAACTCTGTACAAAGACGAGATTGAACCAAACATCAAAGAAGGCGCAGTATTAGCTTTCGCACATGGCTTCTCAATTCTGTTCAATCAAGTTGTGCCAAGAAAAGATTTAGACGTAGTGATGATTGCGCCAAAAGCACCTGGTCACACAGTGCGTTCAGAATTTGTACGCGGCGGCGGTGTTCCAGACTTAATCGCAGTTCATCAAGATGCGTCAGGCACAGCAAAAGCGATTTGTTTATCTTACGCTTCCGCAATCGGTGGCGGTCGTTCTGGCATTATCGAAACCACATTCCGTGATGAATGCGAAACAGATTTGTTCGGCGAACAAGCGGTTTTATGCGGTGGCGCAGTTGAGCTGGTAAAAATGGGCTTTGAAACTTTGGTTGAAGCCGGCTACCCAGCTGAAATGGCCTATTTTGAGTGCTTGCACGAATTGAAATTGATTGTAGATTTAATGTACGAAGGCGGCATTGCCAACATGAACTACTCTATTTCTAACAATGCAGAATATGGTGAATACGTTACAGGGCCAAAAGTTATCAATGCTGAAAGCCGCGAAGCCATGCGTGAAGCCTTGAAAAACATTCAAACTGGCGAATACGCAAAACGCTTTATTTTAGAAGGAATGACTAATTATCCTGAAATGACGGCACGTCGTCGTTTGAATGCAGAACACCCGATTGAAGTCACAGGTGAAAAACTGCGGGCAATGATGCCTTGGATTAAAGCGAACAAAATCGTAGATAAATCTAAAAACTAAACTATTACGTTTAAAGAGCCCGTGTTATAACGGGCTTTTTTTTGCCTGAGAGGTAACCAGAGCTCATTATGTTTATTTATTCTTTGCCGTTATTTTTTGCCTACACCAGCTTTGGCAGTCCTTTTGAGCTTTTAGCAATCTTGCTGGTTTTATTCGCCGCACTATTTATCAGTGCACCCTATCCAGATGAAATATTTGAAGAAAGACCTATCGGGGATTCTCTGTATTTATATTATTACTTTCTGCACGCATGGGCTGGACAATTAAATTTATCGCGCGTGTTTTGGCCTTTTTTTATCGTGCTAAATATAGGGATTTTCATCACCGATTATCAAGCTAAAGCCGCAGAAATCAGTGTTTCTAGCTGGGATGATTTGCATTTTATGTTTTTTCTTCCAAGTATTTTTTGGACAATCGCGGTATGGCGTAGCAGTGCAAATACTTCAAAAAAAATCTGGGCAGCTTATGCCCGCTTAATAACGCTCACTGTTTTTTTGGAATACGGATTAAAAGTTTTTATTCGCAGTGTTTATCCCAATGTGTTTTTTGAATGCCAAGAAAGAATGATGGATTATATGAGCTGTTTTTAATATTTTTCGCTTAATTAATCGCGCACCAAACGCACCGCATAAGCATCGTTTTTATTTCCAAACGCATGGTATTCATAAAAGAAATTCACAATCCATGCACTGCCCATATTGCTAGGGTTTGCCGTGTCTGTCCAAAACCAAATATCAGCAGGATTTGGGAAAGCCACTAAATTGATAAAAGGGCGATAACAACGATTTTCAAACAACGATTGCAATTCCTCTTGCTCTGGGATGCGCCAATCATTTTTTCCTGCAAATGTGGTTGCCTCAGCCATATTTTCAGCTTTTTTCCAAGCATAGGCTTTCGGTAAACCCACACAACCGCTACCATCCCATGTTTGTCCTAATGCGCAACGCATCCATGTCAATTCTGTTTGTTTATCCGTCACCGTACCATCAGTATTTGCAATGTAACGACTATTAACAGTGTCAGATTTTAGGCTGGCATCGCAATTTTGTGCCTGCGTAGTAAAACTTGCCAACGTTAATAAAAACAGCGGGAAGATTGAAGTAAATCGTTTCATTAGTAATCCTTTGTATAAAAATGTAGAGGCGGCAAACTGTTTTTTCTAAAAGTTTATCGAACTTACTGGTGTTACGCAAAACCTTTAACCTTTCTTCCTGAGCTTGTCGACGGGCTTGAGCCGGTCATGGTTTGAGAAACTCAGCACAAAGGATTTTTTATACCTTAAGTTTTGGGTTCACTATAGTCTGAATTTTTTAAATACGACCGGTCGTCTTAGAAATTTTCAATCAAAAGAATAGAACACAAAAATGCCATTAAGTTTGCAAAAAGGCTTTTTTTTGTAGACAGGAGTAGAGGAAAAAACGCGAAACGGAGCAAAAACGGTAATTTGAAAGCGGATGTTGGATTATGCAGCTTGATTTTCCATCAACGCAATAATTTTTTCTAACTTGGTAATTTGTGTGTCAGTAGTTCGGTTTTTATGTTCCAGAAACAAGAACAGCATGTATTTTTTGAAAGATAAAATTCAAACTACCTAATAATTCGGCGAGGTTATCCAGCGTATAACCTTTGGTATTTTTAATAAAAAGGTCATTGGTTAAACAGCCAAATTCCCATGTTTTTCCATCCGTTACAATTCCATAAATACTGAGCGATGGATTGTTGTTTAATTTTTGTGCCGCAACCAATTCGGCTAAACATTGTCCCCAGCCTTGCTCAAAATCATTCTTTTTTGCCTCAACGACTGCGACTAGAGGCATTTCTAAGTACAGTTTTCCAAACGCTGATTTTTTTGAAATAACGTAATCAGGTACGCCTGATAATTGCGCATCAAAACTGATGGGTTTCTGCACCCACAGTGCAAATTGTTCTGCATAGTATTTATAAACTTCGCGCAGTACGGGGAAAATAATAATTTCACAACGTGCGGCTTCTGAGGCAAATACATCTAAATTGGCTAAATTGAATTCAAACTCGGTTAAAAAATAAGCTGATAATTCAAAGCTAAGCGGTTGAATAAAGTTTTGCTCAATATATTTGATTGCGTATTTTTGCTGAACCTGCGGAATGTTTTTGAATTGCGTAAATGACATAAGTTTTTTAATCCGATATTAAAAAGGTTTTGTAGAGGCGTATTGTTTGCATCTCTACCGTCTGAATTTCTCAATCCTATAGGCTGTCCGATGAGTTCAAAGTAAATGCTCATCAAGCAGAGTTTGAAGGCTTTAATACTGTTTAGCTCTTCACCCGCTTTTTTTCTTCATCAGATAAGTCAAACAACGCATAAACTAAATCATCAATTTGCTTTTCCAAATTCTGAATTTTTTGCGTGTGCGTTTGCCATTCGCTGATATTTTCTTGAAGATAAGATTCCCAAGTATCTTGAATAGCCGGATTACTAAAATCTACATTTAGCTTTGTAGATGCTTTTAGCTTAAAAGCTTTGCGAACTTCGATTGCCAACTCTGTTACTGATGATAAATTCCACCATTGAGTTAGTTTCGTATTTAACGATTCATTATTATTGGCAGGACGAAAGTTTTCTAAAAAACGGCGTTGAACTTTGTGCTCTAATTCATACCGTTTTTTAGCAAGTGTTTGGCATTGTTCGGCTAAATCAGCAATAGATTTTTGTTGTTCTTCATTGGATGTCGGAATGGGCATTTTTTCTAAAACATGTCCAAGAACTTGATAAAAGCCACCTCTCATAGTTAAAGCATTAGCTGTTAAAAGATACCAATACAATTTGCTATTTAGAAGACCTAACTCGTAATAGCCAACTGCTGGAATAAAATATAAAGCATCATTATGGTAATTACACATATCATCAAGCCAAAATAAGGTATGAGGCATAAATCTATTGTAAATAATCTTTGGTTTTTCAAATTTTTTATAATAAGCACAAGACCTCATTTCCCACCAAAAATAGCCTTTATCAGTGCGTTTACGTCCTTTTATTTCGTAGGGTTTCAAATGCTCCGCAATGTTGGGACACTTGCTTTGCAAATAACTCCAAGCATCGTTTTCTGTTAATTCGGCAAAATTATCATCTTCTACTTTATAACCCAATTGTTCATGCGTCCAACCTTTAGGGAATAAAATTAAATACAAACTCCTACTTTCTGCTCTCCAGCGTTTTAAATCTTTCCCTTCTAAAAACGGCTTTAAAATTTCACCGGTCGGGTCATCTTGCTTTAATAATCTGTATTGTTTCGCATCAATTACAAAGGCTTTGCTCAAGCCTGTTTTAAGCCCGTATAAAGGCGAGCCATAAAGCTCTTTGAGCGTTTTATATCCTTGCGTGATTTTTTGCCGCAGGTTAAAAAAACTCTCATCTTCCAATTGCCACGCATCCGCTTTAAGCGCGGCTTGTTTCATCACCCCAAACCCATTTTGCAACTGCTGCTTAACCGCCTGATGCTCTATCTCTTTTTTCGCAGTAATGTTCAAAAATTTAAACTCAGATTTTGGCGCGTTTTTACGCAACCGCTCCGGTTTTTCCAGTATCAAAATCGCCGGATAAGTCGTTACGCCTTCAAAAACCGGATAATCATTAAAATCAATCAGTGTTAATAAATTGCTGCGGACTTTTAAAAACTCACGCAACGCTTCACCGCTATTCGTTCTAAAAAACGTGGATGAGGAGATATAACCTAAGCGTCCGCCCTTTTTTAA
>CAKZJE010000071.1 GCA_936941155.1 uncultured Methylomonas sp. | reverse complement strand
TAATTTAGCCCTAATAATTCAAAAGCCAATTGCGGATGATATTGAAACAGACGATAAAACAGACTGTCGGTTTTCATGGTTTTTTGTATTGATTAACCCAACTATATCGAATTGAATCCTTTTTCAAAAGGTAAGCAATTAACTCCTCGCGTTCTTTGTCTTTCTTTTTACGCAAAATACGTTTGATTTCTGCATCTTGCTCTCGAATTGTATAGCCACGTTTGACGGCTTCAGCAAACCATCTATCACCCTCATCATAACGTCTTGTGTCATAACATAACGCTCCCAATAAAGTATAAGGGTTATGACTTTCGGAAAAGTGCTTAATCGCCTCAAGCGCACATTGTTCGGCATTACTAAATTGTTCAATATCCCGAAATGCACCGCCGCGTGTTGTTAAAAGAGCCGCCCTTAATTTTGCGGGTTTTATTTTTTTAAAATCCAAATCTTTTGTTTGTGCTAAAGCAAAATCTGGTTTTTCGGCTTTTCGCCAATGTGCACTGGCATTTGCTAATTTCCAATAGTCTTTAGTTCGCTGAAATTCGCTTTCATTAAATTGCGCTTCTAACGTGTGATGAGAAATAAAAACTTTGCTTGATGAATAGGGCAACGGCGGAAACTGTTCCTTTTTAATCAACCACTTCTCAATTTCTAACCAAGCAACATCATCATCAGTTAAACGGTTATCAGTTTGTAGTTTTTTCAGAATAGGGTAAAGCAGGCTTTCTGGCTTGTCCTTAAGATGACTAATGTCATAATCTTTTTTCAGCCAATCAAAAACAATTTCTTTAAAATTATGTTCTTCACACCACATTATATCGTCTGGTCTTAATCCATAACCTTGTTTAATTTTATTATTAAACGTGTCAGCCTGTTTTTGATAATTAAATTTAAGTGTTTCAAATAGTTTACGTTTTTTCAGATAATTAATATCTTGCTCGGGTAACGTTAAACCACTTTCTAACTTTTTTAATATTTTAAAAAGATGGCTGTTAATTTCTTCATCTTGGCTTTGTGTAGCTTGGTATTTTGTTTTTAAAGTACGAAATTCAATTTTTTGGCAGACTTCTAATGCTTCAATTAAGCCAAGTGTTTTTAAATACTCAACTTCAGGAAATTCTAATAGTTTATTTTCATCAAGTTTCTGTAAAATATAAAAAAGAAACAACAAATCAACATCCGATTTATCTTGAAGATTGACTTTATATTTATCTTGTAATTGAGAAAACTGGTTTTTGAGTGGTGTTAAAAACGAATAGGCTTTATGAGTGCATAGCCACTCAATATCAGCAACGCAAAATGGGGTTTTGTTTTCGATTTTTGAGATGATTTTTTGAGCATTTTCGTCAAAAGGTATAGCTTCTGTTATGCCTTGTTTTTGCTTTCTTTCATTAAAATCTCTAGTATTTAAGAACTGATGATAATCTCGATTAACAAATCGCAATTCGTTATCTGCAAGTCTGTCCAGAGCATAAACTTTGTATAAAAGGAAGGCTATTCCTGAGTCAACAAGACTTCCAGTTGTATCAGTTTCTTTGATAATGGAAAATGGCACAAACCTATTTCCTCTTAATTTCACAATGTCTTGATGAATCTCTTTATATAAAGAAACTCTATAATTTTCCTGGTTTTTGATTATTTCTTTTACTTGAAAGAATTGATATTGCTCTAACCAATTCAATTCCGATACGCTTAAATCAAGACCTAATTCAGCTTTACGCAAAATAAAAGTTAGCGGATTTAAAGCGGGGAAATCTTTGTAGTCTGTGACGTTATATTTTTCGTAGAGTGTTTTCATCATAATTTACTCGCCAACTTCTTATCCAACGTCAACAACTCAAGCTGATATAGTTTTTTCATATTCTGCTTTTTAATAACAAATCACGACCAATGAATCGTCAAATCCCGATGCGAATCGGCACAATCTTTAAGGTACAGATAAAGCAAATTTTGATACGGAATGCCTTTTTTCTGCGCTAACTCCTTAAAATAACTCACCGTGCCATCATCCAAATCCAAAGTAACCTGTTTTTTCAACTGGCTGGCATAAGGATTCGGTATCGAATCAGAAAAATCATAATTATCACGCATCACGAAACCCCTTATATTGTTGTTGCTCTGATTTATTTGCCTTCCGTGCTGAAATAATCCGCAATTGCCCACCTGAATCCCTATAACAATGGCAAACCAACAAAAGCCTAAATTGCTCACTCAAACCTAACAGTAAAAAACGTTCTTCTTGCTGTGAATGGTCTGGGTCAGCAATTAAACGCGCATAATCATCATAAAACACCGTTTTCGCTTCCTCAAAAGAAATGCCGTGCTTCTGTTGATTGATTAAGGCTTTGTTTTCATCCCAACTAAATTTGAGTGGTGTCATTCTAAACTTTACAATCTGGCTAACAATTCTGCTTTTTTAGCACTGTATTCGCTCTCAGTTAAAATGCCTTTACTTTTTAAATCAGCGAGTTTTTCCAATGCTAAAAAAATATCGGCTTCTTGATGGATGACAGGCTTATTCACGGTGTTGACTTCGATAGCCGATTGCACAGAAAGATTATCCGGCGCAACAATCGGCAAACTATTCACCGCAACCGTTCCGTGTTGACTGGTAAACGTTATCGTTCCGTCCCTTGCTTGCTGCTGTGAAAATCCGGTGATTTGATGGTCTAGCGTATCGTAAAGTGTCACTTGTCCGCTCACTTCAATCGCTAATCGCCGCACACCCGCGAAATAAGCATACTTCGCGTTATTTTGTGAACCGGTGCTATTCGGACTCGGCAAATTATCTGGCCACCAATGACCAAAATCACCTAGCGGTACAAACAAACTCGCCATCGGGATAGTTTTAAAACTATTTTGCTGTTGCTGATTGTCAGGATGTGGCGAATAGGTTTGCTGCTGCGCCTGAAAAGAAACGTTTGCTGAAAAGTTGGGCTGCGAGGCGCACAAAACAGCCAATTCTTCACATAAGTTTGCTATTCGGTGTTTTAAGCCATGATTAAACATATCGGCTGTCATAATCATCCCGTTTCGCATCCATTGCCCAGAACCACCGAATTCAGGATGGTTAAACTGCGCCATAGTGCCGTTGCCGTTACGAATAGCTTGCAACAAACTGAGTACCGCCTCAGAGCTAAATTGATAGCGTTGCGCCAATGTGTCAATGATTTTCTGCGCTTCAGCGGTCAGTTGTTTCATAAAAAATAATCTCTCAGTTGGTTTTATAAAGACTTTTTTAAATCCCGATAAAAATTTTCATGCGAACCATAAGCCAATAACATCAAAACTAGCACTTCTTTCTGATACCGATAAGCTAATAACATTTGTTGGGTATTCACCTTAAATTTATAAACCCTAACGCCATTCAAATCGCCCGTTTTTAAATCGCCTAATTCTGGCTCAACTAGCAACGCTTTAATTGCATCGTCTAACAACGCTTTTTCTGGTTTATGCAGTTTTTTAACGGTTTTGGCAAACAAACTACTTTGTAAAACTTTCATCCAAATTCATACTCAGAAATATCACCCGCTTCAACTTGCTGCAAACTGATTAAAATATCTTTTACAAAAGCCATTGATAAATCAGGATTTTCCTCGGCAATCTTGCCTAACTTTGCCCAATATTCAATCTGCGTAGCCAATGAACGGTGCATTGTATTCGCCATCACCGCCGCTTCGTTCACAAAATCATTTGATAATTCAATGACAGCCATTTTGTCCCTCATCTATTAATCATAATGTAGTTTTTCATTTAAAAATGCTGATTTTCGACTAATTCAATTTTAAACGGCAAATCTTTTAAAATCGGATGTTCGCATACTTCTTGCCAGCTCATAGTAGCCTCTTAAGTTATTCTGGTAGCGCAAAACAAGCTCTCATAAAAGCAACAACATGTATAAAAAATATATAGTTTCTATACATGAGAGCAAGTACATGTATAGAAGATAGTTACTTTCTATACATGAGAGTTGCCTTGATGTACATTGCTGAGTAAGTCGTAAAGAGCTGTATTGACATAATAGTTATGTTTACCGCTCTTATGTTCTACTAGCAAACCTATCCCTACAAGCTCTTTCAGATACTTTGTAGCAGTAATCCGAGTCACATTAAGTTCTTTCGTAACAAAGTCTATCTTAGTATAAGGATGACTAAACAAGTTGTTAAGTAAGTCGTGACTGTAGATTCTAGGTAACTCCGTTTGAATCTTTTGCTTAAACTCCTGCATTGTTTCTGTGATGCGAGCAATCAATAAAATTGTTTCTTTAGCAGTTTGTTCTATACCATCCAACATAAATAACAACCAAGGTTGCCAATCTTCTGTTTCACGAGTGGATTGCAAAAGGCGATAGTAAGCTGCTTTGTTCCGATTAATATAACGACTTAAATAAAGTACCGGAAATTTCAGTAACCCTTGTTTGACAAGGTACAGAACATTGATGATTCGCCCTGTTCTACCGTTGCCATCATAAAAAGGATGAATACATTCAAACTGATGGTGAATAATCGCCATTTTGGTCAGCGCGTCCCAATCGCAAAGTTCATCATCATTGATAAATTGCTCCAAGTTGCTCATCAACGCAATAATTTCGTCTGCATGTTGCGGCGGTGTGTAAATAACTTCGCCTGTTGCATCATTTTTTAAAGCTGTACCCGGCAATTTACGAAAACCTGCATTATTTTCTTCAATGCAGGCTTGTATCTCCAAAATATCATTATTAGTCAGCAAACCAGTCTCTTGAACTTGTTTGAATCCATTGCGTAAAGCTGTTGCATAGTTATGAACTTCTTTTGCCGCAGAACTAACAAAGTATTTTGATTGGCTGTCGCTACAATAAAGATCATCGTGCGTGGTGATGATATTTTCAATCGCGGAGCTATCTTTCGCTTCCTGTAGTGAGAGCGTATTAATCAGAATGTCCGCATTTGGAATAGTTGCCGTCACTCCTTTCAACTCTGCTAATGTCTGATGAGCTTTGACAAGTTTTTTTAATACGGCTTTTGTTTCAATATCTTGTTCAAAAGGCAACGGTTTTATCTGAGTCATAACGCACTTAAACAATTAATCATAATGCACCAAATCATAATCCAATCCTGGCTCTTTCCCATTGATTAAATCGGTCAAAAACTTCCAAAACA
>CAKZJE010000070.1 GCA_936941155.1 uncultured Methylomonas sp. | reverse complement strand
TTTTCAGCATTTTTCTAATTTTTCAGTGTTTTTTTTCTCTAAGATACCGCTGGTTTTGAATACTTTCACTGTCTCGTACCGTTTTGAATATGCCAACTTGCCCAAGTATGGCGCAAATCATGCCATCGAAAATCTTTAATACCCGCACGTTTTAAAGCATGTCGCCAAGCATTATTGTTAGCGCGTGTTACTGGTTGACCTTCATAAGTAAAAACATGAGTTAAATGCTTTCCAATCTGAGATTTGATAATCTCACAAGCTTCATTATTCAAAGGCACTGAAATTGCTTTTTTAGCCTTAGCTTGTTCTGGATTAATCCACGCACAACGCCGAGCCATATCTATCTGATTCCATTGTAAGCCAGTCACGTTTGATTCTCGTAAACCCGTTGCCAGCGTAAAACGCGCCATAATTTCAACATGTACAGGCAATTCTTTTAAAAGCCGTTTTGCTTCAAGTTCAGTAAGCCATCTGACTTGCTGTACAGGTTCAGGCAATAAACGCACCGTAGGCACTCTATCAAGCCATTCCCATTCTTTTAAGGCACGATTAAGAATTGAACGAATTAGCGCAAGCAATCGGTTTACAGTGGCATTAGTCACGCCTGTTTGCTGCTTAGTTGTCTTTATCTGTTCAACCATAGCCTTGTTTATATCATCCAAATACTTATTTTCTAAATATGGATGCAGCCACAGAAGTTGCTTTTTATCATCATCAAGGCTTTTTTTATGACTTTGTTCAGTAAGCCATCTAACAACAGCCTGTTGCCATGTATAGCGAGGCTTAGCCCCCAACTGTTTAACACGCCACGATTCGGCTTTTAGCGTATCGTGGAGTTCTTGCGCTTGTTGTTTGTCTGTAGTCCTAGCAGAGCGTTGTATTCTTTCTCCGCTTGGTGTTGTGATTTGTATCCACCAAGTTTCACCACGTTTGTAGATTGACATTGTTTTATAACCTCCGTTTGTTGTGTGTCAATCACTTGCAAACCTTGCCCGTTATCAGAATAACGACCAGAAACCCAGTCGGCAAGATGTTCTTCAATAAATACCCAACTTTTGCCAGTTTTACGACCTGGAACAATTCCCGCTTTAGCTTGCCGCCGCAGAACTTCGGCATTCATTTTAAGAAATTGTGCAGCGGCAAATAAATCAAGCGTTATCATCGCCATAAGGATCAGTATCAGTGTAAAAATCTTGAATACGACTAATAAACAAACTTTCAGACCCATCGAACCAAAAAATAACCGTTTCAAATCCCCAACGGGCTACACCGGGCAAAATTTTGATTGCAGCAATTGCCCCTATCGCAGTCACAATAGTTGAAGCATCAACCGCAGCTGTAACCGCGCCAAAATCCAAAGCACTCATAAAAACCTCACTTTCTTTTAAAAAACGAAAAAAACTTACTAAAAAAACCGCCAAAAAATCCAAAAATTGCACCGAAAACTTTAAATCGTGATTCAGGTGATAAATTAGATTCAGCAGTAGATTGAACAACTGGCACAGGTTCAGGTAAAACAGAAGGAACAGCAGTAGATTGAACAACTGGCACAGATTCAGGTAAAACAAAGGGAGCAAAAGCAGGATGAACAGAACTTGATGAGCCGCCTACACCGCTTTTAACTTTAGAATCAGCTTTATCTTTCTTAACATCAGTATTAACTTTGTTAGCTGTAAAGTTTTTAGAGTTATCAAAATCTTCAAAAAAGCCAAAAACTTGAGAAAAAGCCCACCGCGCTACACTAGGCAAAATCTTAATTGCAGCAATTGCAGCAATAGCTAAAACCACCGGAATAACATCAATTGCAGAAATAACTGGGGTAAAATCCATTTAATTTGTCCCTGAAATTTGCGGTGATTCGCGAACATTTTGCGCAACTTGCCCAAAATAATCGCGTGGTCGTTGTCTAATCACATATTGATTAGTGCCATTCACAACTAATAAGCCGTAATCTGTTCTAAAAACGCCCCAGCCCATAGCCCTAAGTTCTTTAACCGTAAAACGTTCTTTTAAGTGGTGATTGTCGTCAACGGCATCAATAAAAGCCGAAAACTTAAAACCTTTATCAGTCATACCTTCAACGATTCCAGACATTTCAAGTTGATATTTATCTGCAACATTTTGAAAATAACTAACGGGCGATAAGGAAACAGTTTTAACAACTGGAGGAACTGCAGCAACTGGAGATTGAGAATAAACAGGCTGAGGAGTAACCGCTTGATTATTTAGAATTGGCGATTGCTGAACAAGAACGGGCGAAGATTGCACACGCGCAGAAGAACTTAACTTATTTGGAATGGCTGCATTCGCTGAGGCTGGATGAAAAAAGCCATACAAGTAATAAATAGCGTAACAAACCAACAACAGAAAAACAGGAATATAAAAAGTAAACGCCGAACTTTTAAAAACATTGGTTCTATCATCTCTATGATTACTAGCGTCAATTGAATCATCAACATGCGATTTATATAAACCAAAATATTTAGAATCGTATTTGCCGCCACCAGATCGCAATTTAACCAATCCTTTCAAACTCAGTTTATAACTTTCCCATGAATAAGATTGAGGCATACCAACCGCGTCGCGCTTGGTAAAATGGATTAGCTTATCAATACGGCGTTTAAAAAGATTATGACAGTCGGCATAGTCTTGACCCATCAATAACAAATTTATCCCCCTATGACCGTGTTGGGTCACAAATTCAGTCATCTGCTTATCAAGCGGTTTTGAAACTGCGGGGAAAAAATCTTGTATTTCATCAATAACAACAGTCGAGTTATTAGTCACGCGCGAATAAATGACGGGAATATCTTCTTTTGTCAGTTGGAATAAAAAGCCGGAAAATTTAGTGATGTAATATTTTGTAATAGCAGCCCTAGGCTTAGTGCCACGACACAGCGGAAAAGACATACAGCCCCAGAATTCACTAGGCAAATCTAACAATTCTTTATCGCGTTTAAAGTCACGCGCGTTTTTAAGCTGCATCAACTTACCGCATTTAGGACAAACGGGCGTATCTTCGGCTATCGTGTAAACGCGCGAATAAACATCTTTAAATTCTTCTTTCTGAGATTCTAAAATCTCCACTTCAAAAGTATCACCTTTTAACTTTTCTAAAGAAATGCCAGAAAGCTGGGAAAACTTCTCAAAATTAATGCCCTCGATATTGGTGAATATTTGCCGACCTTTTTTTAATTCAGCCAGAATAGTTATGACAGCCTCATAACTTTTTCCAGACCTAGGCAAGCCTTGATGAAAAATAATCATTTACCATTGCCCCAGCGTTAATAATTTGCGAGTTAGTCGAAAAGTGACACCCGTACCAAAAATTGCGAGACCTTGAAAAAATCCTGCTTGCGTTAAAAAATAAATCACAGAATCAGGCAAAGAGGAAAAAAGGGAAGTTAAACCATATTGAAGAAAAGAAGGGGCAGAAATTGAAGTAAAAATGGCAGAAAGTGAATTAAGAATTTGTTCCAAAATAACGGCAGGCAATTCTGAAATGAAATTATAAAAATCATTCCAAATTCCAGAAAAAAATTCTCTAATAAAAACTAAAGATTTATCTATTTTTTCAGCTAGCCAATCGAACATTATAAAAACGCCACTCTAAAAGCAGAAAAGGAAAAAACCAGAATAATCACAGCACGCACAATAGGGAAAACCTCATGAATCACAAGAGAAGAACATAATTGGTCTATTACAATATGAAAAAACCAAGCATCAACAGACCAAACAGGACAAGAGCCACCAAAAGAACCAACGTCAAAAAAAGAATGCACAGAGCTAACTAGAGGCGCGTTAGAAATTTCAGAAGAAAAGGTTTGAAAAACACCTGAAATAGTCTTTTCTTTTTTTGTGTAAAGTGATTTATAGCCCGATTCAGAACCCCAAACAGAAACGCCGGAAGTGGGCTTTTTATTTAAACCGTCAACTAAATCAGTAAGCTTAGTTGCAGCAGTTGAGGTATTAGTTCTAATTTGAGACTGGTCACAAGCATCACCAGCAGAACAGCCTGTACCAGTGCCTGATGTGCCAGTGCCTGATGTACCAGTGCCCGATGTACCAGTGCCTGATGTTCCAGTTCCTGATGTTCCAGTGCCTGATGTGCCATCACCTGATGTTCCAGTGCCCGATGTGCCATCACCTGATGTTCCAGTGCCTGATGTGCCATCACCAGAAGGACAAGTATTGGTAGTTGAACAATCAGCAGGCGGTGGAGGTGGAGGCGGAGGTGTAGTTGTTTTAATACAAATGTAAAGATCATAATTAACACCGTCAGAGGATGCTAAATCACATTGTTGGTCTGGTTGAGGTGCACAATAATTAGGATTATCAGCACCAACAACGCAAGGCGGCGGCAATTCACAAAGCCCAGTAGTAAGACTAATAAACGAACCGGCTGGGGCATTAGAAGGACATTTTTTAGGTTGGCAAGAGTGCGGCGTGGTTGATGTGTCTAAATATTCGGTAATTGAACAAACGGGGTCGGGCAAAGGGTCACAGCGATGAGTATCATAATTCCAAACTTGACCAACTGGACAACTATTATCATCATAAGAATAAGACGCATATACAGTGCCGGATGGATTAATAGCTTGAATACGATTAGCAGACGAATGATGAGCGCAATAAACTGGAGAAGACGGATAACGAGCTTTATAAGAAGAAACAAAACCTTCACAAGCGACCCAAGCCTCAGCTTGAGACACTGCAAAAACAGGCAAAGCACTAAAAAATAAAATCAAAAACAAAAAAAGTCTTAATTTCATTATTTAGAACCTTCAAAGCCCTGAATAACAGCCCACGAACAAAACAAGCCATAGAAAAAAAACAAACATAACCAAATCATAAAAGCACCCAAATGAAGACCAGCCTAAACTGGTCTTCAAATTAAAAGCTATCGAAAAAAATTAATAACCATACCAACCGCCCAACGAGTGACAACTGGCAAAATCTTAATTGATGCAATAGCTATAATTGATAAAACAACCGGAGCAACATCAAAAACAGAAAGAAGACCGGAAAAATCCATGACTATCTAAACCAAGAAACAACTAAACTAGCTCCCCAGCGAGTTACACCGGGAAGAAGTTTTAATGCAGCAACAGCCATAATAGCCAAAACAACTTTGGGAGCTTCAGTATTAATAGCAGAAATCATTGGAGCAAAATCCATAATAATCACCTTTCAGAAATAAAATTAACAACAGAACCGACCAAATAAGCAAAAATATAAAAATAAATAATAGAATTAAATCCTAACCAAAAAATATTAGTTATATCAGTAGCTAAAGGAACGGCGAATAATTCCGCCACCGTCAGGCTTGACGATGACGCATTTGCAAGATTTGCAAATTCATTTACCGTCATAGACAACAAAGGCTTAGTAGCATCACAATCACTTATCACAGTGGTTGTAATCGGCAGCCCTGTTACCAGTGACGTACAATCAAAAGACATTACGAAGGTTTCCCAGAAACCACAGCCGCAGCCGCTGGAGCAGCAGACTTAACAGGAGTCATTGAAACAATCGTATCTTTGAACATACCTTTACCAACGGCGATTTGCTCAATTTCAACCTCAAAAGGAAGCCCTTGAGGTGTGAAAGGGAGATTCAAATACTTAGGATCGTAAAATTCAGGAAGACCGCGCAATTCAATGCCTGAAAAACCTTTACGGTCAATTGCGGAAGGGTCTAAACGACCAATCGCATAAATAACAGAAAAATCATAAGCAGAGCCGCCTTCTACTTTTCCTTGCTGCTTACGAACACCGATAACATTAATAACTGGCATAAAATCCTCACTTAAAATAAATAGATAAATACTCACGGGCTTGGTTTTCAGTGTCAAAAGTTGGGGAAACTTCCTCTCTTTTGTCATTTAAAATGGCATAGCCCAACCCATTAAAACTTACGAAATACCGCATAATTAAAACGGTACAGGTTCTAAACCTTTAAAACTGGCATAATCCAAAAAGTCACCGCCATTAGTTGCTAACAATGGATTTTCAGGATTAAAAAGAACTTTGGCATTTGTCAGATAGATAGCAGGGTCGAACACGGAATAATCATCAAAATCCAACCGTTTAGGCGTTTGTTCCTTGCCTTCGGTCAAGATTTGAAAAGCTTGCTCAATGCCAAACAAACTAGAAATAAAATGCACATAACGCCCAAATTGGTGTCGCGTCACTTCAATCAAGCGGTCAACGGTTAACTTTAAAGATTTTTTTTTCATTTCAATCGTGCATTGTTCTGACAAAAGATTCTTTAACGCCGGATAACTACCCGCCAAGTAAGCACCAGGCTTTAACAGAACATCTAAGGGAATATCACGCTGGGCGTTATGAAGCTCTAATTCAACACGCAACCAGTCAGGGTAAAGGTCAGAAAAGCCGGAGCCGAGTTGTTTTCCTTTCTCATAAATGCGCAGCAATTTACCGCTTTGACGTTTGCCCACATAAAGGGTGCGACCATGTTCACCTTGATTAACCCAGTCACCGCGCTGTTCAACGCTTGGACGCACATAGGTAAGACTAAAAAGGTCTGCCAAATACATTTGAAAATAATCTTCTACCGTTTTTTTAGAGTAAAAAGCGTCATGCGCTAAGTCGATTCGAGTGATTTTTAAGTTAGGAATGCAAGTAAGAAAGTGATAAAGACGTTGTTGCCAGCCAGATTTAGCATTTAACAAACCTTGAGCGGTCAACGAAACAAGAACACTTTCATTTTGCCCACCGATGCACACTTGACCCCAATTTTTATCCGATTCGCCTAAATCAAAAGTACGTTGATAAAAATAAAGCCCTTTCGTGCGTTCATTGGTCACACCAAAGCCCAAAATGTTTGTTAAAAATCGTGATAGATCAGAAATAACCTGCATTTCTGTATCAATGGCAACATCAGAGTTATATTCCTGAATACCTGCGGAAAAAACAGAAGTGAAATAATCGTGTTTTTTGAATGAAAAATTCAGCCAATCAATAAACGAATAGGAATAATTAATCCCCTCCATAGGTACAGGTAATCGAATTACTTTTGCTTTTAAACCAGAGCCAACAGCTTCTATTCTGAAATTTTCTAACGGTTTTAAATCCTCATCAGGCTTTAAATATTCTTCAAGAGAAAAGAGCTGTCCAGCAGAATCAAGGTAAGTATTTCTATCCGTAACCCCCCTATTAGCTGTGGGGGGTATAGCTGCCGCTACCGCCTCGCCCCCCGTTGGTGTGCGTGCGTTCGCGGCAGCTATTTGTTGCTGTTCAAAAAAAGCAGACCGTTTAGGCATCATTTCATTAATCATTTTTTTAAACCGTTGTTAGTAAGCTGCATATAATTCAGACATATTTTGCAAAGCAATCGCGGCGGCTTGTCGTTTGGACAATGGCGCGGGTA
>CAKZJE010000069.1 GCA_936941155.1 uncultured Methylomonas sp. | reverse complement strand
CAACAAAGCTAAATCAGTGCCCATGTCCGTGATACGCTCCATTTTCCGGTTCAAATGGCAATACTTCATGGCTGACGGTTAAGCCTAAACCGACCAACATTTCATCTAAGACATAATCACTTAAAAAACGCAGTTCATTCGGCAAAATTTGCAACGCGACATGACGATTGCCCAAGTGATAACAAGCGCGAGCGAATTGCAAGGCATCATCGGTGCGCACGACGGATAAAGCTTCATCTGCCGCGACAACTCGCACTTTGATATGGTCAACGCCACTCAAAACATAACCATGCCGCAACACTTGTCCGCGTGGCAAAAACAAGCCGATTTCCGTGCCTTTGTCGGTTTTGCTTAAAAGGCGCGATTTTTGCCGCGCTTCGTAAGGCAAGGTTAAAACCTCATCGGTAGCGGTTTCGGTGGGAGTAATTTCAGTTAATTTCAGCATAGAAAAATTAGAAAACAAAAGTAGTAACGCTATTAAACATGACAACTATATGAGAGGTTTAATGTTTTTTATAAAATTTTCAAAATTATCCGACAAAGAAGATATTGATATTTCTAGTCGGTTCTTAAGATTTATTTTGTCAATTGGCAAGCATAACTCGTTGGTAATAAAACTTATCCAAGCATCAACATTTTTATGACTTAGATAGTTACGATACTTTTCTGCTGAAGAAAATGAAATGAAATCACGTCCATTAGTCATCGAGAATAAAGAAACTGATTTATTAGCTTTAGATATTGGTGAATAAACTCTAAAGGAAAATCCTTTAGCCTCATAAGTATCGCAATAATATTTGCCAGGTTCAGCCTTAGATTGACCATCTCTAGGTTCATAATCAACAAGCGCAGTCAACAGCTTATTTATAAAGGGCTTCGCCATTACTTCATCACTCACAGGACTGCGTGAATAAGATTTAGTACCATGTGCACAATCCTTAATTAGCTTCACTAAATACTGCGCTGACAGTTTAGTTTGACTGTTAGCAATAGGGATAATTGTCTCTGACAAAAAACCTGAAATTTCATCTAAACCAAGATTGGATTCATCAGTTTTTTCTCCAGTAATGGAAAATACAGTTTCATAGATCATTCGATACTTGTTTAATTGATCCTTATTTTCACCACCAAGTTCAACTTCAATACAACCCAGTTCTTTTTCGCCATCTTTAACAATAAAATCAGGTCTAATTCCTTCTCTGCCTTTTTGTGGATAAATCACGCAAGAATCTGAAATTCCTAGTTGCTCACAAAACCATTTATGAAAATCATCATTCATTTGAAGATGAAACAATGCTAAATTCACACGATTTTCATGTTTTGAAATGTCTTCATTGACAAACATATCATCCATATTAATGCCACCAATTTAATTAAAATAAAAAATAACGTTGCGCAAATGGCAAAACTTCGGCGGGTTCACAAATTAATAATTCACCATCGGCACGCACGGCGTAGGTTTGCGAGTCCACTTCAATATTCGGTTGATAATGGTTATGAATCAAATCTTTTTTGCTGATGTTGCGGGTGTTTTTCACTGTGCCGATTTGTTTATTCAATTTCAATGTTTGCGCAAGATTGGATTCAACGGCAACTTGTGGCAAGAAAAACATCGAAGTCGCGGCGGCGGTAATGCCAAAACTACCAAACATCGGACGATAATGCACAGGTTGCGGGGTTGGAATCGAAGCGTTTGGATCGCCCATTGGCGCGGCGGCAATAAATCCACCTTTTAAAATCATGCTCGGTTTCACGGCGAAAAATGCCGGATGCCATAACACTAAATCCGCCAATTTTCCGACTTCAATCGAGCCGACTTCGTGGGAAATACCGTGACTAATCGCCGGATTAATGGTGTATTTAGCAATGTAACGTTTGATGCGGAAATTGTCGTTACGCGCTGAATCTTCTGCCAAACTACCGCGTTGCGCTTTCATTTTATGCGCGGTTTGCCAAGTGCGAATCACCACTTCACCGACTCTGCCCATGGCTTGCGAATCGGAGGAAATCATCGAAAACGCGCCTAAATCGTGCAAAATATCTTCCGCAGCAATGGTTTCGCGGCGAATCCGTGATTCTGCAAACGCCACATCTTCGGCAATGCTGGGGTCAAGATGATGACAGACCATCAGCATGTCTAAATGTTCGTCCACCGTGTTCACCGTGTAAGGGCGAGTCGGATTGGTGGAGGATGGCAACACATTTGCTTCACCGCAAGCTTTGATAATATCAGGGGCATGACCACCGCCCGCGCCTTCGGTGTGATAAGTGTGAATGGTGCGACCTTTGAAGGCGGCAAAGGTGTCTTCGACAAAACCGGATTCATTCAACGTGTCGGTATGAATCGCCACTTGCACATCAAATTTTTCTGCTACACCCAAGCAACAATCAATCGCGGCGGGTGTTGTGCCCCAATCTTCATGCAGTTTTAAGCCCATTGCTCCCGCGTGAATTTGCTCTTCTAGCGCAATCGGTAAACTGGCGTTGCCTTTGCCGAGCAAGCCAAAATTCATTGGGAAACCGTCCAACGATTGCAACATGGT
>CAKZJE010000068.1 GCA_936941155.1 uncultured Methylomonas sp. | reverse complement strand
CGTCAGCCATGAAGTATTGCCATTTGAACCGGAAAATGGAGCGTATCACGGACATGGGCACTGATTTAGCTTTGTTGCGCTTGCTGCAACTGGTCAGTCCGGGCTTGCCGATTGGCATGTACAGCTATTCGCAAGGGCTGGAAGCGGCGGTGGACGATGGTTGGGTGAAAAATGCCAGTGATGCGGGTGAATGGATTAGCGGCGTGATGAATATCTGTTTAACGCGGGTGGATTTGCCGATTTTGGCGCGGTTATTTGATGCTTGGCAAACAGGCGACGATGCGCAAGTTATTTATTGGAGTCGCACGCTGTTGGCTTATCGAGAAACTTTGGAATTACGCACGGAAGATCGGCAAACTGGACAAGCCTTAGCGCGATTGCTGGATTCATTAGCCTTAACCGATTGCTACGACTGCCAGTCCTTTGGAGGACTGGCAGTCGTGAATGCTCCATTGATGCAAATGCAAACATGGATTCGCAATTCTGATGCTACTTTAGCAACTTTGTTTAGTTTTGCTGCTGTGTCGTGGAAAATTGGCAAGCGTGAAACGATGACAGGTTATCTCTGGGGTTGGTTGGAAAATCAAGTGCTGTGCGCAGTGAAATTGGTACCGCTCGGACAAGTTGCAGGGCAAAAATTGTTGCTTGAGTTAGCGGCTAAGATTCCAGATTTAGTGGATCAAGCGTTAAATCTCACTGATGCTGAAATTGGTGGTAGCGCGTTTGGTTTGGCTTTAGCCAGTAGTCGGCATGAAATGCAATATTCACGTTTATTTCGTTCTTAATTTTTGAACACGATTTAACGATTAGCAGGATTTCACGATTAATCCTGTTAATCTAAAAATCCTAAAAATCGTGTTCTACAGAGGTAAAACCATGACAGAAAAACACATTTTACGAGTTGGCATCGGCGGCCCCGTCGGTTCAGGAAAAACGGCATTAGTGGACGCATTATGTAAAAACATGCGCGATGATTTTTATATCGGCGTAGTGACCAACGACATTTACACCCGCGAAGATCAACAATTTTTAATCCGCAGCCAAGCGTTGCCCGAAGAACGAATTTTAGGCGTGGAAACGGGCGGCTGTCCACATACCGCGATTCGTGAAGATGCCTCAATGAATTTAGCCGCAGTGGATGATTTGAGCCAGCGGTTTCCTGATTTGGATTTTATTATGGTGGAAAGTGGTGGCGATAACCTCAGCGCGACGTTTAGTCCAGAACTCGCCGATTTAACCATTTATGTGATTGATGTGTCCGCAGGCGACAAAATTCCCCGCAAAGGCGGCCCCGGCATCACGCGCTCGGATTTGTTGGTGATTAATAAAATTGATTTAGCACCTTATGTGGGCGCGTCTTTAGATGTGATGGACAGAGATGCGAAAAAAATGCGCGGCGAGCGTCCGTTCGTATTCAGCAATTTAAAAACAGGGACAGGATTGCAAGAGATTCGCGAGTTTATTATTAAGCAAGGGATGCTGGAATAATTCTTCAAGGATTTGAGCGATTAAGCGTTCCCGCTAAGGCGTTTTTTCCAGAACACTTGGGCGCATTTTAATCGGCACGGGGAATTCGATTTTTCAGACGAAAATATCTGGATTCTGTGGGCTTAGTTTGTCCCAAAAAGTAGGGCTGAAAATTCGGCTGTTTTTGGGAAATCCGTATCTGGCTTGAATTCTAGTGAGATAAGGGATTCGCTAAAATCTCGTGGGATTCGACTGGTAAGTAATGACACGCTCTATTTTTTTGTGTTTTACAAAGTAATCAGATTGTAGAGAGTTTTTGTCATAAGGATAATTGCTGGTCGCTCTCTAAACAAAAAAACCTGTTCCGATAAGTTCGTGAACAGGTTTTTTATGGTTTGCTGTTGTGGTTAAAACAGCTTTAAAACATCTTTTGGGTTAAACAGCATAAAAGTCTGCCGCTGTTAAGACTAAACCCGTGCCAAGTGTGGCAATTTTTACTGCTATCCCCGCACCATTACCATCTGCGTCGTAAGACAATACTCCTGTGCTGCTGTTATAGAGCAGATAATCATCTGAATCGAGCGCAGCATTACCAATTTTAAACTCAGTAGATGTTAACGTAGCTCCTGTGTTTAGAAGCTTACTAAACTGGGCTTTATCCAAATGGATAGTGTCATCAACAACTGAAAAGTCAGTAATGCTATCAAACGATAGTATGTCTGTAAGTTTGAAAATGTCTGCGCCAGTCCCGCCTGTTAATGTGTCAGCTCCGGCTCTGCCGATTAAAGTATCATTACCAGTACCGCCGCTTAAACTATTTGCCGCGGTATTTCCTGTTAGCGTATTGTTTGAGCTGTTACCTGTGCCGTTAATAGCGGTTGTTCCGGTTAAGGTCAGTTTTTCAACATTCGCACCCAAGGTGTAGCTAACATAGCTATTCACCGTGTCAATTTCAGTTGCTACGATTGAAGTTTCAGTCACTACATCTGCACTGTTATCAACAGTGTAGGTATCGTTGCCTGCGCCACCGACCAAAGTATCAATACCAGCACCGCCGTCCAACGTATCATTACCATGAGCACCGCTTAAGCTGTTATTGGCAGTATTACCTTTTAGCAGATTATTTAAACTATTGCCCGTGCCATTAATAGCTGCTGTTCCAGTTAATGTCAGATTTTCAATATTTGCACCTAAGGTGTAGCTAACAGAGCTATTCACAGTATCAATTTCAGTTACTAAGGTTGATGTTTCAGTGACGACATCCGCGCTGTTATCAACAATATACATATCGTTACCTGTGCCACCGATTAAAGTATCAACGCCAGCACCTCCATCAAGTGAGTTATTACCGGAGTTACCTATCAGTGTGTTATTGGAAGTATTGCCTGTACCATTAATCGGGCTGCTACCTGTCAATAAAAGGTTTTCCACGTTTGCTGTTAAGGTATAGCTGATGGAGCTATTCACCGTATCTATGCCCGCATTTACTTCCTCAACAACTTGAGTAAATCCATCGCTGATAATATAAGTGTCATTACCTGCCAGACCTTTCAGGTCGATTGCTGCAACTCCTGTAGCAGAGGTTATAGAAAGAATATTGTTTAAGGCGTTGCCGATTCCCGTTGCATTAACGCTTACCCATGCCGCATTTGCACTTTTTGTGAGTGTAAGATTTAAGTTTTCTACGTTAGCAGCCAGATTGTAAGTTATCATGGTGCTAATGCTGATGGAGGCATTAATGGTGTCAACTCCAGCACTGTCATTTTCAACAACAGTGTCATTTACATCGACAAAATAGCTGTCATCACCTAAATCACCTGTTAAAACATTTGCCGCGCTGTTGCCAGTTAATATATTTTTTAAGAGATTGCCTGTAGCATTGATTGCTGCTGTGCCTGTCAGTACAAGGTTTTCGATATTGCCTGTCAAAGCATAAGTCACTGAGCTGTTAACCGTATCAATACCTTCATTTGCGTTTTCAAGTATCCTGTCTCTGCTGTTATCGACAAAGTAGGTATCGTTACCTAAGCCACCCAACATAGCATCTTCTTCACCGCCGTTGCCACCATTGAGGGTATCATCACCGTCCCCTGCATCCAGCGTATCGTTACCAGTTTCGCCTAATAAGGAGTCATTACCACTACCGCCTAGTAAGTTATCATTTTCACTACCGCCCAGTAGCGTGTCGTTACCATTGCCGCCTAACAACGTATCATTTCCTACTCCACCGTTCAGTATGTCATTGCCAGTACCATCGGCACTGCCATCAGCCTTGATAGCATCTCCGACTAAAGTGTCATTGCCTGCATCACCCGCAACAGAATCATCGCCATACCCGCCTAACAAGGTATCATCATTCAAGCCACCAGAGAGCGTATCGTTACCCAGCCCGCCATCAATTTTGTCGCTGCCAGCATCACCTGTCAGATAATCCAGACCATCACCACCTGCCAGCATGTCCGCATCATCGCCACCGCTGAGTGTATCATTGCCTAATCCGCCATTTAGCGTATCCAATCCTGCTGCACCTGTTAGTGAGTCGTTATCGTTGCCACCGGATAAGTTGTCATTACCTGTACCTCCATCAAGCGAATCATTACCTGTGCCGCCATCGAGTAAATCATCATTTGCCCCACCTAACAAAGAGTCATTTTCACTACCACCTAACAGGGTGTCATTGCCATCAGCCCCATCAAGCATATCGCTACCGGCATCACCTGAGACAGAATCATTGCCACGACCTCCCGAAACACTATCATTGCTATCGCCTCCCATCAGCGTATCCGCATCGTCTCCACCGTCGATATTGTCATTGCCTGCACCCCCGCTAATAAGGTCAATGCCGGCGTTACCTTTGAGGGTATCATTGTCTGCGCCGCCATCAAGCGTATCGTTGCCAAGTCCGCCATCAATGGAATCTGTGCCGTCTCCTCCGAACAGATAATCGCTGCCAGTATCACCCGAAAGCGTGTCGTTACCAAGTCCGCCCAGCAGTGTGTCGTTTTCAGTGCCACCATAGAGTGAGTCGTTGCCTGCACCGCCATCCAGTTTGTCATTGCCTGCATCACCTGACAGATAATCAACACCGTCACCACCTGACAATAAATCATCCTCTGTACCACCATAAAGGGTGTCATTACCATCGCTGCCGTCAAGCGTATCTAAGCCGGATCCGCCACTTAAAGAATCGTTTCCGCTGGTTATAGTATATTGTTTGCCATCTGAGCCAGTTTCAAGATGGCTGGCTTTGCCACCCAACAAAATATCATTACCATCACTTCCGATTAATGTATCGTTGCCATCACCACCATCCAAATGATCATTGCCAACTCCACCGTCTACAGAATCATTACCACTAATCCATAGGTTATTTGAACTATATCCAGCTCCACCGATTAGAGTGTCATTACCAGTCCCGCCATCAAGTGTGTCGTTAGCAAGACCACCGTCAAGCGCATCGTTGCCATCGTCACCAAACAGCTTGTCTTCGTTATCACCACCTGTCATGGTGTCATTGCCTGTGCCGCCATAGAGAGTGTCTACGCCTTTTCCACCATTCAGTTTGTCGTCACCTTTATTACCAGCCAGATAATCATTACCATCACCGCCTAACAGTGTGTCACTGTGATCTGTAGGCGCGTAAAATTTGATGTCTGCTATTTGCATGGAATTAGCTGTCGCTGCGTCACGCACTGTCGGGAATACGATTTTGTAGTATTTATATGCAGTGGCGTTGTTGAAAGTATAGAAGTCACTTTCTGTGCTACGGTTTGTAGAAAGTGCAAGCGATTTATTTTCAGCAATTAACGTGAATACTGTGGTGGTGCTAGTGTTAGAGCCATACACAGAATAACTGGCAGGATCTCTTTCAGAAGCATCATTAGCTGTAGTAATCTTAATAGCATCAATGACTTGAGCCGCGCTAAAAGTGACTGTTAGCCCCGCATTTAGCTCACTCAGATTAAGATATTTTGTACTGACGTTGTCGTCAATTGCATTGCCCACTCCTTCTGAACTTGGGGGATTATTACTCACTATTGAGCTTGACACTGCTAAGGCTGATGTTGGTTTTATTTGTGTTTTTACCGATGAACCAGTATCAGAAGAGTCTTCACCATAAAGCTTGTCGTCACCTGCACCGCCGTCAATGAAATCATTATTGATGCCTCCGTTTAGCGTGTCATTGCCATCACCACCAGAAAGAGTGTCATTTTCCACTCCCCCCCATAACAAATCAGTACCAGTACCGCCATCAAGTTTGTCATTGCCTGTGTAGCCATACAGCACGTCATTGCCATCACCGCCTGAGAGCATGTCATTTGAACTTGCACCTGAAATAGTATCGGTTTGCGCTGAGCCATATAAAGTATCGTTGCCTGCACCGCCATCCAAGGTATCTTGCTCAGTACCACCACCTAAAGAATCATTGCCATCGCCCCCTAGTAGCACGTCGCTCCCTGATCCACCTGACAAGCTATCGTTACCATCACCGCCATCAAGCTTATCATTACCGCCTTCACCATCAAGAGAATCATCGCCACTGGTGACCCATACAGCAACAGTTTGCTTGGTTCCAACATCAATCACTGTTTCCAAGTGATTTGATTTTCCTCCTGAAAGCACATCATCACCATCGCCGCCATAGAGTGTATCGTTACCATCACCTCCATCCATTTTGTCATTACCAGCATCTCCTTTCAGATAATCGTGACCATTAGTCCATACTCCATTCCAACTATAACCACCTCCACCTACAATGGTATCGTCACCGTTTCCACCATAGAGAGTGTCATCAATCAAACCTCCATCTATTTTATCGTTGCCATCGCCGCCGTAAATGGTGTCGTTGTTATCGCCACCTGCTAAAACATCGTTACCATCTTGTCCATCAATGTAGTCATTACCCCTGCCACCATCAATAGTATCCATTGCTGTATCAGCAAAGACAGTGCCATTCAAAGTACCATAAACAGTATCATCGCCATCACCGCCTTTAATCAGATCATTTCCATAACCGCCAGAAATAGTGTCATTGCCAGAGCCTGCGTCTATCTGGTCATTTCCTTGATCGTCTAAACCCGTAGCTCTTTTATCACCATCAATTGAATCCTTGCCATCACCTGCGAAAATAATATCATCTCCTCCACCGCCGTAGAGCTTGTCATCTCCGATTCCACCATTGATAACATCTTTCCCGTACTCCCCATACAAGCTGTCATTGCCACCATTTCCTTTTGCTTGATCATCATAACTAGTCCCTGTCCAAGTATCATTAACGCTGCCAAAATCTTTATTGTCTGATAAAACCCAATTAACAACAGCATCAATTGTTCCACCTATAGCAGTGGAGATGGCTGATCCAACATCTGAAATAAAGCTAGCTACAGTAGTGGCTATATCACTAACAACTGTACCGACAACACTTGCAACATCACTCACAAACGTGCTGATTGCTTTGGCAGCATCACTCACAAAAGTTACAACAGCTGTCGCCACATTTTCAGCCGCTTTTGCAATAGAAGCAGCAGCTCCTGAAATGGCATCACCTACTGCTTGTGTATTGATGCCTAAAGCAGCGGCCGCATCATTTATAGTGTTAGTTACAGCAGCAACCGCAGCATCGACTGCAACCCCTACTGCTTCTACCGCATCACTTATTGCCGCGCCCACTGCAACTGCGGCATCGCCTACTACATCAAAGGCGACACCCGCAATATCCGCAATAGGGCCGAGAACGTTGTCAGTTATCCATCCGGCAACCGTTCCTACCACATCACTTAAGAAAGAAACAACTTCGCTAACATCCAGGTCAAATGCAAAATCATAGGAATCTCCCACTTTCAGCGCAAATGAAGCCTTTGATGTTTCGGTAACAAAATTAATCTCCACACCCAGTGAATAAGTTGCGCCTAAAATTTCAGCCGATATTTCAAAGCTGGTGCCAAATCCGGCATCACTTAAAGCAAATCCTGCTTCTATGCTAAAACCTCCAATCTCAAACTTTCCACCCAAATTAATTCCTTTTGTAATCACCACATCCTCTGCGGTGCCTGGTTTGTCAATAACCACAGTATCCTTACTAGCCATTTTCAACAGTGGGTCTACACCAGTCAGTTCATTGTTATCCTGGTCGGCATTATCAAAGTCCACTGCTGAAATTTGCAAATTAGGCAAGATCAACTTTAGAGTTTCGCCTAGGGCTATTTTGTCAATATCGTTATTTCTATCACCATCATTGGCATCCCACGCACCTATTAAAGCAGTAATCAAATCTTCGGAATTGAGCTGTTCAACATCAACCAGAAAAGCAAAATCGCCATTGGCTTTGTCATAAACAAAAGCCAGCGTAATGTTATTAGGCGTTGTAATACCATTGACTTCTCTTGTGCCAAGTGCGCCAGAACCGTAAGCAACCAGTCTATCGAGTATCGGTACTGGTGCTAAACCTACACCTAGGCTCAGATAAATGTCTTTTATAGAAACGCCCGTTAAACCATAAGGGTTTTCCCAGCCATTTGCATGTGTTGCATCCACAAATTTAAAGTTCGCATCTAAACCTATGCTAACAGAGGTATTTGTTCCTAAACTGGCTTTTGCCCATATAGCCGCTGCAATTGCTAAGACAGGTTCATTATTTTGTGTGCTGTCGTAACCGGATAACAACGCTTTGCCTGACAGCGTGACTTGAATGGCAGCAGCAGAGGTGGCAACTGAAAGAGACAGTGCTAAAGCAGCATCTGTTAAGGTTAAACTGAGTTCTTCACCTTTTGTGGTATCTGGGGCAATAATAACCACCTGACCTGCCATAAAAGCAGATAATGCTAGCGACTTGTTAGTTGTATTAAGATCAATTGCAAGTCCTACTTTGTCTATACCGATGTCGGCTAAAAATTTAGCCATACTGCCTTCAGGTGGTGGCGTGGTTTTATCCACTTCAAAAACGCCTTCCAGTTTTACCACTACATTAAAAGGCGAAAATTTACCAACAACACTTAAACTTAAGGAATTGATCTGCATTCCAGTCAAGCCAAACGGATTTTTCCAAGGTGCAGGATTAGTAGGGTCTAAACCAACGTAGAGTGCGACTGCACCATTGTTGTTGCCTGCTACCGCGCTTATGCTACCGATTAGACCTATGGCGGGTTCATTATCTTGGCTTGGGTCATAACCGTTGAGTGCAATTGCACTGTATAGCGTAGCAGCGTAAGTTGCAGCTGTAGTGGCTGTGGCATCAGCTGGTGCGGCAATTTCACCAGGTTTGGTGACTGTCGTTGTGGTTTTGCCGTTAGCATCTGTTACCGTTCTGGAAAGCTGTACGCCTACCTGTTTAATCACAACACTAAAATCACCGCTTCTAACCAGTTCTATATTAGTAGTTATTTTGCCATCTAACGAAGCAATGGCTGTGGCAGGATTAATTAACAGAGCGGCTTCCAGACTATTAATACCTAAGGTATTCACCATAAAATCAGCCAATGCACCGCTAGTCGCATTTGAAACAAACTCTAAAGAACCTGTAATTTCAAGAACATTCATCTTGAAAGGCTTGAAAACCATACCGGCTTTTAAAGACAGATTTTTCAGGTTTGTTCCCATTAAGCCAAACGGATTTGCCCAGTTATCAATAGAGGCAATCAAAGAAACTTCTTTTTCTCCGCTGCTATTAGGAGCATAAGAAATTAAGGCACTGGCAACAAAATCCGGCTCATCTGTGCGAGTAGCATCATAATTTTTCATTACCAATTGTCCGGTAATGCCGATTACTTTATTTGTTTCTGTGGGAGTGACTCCGGTCGTTGAAACCGGAGGCGTAGTGCTGGAATACTCAAACCTGACTGAGTTAAGTGCCAAGCTTAAATCAGTCGATTTAGCAGGCTTGACTAACTCAATATTTGCTAGATCTGCTTTAAATAAAGTCGCTCCCGCCTGATTGTCAGTGCTGTAGAGCACATCCAAGCTGGTTATTCCCAGCGTTTGGTATATAAAGTTGGTTAACCCGTCTGCTTCTGGATTCACAAAATCCATTTTGCCCTGTATCTCTGTAGCCGTATAAGTTTGAGCCGGCTTTGTCCCTACAGCAGCAACCGTAGTTCTCGTGTAAGTGAGTGAGAATGATTTAATCACTGCGCCGTTTAAACCGAGTGGATTAAGCCAGGGCGTGCTATCGTCCAATGACAAGGAGAAAACTTTTACTCCCGCGCCATTCGTGCTGAAACCGCCATTTAACACGAGAGGTGCTTCACCATCCTGGCGTGGATCATAACCTTCCAGTTTAACTTTTACCCCTGTATCTATTGCCAGCTTGCCTTTAGAGCCTGGCACAGCAGGGTCGGCACTGGTATATGCAAAGCCTATTTTTGCCTGTGTCAGGGTAGCCGAGAAATTTCCAAGCTCTAACAGCGCGTTGCCATTAAATTCACCCGACAAAGATATGTCGTCTCCAATCGTCAATTGCACACTGACACTGTTGATTTTTGCTTCAGCACTTAAATAACCCAGAGGAGTGTCACGACCGACCCATGTCACGCCGGTAACATCATCCGCCCATGCCAAAGTGCCTGCCAAGGTTACACTGCCAAATGCAATCGGAGCGTATGTACCATCCATTGCCAGTGACAAGTTTTTAAGCTGCGTTCCTTCCAGCCCGAACGGGGTTAACCAGGGAGTTGTTTCATCCAGAGTTGCTGCTAAAGAAATATTGCTGGGATCGTAATTGGCTTCCAGATTTAAATTGATGGGGGCTTCATTATCCTGAGCAGGGTCGTAGCCTTGTAACTCTAATGTACCGGTAAGCTTGCCAGAATCACCTATGATTAAGTCAGCTCCAAGCTGGGTGATGGTGGCAGAAAAATCACCGATTTCGGCAATCTGCAAACTGCCATTAAATTCGGCTGCAAAAGGAATCCCGCTTTCAACCGTAGCAACAGCCGCTGTTGGAGTTGAAACAAGAGACTTTAAACCGGTTGAACTGAAATAGCTAACGGAAACGGTAATTGCTTTGCCAACCTCTGCCTGAGTTAAGGTATAACTTTCTGAGGTAGCACCGAGAATATTAACGCCACCCGCTTTCCATTGATAACTAAAGCCAGCACTGCCAATTAAATCTTTAATGCCACTGGTGTCAGCAACCAAAACCTGATTTGGACTCGCTTTACCAATCGGTGTGGGTAAATTGGCTACAGGTGCAGGAGCGGGTTTTAAGTTGACTGTTGCTTGAATCGCGGTATCTGAAACCAAATTGCCGTTATCTTGTGCCACAACGGTAAAAGCATTGATATTGCCTGTGCCTGCATTGGTAGCGGGTGTCCAATAGGCAATGTGTTTTGCGTCAATCAGATTGTTCAGATTGTTTAAAGTGCTGCTGAAAGGTGTGGCGGTAGTTAAACTGGAGCCGATTTTTAAAGTGCCTGATGTTACAGCTTTAACAATAAAACTATCAACTGCGCCATCGGTATCTTTTTCATCACCTTGGGATTGTAAATTAGCAAAGGTGACTGTGACTGAACCTGGTCTACCCTGAATTCCGGTTGCCGCAGCACCAGTAAAAGCGGTTAAAGTAGGAGCTGTGTTGGTTTCTGTCAGTTCGATTTTGGCTTGAATCGGTCTGGCGGATTCTAAATCACCATCATCTTTAGCGACTAAGGTGAAAGCATCAACAACAGAACCTGCGGTAGCGGTGGTTTTATTAGGTGTCCAATAGGCGGTATGGCTTGCATCAATGGTATTGTTGCTGGGGCTAAAATCAGAAGAGCCGATTTTCAATGTACCGCTTTTAACTTCCTTCACAATAAAGCTGTAAATCACACCATCAACATCCATAGCATTGGCTTTAGTTTGCAGTTTAGCAAAACTAACCACCGCGCCATCCGTTAATGTACCGACTGATACAGGGCTGTTTAATAGTGTAAAAGTAGGTTCAAGATTGCCGGTGGTTAATTTAACGGTTACTTGGGCAGGGGTTGCAGACTCTAAATCATCATTGTCTTTGGCAACCACCGTAAACGCATTTAACACCATGCCCGTTGTAGCTGGAGTGGCTGCGGTTGTATTGCTATTCGGAACAGCAGGTGTCCAGTAGGCGTTATGAGTTGCATCTATCGTATTATTGCTTGTGGCATTAAACGCCGTAGCAGTAGCAGCGGATGTACCAATTTTTAAACTACCAGTCGTAACGCTTTTTACGACAAAACTATCTATCGTGCCGTCAGCATCCGCTTCGTTACCTCTGGTTTTTAAACTGGCGAACGTGAGTTGAATTTCATCGCCTTTGTTGCTGTTGCTGGTGTTGTTAAATGCGGTTAAGGTCGGTGGCGTGGCCTCTATTTTGACAGTCGCTTGTACTGGCGTGGCAGAGGTTGAAAAGACATCATCTTCAGCAACTAGCGTAAACGCATTGACGACACTGCCGTTGGTAGCTGTTGCATCAGGAGTCCAGTAGGCATTTTTGGTCGCCGTAATGCTGTCATTGGTGTCTGGACTCCAAACTGTTGCGCTATCAGCAGATGTGCCGATTTTTAAGGTTCCAGTGCTGACTGCCTTCACCTCAAAACCAATCACTGAACCATCAGTATCCGCTTCGTTGCCCAACTTTTCTAAACTGGCAAAGGTAATGGGAATATTGCCGCTTTTGCTGCCGGTTGCCACCACGTCACTTAAGCTGGTAAACGTTGGGACAATATTTTTATTACTAAGATTAACGTTAACAACAACAGGAGTGCTGGATTGTAAATTGCCATCATCTTGCGCGGTGACTGAAAATGCGCCAACAACGCCTGTGGTCGCAGTATCACTGGGAGTCCAATAAGCATTGTGGCTTGCATCAATGGTGTTATTTGTCGCACTGAACAGTGTTGCCGCAGTCGCGGATGTGCCGATTTTTAAGCTGCCTGAACTGACGGCTTTAACAACAAAACTGTCAACTGTGCCGTCGGTATCCTGTTCGTTGCCTTTGGCTGTTAAATTGGCAAAAGTAATTGGATTTTCAAAGTTTAATTTTCCTGTTGTAACCGCTGCACTAAAAGCTGTCAAAGTAGGTGCGGTGTTTGCTCCAGCCAGTTTTACTGTTGCTTGCACTGGCGTTGCCGAGGTTAAGCCATCAGCGTCTTTTGCGACCACAGTAAACGCATTGACCGTACCTGCTGCTGCATTTGCGGCAGGAGTCCAATAGGCATTATTAGACGCATCAATCGTATTATTGCTTGTGGCATTAAAAGCTTTTGCGGTGCTGGCAGAGATACCGATTTTCAAGCTACCCGAACTGACTTCTTTTACAACAAAAGCGGTGAAATTGTTATCAACATCAGCCTCATCACCTTTGTTGATTAAATTGACAAAGGATAAAGGAATCTCGTTAGTCAGACCACCTGAAATAACTGTTCCTGAGAAACTGGTAAGGGTTGGAGCTTCGTTTACTTCCTCAACTGTAGCAGTTGGCGCAGAAGTCACGGACTCTTTAGTCGCCCCTTGGTCGGTAAAACTGACTTTCACTGCAATCGTTTTACCTACTTCTGCTTGAGTTAACGTGTAGGTTGCGGTCGTTGCCCCTTCAATATCCACATTATTTGCTTGCCATTGATAGCTATAGGTCACACCTACCAAGCCATCATGGTCTTTAATGCCGGTAGTCACCGCAGTGAGCACCTGATTTTGTGCAGCCGTGCCAGTGATAGTTGGTTTGCCAGTTGCCGGCATATTAATATCAGCAACCAGCCCCGTAGAATCGGATGTTAGTGATTCTTTATTGCCTTGTGCATCTGTATAGCTAACAGAAATTACAATTCTTTTTCCAACATCAGCTTGCGTTAGCTTATAAGTGACAGCAGTGGCATTCGTAATCTTAACGCCATTTGCAAACCATTGATAACTGAAGTCGCCTAAACCGTCGGCATCAAAAACACCTAATGTAGTTGCGGTCAGGATTTGGTTTTGGGTGCTAGTTCCTGAAATTGAAGGCAATCCGGTAGGGGCATCATTAACAGCAGCCACATCGACTGTAGCGGTTGCCTGGTTGCTAATGAACTCTCCATCTTTGACTTGATAGCTGAAATTGGCTGCGCCATTAAAATCTTTATCTGGCGTAAAAGTTACTGTGCCATCTGCATTTAACACAACATCCCCACCACTGCCTTTTGTAACTCTATCAATGGTTAAGGTGTATCCGCCTGCTACCGTATCATTAGCCAACAAATCTGCTGCGGTATAGGTGATTGCGGTATCTTCATCGGTGCTCAGTGCATCATCGGCAGCAGCGGGTGCAGGATGGGTAATCGTTAATGCTGTGCTAGGTGCACTGGTATTTAACAAAACAGAAACGTTATTGCCGTATTTGTTGGCCACTGCCAAATCTATTTTGCCGTCATTATTAAAATCCCCTACCGTGACTGAGCGAGGATTTAAGCCGGTGGCATAATCAACTTTTGCGTCAAAACCAGTGTTGCCTGTATTACGCAAATAGATGGAAACTGTATAGCTTTTTGCATTGGCAACGGCTATATCTGCTTTGCCGTCATTATTAAAATCACCCACTGTTACAGATTCAGGGGATGAGCCTGCGCCGGTATCTAGTACAAACTGACTGTCAAAACCTGTGTTATTGGCATTGCGTAATAGCACGGATACAGAGTTTCCGTATTTATTGGCAACCGCCATATCCAGTTTGCCATCATTATTAAAATCACCCACACTGACAGAATCTGGTTTGCTGCCTACAGCATAATCAGACCTTGCGTCAAAACCTGTGTTATCCGCATTGCGCAAATAGACCGATACCCTGTCGGCATCTTTATTGGCTAAAGCAATATCTGTTTTGCCATCACCATTAAAATCCCCCACCGTAATGGATTCCGGGGCTGATTTATTGGGATCTTCACTGGCAAGCAAGTCTGTTTGTTTGTCAAAACCTGTGTTGGTTGCATTGCGCAAGAATACTGAAACGGTATCACCATCTTTATTCGCTACGGCGATGTCTGTTTTGCCATCACCATTAAAGTCACCAACCGTTACCGATTGTGGCTTTGCTCCTGTGGCATAGTCAATCTTAGCCTGAAATCCTGTATTGGTTGCATTGCGCAAATAGACTGAAATGACATTGCTTTGACCATCACTGACAACCAGGTCAGATTTACCATCACCGTTAAAATCACCAACACTGACAAACGTAGCATTTAAACTTGTTTTTAAATCTGCTTGTTTAGTAAAGTCGGTATTATCCGCATTGCGTAAGTAAACAGAAACAGAGCCACTGTCTTTATTGGCCACCACCATGTCAGTGCGACCATCGCCATTCAAGTCCCCTACACTCACAGCTTGAGGATGTGAGCCAGCCGCATAATTTTGTTTTGGCGCAAAAGACAGAGCGTTGATAATTGAATAATCTGAGCCAGCGGTTAAATTGACAGAAACTGTTTCATTGCCCTCCTTTAGCGTGTCTGAAAGAGCTGCAATATTTAAAGTAGCAGTTGTTGCCCCGCCAGCAATAGTAAAGCTGTTTTCTGTAACAGCCGTCAGATTGCTGCCAGCACTAAAACTGTAATCAATGCCAAAAGTAGCTGTGCTCCCTAGGGTATTGAAGTTTACGGTTAAGCCATTGACAGGAGCAGGTATATCCAAAATAAAGGTATAGGTGCCAGTTGAACCTTCAGTGAGCGTTGCTCCACCAAAGAATTTAATTTTAGGAAAGAGTGCTGAAAGTAAAATCATGATGTTTTTTTATTATTTTAGAGTTAGAGGGCAACAAACAATGACTGTGCTTAAAGAACAAAGTCTGTTTTGCTAAGCGTGGTTATGCCTACTAATAAAATAGCGAAATCGGCTGCGGCATCGCTATCGTTATTCGCGTAAAGGATATGACTGCTGCTATCAAAATATAATTCAGCAGGCGCAGTGAACGCATTTGAAAAACTATCGCCTACGGTAATGGAAAGAAAAGCGTTGTTTCCAGTCTTTTCGGTGTTTGCATCAATTAACGATAAATTGACTTTATCAATGCCTGTTTCAAAGTCGCTAATGGTGTCAATTTTGCTGATTGCGACAGTTGCTTGAATATCTGTGCTGAGAAATTTAAAAGTGTCCGCTCCTTGACCGCCTGTCAAAACATCAACTCCTATACCGCCTAGCAAGATGTCATTACCCTCATTACCGTTTAAGGTATCGTTACCTAAACCGCCGTCGAGTGTATCGTTGCCTAAATCACCGTTCAAAATGTCATTGCCCAAACTGCCACTGAGTTTGTCTGCGTTATCGCCGCCATTTAAAACATCATTTCCTAACCCGCCATTTAAAGTGTCATTTCCTGCATTGCCACTGAGTAAATCATCTCCTGCCCCGCCAGATAACAGGTTGTTTTCGGCTGTGCCATTTAAAGTAATATAAACTTTGCTGGTATTGGCAGAGCTTCTGTTTTCAGTGTTTCCTAAATTATCTGTACAACGGGCGGTGACATTGAGAGTTTTGCCAAGTTCATTAGCAGTGACAGTATAAGAACTGCCTGTGCCAATAAGCTGCTTATTGGCAAACCAGGAATAAGTAATGCTTGCTAGACCATCGGCATCGGCAAAAGTATTGAGAGCGGTGAGTGTTTGACCTTGTTCTGGGCTAACATCATTAACGCTGACAGTTCCGACAAGACGATGATTAATAGGTTGTTGAATGGTTAGAGAGGCTTGCGAACTGGTGAGATTTTGCAGCAGTGAAACCGTGCCATCATCAATATTTGTGACTGCCAAATCCGCTTTTCCATCTTTATTAAAATCACCCACACTAAATGATTCGGGCAAGATGCCTGTTGCAATATCGACTTTAGAATCAAATCCTGTATTTACATTATTCCGCAACAACACAGAAACAGAGTTACTATCAGCATTAACAACGGCTAAGTCGGTTTTACCATCATTGTTATAATCGGCTATAGCAACCGATACGGGAGCTTTGCCTGTTGCATAATCTACTTTTCCTTCAAATCCGGTATTAGCGGCATTACGCAATAATACTGAAACCGTATTACTAGCATAATTTGCCACAGCTAAATCTGTTTTAGCATCACCATTAAAATCACCAACTCCAATTGACCAGGGATCAATGCCTGTCATAAAACTTTGGCTGGTTTCAAATCCGGTATTACTCACATTGCGTAAAAATACCGAAACCGAATCACTGTCCGCGTTAGCTATTGCAAAATCAGTTTTACCATCGCCATTAAAATCACCAGTTGCAACGGCGGTAGGCGAAGCTCCTGTGGCAAAATCCAGTTTTGCCTCAAAGCCATCATTTGCGGCATTGCGCAACAATACTGACGCGGTATTGCTGTTTTTATTAGCCGTGACCAAATCAGCTTTGCCATCACCATTAACATCACCAACCGTAACGGCATAAGGAAAATTGCCAGTGATAATGTCAGTTTTAGCTTGAAAATCAGTATTGTCAGTATTGCGTAAAAACACTGAAACTGTATTGCTGAAATAATTGGCAACGGCTAAATCGATTTTTCCATCTGCATTAAAATCCCCAGTGCTAACTGAAATAGGGAATTCACCTGTGGCAAACTCTTGAGCAGTACTGGTTGTTAGGTTGCCTAATAAAATAGTGACGGCATTATCGTTGACATTGGTAATAGCCAAATCTGTTTTGCCATCACCGTTAAAATCAGCCGCACTTATGGCATAAGGAGCGGAATGAATTGCAAGGTCTGTTTTAGGGGCAAACTTGACTATTTCGTAATCTGCGCCTGGTATTAATTTAAGCGTTACTTTTTCTTGTGGGTCAACCACTGCATCGGCATAAGCAACTAAGTTTAAAGTAGCTGCTGTTGCGCCAGAGGATAGAGTAAAGCTGTTAGAAGAAACGGCACTGAGATTATTTCCAGCACTAAATTCGTAATCTGTGCCAAAAGTAGCTGTACTCGCTGTGGTGTCAAAATAAACCGTAAGCCCTGCTGCTGGCGCAGGTGAGTCTAACGTAATAACATAACCGCCGATTTTTCCTTCAATCGGAGAAGTGCCTGATGATAAAGTGATTTTGGGAAGGGGCATGATATTAACACCTGCTAGTTGAATAGTTTGCAAACTTCAAATGCTTGCGCAGTCTTTAAAAGTTTGCTGTTTAAACGACTGTGAAAGCATTCAAAATTTACCAAGTGTTAATTTTTTAACAGATTGTTTTTATTTGATTTATCGAAGTACAAAACCTAGGTTTTGCACTCCAAAACATAGCAACACTTTCACAGTCTTTGCAGATAACCCCTGTTGAAAGAATGAGGAAAACAAAAAAGCTATCTGCAAGGGGAAGTGTATGAAATTGCTTAGGGAAAAGTAGCTCCCCAAATGGGGGGTGGAGATTTTTTACTCGATTAAACCTATTTCCTGCGCTTTGTGCACCGTCTGAATTTTATTTTCCACTTTTAGTTTTATAAAAAGATTTTTCAAATGAAACTTTACCGTTTCTTCACTGATTTTTAGTCTCTGGGCTATTTCACTGCGTGATTTTCCTTGTGCATAGAAGGTCAAAACTTCCACCTCGCGCTCTGTCAAATGATAAACTTCAATCTGTTGTTGAATATTTTTAACCGTTTTGGTCTGCGTTTGATAAATTTGCTGATGCAGTTTTAAACAGCACTCAATTCGCGCCAGCATTTCCTCAATCTCAAAAGGTTTGCAAATATAATCTACGCCACCTGCTGCAAAACCTTTTACTTTATCTTGTGCTGTTAATAACGAACTTAAAAAAATAATCGGAATATGCGCGGTACTGCTAGCGTTTTTTAATTTTTTGCAGACTTCATAACCATCTATTTCACGCATTCTAATATCGAGTAAAATAATATTGGGTTCTTCATTTTTTGCTAACAACAGAGCTTTTTCTATATTTTGCTCTGTTATTACTTTTTTACAGAGTGGCGTTAAATACTCTGCAATTAAAATCAGATTTGACAATTCATCATCAATTGCCAAAACAGTCGCGTTATTTGTTAAATCCATCACTATGTTTTATTTTTATTGGTTAAAAAGTGTTTTCGGGCTGTTATGTTTATTAATGAGCATAGCGAATTTTGCTTACGCAGAATCTTTATTGCAGTTTGGCTCGTTTCACCGTGATGAAAACATGCCGCACAAACAGCTTTTAAAAGAGGTTTATCAAAAACTTAACCTTCAGGTTAGCTTTGTTTATCTACCCGGTGAACGTTCTCTTGCCTTATCCAATAGCGGCGATTTGGATGGCGAGGTTGCACGGCAAGCCGGAATAGAAAAAAACTATCCTAATTTAATCAGGGTTAATGTGCCTTTGCAAACCGTGACGTTATTTGCATACAGTAAAAATCCAGCTATTACTGTCACGGATAGTCAAAGCTTAAAGCCTTATAGAATAGGCTATCTACGCGGGGTAAAAGCAATAGAAAAACAATTTGCAGACTTTCATTTAGAAGCGGTTACTACTATTGAGCAAGCCTTTACTATGTTAGCGCATAACAGGGTTGATATTGTTATCAGCGGCGATGAAGCGGGGGCAATTGGAAATTTGCCTTTGGCAGAAATGGAAATTAAAAAACTAATGCCAGCAGTGCATCAATTTTCTATTTATCATTATTTGAACAAAAAACATCAGGATTTAATTCCTGCATTAGAAAGGATATTAGCAGAAGAGATAGAGCAAAACAGGGTTAAAGAGGGGCAATAAATTGACAATGAAGTGGAATTTTTAAACTAAAAACCGTTCCTATTCCTTGTTGGCTTGTACAGTCTATTTCTATAGCCAGCCTATCGGCCAATTGTTTGACAATATAAAGACCTAATCCAGTAGAGCTTTCATTTGCGGTGGGTTTGGCACTCAAACGGCTAAATTTACCAAATAACTTCTTTTTATCCGCTACGCTAAAACCTTGCCCTTGGTCTTTAATAGCAATAGTTACAAAATTTTCTTGCCTATCGAGTGAAACAGTCACACTTTTCTGGGGAAAAGAATACTTAATCGCATTTGAAATCAAATTGATTAAAATGTGCGATAACTTAAATTGATCGGTGCTAACTTGATAATCTATTCCTGTACTTTCAACAATAAGCTTAATACTTTTGGAATCTGCATAATCTTTATGTTCTTGCAGCGTTGATTTAACTAATTGTAGCAAATCAGTTTTAGTATAATGAAAGTTGTTATCTTCCTCTATTTTAGCCGCATCAAGAAAGTTATTAACTATTTCCAACATATTTTTCGAGCTGATTTCGATCAACTCTGTAAAATAAGACAATTTTTCTATTTCAGCATTTTCTTTTAATCCGCGCCTAATTAAAAGACTCAATCCTTTCATATTTGCCAGCGGATTTTTTAAATCATGTGCGGCAATGGCTAAAAAATCATTTTTTTCCTGATTAAGCTGTTCGAGTTTTTTATTTTTTATTTGTAACTCTTCAGTGCGCTGTATCACTTGTTGCTCCAGATTTTCATTCAATAAGTTCAGTGCTTCTCTTGCCTGAATAATCCGCAACAGCATTTGATTATAAACATCCTCAATTCTATTCAACTCGCTAATATTATAGGTTTGCAGTTTTAAATAGCTGTTTTCCGGTAAGTCAGGATTAATTTTTTCCATAGCACCACAAAATTCATTCATTTGTTTGGTTAAATATTTATTAAATACCCATAAAAATAGCAACCATAAAATAACTGTTTTAGTGATAGCCGCAAGGGTGATAGATAATAAAGTATATTTGGCAAGCTCAAAAATAATGTGATTGCTGGAATACAGCGTGACTTCAGCTAAAGTTAAATTGTCTTTTTTTAAGGAGAAATGATGCGAAATAAGTTTTAAATAAAGCAGCCCTTTTTGTTGTTTGTCATTTTTTGAGATTTGAATAATTTGTCCGACTTCATTTTGCACTATACCCATGCGAATTGGAAAGCCTTGACTCCAATCTGTCGGTTTTTCCATATTGTTGATTTTAATACCGACAATAACCGGAATTTTCATCATACCTGTCAAAATAGCTTGTAATTGCTTGCTATCAAATGTCCATACGGCTTCTGTTAAGTTAGCTTGAAAAATTTGCTGTGCTGCTTCCAGAGATTTTAGAATTTCATGGTTTTTGCGCTGATATTCATCTGCTATTTGAACAAAGGTAATAAATAAGGTGATGACTAAATAAACTGAAAAAACAATTCTGAGTAATTTAATTGATAAACTATTTTTTGAAAGGAGGGGCATTTTCTGTCAATCTTTAGAAATAAGGAGAGAACTTATGGGTAATGGGTTAAACCTGTAATTTGTAGTATATTTGTGATTATCGAAATAACATCAAATGAACTGCATAAAATGATGACATGCCACCAAGTCATTACCC
>CAKZJE010000067.1 GCA_936941155.1 uncultured Methylomonas sp. | reverse complement strand
TCTTCAGTTTAAAAATGCTTTTGTGTTTTAATTAGATAAAACAACTAAATCTTGGCTCGACTACAGAATAAAACGTTACATAAATAAATTTACTGCTTCGTGTAAATCTTGTGTCGAATATTTAATAACAGCTTAAATATCGCTACAAGCACCCACACAAATTATTTCGATTAGTTTGTTAAAGAGCTTTGAAAACTTCGTTTTCGTTCACTGCAATCTCTCGAAGTGAGCCGTGCATTATACACCCCCACAGAATTAAGTCAACACTTTTTTTTGTTTTTTAACATTCAAAAGCTTTTTTAGCACTTTGTTTGCTTTAAGATTCTGCTACCGCTTGATAAAACCACTATCACTTAATTTTTAATTGACAAATAAGCCCATTAACATAGAATCCATCTTTCTTAATTTAACTTAAAATCATCAGGAGTGAAAAATGAAAAAATTACTATTGCCATTGTTGCTGGTTTCCATGAACATTTGTGCAACCCCTGTGAATGTGAACACTGCCGACGCTGCAACTATCGCTACTTCGCTGACAGGAGTAGGAAAGAAAAAAGCAGAAGCGATTGTCGCCGATAGAACTAAAAACGGTCCTTTTAAAACTGCAGATGATTTAAAACGGGTTTCAGGGATTGGCGAGAAAACCGTTGCTGCGAATAAAGCCGACATTTTGTTGACCGATACAAAACCTGCCGCCGCGACTGCTTCTGCTGCTAAACCTGCGCCAGCCCCCACATCTGTTGCACCTGCGCCCGCTGCTCCACCTAAACATTAAGAGCAAAGAAAGAATAACTTACCTTGTGGTGGTTTTCATCAATATATAAGGAGTGCAAATTTAAGTTTGTGCTCCTTTTTTTATTTGGGGTTTCCTTCTCACCAAAATGCCAAACACCGCCGTTGATATAAACTCTTGGGCGGTATCAGCCTGTTATCCTTAGGCAGTCCTTTTATCCGTTGAGCGATGGCTTTTACATACAGAACCAGCGGATCACCATCTACAAAGTATCAAAACTTTACAACTCTTCTTTTTCTTTCAATAGCTCTTCATAAGCCTGTTGATTCAACGGGCAATCCACCAGATTCAAAAACTCCTGTTTGCTTAATTTACATTGCTTTGCCATTTGTGTGAGTAAACTATCACCAATTTCTTTCATTTTTGGCGTGTGGCTGGTTTTGGTTTTAATCAGGCTTTTTTGTCCGCTTAAAGTGTAATAAATGAAGAAATGATGATCGCCTTCAATACGTTGAAAACCTTTTTTAAGCAAGCTTTTTTCCAGTTTTGATTTATCGCGCGGCACGATTATTCCTCAAGATAGCAACGTTTTAATAAAGTTTCTCTTAATTGTCTTGCTTTTGGGGTTAAGTTTTCTGGCGATTCTTGCGCGTATTCATCCCATAATAAAAATAATTCTGCGGTTAATTCTTCAATCAGAATATCGCGGTTTATGGCGTAAGCGTGAATATTCAAGCTTTTGTCTTCAACTGTGATTAATTCGGGTGCTTCTGGGTTAATAGTCGGATTTAAAACTAACGGGGGATTAAAATGTAAAGTGCGGTTATTTTGTACGACTGAATTAATCGTAATAGGATTAAAATTATAAAAAGCAGCAGCAGTGCTTAAACTGGCTTTTATAAATGCCTCAAAACTGTTTTGAAATTGTTGTTTAACGATTTGTAGCAGTTGTTGTTCAAGTTCAGAATTAAGATTGAGTTCTATTTGTAACATATTATCTTCTCTTGAAGGATTTTGGCAAAGTGCCTTGAACGTTGATGAGGATTTACAGGATGTTTTCTAAATTTTTATGCTTAAAAAAGCCAACCTAACAACAGTAATTCTCTTAACATTAGATTAAACTTCATGCGGGTTACTTGCTTTATTTACATGAAGTTCTTTAATCAAACGTTTTGTTTCTTCACGCAGCTCTGCTAAATTTTGAAATAAATCATCTCGTGTTTGTCGCATGTCTTGTAATTCTGATAGCTGCTTATCAACAGCTTCGATTTCAGGATTAAAAGTTTCGGATATATATGTACCAGTTGCTGTATCAAAGTGCATTTCAATAGTGTGCGCAGCATCATTAAATCCATTTCTAATCAATGCTCTACTTTCTCGTAAATCAATTTCTAGCTGCTCTGCATCAGCGTCTTCTTTAATTTGTAATACAAAAGTTAATGCAGTTCCAGCAATAGCAAATACACGTCCTGCATTTGCAATATTTTTAGTCCACTTTACAGCCTCCCACGGTTTAAACTTCTTGCCAAAAATGTTGCCAAGAGTTTTTACAGTGTTATGTGTATTAGTACCTGAGTATTTGGACAAATCAAAAATTTTACCCAAAATACCGCCTCCATTAGCTTTAATGGAGTTCTGAATTAAGAAACTACCTAGTTTTTGCGTTATATCAGTTGTGGTTTTAATCTTCGATATAGTTTCCGGGGAAATATTTGCATCTTGAATTCGATGAGTCAACCTTGGGATAAGCTCTTTGGCTAATTCACTGTTAAGAATACTTTTAATACTCTCATCAAGCTCTCCCATTTGTTCAGAAACTAATTTTTCTATAATGTCGCCAGACTTTTCAGTATATGTTTGAACTCGATCTTGCGCTTTTTGCAATTCGTTATCGACTTCTTTTTGCTTGGCATTTCCGTGAATAAGCTCAGAGACTATGCGTCCTTCTTGCCGTACTTTTGAACCAACACTCTGAATTTCTTTTTCTACAGCACGAGGAATACTAGCTCTCTTTTCAAGTAAAGCCCTTCGTTTTTGAAGTAATAGCTCTTCCAGTGCATCAGCATCTTTATCGCCTGTCGATTCAGAAGAAAGAGCTTCTTGGAGAATTTGTTCAAGATTGTATAGAGCTGTTGTGTAACGACCAGTCAGCCCATTTTCTCGAATAAATTTATTCAGTTCTGCTGTAAACTGGTCAATACCGCTTTTTCTCCTAAGTGCAGCAGCAAAATCAGGGTCGCTTTCAGCTAAGCTATCAATAGAAGATTCTGCATCAATAAAACATATACGCAAATCTTCTGGAGTAAACGGCGCAAGCACTTTTCTCAAGTCTTCACGAATAACATTCTGCATATCTGTTGTATTGCCTTTAGCACAACGTCTCATTTTATTCACAACAAGCATCATTTCGTGCGCTTTGTCTTTATCTATAGCTAATTTACGAAAATGTTTTGCAATATAGGAATCAAAAAGTTCGTTTGTAACAACGAATACTAGCAAATCAGCATTAGAAATGGCTTGGTAAGAAATTTCGTCATGATCTGGACGCAATTTTGTATGCACTCCAGGTGTATCAATAACTTTCACTCCGCCCCAATCGTAAGCATGAGCCTCTTGAGTTGTAATTCCAGCACCTGTAGCAATATCCTCTCTTCCTGTAAGAGACTTCAAAATAGTTGATTTTCCTGCACTGTACTGCCCAGCAAAAACAAGGGTAATAGTCTCCTCTTCTGACAAAATTGTTGCTGGAATCTGCTTCGCTAGGTCTCGAACTCTCTCACTTGGAGCTGCTTTCAATGTTTTTGAAGCTCTTTTTAATAAATCATTCCCTGCAGATGTCCAGTTAAAAATCTCAAAACTTGTTGGTTTATTCATGCTATTGCCTTTTTATTTTGTTATGTGTAGACCAGTCAACTGTTGTGCTAACTGAACTCGCGTTAGTGTTAGTGGGTCTAGTTCGTCAAGTGGAACATGTGCAATTTTCAATTTTGATTCAATACTAATATTGTTTCGATCACACCCTCGCCCAATAGCTTGAGAAAGAATTGACTTTGGATTGCTGGTATCAATAACAAACCAAATTGACTCACCCAATAACTGTCCAATATCAGTTTTAATTTTCTCAGGAAATTTTGTTTCCGGCGAAACCATAAACATAGTTGCACAGCCTGGCATACGAGCAATGTCGCGAATATGATATTCCATACCGACAGCGTCAACATGCTTCAAGCCTTCTTCAATAAGAATTTTGTTGAGATGTTTAATTCGTTTATTAAGCGTCCATGCCAAAATTCGTTGCGCATCTGCCAATTTAAACAAGGCATCCGCAATAATTTTAATATCGTTTAACAGTAAATAAATTCGTCCTTCAATTAGGTTTCTGAAAAACCAATTTCTAAGTTGATAGCTAAGTCTTTTTTCCATTTTATCAATGCTGGCATGTAATTTTTTTGAAAGATTTTCTCTAGCCTGACTCGCTTTCTTTTCTCGATTATCGAAAAATAACGAACCTAACAACCCAATTACACTTACCGCAACCGCAGCCAAAGCTATCAACTCTCCCCCTAAAATGACAGCGGCAAGTCCAAGTCCGCCTGATAAAGCACTTGTTCCCCAATTCCACCATTTTTTTGTATCAGAAATACCATCCATCCTTATTGATTTATCGAATGAAAAATCTGCGACGAAAGAAAGTTCACTTTTTAACTCCCTGGCAATTTCTTGGATAGCCTTCTGGCAATCCTCGTTTAAATGTCTTAAAAGTTTTTCGCTTTTTTGATCTATACCAGTAGATTTAACGCGGCTATTCCAGTGTTCATCTGCTCGATTATCGTCATAGTGACTTTCAGCAAAATCAGCGACATCTTGCCGAAGATCATCCATGAGTTTGGAAACAAGAGTATCAATTCTATTCAGCCCATCGGCTTTAAAATTCTGTTCCCAAGTCTTCATCTGACGATGCTTTTCAACAAGGACACGACCAGAAGCAGAGTTTTGTGCGCTAAAATCGAGTAATGTATTTGTTAGATTCATCATTGGAACAATTGCCCCGTCAATGAAACTTTTTATACGAAAAAAACTACCGTGACCGATGACCTCTTTAATAATGCTTTGTTCAACACGCTTAAAACGACTTGCTTCAATTAACTCTGCTTGATGTTTAAGAAATTCAGGTTGCCCTGCAAGAAACCGAGAACGAAGATGCGTTTGAATAAAATAGACGTGTTTTCCAGGGATAAGCTGATCTGCAAAAGCATTAAACTGTTTGACTATTTCCTTTAATCTATCTTGATTGAATGAACGATTCGGATTGCGCAAAAATAAAAAGAGATCGTCAGGATCATCAATAGCCGTTTTTACATTACAAATACCAAGTATGGGTTTGCCTAATTTTCGTACTTGAGCTAAACATTCCGCTTCGATGGGCTGTGGAGCATCATCTGTTATCAAAAAAATAACTAAATCAGCTTGTTCTGCATTATAAAATGCTAATTGCTCATCTTCAGCACCTTCAAATGCTGCAACACCAGGAACATCAGTCACTTCAAGGCCTTTCCATGCGTAGCTTCTGATGTCACGGGTTGTTCTCTGAGAGCCTAAACCAATGGATTTACCTTCGCCGTGTGTCAAAATTTCCATTAAAGTTGATTTCCCAGCCATCGTTCGACCAAACAAGGTAATGGAAAAGCAATTCAACCGTTTTTTTCGATGCTGTAAATCTTTTTCTGACTTGTTCTGTAACTCTTCCAATTCATTTACAACTGAAACAAATTGCTTTTGAAGTTGTTCTACGATCTGAGGTGTATGCACCACTCTATCATCATAGTTTTTCAAACATTGAGAAAGCGATTTGGAAACACTTTCTATCGCGTTAGCTGTTTCTTTAATATTATCAGAGGCTATCTGATAACCACGACGGGCAGATGCCTGGCATTGTTGAAGAGCGAACTCTAAGGAAAGGCTGTCATTATTTCTAATCATTGTATTTATTTAACCGTTGAAACTATGTGTAAAACTAACCCACAACAATGAATTATGTCATTTTAATTTATTTCAGGCATAAAAAAACCCAATCACATTTCTGCAATCGGGTTTTTGATTTAAGAGCTTGGCAATTCCCTACTTTCACATGGCAAACTGCCACACTATCATCGGCACTAAGAGGTTTCACTTCCGAGTTCGGGATGGGATCGGGTGGTTCACTCTCGTTATGGTCACCAAGCAAACTGGTGTAGTCAACGAAAAATAAATTTTTCTGACTGTTTTGGAAATCTGTTTCAGTTCTCTAGTTTAAAGCTTTTATGTCGCTTATATAACCAACCCAAACTGATTGGGTGTTATATGGTCAAGCCTCACGGGTAATTAGTACAAGTTAGCTTCATACATTACTGCACTTCCACACCTTGCCTATCAACGTCGTAGTCTCCAACGACCCTTCAGGGGACTTAAAGTCCCAGTGAGATCTCATCTTGGGAGGGGCTTCCCGCTTAGATGCTTTCAGCGGTTATCCTGTCCGAACTTGGCTACCCGGCAATGCCATTGGCATGACAACCGGAACACCAGAGGTTCGTCCACTCCGGTCCTCTCGTACTAGGAGCAGCTTCCCTCAAATCTCAAACGCCCACGGCAGATAGGGACCGAACTGTCTCACGACGTTCTGAACCCAGCTCGCGTACCACTTTAAATGGCGAACAGCCATACC
>CAKZJE010000066.1 GCA_936941155.1 uncultured Methylomonas sp. | reverse complement strand
TTCCATAATATTTACCCATAACTTTATTGTTGTACTTATTATATTATAATATTATCTCGGATTGAAAACGCTATAAACACACTTTATCAATTAATTCAAAACCTGAAAAAATCGGCTATTCCCGCTAAAACCGTTAAAAAATACAGTGAGGAAGAGCGGCAACAAGCCATGAATGATTTTTTTGGAATGCACAAAGATTTAGGCATTGATTCAGTTGAACAAGAACTACGGATAATTTGGCAAGGACGGCGGAGATTATTGAATGATCTTTGACACCAATATTTTTATTTATGCAGACGAAAATGTTGAAACAGCATTGTTTTATAAAGAAGTTTTGTGTACAAGCAACGCCAAGCATTTTTTGCCAATTAATGGTTTGATGTTAGAAATTTATTTGCCTGTGAAGTAAAACTCTCAATTCCAGAAATCGGATGATTTTGACGAATACAAAGCCATCTACACTCTGTTACAACAATCTAAGCTTAACTTTGAGAAGTAAAAAAATGACCGATATTGAAGAACTTGAAGCCAAGGTCAACGAATTACCGAATGAAAAATTTGCTCTATTCCGTGACTGGTTTTACCAATTTGAAAACGAAATGTGGGACAACCAAATTGCCAGCGATTTCCGCGCTGGAAAACTCAATCATTTAATTGAAAAAGCCCGTTTTGAATTCTCCCAAGGCAAGGCACGGCAAATTTGAATCATTACACCTCATCAGATTTTTGGCTGTTATACGAAAATCTACCGACAGAAATCCAAAAATTAGCGGATAAAAACTACGAATTGCTGAAAGAAAATCCACAGCATCCTTCTTTGCAATTAAAACGGATTGAAGATCTTTGGTCGGTGCGTGTAGGACTGCGTTATCGTGCTTTGGGTATCGATGCAACAGACGGCATTCAATGGATTTGGATTGGAAGTCATGCAGAATATAATCAAATTATTGCATAATTGTCGCTGACAAACTGATACTAGCGTTTGACGAATACGAAACCCTCCATATTATTTTTAAAGAGCTACCCATGAAAACTATCAAAAAAATCTCTCATATCCTCATATTTTTAACATTATCTTGTTTTACCAGCTTAAGTTTTAGCAAAATTTTTTACAGCAAAAACGAAGCAATGGAGCTGGCATTTGGCAAAGATGCACAGGTTGAAGTGCAGTCGTTATTCCCTGATAAAACCGAAATCGCCAAAATTGAAACCGAAGCGAAAGTAAAACTCGAATCAGGCATGTTTAGTTTTTATGTCGGCAAAAAACAAGGCAAAATCTTAGGTTATGCCGCGATTGAATCGGAAACCGTGCGCACTAAACCCGAAACGTTGATGATAGTGCTATCCGCGACAGGCGAAATTGAAAAAGTGACTTTATTAGCGTTTCACGAGCCGCCTGAATACCAAGCTCCTGATCGTTGGTTTGAATTATTCAACAAAAAAACGTTAGAAGAATTGGAATTTAGCAAAGGCATTCAAGGAATTTCCGGCGCGACACTTAGCACGCGCTCCGCACTCAATAGCGTGCGCAAAGTGGTGGCGATTTACCAAGTGATGATTAAAAACAAGGCGAAAAAATAATGCGCTATTTTGTGAATGGAGAACAACAGCGTAAGTCGTTACTCAACGCGCTGATTTTGATGTTTTTGGCTTATGTGGCGTTGCTGTGGATTAGCAACGGCATGATGTATTTTCATCGGATGGGGCTTAGTCCGCAGTCGGTGATTGAATATTATCTGGGGTCAGAAGCACAATTTACCCAACCGAAAAGTTATGAGGGAATGCTGGAAGTGCTGCATTTTCATTTGTTTGCAATGGGGATGCTGGCGGTGACACTCACGCATTTGATGTTGATGACGGAGTTTTCAAACCGCTGGAAAATTTGGCTGAGTGGTTTGATTTATGGCTCAACCTTAGCGGATGAAATCGGTGGATGGTTGGTGCGTTTTGTACATCCGTTGTTTGCCTATTTCAAAATTGCGTCTTTTATTGTGTTAGAAATGTCGTTGATTATATTACTAATTGTCGTGAGCATTTCTCTGATTCGCGCGAGAAAAAACATGACAACTCCACCGGCAGCCTCTAAAAAAGTGGCTGAAGTGGCGCGTCATTATCCGCATAAATACAAACATCGTTAAGGCGTTTTCACAAACTAACGAGCGTTACGACTGGCAGTCCTCAAAGGCATAGTTATCTACACATCTTTAGTTTAAAAAAGTGTTTATATATCAATTGGATACTGAAATATGTAGGTTGGGTTAGCTGCTTTTTTCGTCAGAAAAAAGAGCGTAACCCAACAAAGTGCGTCGATTTTAACGCTGAATGTTGGGTTACGCTTATCTCGCTTCGCTCAATAATGCTAACCCAACCTACAAAAAATTCTTTATTATCAATGCTTTTGTTATAAAAACCATCAAACTATCTTGTGTAGATACTTATGCCTCAAAAGGACTGCCAGTCGTTAGCGGTTGTAACTATTTCTTAATTCGTCAGACATAAAAAAACCTCGTTCAACTTCCGCTGAACGAGGTTTTTGTCATTAAACTAAACGTTTAACTTATTTTTTTGCAGCTGCTTCGCGCTCACGAACTTCCACAATCACAGCATCTGCCACGTTTTTAGGGCAAGCGATGTAATGTGAGAATTCCATTGAGAACTGACCACGACCCGAAGTCATAGTACGCAAATGTCCGATATAACCAAACATTTCGCTTAATGGCACGTCAGCTTTAATACGCACGCCAGTAATACCTGCTTCTTGTGATTTAATCATGCCGCGACGACGGTTTAAGTCACCGATTACGTCACCAACGTGATCTTCTGGTGTAAACACGTCAACTTTCATGATTGGCTCAAGCAATTGTGGGCCAGCTTTTGGAATTGATTGACGGAAACCTGCTTTCGCTGCAATCTCAAACGCAATTGCAGAGGAGTCAACCGCGTGGAACGCTCCGTCTAACAAAGTGACTTTGAAGTCTAAGCAAGGGAAACCTGCCAACACACCTTTGTCCAACATGCTTTTGAAACCCTTTTCAACAGCAGGCCAGAATTCGCGTGGTACGTTACCACCTGTTACCGCAGATACGAACTCGAAACCTGTACCTGGCTCGTTTGGCTCGATGCGATAATCAATTTTACCGTATTGACCAGAACCGCCTGATTGTTTTTTGTGCGTATAGCTGTCTTCAATCGTTTTGGTAATCGTTTCGCGGTACGCTACTTGTGGTTTACCAACGACAACTTCAACACCGTGAGTACGTCTTAAAATATCAACTTTAATATCTAAGTGTAACTCGCCCATCCCTTTCAGAATGGTTTCGCCACTGTCTTCATCCGTTTCAACGTGGAAAGATGGATCTTCTTGCACCATTTTGCCTAATGCGATACCCATTTTTTCTGAACCGTCTTTATTTTTTGGGCTAATCGCCAAAGAAATAACCGGAGCTGGGAAGACCATTGGCTCTAACGTTGCTGGGAATTTTGGATCGCACAAGGTGTGACCTGTTTGCACGTTTTTCATACCCAATACAGCAACGATGTCGCCTGCTTGCGCTGATTCAACTTCTTCGCGTGAGTCTGCGTGCATTTGCACGATACGACCAATACGCTCAGTTTTGCCAGTGAAAGTATTCAGTACCGCTGTGCCTTTTTCCAATTTACCTGAGTAAATACGCAAGAAAGTCAACGCGCCGAAACGGTCATCCATAATTTTGAAAGCTAATGAACGCAAAGGTCTATCCGCATCAACCACTGCGAATTCGCCAGTTGGATTGCCTTCTAAGTCAACTTCAGGCTGTGGATTAACTTCAGTTGGGTTAGGTAAGTAATCAACCACGCCATCTAAAACTAACTGTACACCTTTGTTTTTGAAAGATGAGCCGCAGAAAGTTGGGAAAAAGTCCAGATTGATTGTACCTTTACGCAAACAACGTTTCAGTGTAGCTACGTCTGGCGTTTCACCTTCTAAATAAGCTTCCATAACATCATCAAATTGATCAGCGACTTGATCAATTAATTTTTCACGCCATTCTGCTGCCAACTCCACCATATCGGCTGGAATATCTTGAATAACGTAGTTGTTAGGATCGCCTGAGTTATCCCAAATCCACGCTTTTTTAGTTAATAAATCAACAACGCCTACAAATTCGTCTTCTGTACCGATGGGTAAAGTCATTACCACAGGCACTGCGCCTAATACTGTTTCTACTTGTTTAATAACGCGATAGAAATCAGCACCCATCCGGTCGAGTTTATTGACATAAATAACCCGTGCAACTTTAGAATCGTTAGCATAACGCCAGTTGGTTTCTGATTGTGGCTCTACACCGCCTGAGCCGCAGAATACACCGATACCGCCGTCTAAAACTTTTAATGAACGATAAACTTCGATAGTAAAGTCAACGTGTCCTGGGGTGTCGATAATGTTGAAACGGTGATCTTTCCAGAAACAAGTCGTTGCTGCCGACTGAATAGTAATACCACGCTCACGTTCTTGATCCATAAAGTCAGTGGTAGTTTCGCCGTCGTGCACTTCACCGATTTTATGAATTTTACCGGTCAGTTTCAAAATACGTTCAGTTGTGGTGGTTTTACCCGCATCAACGTGCGCGAAGATGCCGATATTTCTGTAAAGGGATAAATCTGTCATGTTTGTACTCTAAGGATGGACATTAAAATAAGGTTAAAGCAGGGCTTAGGCTGCGATGATTCTCATTTATTGTAAAAAAACGTCAAATTATACATCAGTCTGTGTTAGAGAATATGATATTTTGTTAAATTTTTACTTTTGCGAGAGTGATTTGGCGAATTTTGTGGATTGGATTAGTTGGTGGAATTTGAGTGTTGAATTAATAAATGTTGATGATAAAATCAAACAGTCTTGTACACCTACAGCGCAAAAAACACTGTGTCCATTCGGACGGCATAATCCATAGAAAATTAATTTAACGCAACGCTTAAATGGAGCGTCTCTATCGCTCAGCCTGCTGAACTTTGCGTTAATCGACAATATTTAAAAACATACCATGAGGGCACACAAATGAGTGAAGAACAAGAATTTGAGGGGCAAACCATCGTAATTGATTGTGGTTCAGGCTTTATCAAAGCCGGTTTTGCAGGCGAAAGTGAGCCAAGGGTTGTCTTTCCCAGTATTGTAGGGAGACCTAGAAGTCAGAGCATAATGGTTGGAGTAAAAGATTCTTACGTTGGTGTAGAAGCACTGAAAGGGGGGGGCGTACTTGAGCTGAAATATCCTGTTCAACATGGCATTGTGTACAATTGGGATGACTTTGAGAAACTACTTTTCCATACTTTTTATAAGGAATTGAAAATAGACCCTGAAGAATGCCGCATATTAATAACAGAACCCCCGATAAATCCTGTATCCAATCGGGAGAAATTGACCGAGCTTTTATTTGAAACCTTTAGTGTACCCGCTATGTATCTTGCCACAGACGCTGTTTTGGCTCTTTATGAAACCGGTAGAACAACAGGACTTGTGATTGACTTGGGAGATGATGCTACTCATATCGTTGCTATTCGTGAAGGTCGCGTGCTACCTCATGCGGTTATCCGTTTAAATTTCGGAGGAAGAAAATTAACCGACTATTTAATTAAGCTATTTTTCGAAAGAGGCTACATTTTGAACACAACAGCCCAACGTCAAATGGCACAAGACCTTAAAGAAAAATTATGCTATGTGGCATTGGATTTTGAAAAGGAAATGCAAACGACGGCGGGCAATGAACAAGCTTATACCCTGACTGACGATGAGGAGATTAGGATTGGCAACGAATGTTTTCACTGCACTGAAGCCCTGTTTCAACCCCATTTGATAGGTTTTGAATTTCTTGCTGGTATTCATGATGATATTTTCAAGTCTATTATGATATGCGATGCCAATATTCGTAGTGAATTATTTGCCAATATCGTACTTTCAGGTGGAACTTCCCTGTTTCCAGGCTTGGCTGAAAGAATACAAAAGGAAGTCAAAGCATTAGCACCGCAAAATACGCAAGTCAATGTCATAGCCGTTCCTGAGCGTCGCTATTTGCCCTGGATTGGTGGGTCAATGCTGGCAGTTTCAGAGGATTTTCAGGCCATGTGGATTAGCAAACAAGAGTACGATGAAAGCGGGCCCAGGATTGTGGATAGAAAATGTTCATAATGCTTTAGATGTTACCGAACCAACAATCCGCAGTCGAGTAGGGTGGGCAAGCTTTTTTGCCCACCTTTTGTTTTTAAAACAAACCGTTATGCGGTCAATTTCAAATATTTTTGATACAAACTGTCTTGCATTTCAACGTTGCTGGGGTCTTTGATAATGCAATCAACTGGACAAACTTCCACACACTGCGGTGTGCCATGATGCCCTACGCACTCCGTGCATAACAAAGGGTCAATCACATAAATATCTTCACCTTGACTGATGGCTGCATTAGGGCATTCCGGCTCGCACACATCGCAGTTAATACATTCATCTTTAATGATAAGGGACATTATTTCTCCTGATTAAATTTTTCGGTTAAAGCATTGCCAACAATCGGCGGAACAAAACTAGAGACATCACCTTTCAGTCTGGCAATTTCGCGAATCATGGTGGAAGAAATAAATTCGTATTGCTCAGAAGGTGTTAAAAACATGGTTTCCAAATCGGGGGATAAGCGGCGGTTCATGCCTGCTAATTGAAATTCATATTCAAAATCAGAAACAGCGCGTAAGCCGCGAAGAATCACATTTGCGCCTTGTTGCTTCGCAAATTCCACTAACAAAGTGCTAAAGCCCATCACCGAGACATTATCAAATTCAGTCGTCACCGCATGAACTAAAGCTACCCGCTCATCGAGCGAAAACAAGGGCGTTTTATTGATATTCACGGCAACCGCTATAATGACGTGATGATAAAGCTTAGCCGCGCGGGCAATGATGTCGATATGACCATTGGTAATAGGGTCAAATGTTCCGGGGTAAATCGCGGTAATTTGCATGGCAGATGGATAAAAATGTGCTGATTCTATACCAAAATACTGTGTTTATGTTGGCTTTAATCGTTTGACGAACATTTAAATAACATTGTATTGACTATGTTTTTTGCTCTGTATAATCAGTTTTTTCTGGAGTCAAAAGGTTTTACCCAGAATATAAAAAACACCTCAAAGCCGTTAAAAAGCGTGTTAGCACGAGTATCTTAGAGGCTTGAGTTTCTTTTTTTTTCGTGGCGAAAAAAGCTCCCTACTTGCTTACACTGTGAAAAGTATCTAAATATATCGTTACAGATACGCTACACTTACGAAATAAAGTAAACCATGATTAGCAGTAAAGCATTAGGAAATTTGGCATGTCCGATTTAGCAATTCTACAAATGATAGAAAAACAAATAGACCAACCGCTGAGGTTGGGGGATTTTTCTTTAGTTATGAATTGGACAGCACGTTGCAGCTACGCCTTAAACGAACAACAACAAATCATCGGTTTAAATTTGCGCAATTGTGATTTTACAAATATTTCACTTTTGGAAAATTTAACGCATTTGCAAAAGCTTAATTTAGGGCACAATCAAATTATAGAAATAACCGCTCTAAAAAACTTAACGGAATTAACACAACTAAGTTTAGATTATAATTTAATTGATAATTTACACACTCTCAGTTATTTTCAAAATCTAACCCACCTTTTTTTAGATCATAATCGGATTAGTGATGTCACTACCATTACGCACTTATCAAAATTAATTAAACTCAGTTTAAGATTTAATAAAGTTTCATCTATTGCAGGAATAGAAAACCTGCGTGAATTAAAATCACTCAATTTAGATCACAATAAACTCATTGATATTTCCCCATTACAAAACCTATCTCAATTAACGCGACTGTATTTAGAAACAAATTATATTTATGATATAGAGCCGTTAAAAAATCTTCATGGCTTAGAGCAACTGGTATTAAACTGCAATCATGTTTCTGACATGAATCCGCTTGCATTGCTAGAAAAGCTGACTTATCTTTCAGCGAATCATAATCGGATTGTGGAACTGGATTTTTTAGCAGGGCTATTTAATTTAACAGTTTTAGATTTAAGTTTTAATCAAATTGTTAAAATAGATGATATTGAAAATTTGGTTAATTTAACCCAGCTTAAAATTGATCGTAATAAAATTAATGATATTAGCCCTCTGCGAGAGTTATTTAATTTAACCACGTTAAACTTGAAAGTTAATCAAATAACTAGCCTTAATGCCTTGAAAAATATGCGGCAGTTGACAAAACTCAATTTACGTTTCAACCAAATAGAAGATGTGAAGCCGTTAGAGAATATTAGCAATATTACCTTGCTTAATCTCAGAATGAATAAAATCAGCGATATTACTCCGTTAAAAAAACTCACCAATATAAACCTGTTGTATTTAAGTGGTAATAATATAAAAAACATCGTCGCTTTGGCTGATTTAAGTAATTTAAAACAATTGGATTTAGGTTATAACAAAATTAATGATATTTCCCCGCTTAAAAGTTTATTTAAGTTAACTCAGCTTGATTTGGGACATAATGAAATTGTAAATATTGAAGCGTTAGCAAATTTAAAAAACTTAGCGCAGTTAAATTTGCGTTGCAATTGCATTTCGGCATTAGAGCCGATTCGATATTTGCGAAAATTGGTTCAGCTTGATTTAGGCTATAATAAAATTATAAAGTTATCAGCAATTAAATTTTTAACTAATTTATCCGCGCTGAGTTTGCGTTCTAATAATATTTCTGAATTGACGGATCTTCGCTTTTTAAAAAACTTAGTGTTGTTGAATTTACGCTTTAATCAAATCAGCGATATTAGCCCATTGAAAGAATTAGGTTGTTTGATTGATTTGAATTTAGAGGATAATTTAATTGAGAAAATGCCTGATTGGGTAATGAGTTTTGAATTAGATTTAAAATTGGCAAGTTTAGATGATAAGTTTTGCTTTGAAAACGATGCGGCAGATTCAATGTGTTTTTCCGGCTCTGATGTGGTTGAAACACATCATTTGCGTTGGGGGGAGGATGCCGCTGAGAATGAGAGCTTAATGGAAAGCACTGAAAATAAAGTGTATCTTGAAGTGCTGGAAAAGCATGAACAGCATGTGCAGGAGCTTGAGGAAGAATTTTTAAATGATCGGCGTAAATTGGAGACGATTATTGAGGATTTACGGAAATCGGATAAGGCGGCTAGTGCCGATGCTTTGTTGTCGTTGCGACTTTTGGATTAAGAACAGCATTCACTGATGTGATGCAAAATCAGAGTTAAGTACGGTGATATTTTCTAAATTTTTTTAAGACGACCAGTCGTCTTAGAAATTTTTCATTGAAATTAAAAACAGAGTCGTTTGTGTAGCTACGCTTTAGAGTTTTCTGTGTACAGCGTGGAAGATCTCTTAAAGGCGATATTCTTTTTGTGCACCCGTCACCGGACAAACAAACGCCAAATAATAGGCGGTCAGTTGCAAATCCTGCGTTTGCGGCTTGTCACCATACAATCTATCGCCAACAATTGGAAAGCCACGTTCTGACAAATGGCGGCGAATTTGATGTTTGCGTCCTGATTCAATGCGAATTTTTAACGTTGATTGCTGCGTTTTTTCATCAAAACAAAGCCCTGTGACAAAACTTCGCGCCGGTTTTTCATCAATCGGTGAGTCAATTAACAATTCCGGTTGTGACAAATTCCATTCGCCATACACAACCGCGCGATAATGTTTTTGCAATTGATGGGTTTTAAATAACTGTGAAAAAGCGGCTGCAACGGTTTTTTTATGCGCAACAATAATTAAGCCATTCGCGGCGCGGTCTAAACGATGTACTGTAAATGCGGGGCGTTGTGGGGTTAAATGCTGTTCTGCATAGCGTGTGATGGTGCAATGATCACCCCATTTTGTGCCTTGCGAGTACATGCCATAAGGTTTATGCCAAATGCTGTAATCGCCTTCATCGGCAATCAATTTTGCAGCGGGAGGAAGGGTGGCGAGAATTTCTTCATCATAATAAAGATGCAAAATATCGTCTGTTTTCAAGGGCTTGATAGCGCGGCGCAACTGTTGCACTTGCTTGCCGCGTTCCCACCAAACGCAACCTTTTTGCATGGCAGATTTGAGTTTTTGTTTGGATAATCCAGTTTCAACTGCGAGTAATTCCAGAACGGAATCCAAATTAGTTGCAAGGGTGAGGTGTTTTTCAATCGGTTGAATGGTCATAAACGGCGGGAATGCTACAAAAATTTTGCTTGCATTATATAGGTAGCATTCCCGTAGCTTGTATAAATCCTAAAAAATAAAGCCGAAGCCTAAATTGACATCGTCCGGTTCAGGCGTGCCTTTTTTATTACGGATATTGCGATAGTCTGCTTTGATAACCACGTTTGGAATCGGTTTGTAGTGCAAACCGACCTGATAAATTTCTTTATCTTTGCTTAAATCATCGGCAAAACCTGTGGGCGCACTGGCAATCGTGTCAAAGTGTTCATAACGGAAAAAAGGCAGTAATGCTTGGCTGGTATTGTTGAATAATAAAGGCAGTACATCGTATCCGGCTTCTGCGTACCAACCATAATTGTCTGATCCTATGGTTTCAGTGCCTTTTGCGGCACTCAAAACATCTGCATCGCTAATATGTCCCCACGAACCTAATGCTCGAACTTCAAATCCGTGATATTTCCATTGAGCATGTGCTTCATAAAGTTGAGTAAATACATCAGCTTTGGTTTTAACTTTAGTGACTTTGTTTTCAAACAGTTGATTTTGTCCGGCATTGCCTAAATAAGCCGAAGCCCCAACGGAGAAACCAGGAACTGCTTCAGGCGCGTAGTCTAAGCGTCCGACAAAGGCAATATCTTCAGCTCTGGCTTGAGCACCATTTTGCCGACCGGAGCGAATTCCAGAAGCTCCATAATTGGCGGCATTCATGCCACCAACACCGTAAGCAGTGTAAGAGAGTTCAGGTGTGAGTTGTCCGAATAACCCCACGCCAATTTCACGCCAAGTGCTGGGAATGATTTGTCGTTCTACTTCCGGGCGATTATTGCCAAAATAAAAGGGCGGCTCGTGAATTGGGTTGATAAAGCCCATTGGCATCAACAACATCCCCGTGCGAATATTAACCATTGGGTCGATGAAAAAATCCAGTGCAGCAAATTCAACCGAAACAGTTCCGCCGTTATTTCCTCCGGTAACACCATGTTCAAATTCAATTTCACTGTTGAATAAAATATTATCAGTGAATTTGTAACCGGCGTACAAAACCATTCTTTCAAAGTCAGCGTTATTATTAGCTCCGGTTCTGTCACTAATTTGCGCTTGATAATTAGCCTCACCATAGCCGCCAATCGACAAACCTTTTCCGACTGAGTAAATCTTAGAAGCCGCAGGCCCTAAGCCGTACATGCTTTTGTATTTCGCTTCTTCAGGAATTGCCAAGTTTGTGCGTAGTTTTTCAACTTCTTGGCTTAATACATCGGTTTTGCGCTCCAAAACTTTCACATCGCCTGTGTTTTCTGATTTAGCTGGTGCAGTAGCAGAAGCTGCTTTTGCTTGCAAAGCCTCAATTTGTTTTTGCTGCGCTTGGATGATTTTCCACATATCATCCATTGTTTTCGGTTTTTCCAACGCATTAGCCGAATAGCTTAAAACTGCCAATATTGCTAACACACCGCCTTTTAATAATTGCTGGGTATTTGTTTTCATTTGAAGTTACTCACTAAAATTCTGTGATTCGATTATAGATGAGTTTTGCAAGTTGTTGCAAATGATTCTTATTTGTAACTTATATCTCAATTTAAGTTGATTCTGATATTTTTAAGTAACATAAATGAATCAGTTTGTACAAAGCGTTAAAAAACTATGTTATTTAGATTGTATATATTATGGCATTTAACTTGTTTTCATAAATCTAGCGCATTATTTTATTAGTAGGTAATTGATTTTTTAGTGTCTTCTAATTTGGCACAATAAATGCCAAAAATTATTTTCGTGTAAGTAAAAGCTTACACACATAATAATAATTTTTTAGGATATATATCAATGATAAGAAAATTAGCTTTATATGCTCTATTGCTGATAGGGCAAAGTACGGCAGAGGCGGCAGTGCGCAATTTCACCCTGCATATTGATAACGGCACATTAAACATTACCGGTACTGGCGGCACATCGTTAAATGTTTGGGGATATGGCGCAAATCAAGGATTGCCAACGATTCCTGCGCCAAAATTGGTGGTGAACGAAGGGGATACAGTGACGATTACTGTGTACAACCATCGCAGTGCCAGTCACAACTTTGTGATTAAAAATGTCACCACCGATGTAGCGGCTATTGCCTCAGGCGGCAGCAAAGTCTATTCGTTCACAGCACCCACCGCTGGCAGTTATCTTTACAGCGACACCTTAAACAATAATATCAACCGTGAAATGGGTTTGTATGGCGCGTTTATTGTGCGTCCTGCTGACAACAGCAACACGGCATGGACAGGCGGCCCTAGCTATAACAATGAAAACGTTTGGGTAGTCAGTGAAATGGACAAACCGCGTTGGAATGATGTCGCTTCAACTGGCGGCACGGTGGCGACAGCAACCTATAAACCCAATTATTTCATCATCAATGGTCAGGGCGGTTTTGATGCGATGATGAATATGAGCACGATGGTGATGGGGACATTGAACCAAAAATCCTTAGTGCGGATTGTCAATACCGGACAATTTAGCCATTCATTGCATTTTCATGGCAACCATTTTCAAGTGCTGACTATTAATGGCGTTAGACAACCGACTCCTTTTGAACAATGGGATACGATTAACGTGCCTCCCATGTCAACAGCTGAAGTGCTGTACACCATTAACCAGTACGGTCATTATCCAATGCACGTTCACACCGCCCAAGCCGAAGGCGCAAACGGCGTGTATTTGAACGGTGCGGCGACTATGATTGACATGCAATAATTCAAGGGAAGGAAAACTATTATGAAAAAATTAACTCAAGCCGTTTTATTGGCAACTTTAAGTTTAGGCGCGGCACACGTTCATGCAGCAACCATTTCTAAAACCTTTTGTGTCAGTTCGTTAAGCAAAACCCTAAGCGGAACATCGGTGCCGTTTTGGGGCTTTAGCGATTGTGGCAGCGGTGGTGGTATGGGTGGTATGGGTGGTATGGGAGGCATGGGCGGCACTGCTACTGTTCCTGGCCCTGTGGTTGAAGTGGGTGTGGGCGATACGCTAAATTTATCGTTAAGCGTCAACATGATGACTCCGCAGGAAGCTTCGCCTTACAACGGTCACACCATTCACTTACACGGTGCGGATGTACAAACCAGTGAAGATGGCGTACCGGAAACCAATGGCAACATGGTGAATGGTGATACTTACACTTGGTCGCCTTTAGCGGGTCACGAAGGCAGCCACATGTATCATTGCCATGTTCACACCGTGAAGCATTTGGAAATGGGTATGTACAGCACAATTATTGTGCGCCCTAAAAATGCCAGTGGCGCGTTTATCAATCAATTAAACTCAAACGTTGCAACAGCTTATGCGTATTCGCAAAACTATATCTTAAGCACGGTTGATCCCGCTTATCACACAGCAGTGGGCGATTCCACCGTGTTTGCTGATTACAATCCGGTCTATTTTTTAATTGCTGGCAAAGAAGGTAAAACAACGGCTGCACCCGCAATGACTTTAGCAGCGGCGAAAAATGCAAAAGTGGCGTTTCGTTTGATTGGTTTGCATTCAACCAATTCAACGTTTGAAATTAAAAACAGCAGTGGTGTGGCGCAATCGTTTACCGTTTATATTCGTGACGGTAGAGCATTGCCTGTAGCAAAAACAGTCACCAGTTTGGATATTTCTCCAGGACAACGGGCAGACTTGATTGCTACAACGCCTGCTACCGCTGGCACATGGTATCCGCAAGTGACGTATAAAAAGTTACGCGCCAATGCGGATGGCACTTATCCGGTTTACACCAATGGTGTTGTGTATGGCAAAGTGACGTTCTAAAAATCGTTTACGGCGACTAGCACGATTCGTAGAGACGCAAAATTTTGCGTCTCTACAAGAGTCTGATTTTTAGCAAAGTTTAGGAGTACAAACTTTTCGTTTGTACTCCTTTTTTCTATCCGTTTTTACACCTTCTTTCCCCGATTGTATGAAATACAAAACTCTTTTCAGTGTATTACTTTCACTATCAACACTCGCCTGTAGTTCATTACCAACCGCGACAGAACCAGCCAACCGATTTTTAGCTCAAAAACAAACTGTGATTGATACAAGCAGCGATTTAATGTGGTCGCGCTGCTTATTAGGCGCAAGCTGGAATGGCACAACCTGTGAAGGCAGACCTACGCAATACGGTTGGCAAGAAATTCACGATGTGGTCAAAACCCTTAATTATGCAGGCTATTCTGATTGGCGCGTGCCAACCTTGGAAGAGTTAAAGTCGTTAGCGGTGAGCAAAAGCAGCCCGCCAGAACTGGAAAAATTTTATTTGGATAATCAAATTTTTCCGATACCCAATTGCCAAGGCAAACAAACTGGCGCGGGTTTAAACAGTAATGGGCATATTTGCTGGCATTGGACAGACAGCCCGATAGAAGGCAGCAAACATTATGCGTGGATTTTATATTTTGGTTATGGTTATGGCAGTGCCAATTATGAAGCTGACACGTTTCCTTTGCGATTAGTGCGTAATGCAGATTGATTTTTAACTCTAAATCTGGAGTGCAAGCTTTGCTTGCTTGTTTTCTATGTTATTGATTAGCAAGCAAAGCTTGCACTCCTAAGTAAATAATGAACAACACCAATACTTCCCCACACCTGTATGTACTAACAACTTTTATCTGTGCTGTGATTGGCTTGATTATGTTTTATCGCTATCAAGTCAACCCACAACTTTATTTTGTTCCGGTACTGTTATTGGCGATTTTTCACGCAGCAATCCATTTTATCCGCCAGTGCCAACAACCTGATTATTACCACATCGCACGGAACATAAAAATTTTTCAATTACTGCGCCGTGCAATTGTCCGCTATCTGGTTTGGCTGCTGATTATTTATGCCGCACAACAACTTTATCTCAATCTGCCTTATTACCGCGAATCTAACTTTACCGCCGCGCATGTTTTTTTTGAAAAAATCCTGAGTTGGTATTGGTTTGCCGGATTGCCCTATTTTTGCCTGACTTTGATTTTTAAAGCCTCGCGGATTGAAGATTATTACGACCCCGCGATACGCCTGATTCATATCGTCAAGCAAGTTGCAACGCGAATTTTGCAACGAAAAAACCTGCGTTCCATCCTGTTTGTGTTTAGAAAACAATACAATCGCAAAGTATTGTTGATATTACTGGTGCGGGCATATTTTATTCCCACCCTGATTATTCAGGTGTATGGCAACTTGTCTAACGCCATCGCCATCACGCAACGAAATTACAATGACTACGATTTTGTATCGTTGCTATTTTTTGTTTCAGCCATGCTTTGGTTGATGGACACGATTAATGCCAGTTTAGCGTATGCGATAGAATCGCGCTGGCTGGAAAACCGTCCACGCTCTATTGATATGACGGTTAGCGGCTGGCTGGTATGTTTGTCCTGTTACGCGCCTTTAAATAGTCTGACCGGAACAGTCTTTCCTTGGGCACCTTCAGTTGCAACCGATAATCCTGCTGATCTTGTGATACCCAGTCTGGATTTATTCTATGCGGTGAAAATCACTGAAGTTTTAATGCTAGTCGCCCACATTTATACCGATGTTTCTTTAGGATCCGCGGTTGCAAATATCACGTTGCGCAAACTGCAAACGCGCGGTTTCTATGGCATCATTCGTCATCCGGGAACAACGTTAAAACTGTTGTACTTTCTGTTATCCGCCATTTTTTACAAAGCCTTTTGGCACGTTGAGTTTATTTTCGGTTATCTGGCTTGGGCTGCGATTTATATCATGCGGGCTTTGACAGAAGAGCGGCATTTGAAACATCACGCGGTTTATCGTGACTATATGGCAAAAGTGAAATATCGGTTTATTCCGTATATTTTCTAATTCGTACCCCCGTTAAACCACCTCTAATTTTGCATACGCCAACATTAACCATTTGATGCCTTCGGTTTTAAAATTGACTTGAATTTTTTCCTGACTACCTTCTCCTTCAGTTTGTAAAACGATACCTGCACCAAATTTAGCATGGCTAACTTTCTGCCCAGCTTTATAAGTATTATTTTTTAAACTATCTGCCACTTTCGCTTTTGCGACAGTACCAGGACGAACAATTTGAGCGCGAACTCTCACTTCTTGCATTAATTCACCAGGGATTTCGCGTAAAAAACGCGAGGGTTTCGGATAATTTTCTTGTCCGTATAAACGCCGCAATTCGGCGTGGCTTATAAACAGTTGTTCCATCGCGCGTGTGATACCCACATAACACAAACGGCGTTCTTCTTCCAAACGTTCAGGGTTATAAAGCGACTGCTCTGAAGGAAATAACCCCTCTTCTAAACCCACTAAAAAGACTTTTTTAAATTCCAAACCTTTTGCAGTATGCAGCGTCATTAATTGCACAAAATCCGTGCCGTCACCAACTTGATTTTCACCCGCCTCCAATGACGCATGAGCTAAAAACATATCCAATTCGCTCAAGTTTAGTTCTGCATCCATAGGATAATCAAACAATCGCGCCGCGTTGACCAACTCTTCTAAGTTTTCAACCCGCGCCTCGCCTGTATCATCTTTTTCTTTCTTATACTCCGCCAACAAACCGCTTTGCTCAATGACCAATTTCACTTTTTCATGCAAAGGTAAAGATTCGGCAGTATCCGCTAAACTTTTGATTAATAATAAAAATCCATTTAAGGCATTCACCGCCCGCGCGGACATCGTGTTTTGATTTAATAACGCAATCGCGCTATGCCACAGCGATTGTTTTTGCGTTCTGGCTAACTCTCGAATTTCATCCAGCGTTTTTAAACCAATTCCGCGCGTCGGAAAATTAATCACCCGCTCAAATGACGGATCATCATGCCGATTCGACATCAAACGCAAATATGCCAACGCATTTTTAATTTCCGCGCGTTCAAAAAAGCGCAATCCGCCATAAACCCGATACGGAATTCCCGCCGTCATTAAGCGTTCTTCAAATAATCGCGATTGCGCATTCGAGCGATATAAAATCGCCACGTCTTGACCGATTTTGCCTTCCTCACGCCATTTTTTAATCTGTTCAACGACAAAAAAGGCTTCGTCTTGTTCATTAAATGCAGTGTAAAGGGAAATCAACTCGCCAGAACCGCTGTCCGTCCACAATTGTTTGCCCATCCGATATTCATTATGCGCAATCAACTGATTTGCGGCGTTTAGAATATGTCCGGTGGAACGATAATTTTGTTCTAACTTAATAACTTGATGATTCGGATAATGTTGTTGAAATTTATGAATATTTTCGATTTTCGCACCGCGCCAACCATAAATTGACTGGTCATCATCACCGACCACAAACAAATTGTCGCGATCTTCAGTCAATAAACGCAGCCACGCATATTGAATGGTGTTGGTGTCTTGAAACTCATCCACATGCACTTGCCGAAACCGATTTTGATAATGTTTCAGCAAATCGGCATTATCACGCAGCAATTCATGCGCCCGCAGCAACAATTCGGCAAAATCCACCAAACTAGAGCGATTGCAAATTTCTTCGTATTCGCGATAAAACCTGAGCATATTTTTTTGGTAAAAATCGCCGTTATCCGCAATATGCGCCGCCCGCAGCCCTTCATCTTTTTGTTTATTAATAAAGCCTTGTACTTGTTTCGGCAGCCATTTTTTCTCATCCACTTCCAGCGATTTCAGCAAACGTTTAATCACCCGTAATTGATCATCCGAATCCATCACTTGAAAGGTTTCGGATAAACCCGCCTGTTGCGCATGACGACGTAACAACCGATGTGCAATCCCGTGAAATGTGCCAATCCACATTGAACCTGCGGAAATTTCTAGCAACGACTCAATTCGCCCCCGCATTTCCATTGCAGCTTTATTTGTAAAGGTCACTGCCAAAATACTGTGTGGCGAAACGCCTTCCACTTGAATTTTCCAAGCAATTCGGTGTACCAAAACTCGTGTTTTGCCGCTGCCTGCTCCGGCTAAAACCAACATGGCATGAGGCGGCGCGGATACCGCTTGGCGTTGTGCGTCGTTTAAAGATTCAAGTAATGAAGTAACATCCATTTTTTTACCTTTGACTGTTTATTGTGATGTAACTATTTTCTGAACAATTACAGAACTTTCCATTATAATAGGCGATGTTTAACTTTTTTTGTAACACATTGATTTTATTAATTATCATTTTTTGGCAATTAAAATTAAAATTTACCCAGTGATTAAAATCACAACGTTATAAAAGTTAAGCATTGGGTATTATAACGGGGATTCCTATATCTTATTGACATTAAAGAGGCTTTAAAATGAGTTTTGATTATAAACGGCTGGTTAAGTTTGAACACAATATCGGTGAAAAAGAAGCGAAAATGCGCTTGATGGCAGGTGCAGCAGCTTTATTAATTTCAGTTTTCACTGCAAGCATTATTTTGTTATTAGCAGGATTGGTATTAACAGCAACGGGCTATACTGGCTGGTGTCCTGCTTATTCCGCTATGGATAAAAACACTTGCGATGCAGCTGAGTCAGCTAAAGAAGAAGAAACAACACCTCCTGCAAGTGAATAATTAAGATTGTGTTGTGAGCAGGCATCGAGCTTTAGCTCTGCTAGCTAAACCTGTCAGGTCTTTGAGACCTGACAGGTTTTTTTATGCCCTAAAACTTAGGAATGTCAGCGAATTTTGCAAAGAATTTACGCTATCGCCACAATCAGCGTCACCACAAATATCAACGCTAATGTGGTTAAACCTAGCAAAGAGCTAACAAACAAAATCAGTGAAATTGGGCTGAGTAAAAAAGTCAGATTTAAATATTGCCCTAAAATACCTTTCCCTGCTTTCACTAAACCAATCAAATCAAACACTTTGCGCCCTGTACTCCATAAATTTAGCGCGTTAATATCTTCACGTTTTATCTCTTTGACTTTCTTAAGATCATCGGCAAAATCTTTGGAAGACTGTTTCACCTCCGCATGAAAATCTGGGGTTTTTTGCGTAAGTTCCACAATATCTTGCAAGGTAAAATAATAAGTATAAAAAACTGCCGCAGGAATCAAACTCACGCCAGCAATAATCGCGCTAGTCGTGATTGACATAGCATTCAGGCGATAACAAAAAACGCCTAACCAAATCGCAACTAATGTTGTAAAAATTGCAAACCGCAATATCTTTGCTGACAGTAACTCAGCAAGCGGAATTATTTTTTCTAAAAGAGCCGTTAAATTTTGCGTGGAAGCGGTTGTTTGATTTTCGTCTGACATAATAAATGTCCTGTTTTTAGAGTGATAAAAATCGTTTTTTGACTTAGCCTAAATGCAATGCAAGTGTTTGATAAAATTACAATGTTGTTGAAACAGCTGCTTGTAGCTCAGATTTAATATCTATAAAATTCGGCGCAGTTTGGTCTGCCCAAACCGCCATATTGATTAAATTTGCACAGCCAATCAGTGTTGCAAACGAAGCGTCTGCGGCATCGCGTCCTGTGCCAATTCTTACAAAACCTTCCACCGGAGCTTTGCGGGTGGCATCAAACAAATACCAGCGCGACCCTAAATAAGCCTCAAAAAAACCATGAAAATCAGGTGGTTGCAAATCAACAGCATAACCAGAAATATAGCGGGCGGGAATACACAAGGCGCGACAAAAAGCGATGGCAAGGTGTGCATAATCGCGGCATACGCCAACTCGTTGAATCAAGACATCGCAAGCACTGGTGCTAACATTGGACGTGCCGAGCTGATAATCAATATTGCTGTTTATCCAATCGCAAATGGCGGTGACTCTGGAAAATCCCGGCGGCACATTGTCAAAAAGTCGTGCAGCAAAATGTCCTAAACGATCCGATTCGCAATAACGGCTAGGGTTTAAATAGGGTAAAACCTCAATCGGCAATTCGGCGTATTCGCTTTCACTAATTTCTGAAATGTCATAGCGTTCATGGCGTAACTCAATGGTGGCAGTGTATTGCAGGCGAAACTCGCAAGGTTCAACCGTGAGTCGATGCAGTTTTGCCGCTTCTAAGCCTAAGATTTTTTCTTCGTAATTAACAGCAGGTGATAGTTGCAAAGTTTCCGCACTGATTGTTTGGTAGGCAGTACGCGCAGCCGCTACGTTAAACAAAAAGCTGGTAGGTGTTGAGACTATATAGGTTAAATCGCAGCCTACTTGAATGGTTCTCATAGATTATTAAATTTTCCGATTAGGGGGCTAAGATTTTGGGGATTCTCAATGACAAATTGAGAGTATTTTGGTTTTCAGCGTTTAAAGTCAGTGTGGTTATGGTGATTTTGCTAATCTTTTAACACATTAGCAAGCGATTTGAGTCGGTTTGTGAATGCCTCATTTTTTAAAATGAAACGCTAAGTTTTATGCTTGGCTAAATTCATCAATAATAATTTGCCACACGCCTAGCAATTGCGGCAGATTATTCAGCCCATAGCGTTCTATATCAATGGTGGCGGTGTCTTGTTCTAATTTCACAAACAACCATTCGTAGCCATTGGTGACTGTGCCAAAAATGGTTTTCACGGTTTTTTGTTTGCGCTCATTAAAAATCTGCGCGGCAAACATTTCAGCGATACATTGTGGTGTGGCATCGGCTAAGTCTTGATTGTATTTGGCTTCAACGACTGCAACGAGTGGGCTTTCGATAAAAGCAGCGTTGTATTTTTGGCAAATAAGATAATCACAAAAACCTTTTAAGCCGCGTTTGCTGTCCACATTAAATTGATAGCCGGAAAAATAGGTGAGTTTAGTTGGGTTTTGTAAAGTGATATTAGTTAATATCGGGCTAATAAATAATTCGGATTTGGCTTTTTTGGAATCAGAGGGGATTTTGTGATTAATCGCTAACGTGGTGACAAGCCAATCTGTCGGGGTGATATTGGGAATCTTGGAAAATAATGAGCCGCGAATGGTTTTACAGCCTAGTTCTTCTAGGTCTTCGTGGGTGAATTGGGAGTAGGATTTTTTCATTGCGAATCAGCTTTGTTTACTAAATTGCTGTTATTAAGTTGTAATTTGCATAATTCCAACATTGAAACCAAAGCGTTAAATAAATCATCTAATGCACCGATAATAAAATGTTGCGGATAAAACGTGAAAATATTTTTTTCTAGCTTTGCCATTTCCCACGTTTCACCATTTGAAACTAAACCATAAACCGCAAGATTTTCATTTTGATTAATTTTCTGAATGGCAATCATTTCTAAACTGCATTGCGCCCAACCTTGCGAAAAATTATCTTTTTTCGCTTCAACAACGGCTAATAAAGGAAAATCAAAAATAATTTTTCCAAACGCTGACCGTTTAGAAATTAAATAATCAGGAATACCTGTTAATTCGTCATTATATTCCAACGATTGATGACTCCAAATTGAAAAAATATCCGCATAATTTTTCCACGCATCTTTTAGAATCGGATAAATCAGGTTTTCACAAATGGATGCTTCGGAAACATTGTAAGCGACTTCTTTTAGTGTAAACAAAATATCTGCTCGCACCGCATCATTGATTGTCGCTTTTTTAATAATTTCAAATTCATTTTCTTGATAATGAAGTTGATAATGTTTTAAAACATGAGCGAGGGATTTGAATTGATTTGTGAATGCCATTTTATTCTGCTACTTTTTCAAGAACAATGCTTTCAATATCATCAACAGAAATTTCTAATTTCTCTAATTCTTCTTTAATTTTTTCATAATGAAAATTTTTAAGGAGAAAATCGAAAAATATTTCTCTATTTTTTTCCTCGTTATCAGTAATGACAATCTTTTGATGAACAAAGTCGTTGACAAAAATTAGTGTTTGTAAAATCGTATCTATTTCTTCTTGTTCGTAAATTTTGATAATATGTTTTGTGACATTAATTTTTTCGCCACGTTTAGCTTGTAAATATTTTGTAAAAGCTGTCTTAAACAGAGCCAAAATATGAAAGTAAGGACTTCTAATCATCTCCTCATAAGATGATTCTGAAAGAGTCATCTGAATATTCAAAATATAAAAAGAACATAACATATCCTCAAAGTTTGTTTTTTCATTAAATATTTTTTCATAGATTCCATCTTTATGATCTTTGTAAGAAATAAAGTTCAAATCTTTACCAGTTTCTTTTGTATATCCGTTATTTTTCAACACGGTTACAGGCTCTTGCAAGTAATAAGCTAAATAAGCATCTGCAAAAATATCATTTGATACAACCTCTATATTCTCAGGAACTTCCCTAAATTCCCCTCGCCGTTTTTCATACCAAACGTTCGTATTAAATGATTCATTCTGTAAGCGAATTTGAATATCATCATTCGCACAAAAATCTCTATCATCCACTGGATTTTGAGAATTAGTATAACGAGTCACATTTAAATCAAAATCTTTTCCCCCTGACTTTAACAAACGTAATGTAATCAGAGACTCTGTATCCATCTGTTTGCGTTTTGTAGGAGAAGCATTTTTATAAGCGTGGTAGATGGAATAAACAGTTTGTGCGCCATTGATAATCTGCAAACCGGTTAATTCTATTTTGTTAGCTTTTGCACCAATGGTTGGCAATAAAGAAGTAATTGCGGTAATGCCATTATTGTAATACCAAAAATAGGCGGGATTTTCTAATGCTGTTCTTTCTATGTCTCTGTTAAACTGGGACTCTAACAAGGGATTACGAACATTCTTATAAAATAATAAAAACTTATATTTATCAAATAAGTCATAAATGGTTTTAGGACGTAATAAAAACAAATAAGCTTCAAACGGCTTTTCTATTTTTATTTTGCCATTATCTTGAATAATTTCTAGCGAAAATTGACTTTCTTCAGGATTTTGATGAAATTCTAAAGGATTGACAGGTTCTATCCCTTTATAGAATCTATCAATATAATCACTTTTAATACGGTCTATATCAATAATTTCGCATTGTATTTTTTCGTCTTGTTTAACAAAGCCTCGAATATTATCATCCGCTCCACCTTTATAATGCGACAGCGACAAAAAAACAAACTTCACTGCACCATTATTTTTACGATGTTTATCAAGTTCATTTAATTTAGCTTGCAATTTTTCATTAACATGACGTTTTTCACCACGCAATAATGTTTCAAACTCAGCAAGTGCTTTTAAAATTTCATCTCGACTGGTTTCTTGTTCTGGACTGGCTTTGGCAGCGTTGTTCCATTTTGATTGCACAATATAAAAAACGCGCTCCCCTTGATTATTGACGTTATCAAAAACAATATCGCAGGAACTATCAGGGTCACCATCGGTAATATAGTCTTTATAATTCTGCCTTTTGCCGTAAAACTCTAAAAACCAAATTAAAAGAGCGTAAGATTTTTGATTATTTTTCGCCCCTTTGTGTTTTTGAATATACTCATCTTCGCCGTATTTTTCTACGAGATTAGTTAATTCATTATCAATCACGCTGTAAAAATCTTTTGTAAACATTTGCAATCCGCGTTAAAAAATATCAGTTTTTTAGTCTACCACATCAAATCATCAGGAATTTGATAATCCGCATAAGGATCATCTTCTTTAACTTCCGTTTCAACAACCTTATTCAACACCAACACACACGCCGCATCGCGCAAACGGATTTTTTCCGCCGCCTCGCAATTCACCACATGATAGGCTTTCTCAAATTTCACAATCGCCAACCGCCCCCGAATCAAACTATCACGCATAGTCTCGCTGACATAGATTTTTTTCACCACATTGCCATCGGTAAAGTTATACGCCACGCCCTCAGGGTCTTGATTCTGCTTATGCTCATCAATCAACTGCTTAATTTGCGCCGCAACCGCTTTTTTCTCCGCCTCCTGCGCTTTTTGCTGATTCAACACACGGTCTTTTTCAATTTGTTCCGCTTTCGCTTGCTCAGCCAATGCTTTCGCCTCATCAACAACCTCAACATTGTTTTTGAGTTTTAATTTATCCTGTTTGCGCTTTTCAGTTTTAACGGTTTTTGCTTTTGCATCGCTCACCAAACCCGCTTTTAATAACTGCTCTTGTAAAGTTAGTTTTGCCATAATATTCTGAAAAATCAATGTTATAAGAAGAATTAATTACTTTGCCAACAGCGTCATACTGTTAGCGTTGTGAATCACTTGTAAACGATTTAAAAAAGTCATTCCTAATAAAATTTGCGTCATTTCGCCATCACTAACTAAAGCTTGAACATCTTTTAATTCGATTTTGCCAACTTTAATCGAGCTTAGATTCACCAAATGCGTATTGACTTTGCCATTTGCGGTGCTTGCTGAAATTTCCCTTGCTGAGCTGTAATCCAATTTCAGGTCATCCGCCATTTTTTTGCTCATTGCCACCGCAACCGCTCCGGTATCAATCAAGGCGGGTATCGGTGCGTTGCCATTGATAGAAGCCTCCGTCACAAACATGCCCATGCCATTTTTTTGAATTATCTCGCCGCTATTTCTTTCATCTTTAAAACTCGATATTCCTGAACCGAGTTTTAAGGTTTGCGTTTTGCCGTCCAGTTTAATCACCGCTTGTTGACTATTCGCGGACACTAACGTGATGCCATTGACTGTTTTTCCCACTTCCAGCTTTTGCCGGTTTCCATCAACGGTGACAATGGCTTTATCCTTAAACAATGCCATGACTTTGATAGTTTGCGCTGCCAGCCCATTTGCAGAAACAGCCAGCAGAATAAATCCGCAGAGTTTGTTAATCACGATATGTTTACCAGAAGAAAGTTAAAATAATGTGTATTTTACATCAGACACTTGCCAGCCGATTGAAGGAATTTAATTCAAGCGTGCGCGTGTGAGTTTTCGGAGCGTAAAAGCAAAGTCGCTGCGAGGAGTAAAATAGCTTTAGCTATTTTTGCATCTCTACATCGGATGATATTACAGCAAAAATTTTCAAGACAACTGGTCGTCTTAAAAAATTTCAGCGGATTGAAGATAAATTTCACGGTACAAAACAACTTCCAATCCTTTGAGAACTGGAAGTCGTAATCAGCTTTGCGCTTAAAAAATTATTTTAATAAGCGGAACATATTGGAAAAATCATCCGTCCACACAATCGCTTCTTGTGCTGTCGCGCTGGTCGGGCTAAATTTTTGAAACACCCGTTGCTGCAAAAACGCCTGATTTTTACTCAGCAATGCCCATTCAGATAAATACCTGCCTGCATTTTTATCAGCCGTTGATTCCACCAATAACGATTGATAACCCGCACGTCTTGCCATGCCAGTGACTAGGGGGCGCAAATCCAAATAATTATTACTGATGTGAATTGCTAAAACGCCATCAGGTCGCAAATGGCGCAGATACAGTTGCAAAGCCTGTTCGGTGAGCAAGTGCATCGGAATCGCATCGCCACTGAAAGCGTCCAAAATCAGAACGTCAAATTGTTGCGGGGCTTCGCGCTCTAAGGCTAAACGCGCATCAGCAACCACAATGTCATAACGCGCCGCCGTGTCTTGCAGGTAAGTGAAATGCGTTTTCGCCACATCCACAACCGCCGGATCAATATCGTAAACTCGAAAATAATCATCCGCTTTGCCATAACTCAATATCGTTCCGACTCCTAAACCAACCAAACCAATGCGCCGTCCGTGTTCACGCCAAAAGTTATTCAGCGTTAAACCCACGCCTGAATCATTGGCGAAATACGCGGTGGCGATATGTTTTTTTTCAGGAGCTAAAAATTGAAAACCATGATCAATCACACCATGTCGCAAAAACCGTTTCGCTAAAGCGGGGTTTTCTAAAAAACGCTCTTCCACTCGCAATACACCATAAAAATTACGACTAATGTGCGCTTTTGCAGTCGCTGTTTGAAAAGCATGATTCGCAAGACTGACTCCTAAACCGATTAAAACGCCAACGGATAACAACCAAAGTTTGCGATTATCACGTTTGTTTTCAGAGAGTTGACTATCCACAGCAACCGCTAGCAAAGTGAGCAAGCAACAAGCGAAGAGGCTGATGTGAAATTCAAAATATAAGGGAAAAAGTAACGGCGCACACAATGCTACGAAAATTCCACCTAATGCGCCCCCAACTGAAATCGCCAAATAATACGCCGTCAAATGACTCGGCTGCGGTCGCAAACGATACAGTTCACCGTGACAAGTCATGCAGCAGAAAAATAAACTCGCACTGTAAATCATCACTTGTGCACCCAGTGTAAATTTTCCCGGATTATACAAAACCACCGTCAAAGCCAAAGCTGCCAGAAATAGCGCGGGGATGAAAAATTTCCGTTGATACCAATCCCGTTTTGCAAAGCAAAAAATAAACGATGACACATATAAACTCAGCGGAATAATCCACAAAAACGGCACACTCGCCACGTCTTGACAGAGTTGATTGGTTGCGGCTAACAGTAAGGTTGTGGATGCGGCGGGCAATGCTAACCAAAACAGCCATAACACGCGCGGTGAGAGTTTATCGGAAAGGCGGATTTCATCATCAATCGCCATCGGTTCGGCAACAATCGCATTTTGTGTTGCTAAGCGGCGAAAATCTAAAGCGATACAAGCACATAACAGCACATAAATGACAAATCCGACTGACCAACCTGAAGTTTGTTGTCCTAATCGAAAGTAAGGTTCAAACACAAACGGATAACTTAACAATGCTAACAGCGAGCCTACGTTGGAAAGCGCGTATAGCGTGTAAGGCGAGCGGGTTGGATTGATGCGCACAATCCATGCTTGTAGCAACGGACTGGTCGTGGCGAGAATGAAATACGGTAAACCGACGCTGCAAGCCAGCAGCAGCAGAATGTCGAGGGTTGGTTGATCGCTATTATCGGGTTTTAAGGATGGATCGGGCGTGACTGGCAAAGCTAATACCGCCAGCAGCAATAAAAGGGTATGAATCACACCTTGATGACGGGCAGAAAACCGTTTCAGATTCAGATGTGCGTAGGCATAACCGCCTAATAAAAACACTTGAAAAAACAACATGCAGGTAATCCATACCGCAGGACTGCCACCAAACCAGGGCAAAATAAATTTGCCAATCAATGGTTCGAGTTGAAACAGTAAATAAGCTCCCCAAAAGCTGGTAAACGCATACGCTCCCCAGCGCAAATTAGTCATAGATAATGAGGCGTACATAAGAATCTCCTAAAAAAATTATAATAATTTCAAGACTATGTACGCTGCATAGCTTGAAACTCAGCAATGCAGCACTCGTTTTTTAACCAACTTCAACAGGTATCGTTATTTTTTTGTGCATCCGATTAAAAAAATAAGTGCGCAAAATTAAGTTTGTACTGCGGGAAATAGAAAATCAAGCGTGATTTGCGAGAAAGAAGTGCAAAAAATAGTGCATTTTCACAACAGAATAAAACGCAAGAGATTATTAAACAATGTTATTTAACAGAGTAGAAATAAGTTATTTGCCCTAGTTTTATATTAAGATATGTCGCTAGTTAGTTGATTTTAAATGATTTATTTTTTGGCAAACATATTGCTGTAACTGAAGTTTGAAAAAAATAATTACAAATTTTTGCGATTAAAAAAATCACACATCATTTAAAAACAACAATGGGACTCTTCATGCGTAAAAAACAAGTTTTAGCAAATACGATTGCCGTCTTGCTCGGTGCACCCTTTATTAGTCTTGCGATTACGCAGCCTGCTTTTGCAGATGACAAAAAAACAGACAAAACCACGCAAGCCGATAGCACAACTAAAACCAAAGCGAAAAAAGCGCAAGTGGAAGATGATTCGGTGTTTGAATTAGGCGAATTGACAGTCAGTTCAGGGCGTGCGGCGCGTTCCGGCAAACTCAGTAGCCGCGATATTCTTAGCTCGGTTGACATTATGAATGCCGACAAAATTCAGAATCAAAACGTCTTAACCAGTTTTGACTTATTCCACCGGATGCCGGGTGTGCAAATCACCCAATTTAACCAAGGTACAACCACCGGAAAATTCTCGTTTCGCGGTTTTAACGGCGAAGGCAATATCAACGGCGTGAAATTGTTGATTGATGGCATTCCCAGCAACACCAATGATGGCAATATGCCTTTTATTGATGCAATTTTCCCGTTAGATATTTCTTCAATTGAAGTGGTGCGCGGCACTAACGACCCACGCTACGGCTTACATGCGATTGCAGGGAATGCCACGATTAACACCACGCAAGGCGGCAATTATTTAAAAGCGCGTACCAGCTACGGCAGTTTTGACACCTACGACATTCAAGCAGGCGCAGGCTATGAAATGAATGGTTTTTCGCAAAACTACACCATTGATTATCGCAGCACCAACGGCTACCGCGACCATTCGCATTCTGAGAAAAATAGTTTTTCAGGCAAATGGTTTTACACGCCGGAAGATAAAAAATACAAAGTCGGTTTAATCGCGCGTTGGAGTGATGCGGATGCAGAAGAACCTGGCTATTTAACCTTTGCACAATCGCGGGCGAATCCAACGCAATCTATGCCGCATAATCAAACCGATGGCGGCAAACGGCAAATTGGGCAACTCAGTGGTCATTTTGATGTGAATTTACGCGATGATTTATTTTGGTCAACTAAAAGTTATGTGAATACCTTTGATGATAATCGCTTTGTTAAATTTAGTGCGAATGTGTCACAACAAAATCGTATTAACGAGGAAATTCAATACGGTGCAATGAGCACGTTGACTTATCACCCAACCGTTGCATGGCTGAAAGATTTTTCAGTCGAAACAGGCGTGGATGTGCAATATCAAGACAACAAAAGCTATCGTTACAACACTGTCAATCGGGTTGTCACCACACAAACACGCAACCAAGAATTTGGTTTTTATGATTATGGCGGTTATGTGCAAATGATGGTGAAACCGTTTGACTGGCTAAAAATTACCCCAGGATTTCGCGTTGACCAAGTGGGTGGCAGTTTTATTAATAAAGCTAATGGCAGAACTGCGGCGATTAACAACTATGGTTCTATCTGGCAACCGAAAATCGGCGTGGTGTTAACGCCTTTAGAAGGCTATAGCGTCTATGGTAACTGGGGAAAAACCTATCAAGTCGCGGTGGGAGCTGCAAGCTATAAAATCTCACCGACAGCCACTGACTTAGCACCATCCATCAATCAAGGTTGGGAAATTGGGATTAAAGCCAAACCCGCAGATTGGGTCGAAGGTAGGGTGGCGTATTGGGAACAATCAGCGACCAATGAATGGCAACGGATTTTAAACAGTCCAAACGGCGATTCCGATAATATTGGCGCAACCAATCGGCGTGGGGTGGATATTCAAGTGAAACTGTCACCGATTTCACAAGTTAGCATTTGGGGAACGTATTCACTGCAAGAGGCAATTATCAAAAAACCTGCACCTGCGACACCGAAATTTGCAGGTAACGAAGTGGATCATACGCCGAATTATGTGTTCTCAACGGGGATTGATTATCAACCAACCCCTGAGTTGAAAGCATCGCTGTGGGCAACCGGACAAGGTGATTATTTTACCGATACGGCAAACACGGGTTCGCAATTTGGCGAATACGCGCTGCTGAATTTGGATTTAAGTTATAAAATTCACAAAAACATTGAATTGCAATTTCAAGCGAAAAACTTAGCTGATACTTATTGGGAATATGCGTGGAATGATGGTTCTCAAACCTTACACGCACCCGGTGATGGTCGTGCCTTCTACGGTGCGATTAGTGCAAACTATGACCTTATGAAATAAACACTTAGCACTGCCAGTCCTTTGAGGACTGGCAGTGCTTAAATTCCTCGCCACTCAAAATTCAACTGATGATTTTTAACAATAACTTGTCAAAATCTACCCAACCGAAAGCCTCTCACCGTTCCCATTTACGCCAACTTTGGCTGAAATTTCATCTTTATTTGGGCTTAACTGCGGGCTTAATTTTTGTATTAGCCGGATTAACAGGCAGCTTGCTCGTGTTTTATGTCGAAATTGATGAAATGCTGAATCCACAATTGCAAATCAGCGCGACACAAGCCCAACAACCGCCGCAAACCTATGAAACGCTGTTGCAATCGCTGCAAAAAACACATCCTGAACGTAACGGCGCGTGGCGAATGGAGTTGCCGCGTCACCCGCAAGCCATGCTAATGGCGCGTTATTACAAACCGAAAGAAACGGCGCATTTGCACTTTGCCCCGTATATCGCCTGGGTGAATCCTTATACCGCGCAAGTGGTAAGCAGTCGCTTTTGGGGACAATATCTGATGACATGGATTTATGATTTGCATTTCACTTTGCTGTTAGATATGACGGGCAAATTGCTGATGGGGATTATCGGCGGCTTATTGTTGATTGTGACTCTGACAGGGGTGTATTTATGGTGGCCGCCGCTGCATAAATTAAAAGCCGCACTGAGTTTTAAACGCCACAGCAGTTACACGCGCTTTATTTTTGATTTGCACAAAGTCAACGGTATGTATGGTTTGTTGTTGATGTTGGTGTTGCTGATCAGCGGGATTTTGTTGGAATTGCCCGATACGTTTAATCCGTTGATTAATCGCCTTTCGCCAGTTTATGAAATGCCAAAACCTGCTTCCTATTATCAAGCAGGTCGTCAGCGCATTAGTGTGGATAGCGCGGTGAAAATTGCCCAACACGTTTATCCGCAAGCACAATTGCGCTGGATTGAAACACCAAAAAATCCAGAAAGCAGTTATCGGATTATGTTGTATCAGCAGGGCGAACCCAGTCAGCGATTTCCTAAAACGATGGTGTGGGTAGAGCAATACAGCGGCAAAGTTTTGTCGGTGAGAAATCCATTGCAGGACAACAGCGGCGGCGATACCTTTATTAACTGGTTGCATCCGTTGCACAGTGGCGAAATTGCGGGATTAACGGGACGCTGGCTGGTTTTTTTCAGTGGTTTTATTCCGCTGATTTTATATGTAACGGGGTTTATTCGTTGGCGGCAAAAACAAAGGGTGAAATTTAAAGGGTTGTGATTATATTTTCTGGCAGTCCGGTAATTTCCATAATTGTTTGAATATCAAAATTTTTTGCCAGCATTGTTTTAGCAATTTCAAGCGACTTTTTATGTTCTCTTTTATCAATGCCTATTTCAATTCCTTCTTTTTCTGCTGTATCCATAGCATTAATAAAATCCCGATGCGGTTTTAATGTCATTGCTCGCGCATATTCACTTTCATAATCCATAGCTGCTAATTCATTGAGCTTTAAAACCGCATTCTCATAAATATCATTGGCATGGCTGTTATTAATTGAAGGATTTGGTAAATCATTTGGCATTTTTTGTCTCTTGGTATTATTTGTAAACAGTTATTGCAAAATCATTTCTTTTGTCAGTCATGTAGCTTTGACAATAGATTCCATATCAAGTCTTATCGCTAACAAATTTGGATTGGTTTTATCGGGTGGTGACGTGTAATTTATCCAGTTAATCAACCTATTGAAAAGCAAAGATTTTGAAATGTTAAAATTTGAATCGACTTATTTTGAAAGTTTGTGAAATAATCCTACGCAAGCCGCCAAACATAACTGTTAAACAACACATGAAAGCCAACAACAACCGCCATCAAAGGAAAAATAAATGACACTCAAAAAATTAACCATCGCTGTTTTATTCAGTTTGGTAGCCATGACTTCTGCTAATGCTGGAACACCGCAACAGGACGCTATTCAGGCTTATAAACAGGCAGTAAAACAAAACTTGGATGATGCTAAAAAATGGAATGAAGTAGGCGCGGCTTTGATGACGGTTGGCGAACTGGACAAAGCCATTGCCGCTTACAACAAAGCATTGGCTTTAGCTGAATCGCACAAAGACCAAGAAAAAATAGCGTGGGTTTACGGCAACGTAGGTGAAGTATATCGAGTACGCGGCGAGTTGGACAAAGCTGTTGAGATGTATCAAAAATCCTTAGCGATTACCGAAAGCTTAGGCATGAAAGAAATATCAGTAAATCAATACAACAACTTAGGGCTGGTGTACCAAACACGCGGTGAGTTGGACAAAGCCGTTGAGATGTATCAAAAATCCTTAGCGATTACCGAAAGCTTAGGCAATAAAGAAAAAATGGC
>CAKZJE010000065.1 GCA_936941155.1 uncultured Methylomonas sp. | reverse complement strand
GTAGTGCTTTTTATTTATGTTGCTATTATAGCGTATTGAGAGGGGATACTTTCACAGTCTCTATAGCGATAACACTAACGGGCTTTATGGGTAATCCCTTCTAAACAGGGAAGCTATTCAAACTTTCAAAAGCCGACGAACCTTAACAAAAAAAACATCCTAATTGGCAAAGCAAAAATCTTAAAGACGTTTTTAAGATTGATTTATCAAAAATTGTCCTTCAAACTAGAAAAATATTAAATATAAGGACAACACAATGTATTTCAAAGTATTAGATTCAGAACAGCGCAGAATTTATCTGGATACTTGCCAAATTTATCAAGCTTTTCTTGAAACTTTGCGGCAAAGCGATTCTCAAAAAGGCGGAATGCGTTGGAAAAAAACAGGGGATAAAGAGTATTTATTCAAAACCCGTGACGGGCGCGGCAATGGCAAAAGTTTAGGCGTGAAAAGTCCTGAAACCGAGGCAATTTACACGGCGTTTCATCAGCAAAAACAGCAGACAAAACAGCGGCTGTTGCAATTGCAAACTGCCTTAACGCGCCAAACGAAATTGGCAGTGGCAATAGGGATTAACCGCGTGCCGAAAACAGCGGCAAATGTGGTGCGAGTTTTGGGTCGAGAAGGTTTGTTAGGGCAAGGTTTAACCGTGTTAGGCACTTACGCGCTGTATGGTTATGAAGCGGCGGCGGGGCTGCATTTTGATAGCGGGTTGTTGGCGACAATGGATATAGATTTGCTGTTTGATGCACAGAAAAAACTCAAACTGCGCGGCGAAATTAATCACAGCGGTTTGGTGGGCTTGCTGAAAAAAGCGGATGCGTCCTTTCAAATCGCGGCGGCGGGGCATTATCGCGCGGTGAATAATAAGGGTTTTATGGTGGAGTTGATTAAAACCATTCCCGTGCCACCGATGAAAATTGAAAAGCAAAGTGTGTTTAATGTAGCGGGTGATTTGGTGGCGGCGGAAGTGGCGGGTTTAACCTGGTTGGATAACGCGCCGAATTTTAAACACTTGGTGATTGCAGAAGATGGTGTGCCGGTGGAATTTGTGATGCCTGATCCACGTTATTTTGCGTTGCATAAATTGTGGTTGAGTCAGTTGGATAATCGGGAGGCGGTGAAAAAGCCACGCGATTTGCAGCAGGCGCGGGCAGTGGCGAAGTTGGCTATGGATTATTTGGGTTTGTCGTTTGCGGAAGTTGAATTATTGGCATTTCCGGCGCAAGTGCGGGCGATGTTGCCGGATTTTTTGGCGCAGTTGGCGCAAGAGGAAGAGCAAAACGACAGTATTGCGATGATGTTGCGGGAGATTGTCTGAATCTGGATTTTCAGGATTTTAGGATAAACAGGATGGGGGAAAATCAAGAAAATCCTAGCATCCTGAAAATCTTGATTCAGACAAAAAAAAGCCCGTTAGCGATAACACTAACGGGCTTTATGGGCAATCCCTTCTAAACAGGGCATTTATTCATCAGATTTTTCGGTTGCTTCCCGATATTTTTTCATATCGACCACGCGCTGATTGACAATGCGATCTATTTCTTTATTCCGATTAGAAACTTGACCTTTCCAACCATAATGCGGATTGAGTTTATAACCCGCTGTTCTGCCTTCTTTGACTTTTAAGATAATTCCTTTATTCACCAGCAACTTCATTGCCGTGCTGACATGCGATTTTTGCATTTCTAACTCTTTGACAATATCGGCTTGTCTAAGATGAATATAATTTTCAAAGTCCAAACTTCCCATTAAAAAAAACAGAATTGTTTTCGCAGGACTTGTAAAGTCTTTATCTTTAGCAATTTCGATTAATGAATCTTGAAAAGTCATCATCCACCTGTTACCTGTGATTTTTGGTTTAGGATACGCAACATAAACAAAAAAGCCGTCCTTTTTTTCGCCCGTTTTTTCATTCACGATTTGAATTTTATCATCTTTGGTCATGCTCTTTTTCTCGCGGCTGGCATTAAATCTGCTAAAGTTTTAAAAAGTTACATTATATGGTAACTAAGTTACACTATAGCGTAACTTTTTGCAAATTTAAGCACCTTCTAAGCCGCGAATATCAAGGCTTTCAAAAACGCCCCTTATGTTATGTAAAATATAGGAAATTTTCACCCATGTTTTAAGCCTCTGCCCTTGCCCTCGCATGAAACGCCAACCGATGCGGCGTACAACAAAACCGCTGCGTTGCCGTTCTCCTCGCCACATCCGCCCCGCAAAACTCACAAATCAACCGCCCCAGCCCCGCCTGAATTATAACGGGTGCGTTGGTAACGGATGCGTTTTCACTCTGAACGGATGCGTTATTGTCCTGACTTTCCACATTAGCCGCGCGGCTATCCGTTGCCGCGCTATCCTCTGCTAATGTGTTGGGACGTTTGGGCGGCTCTCCAATTGGGCGCGTAACGCCTCATTCTCAGCGCGTAAAACGGACTCGTTACTGGCAACGGATGCGTTTATAACGGGTGCGTTGTAATGACTCTGAATGCGTTTGTTAGCCGTTGCCTGGGCAATCAACGCCAAGCCTATCACCTCCAAAACGACACCGCGCAAAATCGCATAATACATTTGCGTATCGTCCGCGTTTTTGCCGATAAACTTGCCTATTTTTTCCCAAAACGCCTTATTCGCCTGTATTTCGGCTAAATCCGATTCATTGGCAAGGGCTTTGTCATAGTCGCTTTGTAATGCGGTCAGTTCGGCGGTGCGTGGATTAACGCATTTGGTTAAATACGTTGAATTACACCCCGATAACTGCGCTTGTTTAGCGGTTATCGCCGCCTGTAATGTTTCGGTTCTGTGCGCTGTTTGGGTGAGCTTTACATCGCCTTTGATGGGATTGGCTAACAAAAAATAAACCGTTGCCGTGATGCTCATTGCAAACAGGACAAGCACGATTAGCACAGCAAACACGGTTTTATCGCCTTGACCTGTTGCCTTGAAAAAAACAATGTCATGGCAATACATGGCTTTGGTCGCCTCGGTGATCGCCACGAACGCCAGCGCAGAGAAAAGCTCAAAGCCTGTTGTGCCAACGCTGAGGAATTTGAAGGAATAATAAAAACTGATGGCTAAAGCCAAAAGTCCTAAAACTAAGCGCAATGTGGGTAATGACACGC
>CAKZJE010000064.1 GCA_936941155.1 uncultured Methylomonas sp. | reverse complement strand
TGTTTTGGAAGTTTTTGACCGATTTAATCAATGGGAAAGAGCCAGGATTGGATTATGATTTGGTGCATTATGATTAACAATCCAATCACCGCCTTTTTAACCTGAGTGACTATTTTTTATGAAACAACTTACCACTGAAGCGCAGCAAATCATTGACACCTTGGCGCAACGCTATCAGTTCAGCTCTGCGGCGGTACTCAGTTTGTTGCAATCTATTCGTAACGGCAACGGCACGATGGCGCAGTTTAACCATCCTGAGTTCGGTGGTTCTGGGCAATGGATGCGAAACGGCATGATTATGACAGCCGATATGTTTAATCATGCTTTAAAAAGCAAAATAGCAAACTTATGTGAAGAACTGGCTGTTTTGTGCGTCTCGCAGCCCGACTTTTCAGCAAACGTTTCTTTTCAGACACAGCAGCAAACCTATTCGCCACATCCTGACAGTCAGCAACAACAAAACAGTTTTAAAACCATGCCGATGGCAAGTTTTTTTGTACCTCAAGGCGATTTTGGACAGTGGTGGCCGGATAATTTGCCGACTCCGAATAGTACAGGTTCACAAAATAACGCCAAGTATGCTTATTTTGCGAGTGTGCGGCGATTAGTCATTGAAGTAAGCGGACAAGTGACACTTTACGATACGCTTGATCATCAAATCACCGGATTTTCACAGCAGCAAGCAAGAGACGGTTCGATAACCTTTACCAGTCAACACGGCACGGTTGCGGTGAATAGCTTGCCGATTATTGCGCATGATAATCTTCCTGTGCAGCCGACTATCGAAGTCAACACCGTGAATAAACCTGTCATCCATCAAGAAGCCGATATTTTTTCAGCACTTGAAAAACTCGCGGATTTAAAAAGTAAAGGCATTTTAACTGAGAGCGAATACAGTGCTAAAAAAGCAGAATTGTTAGCCAGATTGTAAAATCGCTGAAGGTTGTGTTACTAACAGGTTTTAAACTATTGGAGTTAAAAAAATGAATTGGCAAGAAGTGTGCGAACATCCAAGTTTAAAAGATTTGCCGTTTAAAGTTGAAACAAACGAATACGGACAAATTGTGATGACACCCGTTAATAATCTGCGGGGCATTTTACGCAGTGAAATCAGTTATAAACTCAAGTTGTCATTCTCAACCGGACATGTTTTATCCAGTGCTGCAATTAGAACTAGCAAAGGCACAAAAGTCGCTGATGTGGCGTGGATTTCATTTGAGCGTTGGGAGCAAGTGAAACATGAAGCGGATGCCGCGCTGTCGCCTGAAATTTGTGTTGATGTGATTCTCGCTCATTATTCAGAAAGAGATGTCATGCAAAGGAAGGTGTTATATTTTGAGGCAGGCGCAGAAGAGGTTTGGTTGTGCAGTGAAAATGGCGAGATGCGTTTTTTTAATGCTGAACATGAGTTAATTCATTCGGAATGTGTGCCGGATTTTCCTTTAAAAATAATTATTTAGTCTAGTTTTGATTAAAAGATGATGGAATACAAAGGCAAATTACAACGTTGGAATGATGAAAAAGGCTTTGGCTTTATCGCAGCAGAAAATGCGGAGCAACGAGAAGTATTTCTGCATATTTCTGCATTAACCAATACCAGTCGCAGACCTGTGATTGGTGATGTTATTTTTTATCAGATATATACGGATAGTGCGGGAAAAGTTAAAGCCGTCAATGCCCGAATTGATGGCGTTTCATTTGTTAAACCTAAAACGAACAAAAAATATACGCCTAAGCAATCCACGCTGCAAAATAAAAAACCTTTTCCAGCTATAAAAGTTTTTTTTCTTTTAGCTGTTTTAGGATCAGCAGTCTATGGAAAATTTAATACTGATTATTCAACAGCAGCCAGTCAGCAAAACTTTTCATTAAACCCAAACACTGAAAAACAGACTTCTAATACAGATAATTTAAACTCTGCTGAAAGTGATATGAGTGATGAAAAATCTTATGCGCCAACGGCATTAAATACAACGAGCAACGAAAATACATTATCACACCAAGAAGTTAAAACGCTTGAAGTAGCACCCGAAAGCATTGAGACAACACCTATAAGTTCTGATGCTGCTTTACCTGATCATGCCGATGCAAGTTATCACTGTGATGGTAGACAGCATTGCTCGCAAATGAGTTCTTGTGAAGAAGCTAAGTTTTTTATAAACAATTGTCCCGATACTAAAATGGATGGCGATGGAGACGGGATGTCATGCGAGGATATGTGTGGACATTAGAATAAGTAAATCAATAAACGTGACTGTTCAACTCAATCTTATTCTTGGAAAAATAAGTACATGAAAACCGACAGTTTGTTTTATCGCCTGTTTCAATAAATGCTTTTACTGAAATCACAACCATGAATAAAGAAAACAGAATCACCTATAACCCACTGCAATGCGGCGGCAAACCCTGCATTCGCGGCATGAGAATCCGTGTCAGTGACATTTTACAAATGCTTGCCGAAGGCGTTAGTAGCGAAGAAATCTTACAGGACTTTCCTGATTTAGAACTGCAAGACATTCAAGCTTGCCTGTTCTATGCCGCTCGCCGCGTTGATTTGGAACGGTTAGCGGCATGATTTATTGGGTTGATGCACAACTGCCGCCGCAAGTAGCCGATTGGTTACGATGGACTTTTAAGGTTGAAGCCCATTCTTTACGCGATTTAGGGCTGCGTGATGCTGAAGATGAGGTGATTTTTCAGCAAGCGCGGCAGGCTGGTATTGTGTTGATTAGCAAAGATAGCGATTTTGTTGAAATGGTGTTGCGTTTAGGTACGCCACCGCAATTGCTTTGGGTCACTTGCGGTAATGTCACGAATCGCCGCTTACAGAGTTTATTAACGCAAGTATTTCCTAAAGCACAACAATTGTTAGCAGCAGGTGAGGCTGTTGTTGAAATAACAGATATTACGGACGCAAATAATTAATGAAAACCGACAGTCTGTTTTATCGTCTGTTTCAATATCATCCGCAATTGGCTTTTGAATTATTAGGGCTAAATTA
>CAKZJE010000063.1 GCA_936941155.1 uncultured Methylomonas sp. | reverse complement strand
TTTTGGGCGATGATTAATTTGATTTTATTTTTCATCATTATGATGATTGTGGTGCTGATTGTTTTAACGGATGAAGAAATTGCTAAAGCGAATACCAACGTGTTGTATGCCATTGCAGGCAAACTTTTTCCAACGCCTTGGAATTATTTGGCGGTGCTTTCAACCATTTTGAGCACGGTTGGCACCATTGAAACGCAAATTCTGCAATTTAGTCGCAGCATGTTTGCAATGGCGCGTGATGAAATGCTGCATCCACGCTACGCGAAAATTCACCCTGAATGGCAAACACCTTGGGTGGCAACCTTTGTGATTTGGTTTTTAGGCGTGGTGCTATTGTTTAGTTCTTCTTATATGCCATCAGTGAAAAAAATTCTGGAAAGCTCAATACTGGCAATCGGTTTTCAAATTTGTTTTTATATGAGTTTGGCAGGCTTTGCCTGTGCTTGGCATTATCGGGAAAAATTAACAGCAGGTGTTTACAACGCAGTTTCCTATGTACTTTGGCCTTTGATTGCCGCGCTGTTTATGGTGTTTATTGCGGTTTATAGCATTCCTACCTTTGATGTGATTACCAATATTATGGGAATTGGCGGCATCTTAATCGGCTTTGTACCGTTGTTGCTGGGCGAGTTTCGGCGGATGAATAATTCAAAGGTGTAGACTGCAAGTTTATCGGTAAAGCAGGCAGATTTTTCGGAATTGATGTGGCAATAAATAAATTATTTTTTAATAACTTATTGATATAAAAAATTATTTTTCTTTAAGCTTGTTTTTTTTCAGGTAATTAGGGTTCAATAGTTGACTATATTGCTAGGTTTATTTATAGTAGGGGTATTACCTAATTTCACCTATGGAGAATCGTTCCGTGCGACTCACTACTAAAGGCCGCTATGCCGTGACAGCTATGCTGGACCTCGCATTTCACAGTCAAATAAATCCGGTCACGTTGACCGATATTGCCACTCGGCAAACTATTTCACTATCCTATTTAGAACAATTGTTTGCACGATTGCGTAAAGCGGGAATGGTTACAGGGGTGAGAGGGCCAGGAGGCGGCTATAAACTAAGCCGAGACCCTAACGAAATTAGTATTGCACAAATTATTGCAGCTGTGGATGAACACATTGACTCCACAAAATGTGGCAATAAACGCAATTGCCGCAAAGATCATCAGCCGTGTTTAACTCACGATTTATGGGTGGGATTAAGCGAGCAAATTCGCGATTATTTAGAAAAGATTAGTTTAGCTGAAGTTTTATCCAGAGATCCTATTGGATTAACGCATAGTCCAGAAGCTCAAATTATTGAAATGAGACCACAAGTGAAAATGACAGCGTAATTGATGATTTATTTTGATCACAATGCTACCACGCCGGTAGATGAGCGCGTTTTGGAGGCAATGTTACCGTTTTTTAGCAGTTATTACGGTAACGCCTCCAGCTTATACAAAGCGGGTCGTTTAACGCGCAGTGCTATTAATACCGCTAGAGAACAAATTGCCGCCTTAGCTGGCGCATCCGCAACACAAATTATTTTTACCAGTGGCGGCACAGAAGCTAACGCGCTCGCTTTGCACACCAACAATCCCCGCACCCAGCTAGCGATTTCTGCTATTGAACACCCTTCCATTACTGAATCTGCCTTAAAATTAAAACAACAAGGTTGCCCGCTTGAAATTATTTCAGTTGACCCGCATGGTTTAGTGGATGAAAACGCAATAGATGCTTTACAAATTCGCGCTCCCGCAATTGTGTCGATTATGCTCGCGAATAATGAAACGGGCTGCATTCAAGCGGTGGCAAAATACACAGACAAACTTCGCGCGGTTGGCGCAATTGTGCATACGGATGCAGTGCAGGCTTTAGGAAAAATCCCGGTTGATTTCAAACAACTTGGCGTACAACGGATGTCCATTTCCAGTCACAAAATTTATGGCCCCAAAGGATGTGGCGCGTTGATTGTGGATGATGACACCCTGATTGAACCTTTTTTAGTCGGTGGCGATCAAGAAAAAGGCTTACGCGCGGGCACTGAAAATGTTGCTGCAATCGTTGGATTTGGAAAAGCCGCAGAATTAGCGTTAGCTGAATTGTCCAGCCGCAGTGAAAAGTTATTAGCGTTGCGTTTAAAATTAGAAGCCGCGTTAGTGGAAATTCCAAATTTAACTATTTTTGCGCAACACCAAACCAGATTGCCAAACACCGTGCAATTTGGGATTGCGGGAATTGATGGCGAAATGCTTTTGATGCAGCTAGATCAAAAAAATATTGCTGTGTCCAGTGGCTCTGCTTGTGCATCGGAAGGCGGACAACCCAGTCCAGTCTTAACGGCAATGGGAATTGAAACAACGTTAGCCAAAAGCGCGATTCGTGTGAGTTTGGGCAAACAAAATACTGAAACTGAGATTTATCAGTTTATAACAACGTTAAAAGCATTATTTTTGAAAACTAATTTACGATAGAGAATTGAAGATGGCGATTACTTTAACTGAACGTGCAGCAAAACAAATCAGCAAACAGCTCGGCAAGCGTGGCGGTGGTTTAGGATTAAAACTGGGTGTAAAAAAATCCGGCTGTTCGGGGTTTGCTTATGTTTTAGATTATGCCGATACAATCAATGCCGAACAAACTGCTTTTCCTCAGTTTGATGTGCAAGTGATTGTAGATAATACGGATTTGGAATTTTTAAACGGCACAGAATTAGATTACAGCCGCGAAGGAATTAACGAGGCATTTAAATTTAACAATCCAAATGTCACAGGAACGTGTGGCTGCGGGGAAAGTTTCGCCGTGTAAATCGTTAAATAAACTTGACGATAAAAATAAATCGCATAGAATACGCGGCTCTTTGCGGAGTGGTAGTTCAGTTGGTTAGAATACCGGCCTGTCACGCCGGGGGTCGCGGGTTCGAGCCCCGTCCACTCCGCCATTTCTTTAGCAGTTTTCACTGCACTTATACAAGTTTTTGCATTTCCCCTCTCAAAACTGTTTTACATATTACGCTGTCATATTTGCGCCGCTAATATTTTTCTCTCTGTTTTAACGCGCTGAAATTTTTTAAGACGACTGGTCGTCTTGAAAATTTTCGTGGAATTTATCTAGAAGATTTACCGCGCGTCATTTAATTTCTGTAGAGGTGATTTTAATCGCTCAGGGCGAATGAATTCGCCTCTACATTAACATTTCTTCTAAGCCAGCGATCCTTGCAAGCGCGTAATCCAAGGTTTTTCAGCCAATGGATCAACATGAAACGCCAGCGATTCGGGTTTATGCAGCAAACCTTCTTCGCCCGAAGCATTTGGATTTAATTGGCGTTTTTTAACAAAATCAACCATCCGCGCTATGTTATAAATCAACAACACGCGATTATCGTCTTTGCCCGGATAAATTTGATAAGCCACATTGTTTTCTTCCAATGCTGGATTTCTCGCTATTAACGCTTCAATTTCGCTTTCTTGATGATGCGCCAATTTTTTCAGAGTGGAATCTTCACGTTGTTTTATCAATGTTTTCAAATAAGGAGCTAAATCGCCTTGCATTTGATGCGTTTGCAACGCTTCGACTTCCTGATTAGAAAAATCAAAACTTTCTGCCACCAAATAATGCCTATCTTTTTCGCCATCATTTGCAAACAACGACAATTTATCTAACGCCTCATCTTCTAAAGCATATAAAAAAGATTCCGGCACACGAATATGTTTATAAACCGTGATAACCCAAGGCAACGCGCGTCCGGTTTTATCAAAACGTTCTTTAACGCTGCCGATTACGCCAGAGCGCGACAGCTCATTTTCCCGCCCTTCCGGTTTCACAATAAACGCATCAACGGCAATAATTTGCGTATTAAAATCCGCTTCTTTGAAATAGGCGACAATCGTGGAATAGCGCGGTTTATAAGGAATGCCCGTGCCGTCGTACAGAATATTGATACACCATTTTTTCGCTTGGCTTGCCACCATATCGCGCAATTTATTGGCAAACGGCTCAACATAAACATAATCGTCACTGTGATGATTGGCAGTGGTGAGAATTCGATATAAATCGCTTTTTTTCCGAAATTCATCCAGTGATGCAATTACGAAATTATCGCCACATTGCGCATAAGCAATTTCTTCAACAGCGGTTTTTCCTGAACCTGCGCCGCCCATTGCCATAAACAATTGCGGATGCAACGAGGGTTTTTTTCCTTCAAACAGGGCGTTTTTTGCCTCTTCCAAGATTTTGATGATTTTCCCTAAACGTTCATAAGCAATTTCTACGCTTCGTTCTAAGCGATCATCGCCATCCGCAGCATTCAACAATTTGTTTTTTAACGGAATATTATTTGCCAGTTTAAATAAACCCGCTTTATCGCCATCGCATTGTTTTAATAAATCCATCAATTCGGCATGACTGGGCGAGCGTAATCCCGTCAGCATATTTATATCCAAACAAAACAACGGAGCTGCGCCATTGCCACCGATACTAATCCCATCTATTTCAGATTTATCGGCAGCGCGTAAATCTTCTGTGCCGGGCAAATAACCAATAATATTATTAGGCTCGCACAATGGATAGTCGGCTAAATGCTTGCCCGCGCTAAAAATTTCTTCTTTGATGCTGTTTAAAGGCACTAAGCCGCCGTTGACAGCGACTAAACAGCACACGCCTTCTGGAGTGGTGTGCGATAAAAACGGAATCCCAGCAATAAATTTTTTATTTTCCGGCCATTTGCCGTAGCCATTGCCATTATTGAGTAAATTTTTGGTGCGCGTTGGGTCTAACGCATGTTCAAAAGCTTGCGTGACCTCTAGCAAACTGCTTTTCATATTGTGTAAAGCAATAGTGTCGGCGGATTCTAAGCGTCTGAAATCAATTTCTTGTTCATACACGCTTTTAAACGCAGGCAATTTGCCTAGCATGGTGATAAAAAAATCCAGCGTTATGCGGTTGCCATAATCAAACGGTCTGACGCTGCGCATTTCGCGATAAAAAATCGCCAAACGATGGGCAATATCAGCGGTTTTAATCACAAAGCCGTTGTTATCAAAAATAGCTGTGCTTTCGTGATTTTCATGGTCGTCTAATACTAAACAGGCAATCGTTTCGCGAAATTCTTGCCGTTTGTTGGCATCGGTCATCGAACCAGGACGATGCCCAACGGTGGCTTGCTCTTTCCAGTCGTGAAACATATCGCGATGAATTTGCGAAAATAAATTGGTTAAATAAGTAACGCGCTTGGTTTGGTCATGCGAAACAGTGGATTCTGCCTCGTGTTGCAGCGTAGATAATAGTTTTGTACCTTGCAAAATGGCTAATGCAGTACGCAATTTTTTCAATTGAACGTAGCTTAAAATAGGGGAGGAAGCATCATTGTTGTTATTGTTCATGATCTTAAAACCAATATATTTTTAGAGTGCGCAGACTTTTTTACCCGTCGAAAAGCTTACACTCGGACAAACTTAAAAAAAAGTAAGGAAAACGCTTTCAGTCCTCACCATAACGTTGATTCATTTTAACCGATGTTACTGCGTGCTGATACTTTGTTCACTTATAATCGCCTGTTAAGTTATTACCACAACTCGATTAGAAATGATTGGGGAATAACCCAAAATTTTCCGGTATAATCGTGGAATTTTTAATTGGAAGGTATTGAGATATGTCAGAAATCAAAAAAGTGGTTTTGGCTTATTCAGGTGGCTTAGACACTTCTGTGATTTTAAAATGGTTACAGGATGAATATTCAGCGGAAGTGGTGACTTTTACCGCAGACTTAGGACAGCGTGAAGAAGTTGAACCAGCGCGTGCTAAAGCGCAAGCGTGGGGAATCAAAGAAATTTATATTGATGATTTGCGCGAAGAGTTTGCCCGTGATTTCGTATTTCCAATGTTTCGTGCCAACACCATTTATGAAGGCGAATACTTATTAGGCACGTCGATTGCACGTCCACTGATTGCTAAACGCTTGATTGAAATTGCTAACCAAACCGGCGCACAAGCGATTTCGCATGGCGCAACTGGAAAAGGTAACGATCAAGTGCGTTTTGAATTAGGCGCGTATGCGTTGCGTCCTGATATTAAAGTGATTGCACCTTGGCGCGAGTGGGATTTAACGTCACGGCAATCTTTGTTGGCTTATGCAGAAAAACACGGCATTCCAGTTGAAATGAAAAAAGGTAAAGCCTCACCTTATTCAATGGATGCGAATTTATTGCATATTTCTTACGAAGGCGGCATTTTAGAAGATCCTTGGAGCGAGCCAGAAGAAGATATGTGGCGTTGGTCTGTTTCGCCTGAAGCTGCACCGGACAAAGCGACTTATGTTGAGTTAACCTATCAACGTGGCGATATTATTGCGATTGATGACGAACCTTGCACACCTGCGCAAGTTTTGGAAAAATTAAATGATGTCGCTGGCGCAAATGGCGTTGGTCGTTTAGACATCGTAGAAAATCGTTATGTAGGCATGAAGTCGCGTGGATGTTATGAGACTCCAGCCGGCACGGTCATGATGAAAGCGCATCGTGCGATTGAATCGTTGACATTAGACCGCGAAGTGGCGCATTTAAAAGATGAATTAATGCCGCGCTATGCTTCTCTTGTTTATAATGGCTATTGGTGGAGTCCTGAGCGCGAAATGCTGCAAACCATGATTAATGCCTCACAAGTGAATGTAAATGGCAAAGTGCGTGTAAAACTGTATAAAGGCAGTGTTAGCGTCGTGGGTCGCATGTCAAAAACTGATAGTTTGTTTGATGAAAGTATCGCTACTTTTGAAGACGACCAAGGTGCGTATAACCAAAAAGATGCAGAAGGTTTTATTAAACTGAATGCGTTAAGAATGCGAATTGCGGCGAATAAGAGACTAAAGTAATCGTCAGGAGTCAAACAGTTCGCGCTGTTTGACTTTTTTAATGGCTAAAAGCTATTAAATTCCTGAAAACTTAGGATAGGAAGAAAGAACCATGAGTAGACAACAAAAAACCAAGCCTAACGTATTTAACTCTACTAAAGAAGTTATGACGTTGCATAATCAAGTGCAGCCACACGACTTAGCAGCAAAAAATCGAGTATTACTCAGGCTAGTCTTTGCTTTAATGCTAGTCGTGTTTATGCTAGGTTCTTTTTTGCTGCCTGCTCGCGATATGGTTGAAGAGCTAAAAGAAAAGCAAACCATTGAAGTGACAGCGAATGCAGAAAGTCTTAAAAATCCTGTGCTCACTGCTGAAATAGACAGTTTAAAAGGGCAATTAGTCGGATTGGTGAGTGGTTCAATTGAAAGCAAACTCAAAACACTGGAAAAAAGCATTAAGCTTGGCAGCGTGGTCGGTTCTTTAGAAACGCTCAATAGCGTAAAAGAGGATATAAAAGTGTTGCGCACTTATTCGCAGCCGCTGGAACAAAAGAAACAACAAGATTTGACCGCAAATAAAATCTTGGCTAAAGAAGTTTCGCAGTTGAAAAGATTGATGTATTTGACCCTTGGTTCATGTGGCTTGATGTTTGCTGCTTTGGCGGGAATTTGGCTGAAAGAGCGCAGACAGCTGATTGCCAAACAACCTGAATATTTAGAGAAAAAAGGCTAAGTTTTTACTTTTCCTTGGCTCATAAAAAAAGCCGTGTTACTGAAAAGTAACACGGCTTTTTATTTTAAAGCAGGAAATTATTTTTTGTGTTTTAAATATTTATACAAAACATCAATAATTTGATCTTCTGTCAGACCCGCTTTTTGTACCGCAGGCACTGCCATGATAGCACCTATTGCTTTAGGCATTCCGCCTCTACCTTCTTTTACAACTTCAGCAAATTTTTTCTCATCTAATGTGCCTTCGTTAATGTTTTTCACTAAGTTTGGATTAGGAGAAACATCGTGGCAAGCACCGCATCCACGACCAAACGCTTGGTTGTAAACTTTTTTTGCAACGTCAGCATCTTCATTTGCAAATGCTTGACCACTTAATGCGATAAGTGCAGCAGCAACTAATAATTTTTTCATAGTATCTCTCTTGTAATGTGATTAAAAAAAGTAATACGTTTCTTATAGCAACGAGTTATTTATCTTAGCCAGAACTTGTCCACTTAATGCAAGACTTGTTGCTGCTCTTGATAATTTTTTTATACAAACTCTCTGTAATATGCTTACAAAAACGGATTGCTTGAAACGTAAAACCAACGCAATTTAATTGAAAATTAAACCCGCAAAGGATAGAGTTTTTAGAGCTAAATTTCAACGGTTTTTATTAAAAACGATGTTTTCCTAAACTTTGCGAGGCATATTTTCACTAATCGCACTGAATTATCCCTGAATTAAGGCAAATTTTGCCCAATTGCTATGAAAACCAATTTAATTTCTCATGCAAAGTCACGACTGTGCCAATAATAATCAAAGTAGGACTTTTTAATTCTTTTTCAATCACTTGATTTGGCAAAGTTGCCAGCGTTCCTGTCATCACACGCTGATATTGTGTCGTTCCTTGTTGCACCACCGCAATCGGTAAATCAGGCGAACTGCCATGCGCAATTAACGCAGTACAAATTTTTTCCAATCCCATCAACCCCATATAAATCACAATCGTTTGATGAGGTGCGGCTAATTGCTGCCAATTTAAGTTAATCGAACCATCTTTAAGATGTCCTGTGACAAAAGTGCACGATTGCGCATGGTCACGATGTGTTAAAGGGATGCCCGCATAAGAAGCACAGCCCGAAGCGGCGGTAATGCCCGGCACAACTTGAAAACTGATGCCTTGCTCCATCAAGGTTTCAATTTCTTCACCGCCACGCCCAAAAATAAACGGATCGCCACCTTTCAGGCGCACCACGCGCTTACCTGCTTTGGCTAAATTCGCCAATAACTCATTAATAGATTCTTGTGGCAAAGTGTGATAATCGCGGCGTTTGCCAACAAAAATCTTTTCCGCATCGCGCCGCGCCAAATCCACAATTTCTGCGGACACCAATTGGTCATATACCACCACATCAGCTTGTTGCATCAAGCGCAAGGCTCTAAACGTCAACAAATCAGGATCACCGGGCCCTGCGCCCACTAAATACACCGCGCCGGTCTGAGCTGTATTCGCGCTATTCTCCAAAAGCTGTTGAATTTTCTGCTCAGCTTCTTGTTCTTTTCCTGCAAAAACCAGTTCAGCAATTGTGCCTTGTAAAACTTGTTCCCAAAAAATTCGCCGTTGCGCTGGCACTGTAATTTTTTCTTTCACCGAATTTCTAAAAGTTTCCGCTAAATGCGCTAAGCGACCGAATCCTGCGGGAATGATGCTTTCAATTTTAGCGCGTAACAATCTTGCCAACACAGGCGCAGCACCACCTGATGACACAGCGGCAACGATTGGGGAACGGTCAATAATCGCAGGAAAAATAAAGCTGCATAATTTAGGATTATCAACCACATTCACCGGAATATTGCGTTCATTTGCGGTTTTTGCCACTAATTGATTGGTTTCTTCATGATTGGTCGCAGAAATAACTAAGCGATAATTTTGTAAATCTTCGGCTGCAAATGATTTCTTGATGATTTTTAACGAGTGGCTCGATTCCATAGCCGCCACCGCATCGCTAACCTCTGCTGCAATCACGGTGATTTGTGCTCCAGAGCGAATCAGCAAAGTGATTTTGCGCAAAGCCACTTCGCCAGCCCCCACCACTAAGCAAGGTTGTTGTTTTAAATTCAAGAAAATGGGGAAATAATCCATATTAGTTATGTGTGTTTAAGATTCTGACGATAATGGTATTATAAAGCTTGTTAAAGCAAGCCAAAAAATTAATACACTATGACAGAATTTCACTTAGAAGTGGACGCGAGCGGTTTAAATTGTCCGCTACCTTTATTACGTTTGAAAAAAGCTTTGTTGGAAATCAACAGTGGGGAAGTGGTGAAAGTGATTGCAACTGATCCGGCCGCGCACTTAGATTTTGGGGTTTATACTCATCAAACGGGACATGAAATGTTGAATATTTTAAAAGAGCCGCCGCTGCAAATTTTTTATATCAAAAAGAAATAAAGCGTTTTGCAAAATAGATAACAGGGATTTTTTCTGTGTAGATTTAAGATTCAATTCGCTGAAATTTTTCAAGACGACCAGTCGTCTTAAAAATTTTCGCAGTTGTTTGTAAAATCTATAAGGGGTAGAGACGCAATAGTTGCGTCTCTACGTTTTTGAACTTATTTTACCGCGTAGTGAGATTCAATATACCGTTCGACAATTTCTTGGAACTCTTCGGCAATTCTGTCACCTTTCAAGGTCACGGTTTTTTCACCATCTTCATAAACAGGCGCAACGGGCGATTCTCCTGTACCGGGTAAACTAATCCCAATATTGGCGTTTTTGCTTTCGCCGGGGCCATTCACTACGCAACCCATGACTGCCACTTCCATTTCTTCCACGCCAGGATATTTTTCTTTCCAAACTGGCATTTGGTCACGCAAAAAGCCTTGAATATCTTGCGCTAATTTTTGGAAATAATCACTGGTGGTGCGACCACAACCAGGACATGCAATCACCATCGGCGTGAAAGCGCGAAAACCCATTGTTTGCAAAATTTCTTGCGCCACTACAACTTCTTTCGTGCGTGCTGCACCCGGCTCTGGCGTTAAAGAAATCCGAATCGTATCGCCTATGCCTTGTTGCATTAACACAGACAGAGCAGCTGACGAAGCTACAATCCCTTTTGAACCCATGCCTGCTTCAGTTAAACCCAAATGCAGCGCGTAATCACAGCGTGATGCAAGGTCTTGATAAATACTAATCAACTCTTGTACGTTGCTGATTTTGCAAGATAAAATAATTTTATCTTTACTCAATCCTATTTCTTGCGCTTTTGCCGCACTTTCCAAAGCGGATAACACAATTGCTTCACGGGTAATCGCGGCTAACTCTTTCGGCACGGCTAATTTACGATTTTCATCTAAAAGGCGCGTCAACACCGCTTGATCTAAACTGCCACCATTCACGCCAATGCGCACGGGTTTATTGTATTGGCAAGCAAATTCAATCATTTGTTGAAATTGCGGATCACGGCTTTTGCCACGCCCGACATTGCCCGGATTGATGCGATATTTATCTAAAGCGGCTGCGCAATCTGGGTATTTTTCCAATAACTTATGTCCGTTAAAATGAAAATCGCCAATAATGGGCACAGAAAAACCTTTAGCATCCAATTGGTTGCGAATTTCTGCCACCGCTTTGGCAGCTTCTTCTGAATTGACGGTAATTCTCACTAATTCAGAGCCAGCGGTAGATAGCTCCATAATTTGTTGTACTGTGCCTGCCACATCAGCAGTATCAGTATTGGTCATTGATTGCACGACAATGGGTGCGCCACCACCGACTTTAACGTTGCCGACTAAAACTTGTTGGGTATTTTTGCGAGAGCTAATAGACATAATAAAAAAAATCTTTGTTGGAAAAAATACAGATATCTGAAAGAATAGGAACGGTTACGAACTGAATTATACCCCATACCAAAATAGGCAATAGAGTTAAATTGTGAGGATAAATTATTTTTCTGATATTCATTTAGAGTTCGGCAATTTGCCTCTCCCAAATAATAACGCAGATATTGTTATTGCTGCGGGTGATATAGGAATTGGTCGGCAAGGTGTTGAATGGCTCAAAAACATTAACAAACCTGTCATTTACATTGCAGGCAACCATGAGTTTTACACGCACGAATACAGAAACACACTAACTGTATTGCGCAATAGCTGTGCAAATACTAACGTACATTTTCTGGAAAAAAATACCTTTATTTTTCAAGGGGTTCGTTTTATTGCGTGCACTTTGTGGACTGATTTACTGAAAAATGGCGAAAAAAAAGCGCACGAAGTAGCGCAAAGATTGAATGATTTTAAAACAATTCGCTTTAAAGATAGTTCTTTTGACTTAGCCACATTCACTCAATTACATAGACGTTCATTGCTATGGCTGGAAAATGAACTTTCTGAGCCGTTTGATGGCAAAACCGTTGTAATTACTCACCATGCTCCCTCGCCATGGAGTTGGCAAGAACCGCATAATGAATTAAAAAAAATAGCCTATTGCAATAATTTAGATGAACTCATTAGTGAACATGAAATTGCCGCTTGGTTTCACGGACATATTCATTATCCGAATGATTATAGAGTAGGAAAAACACGAATTTTGAGTAATCCGCGTGGTTATCATGGTCGCAAAGAAGTTGAAGGATTCGATCAAAATAAAATCGTGGAAATTTAGCTGAAACATTCGCAGTTCAACACAGCCTCTTGCTAATCTAAATTTACTGTCATTTCAAAAAACTCCGCATTCTTTTGATTGCCTGTTCTCTTTTCTCATTATCATGTTGTTTTCACGCAGGATTATTATGAATCCCAAAGTTGAGATATTTTCGCAAGGCGAAGAGGTTGTCACAGGACAAGTGGCTGATACGAATGCAGCTTGGTTATCGCAACAGCTTGTGGCGATGGGGTTTTCAGTCAGTCGCCACACGGCGGTAGGCGATAAAATCAGCGATTTAATCAGTTTGCTCAAAGAAATTGCCAGCCGCGCCGATTGCTGTATTTGCACGGGCGGCTTAGGGCCCACTACTGATGATTTAACCTCAGAAGCTGTAGGCAAAGCCTTTGATTTACCGTTGCAATTTGACGAAATTGCCTTGCAACAAATCAACGGCTATTTCCAACAGCGCAATATCACCATGCCAGAAGTGAATCGCAAACAAGCGATGTTGCCGCAAAGTTCCATCCGCCTTGATAATGAATGGGGCACAGCACCGGGATTTTGTCTGCAATATCAACACTGTTGGTTTGTATTTTTGCCCGGTGTGCCGTATGAAATGCAGCATTTATTTACTGAAAAAGTACAGGCGAATTTACAAACCCGCTTCGCGTTGCAAGCTGAAAAATTGGTTGCGCTCAGAACTTTTGGGATTGGTGAATCAGCTTTGCAAGAGAACATTAATCAACTCACCTTGCCTGAAGCGGTAACAATTGGTTATCGCGCGGCATTAGATGAAGTGCAAGTTAAACTATTGTTTCCACATCATTTTGATGAAAATTTAACTGCGGAAATTACGCAAAAAATCGCTGCTGAAATTGGTGATTATGTGTTTGCGATTGCAGAACCTGATAAACCTGCGGGTGATTTAGTTGCCGTGATTGGCGAGTTGATGAACACAACAGCACAAACGTTAGCGGTGTTAGAAACGGCTAGCCAAGGTTTAATTGCGGCAAAATGTATTGGACACGATTGGCTGCTGGAATCTTCTTATAAAAACAACGTCTGTGCCATGACTGGCAGTCCTCCAAAGGACTGCCAGTCATTTTTATTTGCCACGGCACAAGAAATGGGAAAAAGTTTACGAATTTCTAGCGGTGCAAGTTTTGCCTTAGTCCAGCTTTATGATAATAAACATAACTTTAGCAATAAAAATCAACCGATTACTCTTTATACTGTGTTGTTGACAGCAAATGGTTTTTGTCAGCACACCAAAACCGTTAGCGGAACTTCACAGCGCAAACAAAATCAAGCCGCTTTATTCGCGCTGGATTTGCTGCGCCGTTTTTTACAACAGAAAGAATCACTATGCCCTTATTACGATTAACGAACGTTTCCATTGCCTATGGCACCCACGCTTTGCTCGACAACGCCGAGTTTCAACTAGACGCAGGCGAACGTGTCGGCTTATTAGGTCGCAATGGCGAGGGTAAATCCACCCTGATGAAAATTATTGCCGGAAACATTTTGCCAGATGGTGGCGACATCTGGCGGCAACCCGGTTTAAAACTCGCTTGGCTAGAACAAGCCCCTGATTTACCCGCCGATGCGACCATTTATGACGCAGTTGCCAGTGGTTTAGGCGATTTAGGACATTGGATTACCCGCTATCACGAACTCTCCATGACCTTAGACGGTACGGATGAAAAAGCGATGGAGGAGTTTGGTGATTTACAGCATCAATTGGAAACCCACAACGGCTGGCACTTTCAGCAACGAGTGGAATCCACGTTGACGAAATTGAATCTCCCAGGCGAGTTAAAAATCAGCGGTTTATCCGGTGGTTGGAAACGTCGTGTTGCCTTAGCGCAAGCGTTGGTGATGGAACCGGAAGTATTGTTGTTAGACGAGCCAACCAACCATTTAGATTTTGAAAGCATCACTTGGCTAGAAGAACAGGTGCTGAGTTTTCAGGGCGCGGTGCTGTTTGTGACGCATGATCGTTCGTTTTTACAAAAACTAGCGACGCGAATTATTGATTTAGATCGCGGACAATTGGTGTCTTGGCAAGGTAATTATGATGATTATTTACGCCGCAAAGCCGCCGCGTTGGAAGATGAAGCGAATCAAAATGCGGAATTTGATAAAAAACTCGCACAAGAAGAAGTGTGGATTCGGCAAGGAATTAAAGCGCGGCGTACCCGTAATGAAGGGCGAGTGCGAGCTTTGGAAGCGTTACGCCGTGAACGCGCTCAACGACGTAACACGATTGGCACTAGCAAACTGGGTTTAGAAAAAGCGGAAAGTTCAGGCAAAAAAGTGGTTGAATTGGAAAATGTTTCTTTCAGTTATGGCGATAAAACCATTATTAAAGATTTTTCCACCTTGATTCAACGCGGTGACAAAATTGGCTTAATCGGTGCGAATGGCGCGGGGAAATCCACGCTATTAAAACTGTTGCTGAAAGAATTAGAACCGACTTCTGGCACAGTTGAGCAAGGCACAAAATTACAAGTCGCTTATTTTGACCAATTGCGCGAGCAATTAGACCCGGAAATGACGGTGGCGGATACGGTGGCAAATGGCAATGATTTTATCGAAATCAACGGTAATCAACGTCATGTGATGTCGTATTTGGGTGATTTTTTATTCGCACCAGCACGAGCTAGATCGCCAGTAAAAAGTTTATCCGGTGGTGAGAAAAATCGTTTGTTATTAGCACGACTTTTTACTCGTCCCGCGAATGTCATTGTGATGGATGAGCCCACCAACGATTTGGATTTAGAAACCTTGGAAATGCTCGAAGAAAAACTGGTGGAGTTTCAAGGTACGCTGTTAATCGTCAGCCATGATAGAGCGTTTTTAGACAATGTAGTTACAAGCGTCATCGTGTTTGTGGGTAATGGCGAAGTGCAAGAATTTGTCGGCGGTTATAGCGATTGGTTACGCTATGATAATGAAACTAAACAACAACTTGCAGCCGCTGAGAAAAAGCAGAAAGCAGCAACTGTTGAGAAAAAAACCGCCTCTGCACAGAGTGGAAATACTGCAAAAAAGCGTAAACTTAGCTTTAAAGAACAGAAAGAATTGGAAACTTTACCCGATTTGATTGCCGAATTAGAAGCAGCGCAACTGGCGGTGACTGAAAAAATTAGCAATCCCGCTTTTTATCAACAAACGCCTGCGAGCACTGCAAAAGTGTTAGCTGAATTGAAAGCGATTGAAGAAAAACTGGAGCAAGCGTTTGAGCGTTGGAACGAATTAGAATCTTTAATAGAAGAAATAGGATAATTCTTGCAAAAAAGCGGAAGTTTCACTATGATGGTGGGCTGTTCTTTGAGCAGCTGATTAAATGTGGAGAGATGGCCGAGCGGTCGAAGGCGCACGCCTGGAAAGTGTGTATACGGCAACGTATCGAGGGTTCGAATCCCTCTTTCTCCGCCATTTAGGCGTTCAAAAACGTTCAATAGAATTCATAAAACCCTCAACTGGCAACGGTTAGCGGGTTTTTTTATGTTCAGTGAGATTCAATAGCGTTCATTGACAATCAAACAAAACAAGGGGTAT
>CAKZJE010000062.1 GCA_936941155.1 uncultured Methylomonas sp. | reverse complement strand
TTTTTCAGCATTTTTCTAATTTTTCAGTGTTTTTTTTCTCTAAGATACCGCTGGTTTTGAATACTTTCACTGTCTCGGTAGCGTTTGGCTAACTACTTGGACATGAAAGCGTGGATGTTCGCCTAAAATTGAACTGACTTGCGTTAATAATGAAGTAACGCCTATTCCGGCATTTGCCAAAATACTGGGGTTAGTGGTGATGCCTTTAATGGGCAAACAGGCATGAAATCGAGCGATTTCTGCAACATCGGCACTGTCTAAATAGAACTCTATCATGGTCGTTTCAGAATTAGTTTATGGGGTTGTAATCAGGTTCGGAAAATATGTTTTGTCATTTCATTATTTCAAACAAATAGTTGAAATTGTAGGGTATCGCATTGCGTATCTAAATATTTGAATTAAATGATGCGCTGAAAAGTATGCGTTGCATATCCATTTGTCAGTATTTTTAAAATAACTCAGATAAAAGTTACAACAAAATTTTTCAAGACGACTGGTCATCTTTAAAAATTTCATCGTAAAACGTAATCCCATAGCATATTACTTGCGTTTGAAGTCGGAGCGATGAAAGTATTAAATTTTTTTAGCCGCTGTTTTGTCGATACTACTTCAATTTGTTGAAAATTTTTCAATCACAGCAACTACAGCTCGCGCTTATTTTCAAAAAAACGTGAATATGCTATATCATTCACACTTCTTGCATAGCAAACTAGCACAGTTTGGAACTCCTAGATTTTTTCCTCAACGTTTAAACACGCCAGTATTCTAAATATGAGCAAAACCAATCCCTATATTTTAGTTGTAGACGATGAACCCGATATTCGGCAGCTTGTTTCTGAAATTCTTGAAGACGAGGGCTATCAAGTCGCGATGGCTGAAAACGCCCAAGCCGCGCGGTTGCTGAAAAAAAATCACGAACCCAGTTTAATTTTATTAGACATTTGGATGCCCGATACCGACGGCATCACTTTGTTAAAAGAATGGGCGCAAGAAGAGCAATTATCCTGTCCTGTGGTGATGATGTCAGGGCACGGCTCAGTGGAAACAGCCGTTGAAGCCACGCGGCTTGGGGCTTATGACTTTCTGGAAAAACCTTTATCACTGGCAAAATTATTGTTAGTCGTTGCGAGAGCCTTGGAAGCGAGTCATTTGCAACAAGAAAATGCTGGTTTAAAACAACAGCTTATGTTTGATATTGAGCCAGTTGGCAAAAGTGCCAGCATGGAGCGCATTAAAGAACAATTAAGACGCTTGGCACAACACGAAGCGCGGATTTTATTTATTGGCGAGGCGGGCGTTGGAAAAGAACTTTATGCGCGTTATTTGCACAATCACAGCGGCAGACGTGATGGAGCTTTTGTGGATGTGGCAGTGGGCAGCATTTCGCCTGAAAATTCCTCGGTAGAGTTTTTTGGCAAAGAAGAAAATGGCAAAATCTACCAAGGTTTGCTGGAACAAGCACACGGCGGCACGTTGTTTTTAGGAGAAATTGCCGGCATGGATAAAGCCACGCAAGCACGTTTATTAAGTGCGTTGGAGTCGAGTTCATTTTTGCGTGTAGGCGGTAGCACGCCGGTGCGGGTTGATGTGCGGGTTATTTCTTCTACGCGCACCGCGTTAGCAGATGAAGTGAAAGCCGGGCGTTTTCGGCAAGATTTGTATTATTTGCTGAATGTAGTGACATTGGAAATTCCCTCGTTGCGTGAACACAGTGAAGATATTCCTAATTTATTGAAGTTTTATGTGGATTATTTTGTCAGACAAGAAAAATTGCCGTTTAGAAAGTTTTCGATGGCGGCGCAAAATTTTTTACGTCTATATAGTTGGCATGGCAATATTCGGGAATTAAAAAATCTTGTGCAACGCCTAATGATTTTGGGCGCGGGCGATGATATAGAACTTGATGAAGTGAAAAGTGCTTTAGGTTCAATTGCTGAAGCACCGAAGTTTTTAGGCGCAGTCCCTGAATTTTTTAATCTACCTTTAAAAGAAGCTCGCGAACATTTTGAAAAGAATTATCTGGAATATCATTTTGAGAAAAACTCCGGCAGTGTCGCGAAACTCGCCTTAGCCATTGGCATGGAACGCACCCATTTGTATCGCAAACTTCACGCCTTAAAAATCAAACGCTAGAAGAGATTTGTTCGATATGGATAAATAGCTTGCTAATAGCATGGGGGTCTAGTAGAATTCCACCTCTTTTATATAGCCTTAACAGAACACTTAAGTAACAATGAAAACATTTAGTGCAAAACCAGCAGAAGTTAAGCGCGATTGGTACGTAATTGATGCAGAAGGGAAGACGCTTGGCCGCCTTGCCACTGAAGTTGCACGACGTCTTCGCGGAAAACACAAACCCGAATATACACCACATGTGGACACCGGGGATTATATTATTGTCGTCAACGCGGAGAAAATTGGTGTTACAGGCAATAAAGAACAGAATAAAATGTATTATCGTCATACAGGTTATGTCGGAAATATGAAATCTGTCAATTTAGGTAAATTACGCAACACTTTCCCAGATCGTATTATTACGACTGCGGTAAAAGGCATGTTACCTAAAAATCCATTAGGTCGCGCAATGTTTAAAAAATTAAAAGTTTATGCAGGTAGTGTGCATGAACACCAAGCGCAACAACCTAAAGTTTTAGACTTCTAATCAGGATAAACCATGGCAGCAGCTCAATATTATGGAACAGGTCGTCGTAAAAGCGCGATAGCTCGCGTTTACGCAACCACAGGTTCTGGAAAAATCACTATCAATGATAAAGCAATCGAAGTCTATTTTGGTCGTAAAACTGACCAAATGGTTTCTAAACAGCCTTTGGAATTGATTGGTAGAACCGCAGATTTTGATATTAACGTGATTGTGAAAGGCGGCGGTCCATCAGGACAAGCTGGCGCAATTCGTCATGGATTGACTCGTGCGTTAATGGAATATGACGAAACTTTACGTCCAGTTTTAAGAAAAGCAGGTTATGTAACTCGCGATTCTCGTCAAGTTGAACGTAAAAAAGTCGGTTTGCACAAAGCGAGAAAACGTCCACAGTACTCAAAACGTTAAACTTCGCCAAAGCTTTCGCAAGCTTTGCAAAAAGGGTTGCACTCACAAAGTGCAGCCCTTTTTTTATGTCTTTTTTCTTTGTTTTGTGTCGATAAACTAGAGTAACAAAAATAGCTGCGAGATTTTTTTATGCTGAACTCCTATACTGTTTTTGGTTTGCAACGTGAAACAGACGAGCCGCTTTATTTGCAGTGGTTAAATGAACATCCGACAGGTTATGTGCTGAATTCACTGCGCAAAATTAATTTAGATTATTTGCCATTGCATCGCGCGAGTTGCAGAGCAATCAGCCACTATAAAAAATCTGCCCGCCAGCATTCGTTTACAGGCAAAGCTTATCTCAAAATCTGTGCAGAAAATAAGCGTGATTTACTCAACTGGATTCGGGAACACGGCGGCGAGGATTTTTCAGATTACTGTTCAAAATGTAAACCTTATGGCAGTTTTGACGGTTTATCCGATCATTATTATGATTTGAATGTTTATGCAACTCGTTTAGAAGCAGCAGTAAATATTGCCCGCAGCAATGCGGATGCGCGTAGAGAGCGGTTAAAAATTGCCAAAAAACAACCGGAAAAAGTTGCCGTGTTGACGATGGTGTTTAATCGCAACCCCGATGTGATTGCGGAAGTGCGAGAACGAGCGAATGGCCATTGTGAACGCTGCAAAGCTGCCGCGCCTTTTGTGCGGCGCAGTGATAACACGCCGTTTCTGGAAGTACATCATCGCATTCCATTAGCGCAAGGCGGCGAAGATAGCGTGGAAAATGCGCTTGCTGTTTGCCCAAATTGTCATCGACAAGCGCATTTTGGTTAAAGTTTTATTGTTCTTTAATCCAAGAAAAACAAAAAGATAGCAATAAACACGGCACTACAAATAACATCAAATTGCTGCCACCAGCCGACAATATCGCCATCGGTTGTCCCATCACGGGTAATAATCCCAAGACATTACTCCACGAAATCAGCCAATGCGCGATTAATAATCCGGCAAAACCATAGCAAAACAAACTGCCACTGTAGCCAATTTGCCGTTCTAACGCGCTGCTGTAGCGGTTGTCATTATGTAGCAACTCATTGCTTAACCGAGCGATTCCCCACACGAATAATAATTGCAAAGCTAATAATCCCAAAGCTGGAATATAACCAAAATGATTACATAAAAAAGTGGCGATAAAATCATCTTGCACCGCAGGTAACTGCATGATTTCAGTGGTATTTACACTAAACCATTCGTCTTGTCCAAATGCACTGCTGTTAGAAATTAAGGTCATGGAATCAATCACTTGACTGCCGCTGTGCGGATATAAAGAAGGATTTGCCCACACTTGAAAACGATCGGCATTCATTAAAATAGAAGGCGGGCTGCCAGTGATTTTGGTGCTAATCAGCAAATAAGTCGGAATGCACATCACGATAACCAATGTGGCAAAAATAATTTTACTAAACTGGTTAAACGAACCATCTAACGGATGCGGCAAAATCCGTAAACAAAATAACCATAAATACACAAAAATCAACACGATAGGGGAGAAATCACGCACAATCCCCAACATGACAGAGGTGAATAACACAATTACGCCCAACCATAAGAATAAGCCCGCCGTTTGCCTAAGACTCCATAAAATCCCGCCGCTGGTGTCATAAGCGTCTAAATAACGTTTTTCGTAATATTCTGCGGCACTGATGGTGCTGATTAAAATTACAATAAACTTACTAAATTCAACAGGTTGATAACCACCGACACCCGACTCTAAGCCGCCCACCGCTTGCATTACCAGCATCACGAAGTAACCGATTAGCAACACATTCAATCCCGTGTTGATATAAAAAAATAAGTCACGGCGGTTGTGGCTGAGATATTCAAAAAACGACGAATATTCATAAAGACTGCGATTTTGCCGTTGTTTAATCCGAAACAACACGTTAATGCCTTGCGTTAAGAAACTGAGCGGTAAAAAAGTGCATCCCAATAACAGAATTTGATAGACACAACTGATTTTTAAAAACGTGATGCTTAATGCTAAAAATCGCTCGTTGATGCCGCCAATTGCCAATTGCAATAACACCAAATTTCCACTCAACAGCAACGCTAAACTCATCGTCCATAACAAACCGCTGTGGGTGCGCAAGCGACCGCGCCATGCCAAAATGAATGAGGTGATGAAACTTAACAACAATAAAGTATTCATCCATTTCGGAACAAAATCTGCAAACGGTGCTGCTTCGGTCATTTGTGCAGAGAGTTGATTTCTTTGTGATTTTGGCAATGCTTGCAGATGTTCCTGCCAATCACTTTCTAACCAAACATCGCCTGTGGCTTGAGTTAGTTTCAGTGTTTTTTCGGCATTGACGCTTACGCGATAACTGGAGCGACCGATAATTAACGTTTCAATTGGCGTATTATCATTTTGCAACGGTGCGTAAATTTGCTCTAAACCACTGAATTCAGCATCGTTAGCACGTTTTACCCGCAATAAATTTTGTCGCCCAGCACCCGGTGCTAACCAATAACTATTATTTAGCCAATAAATTCGCGCACTATCCGGCGTTAATAAAGGTTTGTTGTCTGCCAAAATTCCCCAACGGCGTTGGCAAGTTACGCTGCCGCCGATTTTAAACAGCAAACTTTCTTCTTTTTTGCCCCAATGATGCTGCGCAAACCAGTCCAGAACCCCAATTTTGGTGGGATACAGCCAGTTTTTAAACCATTTTTTGTCCTCTGAACACACCGTATCTTCTGTGGTTACTTCGCCGCTTTGCCCTGCTTGCCAGGTTATTTGTTGTTGCGTACTGGGATGATTAAGTTGCAATTGTCCATCAGCCGATTGCACAGTGAATTGTTCGCCTTTGATTAAAAAACTATCGCCGGTTTGCAAACGAAAGCGCGACAAATAACGGGTTTTATAATCGCCACCCGGCGCATCGACTTTTTTAAATTTAGCAACACTTGCCGCTTCCCAGCCGCCACTTTCTGAATAAATAAAGCGAATATGTTGTTTTTCACCCGCGCGCGCACCCTCTTTTTGCGCTAATTCGCCTGAGCCTATGGTCAAGGGAGCTTGTTCGGGTTTGATTTCTAAATAATCTAACTTGATAACGTTGGGAGCGTTAGAAAATAGTTGATAACTAAAAATATAAAACAATAGAATCAAGCAGATAGAAATCGCTAGGTAAAACAATGTGGCGGGGCGAGCTTTAAGATCAAGGGTTGACATAGCAGCTAGAGGATTTGTGAGAGAGTTTTTAGACCGGACAGATTTAAAAGTCTGTCCGGTCTGGGTAAATTATTTGGAGTGGTTATTATTTAACCAATTTTGAACTTCTTTAACATCAATACCGGTAGATTGCTTGATGGCATTTTCCACACCGGATTTTAATTTTGCTTCGACTTTAGCTTTCATTTCAGCATCCGCTTTTGCCTGTGCTTCTTGCTCTGCTTTCAATTCAGCTTCAATTCTGGCTTTTTCCTCAGCGTCAGCTTGCATGTTCACTTGCGCATCTAGCTGGTTATTGATATCGGCTTCTGTTTGCGCTTTTGTATCAGTTTCAGACTTGTTTTTTAAATCATTTCCCGCCTGATTAAGCGCGTCGCCTAAAGCTTGACTTGCCGAATCTACTAACGGCTTTGTTACTGTTTCCAATAAGGTTGGCTCATTCGCTTTAGCAGCTTCGGCTTCTGCCAATTTGTTTTTTAATTCCTTTTCCGCTGCTTTTTTGTCCGAACACAATTCGCAATTGAGTAAATAAGCGCGTAAATCATCGGCAGTTTGCGCTTGAATATAGGCTAGATGCTCTTGTTTTTTCAGTTGTTGCCGCGCTAATTTAATTTGATCTGCATGATCCATTTCTGCAATTTTTTCGCCAGCTTCTTGTTTTGCTTCACAAATCTTACATTGTTCTAAATAGGCTTTAAAATCTTCTTTTGTTTGCGCTTTCGCAAATAATCGTCGCTCTTCTTTGCTGACGATTTCTTGTTCCTGTGCATAGTTTTGATACGCAATAAAACCGCCGTAAGCTAAACCAATCCAAACAATACCTTTCAATAGCGATTGAAAAAATCCGCTAGACGCAGAGGGAGCTGGAGGTGGTGTTGGCTCAGCAAGCGGAGGAATCACATGTGGGGTTGGCAAAACGCGCGAACCTACTGAGATACGTTCTGCTGCTGTAGCTGCTGGCATAGGAGTAGAAGTAGGAGCAGGAGCTGGCGTAGGACGATAAGCCTGATCTGGAATAATGGTATGCAACGAAGTATTTGCAACAGCAGGCTGACTTCCCCAACAAGCAGCAAGTTCTGCCAACAATTGTCCGGCATTTTTTGGACGCGCTTGTAAATCTAATTGCAAACATTGTGCGGCAACACTTTGCAACGCCAAACTAATGCTATCGGCTTGCGATAAACTTTTTAACGGTGCACCTTGCCGACGCGATTCCACAGGCGGCGGTGTTTCGCCATGCAAACACAAATAAATCACCGCACCGAGTGCATATAAATCAGTGCGTTGGTCGCAATAACCACCGGTTAGTTGTTCAGGCGCAATAAAAGTGCCGGCACCCAACGTGGAGGATTTTAAAATTTCATCACGCGCACCTTCGCGTGCTAAACCAAAATCCATTAACACCGGATTATTCGGTGCGCATAAAAAAATATTATTCGGGCTAATGTCGCGGTGATAAATTTCTTTTGCGTGGAGTTTTTGCAAAGTTTCCAACAACGGTTTTAACCATAAACAAATACTTGCGCCGGATAGGATTTTATTTGGATTTAAATAATCGCCCAAATTGTCGCCGGTTAAGCGTTCCATCACCAAATAAGCTGTGCCGTGCTGTTTTACCATACCCATATAACGCACCACACCTGATTCCACAGAAGGATAATCGTAACAACAGCGCAATAATTCGCCTTCTTGAATAAAGCGATTCTGCCAAATATCTAATTGCTGTTGATTGCGTTTCGGATTAACGGTTTTTCCATTTAAGCCTCGTTGTGCAAGGTCTTGTGGGTAATATTCTTTTACCGCGCAAGGCAAGTTGTCTTTTTCACGGATGGCTGCATAAACCACCGCAAAACTGCCTTCACCTAATACTCTCCCTAGGACGTAGCCTTTATCCAGAGTGGTGAATAGAGGCAAATGATGGGAGGCGGCTTCTTGTTGTAGATAAATATTTCGGTCAAAAAAACAAGCCGAACAGACGGCTTTAAAGCTGGATTGAAAGCAATTCGGGCAGTGAGTGTGTTCTGTATAAGCCATTATGAGTGCAAGGTGTTTTTTGGGTGTATATATTAGAGTGTAGTTTAAAGCGTTATGAGGGAGTTTACAAAGTCGGTTTTAAGCTGTTCTAGGCAAATTTCAAAACAACTTGAAATTTCAAGCAATCAAAGCGAGCTAAAATTTTCTTTTTTAGAAAAAAGTTTTTCAGAAACGTAATAATAATTCAAACGCTCAAAAGAGCTCCGACTACTTATTATATTGGCAAGATAAATCACTGATTTCATTTGCAGGCTGTTTAAGCCGGAAAGTTAAATTATTTTAGAGTTGAGAGGTAAATTTTTTAGGTAGAACTATTTGAAAAGAATAAACTTTTATAAAGAATGGATAGTTGTGTTGTTGGAAAAAAGAGAGATTTTAAAATGAAAGATTGATGGATTCAATAACATCTGTATAATGCGCCGTTCTTTCGCAGTTACCGTGACAGCAAAGAAACGAAGTTAAAAATAATTTGAAACTGTTGTTGACAAATAAATTTAGTGATGTATAATGCACGGCTCACTTCGAGAGATTGAAGTGAACGAAAACGAAGGTTTTCAAAGCTCTTTAACAAACTAGTCGAAATAATTTGTGTGGGTGCTTGTAGCGATATTTAAGCTGTTAAATAAATATTCGACACAAGAATCAACATAAAAACTTAAATTCATTTAAGCAGTTTATTCTGTAGTTGAGCCAAGATTTAGTTGTTTTATCTTTATAATTTAAAACACAAAAGCATTTTTAAACTGAAGAGTTTGATCATGGCTCAGATTGAACGCTGGCGGTATGCTTAACACAT
>CAKZJE010000061.1 GCA_936941155.1 uncultured Methylomonas sp. | reverse complement strand
ATAGTGGTTTCGACAGTTAAAAATGACATGGTTAATGTCAGTGAAGCTGCAAATAAACTCATCGTCCATTCTCCTTAACTGCGTTGCGCAGCATTTTGCGTAAACGTGTATTCTCTTTGCTAAGACCGTCATAAAGTCCAGCCATGATAAGGAACATCAAAAGCATAAGCAGGTACGCTATATTGCTTTCATCCAAGTATTTTAAAAATTCAATTGTTTCGTTCATAATCTGTGTCCTCAGTTATTACGCTACTAATACGCCAGCTTTCTTTGCTTCTTCTTGACGGATTTCTTCTTGACGGATTTCTTCTAACATTTCAACGCCTTCCATAATTTGAGTGTTGATTTCTTTGACAAAGGCATCTCTGTCTTTGTCATCTGGTGTGCAACCAACTAAATACGATATAGCGCGTACAAGTTCAAAGGTTAAATCAGAAAATGCTTCTTGTTTATCTGGATGCACAAGTGCATCGCGGATCATTTGTGCAATAATTTCGTTGTGTTTAAATTTTCGGTTCGACATATCTATCTCCTAACATTTTTCTAAGTTGTTTTTCAGTATCTATTGCTCGTTGTTTATTGAATGCGTCCCACTGGGAATGTGTCCAATATTTTCTTTCATCTTCTTCCTCCTCAGCGTACCAATACGCATCAGAAGTACCATCTTCAAAAACTCTCATCTTTGCCCTCCTGTGTTATAATAAATACGCATTTTGGGCAACTGTTTAAAATGCGCTTATGGTTAAACTCCTCGGCCTCAAATCCTACTGCCTGTTTACTCCTTTTGGGTAGTAGGATTTTTTTTTGTTTCGAGAAATTACGATTCATATTTTATATAAATTTACATCTCAGTCAACCTTAACTTAACTATTTTAATGCGCGAAGTAAATCAGATTGAACAATGTCCTTTAATTTCAATACGTTAATAATGCGCTCATCAATGCAACCTTTGCAGACTAGGTGGATAATCCTCACCGCCATCGTCTGTCCTTGTCGATAAAGTCGAGCGTTGAACTGTTGATAATACTCCAAGCTCCAGCTCAGTGAGAACCACACAATCATTGAGCCACCATGCTGAATGTTTAGACCGTGACCGGCTGACTGGGGATGAGCAAAAAGCAAAGGGATATTACCCTCATTCCAATCATCAATCGTGCTTTGATGTTTATCGAGTACACGCGCATTTGGAAATCGCTTAAGCAGTCTTTCTAAGTCGCTTTTAAAGTTATAGGCAACAAGGATATTCTCCCCATCGTTCTGCTCAATAATATCCTCCAGCGCATCTAACTTGGCATCGTGGACTACTTCGTAGTTTTTAAACTCATCAATGTACACAGCGCCAGAGCAGTATTGCAGGAGTTTATTGGCAAGTGACGCAGCACTCATAGCTTCAACTTCACTGTTTTCAAACTCAATATAAAGATTTTTTTCAAATAGTTTATATTTTTCAATAACTTCCTTGTCTAAATCCAATTCTTGATAAAGGTCAATGTAATCAGGCATCTCCAAGTAATCACTGGTTTCCATTGAGATGGTGAATTCTGAAATCAGCGCTTCAATTTTACTTTGAGAATCAGCTCGTGGCACATATCTGTATCCACCGTAATCCTGCTCAAAGAATCGCTGTTTATAGGAAGTCATTGTTCGCCCAAGTGCTTTACCGTAATCGACCAGATAGCATTGCGCCCATAAATCCAATAAACCATTAGGGGAGGGTGTACCTGTAAGCAAAGTAATATAGTGAATGTAAGGAAGTGCTTTGCGCAGTGCTTTAACCCTTTTGCTTTTGGAGGATTTAAACGAGCTGCTCTCATCAATGACCACCATCTCAAAGGGGAATTTGTCTTTATAATGATTAACAAGCCACACCACATTTTCTCTATTGATAACATACACATCCGCGTCATGGTGCAAGGCAGATAGCCGTTTGGATTCTGTGCCTGTGCATATTTTGAATTTCAAATCTTTGAGATGTTCCCATTCCTTTGCTTCCTGCGCCCATACGCTGTTAGCTACTCGTAGTGGTGCGATAACAAGTGCTTTGCTAATCACACAGGCATCAAGTAAATCGTGAATGGTGGTGAGCGTAGACGCTGTTTTACCCATACCCATTTTAAGAGCGCAGAATGTTCGCCCCTGCTCTATTTGAAACTTGGATGTTCGCACTTGGTAGTGACGCAATTCATCTCTAGTGCGCATAATCGCCTTCCGCAGGTAATCTATAAAGTAATAGTGTATCGACACTTTCTTTTGAATCAATGACATACACATGAACGCCCATCTCACGTCGTCTTTGGTGGTCGCGTTCTTGCGCCTCTGTGGGTTTCTTTTTAGGCGCTTTGCATTCAACAAAGAATATAGGTTGAAACGGTAGCGTGATTAATCTGTCTGGGACAGAACGCTTGTTAGGTGACGTAAACTTCTCACACGTTCCACCTACTTTTTTGATTTGATCGCACAGGTATTTTTCAATTTCTTTTTCAAGCATAACCAACTCCTTTTAACACTTTGTTTGCTTTGGTGTAGTAATAATAAAAATCAACATCATTGGGGAAGGTATCTGGTAAATTCATCAACGGACGACACCCTTGGGACATTGGGACTTTGTTCCTGTTCTTTACATAGAAAAGCGACGTATCAGCAAGAGCCATATCGCTACTGTGATAAAAGCGAACAGCTTTGCCGAGATACTCACCTTGGAATAACGCGCCACCTGTTACTCTGCGAACTGTGACAAACTTTGTAATGTCATCACAATCAGTGACCGTCTTTTCAATCGGTGTACCGTTAGCAATGAATTGCGCTACTGCTTCATAGATAATCAAGCCATCTGGGTTCTTACTCAGTGACGCTTCGCCAAAACAGCCTTTGCATTTGGTTTTACCGTCAAGTTTTACAGCAATGTAATTATTCACATCGCGTGAAGCAATCTCGCGGTAATCTGTTTGCTCAAGTGTATAGCTAGTCGTGATCTCCCAATTGAATAGAATATCTTGAAGTGCTGGTATTTGGCTTTCGTGATAATACGTCACAATGCCGTCAGTGTTTGCACTCACTACCTGTATACCATTAAGTTCAAGTTCTTCAATTAACATCAATAAAGACAATTGACCAGTGATTGTGGTTTGCAAAAGCAGTTGTGGTGAGTATAAGCTACTGTATTTGCTACCAAATTTACCAAACGATCCATTGAGTACGATTTTGAGCGTGTCAGCAGTGACCTTATCAGCCGTGTGTTTTGCTGCGATGCGTTTCTTCACAATCTCTCGGTAAAGATTAAGGAACGGCTCACCCATCGTTTCTGGGAATAGTCTTTGCTGGAGAATAATACTTGGGTAATAACTCGCAACGTCAAAATCCGACAGGTAAAACCCAGCATTGGGTTTAATATGCTGCGCGGTTTCGCGTGAGTGCAAGCCACCGATACCCATTTGATATGAACCTTTGCCAATAGTAATAGGCGCAACTAGCCATTGCGGTAGCTCAACACTGCCGTTATCTTTGAGTGCAAAAGTTTCGTAAAGCAGTTGGTCAAAGATGTCGCAGAGCGTCTGTGTTTTAAACTGGATAATCTCTGGATTACGGTAAGTAAACGTGTAATTTGCATCATACTGCTTGGGACGATAGTTCTCACCCGTTTGCTCGTACAATTCCGATTTGATAATCGCTTCGGCAATCTGCGCATCGGACTTGGAATTAAGGTTAATGCCGTACTGCGCTGTCATCTCTTTGCGCAAGTCTATCTGCCCTCTCAGCGCATCAAAGAGTTCACCGGTTACTTGTGTATCGTTTCTGCAATACTCGCGCATAAGACTACGTTCACTGTCTTGTATCAGCGCATTAGGATCAATTGGCAAGTCTTGCATTTTCTTAGTGTGAATTCGCCCACCGTAGATTTTGAGTGAGGCTTGACCAATAGGAAGTTCAATAATATCAATGTGATACCTATAGGCAGGCACAGTCAGTCTATGTTCACGCAGTATCTGCCAAGTGACTTTCTGTGAGGTGATGATTTTAGTGGAGAGTTTGTGGAGTTTGCTGCAATCCCACGCATCCATTGCAGCGCATATCATTGGGATGTCGTAGTTCAAGCCATTGAATGATATGGTTTCGTGACTTAGAAGAAGGCGTTCAATCTTTTTAGCCTGTTCCTGCGAGAGTTTTGCATCTTCACCAAACAGCTCTATTTCAAGTTTTGATCCGGTCTTGTGGTTGACGGCTAAAAATAGCCAATAGTTTTTGTAACACTCAGTGTCGATAATATAAGTATTCATAGGGGTATCCTATTTGTGAATAATAAAAAACCACCTTACCAAGGAGAGGTGATAAGGTGGCTGTGTTGCATTTGATAGAGGGATAACTATCAATAAGTAAGTCTGCTTCATTATGCAATTAAGGTATATTAAATGAAAAGCGACTAACTCAAGCCTTTTTCGGGTGCTTGAGGACACCCGCAGACTTACTTATTCATAATTAGCGACACGCATATTGGCGTATGCGTGTCTAGGATTTAAATCATGTCACTGATTTGATAGTATTCACACTATCAATAAAAGCACTGTTTACTATATCCTACGATTCAGTTTCGATTCTGCCCTATCGTAGTGACAAATTAGCGTCACCACTAATTCTTACCCCATAGTACGGGTAGCTATACCGCATTCTCTATGCTACGGGTTACAAGGTTCTCATTTGCGGTGAGAGCGAGCAATGCTTTTATTGATAGTTAAAAACCACCGCGCCATGAACTGCATGAGTGGCGGTCGTGTTTAAAGTTGATAGTAATCTCAGTATTCGTCGCTGTACTTTCAAGCGATCCCAAGTTTCCTATTTCTGAGCGTCGTGCCATTACCGGTGCGCTATGCGCGTACTATCAAGTCATAACAACTATTGGGAGTTGAACCCAAATCAATGACATTTTAACGTTAGACCTCACTGGTAGCTAACCAGTCTTTAGTTGCTATGCTTCATAGTGCCGTCTTTCCGGCTGTCATTTAATTTTTACGGTATTAAACCAACCGTCTTTTCACACTGAGGACACAGAGTTTAAAAATCATCCTCATCCGATTCATCGTCAAACGCATCAGCATTTGCAACTTTAGCGTCAGAGAATGCTTCACCATCTTTCTTGAACTGAACACCAAGAAGATTGGCTAGAATTTGTTTACCGCCTTTGGGATGACTTGAATACCAGAAGTCAAATATAGCGTTGACGTAGCAGCCAGCATAGACTTTGTCGTCATCTTCGGTAACTGGGGAACGGTCTTTATCGAATACAGGAATACGTTTGTTAGATGACCCTTTAAGCGCCATCATACCTTCGTAACCATCGTATTCTTTTGTGTCACCATCTTGGAAGCAGGTAATTTTCAACCCTTTGGGTGCACCGTCTTTGAATGTTTGTGCAATGAATTTGTCGATTGCAGCTTGTACCGTTTTGTGTTGTTTGCTGTCTTTGGGCATTAACACGGTTGCTTCAAATTTAGTTTCAACATTTTCAAATACTGCTTTGCGAAACAAAGATGGAAAAGACAGGCGAACTTCACCTAATTTGATTTGTGTATCTGACATTTTAACCTTCTTGCCTTATGGCGTTATGGATTATGGAATTAAAGTGAGGATGGGTTATTGATAAATCACCGTTAAGTAATTTCCCATCCTCGTTTCAACTTAACCGGAGAGATAAGTTGAGTTAAGTTTAGATTGATTTGAATAAACTGTCAATCATCAAAATCAGAAAAATCATTGCTAGAAATAGACAATGCTTTTCGTGGATCACTTTCGGGTACAACAGTAGGCTTACCTGCTTTTTTAACTATCAGATTTTCAAACTCTTTTATGTTTTTCTTGCCTACCAGCTTCTCGAATTTAGCCACAGAAATAAAACTACGCTCGAATAATTCTTCTTCAGTGTGCGCATCTGACAGCGCAACAACTGCTTCTTCTTCGTTTGACCAATCGCGAGAACTACGACCTTCAACAAGTTTGTATCCTTTGAAACCGTCCCCAGACTCTAAGCGCTCTCTGACTACTTCCTCAACAGCACTTAACCATGATTTAATCAGCGGTGCACTGCTCAGTGCAACAGCAAGTTGATCATCGTTTAAGCGATTAACACTCACCATGTCGTCAAAGTCTGCAAACTCATTTTGTATCGCGTTCTCAGTGTACCGCATCAGCTCTGGGCATCGCGCCTTGTGCTTACACCATTGACATTGCTTCTCACCTGCTGTGAGTGGTGCATTAGGTATCATAGCTGCCTGCGCTCTGTCTTTTACCCATTCACCAAACCGCAGCAGCTCGTCAATAGTCATCACATTCTCATCAACGTGATCTAAGCGTGGCTGATAAATAAACATCCGAATGGTTTTAATGTCTTGGAGCATACCAAATTCACTAAGTACACCAAGCGCATAGATTTTAGTTTGCGTCGTATCCGCGTTGACCTTAATACCTTGCCCATACTTCAAGTCAATAATGATGACAGTATCGCCATCAAGTATCACGCAATCCGCTGTACCGAAACCGTCCTGTGCGTACTCGCTGTAGTCTAGTTTCTGCTCGTAGATTTTGTGACCTTTGAATTCCTCGATGAAGTCCATGTAATCGTTCACATGACGACACATATTCTTGTCTACGGTGATCCAGTTGGTTTCCGGTAGGGTTTTACCTTCAAAGTCATACGGATTGAGATTACCTTTTAAGCACAGCTCTGCAAGCTCATGCGCTGCCGTGCCTTCGTCCGCAAATCCACTACGCGACTCTTTGTATGGCTTTTGAGCCGCGACGCTACCGGAGCAATACAGCCAAGTAGCGCTACCACTAGCACTCAGTTCAGAGTGCTTAGGTTTTTCTTCATTAACCATTAAAGCTCTCCAAAAAGGCGTTGAATTCATCGTAGTTGCTAGGATCAAGCGTTAAGATTGTTGTCGCACCAAGGTCAGACAGTTTACCTTTAATATCCGCAGCGCTTACTGTGTTCTTTTGACGCATTTCGAGCGCTTTGGCTTTCAAGTCATCCGCTGTTATTGATGGAGCAGGGGGCGTTTCCTGTACTTCTTCTTGCACGGTGGGTTCAACTGTCAAGGATTCCTTTACAGTTGGTTTTTCTTTCTTTTTAGGTTCTTTTTTGACTGGGACTTCTTCCAGAATAGCTTTTTCAGCTAACAATTCTTCTGAAATGTCTTCGTCGTTTTCATTTACTGGGTTGATGATGAATTCTTCAGCGTATTTATTTTTATCAAAAACCCATGTATCGCCTTTTACAACTTCCTTTACTGCTTTGTCCATTGCTTCGTAACTAGTTATATCAGTGAGAATTTCAACTGTTTCTTTGTTATCTTCAATAATTGCCGGTGCAAGTGCGTCATCAAGCGTCTGTACAACGTCTTCAAGTCTAAACTTGAATGCCGTGCTTTGTTTTGTCAGCGTGTCGTGAATACCATTGCTGATACCTGCTTTGATGATTTCGTCTGTGTGCTTTAGGCGTGATGCCACTTCGTGCAAGAGTTCATAGCTGAATTGCGTGTTTGTGCCATGAATTAAACTGATTTGGATAAAGTCACCAAGTTGCTCGTTTGAGAGTTTAGTTAAATCATTCATTGTATTTTTCCTCTGTTGTTGTAAAATGAGAGTCAATCTTAACTTAACTCTTAGAGAGATGCAAATGGAAAATGAAGAAATTGGTCACACTGTGACCGTTGATGATGTTGTAGCGTGGTTTGGTGGTGAACAGGTGCGGTTAGCAAAAAAGCTAGGCGTGACTAAGGCTGCGGTTAGTTATTGGGTATCAGAAGGTAAGATGCCTGCAAACAGGGCGATACAGGTTGAACAGATTACAAAGGGCGAAATCAAGGCAGTGGACTTGCCAATTATTAAAAGAGGGTGATGTATGCAGCACGTCGAGGATAGCAGTAAAACCTACCGCATTAGTCGCGGTGAAAAGAACAATGCAGTGTGTGTCAATAAGACAGTGACATGGGACGCGGTGTGTCGCGTACTGGGCAAACACAAGATAGCGCAAAGCAAAGATGAGTGCGGATGGTTCTGCGGTGGGTCGTTTAGAGAGAACTACCGCAACACGGATAACTTAGAGTGTCGCTCACTTCTCACCATTGATATTGATGATTGTGAGATGGATCACGACGAGATTGTTTTTGAGCTTGAGATGCTTGGCTATGCGCTTGTGGCTTACAGTACATGGCGCAGCAGTGCCGGTGCATATCGCTTTCGCGTTGTGCTACCACTCTCTCGTGAGATTACCGGTGACGAGTACGTTGCTGTGATGCGCTGGTTTGCCACGCTTACCGATTTGAAGATTGATGAGAGTGCTTTTAAGCCTGCTCAGTTTATGTATATGCCGAGTGTGAGTGCTGAATTAGTTGATGAGAGTTTCACGCTGGTGCTTGCTGGCAATGAAGTTGATGTGGATTTACCGCTAAGTTTACCGCTAAGTTTACCGGCTGAAAAACCGGTTGATTCTGTGTCGGAGTTTGATGTTGATGACAGCGTTGACGATGATAACTTCCTTGAGGTGGCTATCGCCCATGAGCCGCTAGACTTGAGCGACGAGGAAATTGATTCATACCTTGATGCCATTGTTGATAAGGCAAGCGAATACAGCGATTGGATCGCGGTGGGTCAAGCGTTGCATCATCAATACAGGGGCAATGAGTACGGTAAGCAACGCTGGTTCGAGTGGTCAGCTAACAGCGATAAGTTCGACGCACGGCTAAGTGAGAGTAAATGGCGGTCTTTTACCAGTGACAAGCGAGCGCGTCCGTTGACGTTCGCCAGTGTTATTAAGATGGTCAAAGACAGCGGCATCAGTGTGGGCGTTGTGATCCGTGACGAAGCCAAGAAGATGGTTAACAGTATCGCGGATGGTGTTGGGCGTGAGGTGAACTGCGAAGAAGAATTCGACAAGCTGCGTCGCAGACTTAGCAAGATACCTGCCCACGTTGTGGCGCTAACTAAACGCCAACAGATAGCACAGGATATTTATGATGGGTGGGGTAAAGGCGAAGGGATGACTAAAGCTGCCATCTTTCGCGAACTATGCCCTGCTAAAAAGGGCGTGTCGATTATTGAGTCGCCTTCATGGGTTGCTGATTGGGTATTTATCGAGAAGTCGTGCGAATACCACGATTTGAAGTTTAACTATTCAATCAAGCGTGAAGCGTTCAACGCGAAGTTTGACCGCATGGATGAGTGTATCGCAGCGGAGCGAAGCGCGTCGTCTATGGCGCTTACCGATTGGCAGATGCGCACAGCTATCGACAAAATGTATTTCCCGCTTGCCGAGTCCATGTTTAAGTATGAAGACCTGTGGTATGTCAATTCGTACAAGAAGCGCGGTGTTGAACCGTGTGAAGTGCTTGATGAGGACGGTCAGAAGGTCATTGACATGATGCTTGCACATTTAGAGTTCACGCTCGTTGAAGTGAAAGAGAGGGTGATACTGCTAGACTGGATGAGTCACATTGTACAGAACATTGGTGACAGGATTAACTGGGCGATACTTTTACAGGGTACGCAAGGTGGCGGCAAAACATACTTCACACGCATTTTGCAGGGGATACTTGGGAGCAATGCCACGCAACTCGATCCTAATCAGTTTACGAAAGGTACATTTTCGGGGTGGGCATATGGGTCGGTGCTAAATATTGTTGAGGAGATTCGCATATCGGGTGATAACCGGTGGTCGATTATCGACAGGATGAAACCATACATTACTAACGATACAATCCAAGTGGAAGAAAAGTTTTGTGATTCGCGCACCGTGCCTAACTTCACGTCGTATTTTCTTTTAACCAATTATCAAGACGCTTTGCCGATTACGTCGGGGGATCGTCGCTATTGCGTTCTATATAGTCGCTGCCAGTCGGAGGAGCATTTGTTTGAGCTTCTTGGTGGTGAGAATGAAACCAATGCTTACTTTGTGCGATTGTTCACGGAAACAGACAGACGCATGGATGCTATCTGCCATTACTTTATGAAACGGGAAATTAGCGCGGACTTTGCGCCAAAGGGTCGAGCGCCTAAAACATTATCTCGTGAGAAGATGATAGGCTATTCGGTATCGCATGATTCAGAAGAAGTGAAGGATTTAATTGCACACTACCATTGTGACGTGATTAATGAAACTATCTTGGACGTGACGTTGCTAACTAAACTTAATTTTGAGGAGTTTGAGCCGTCTATTCCTAAGTTACCTAAAACGGCTGTTCTTAATCGGATATTGCTTCAATTGGGTTATGAAAAGATGCAAATAAGGCTTAACGTCCCGACACCTGACGGAGCGAGAAAAAAACATACGCTTTGGCGCAAGAGTAGCGCGAATGAAAATAACGTGTGGCATGAGGTGAAAAAATACTATAAACAGGTTTAGAGCTGTCTCATTTTTAAAAAGTTTAAAATTTTACCTGTCTCATTTTTAAAACTGAAAAAATAAAAGTGAGACAGGTGACTATGTCTCAGAGACAGGTAAATAAAAAGTACCTGTCTCACCCTCTAGCCCTTGAATTACTTGGTCTGTACTTATTTTGAGACAGGTGAGACAGGTAATAATATAAATTATATGATATTGGTAAAACAGTTTTGTTTAGGTAAATATTAGTGTTTTTCATTGTTATTTATAAAATATATATAAATAGGAAAGTACCTGTCTCATTTGTCTCATGTCTCAATTTGATTTTGTGGCAGATACAAAAAAGCCGGTGATTAAACCGGCTTATATTTTTATGCTTCGGGTTCGATTCCGTGTTTTCGTGGATCATATTGCCTGTGTCCAGCACGACCACCACAACCTTCACATTGGACGAAAACATCTAGGATTTTACCATTTTCGTCAACGTATGTTTTTGCACCATCTAACGGCTCAAGTGGGGCGGTCATATCGCAACCACAATCTAAACATCTATCATAAGGCAATGAGCGATATTTTTTAAACTCAATGGCGGTTCTTATTGCTAGACTGATAAATTTAGATTTTGATTTAAGTCCAGCGCCTTCGATAAAGTCTATCAGATCACCAGCGAGCGACAGTTGATAATGACGACACTTTTTCTTTGGATCGACTTTAGGTCGTCCCCTGTTTACTTTGAGCGCCTTTGGTACTTTGACCTTCATTGCTTTTTTCGGTATCAGCATGGTTTAATCTCCCCATATTGCGCCTCAAGTGATTTCCACGCTGTAACGTACTCTTGATAGGCTTGAAATAAATGCACGTCTTCCATTTGCAGCATTTGAATATACTCCGCGTCGAGCGATTGGACGTATTGTTTAAAAGTCATCATGGTTATTCTCCAAAAATTACAATCAGTTCGGCAACAAAAACGACGGTGAAAATTACAGTCAAAGCTGATCCGATTACTACATCATAAAAAGTGTTCATGGTAAATCTCCAGTTTAGGTTAAAAGTGCAATAGCGCACTGCATAGCGCCTTAGATTAAGGCGCTACACGCTGAACTATTAAATGTAATCAAGTTCTTTTGCAATGCGACGCAATGCAGTTTCGATGTGACTATCTTCGAGATACAGATAAAGAAAGTCTGTTGCTGTAAAATGCAACTTTGCAGCTCTGAACAATCCCCATATAAAAAACTTTTCTTTGTTCTTGCCTAAATCGTTCGCTTTGAATGCTAGCATTTGATCCCGTGGCAATGCTGCAATTGCCTGCTTCATCATTTGATAATGCGCCTGTTGCATTTTCATGCTACCAACCTCCCTGCTTTATAAGCTCTGACGTATTTTTTTATTACATCCATTGACTTGCTATACATCATCAAGCCGCAAGGAAAGCAGACAGACAGTATTTCGGTGTCATCGTAATGAGCGCCACAAATATACTCGCCCTTATAAAATACCGACCATGAGCA
>CAKZJE010000060.1 GCA_936941155.1 uncultured Methylomonas sp. | reverse complement strand
AAGCAGCAGTTGCAAAATGGGTTTGGGGTGATGAAACAAGCCGCGCTTAAAGCGGATGCGTGGCAATTGGAAGATGAAAGTTTTTCTAATCTGCGGCAAAAAATCACGCAAGGCTATAAAACGCTGAAAGAGGTTTATGCCTCGCCTTATCGCGGCGTTTTAACAGGTTTGAATGAAGCTTTTGTGATTGATGCGCAGCAATATCAGTTATTAAAACAAGATGACCCAGAAGGCAAAATTTTAAAGCCGTTTTTAGAGGGTAAAGATTTAAAACGCTGGCGGGTAGAAAGTAGAGATTTGTATTTGATTTTTACGCGGCGCGGTGTGGAGATTGATAATTATCCACTGATTAAAGCGTATTTAGCACAATTTAAAGAACGGCTAGAACCTAAACCAGATAACTATCCAAAAAATAAATCATGGGTTGGTCGCAAAGCAGGAAAATACGAATGGTATGAAATTCAAGATGTGAGTGCTTATTACACTGAGTTTGAAAAAGAAAAAATTGTCTGGGGAAATTTACAAAGCAGTCCGTCATTTTTGTATGATGACCAAAAATATTTTATTAACGCGCCTTCTCCATTCTTAGCAACAACTGAAAAATGGTTAGTTGCTTATTTAAACTCGTCTTTAGTTTGGTTTTTTCTCCATAATATAGCGATTGGTCGGTCAGGGGGATTTATTGAGTGTAAGCCTATGTATATTAATCAAATTCCTATTCCATCTACATTACCGGAACAAAAACTAACGCTTGCTGATTTAGCCGAACAATGCCAAACACTTGCTAAAAATCGTTATGAATTAGAGCAGAAAGTTCAACGCCGTTTTTTAGAAAATCTGCGCCCCGCGAATAATAATGAAGCACTCAACACTAAACTAAGCCAATGGTGGAAATTATCTACAGTGTCAGAATTGGCAAATGAAGCGCGTAAATCGTTTACGCTAAAAAAATCCGAGTCGTTACAAGTTAATTTAAGCAATCTGAGCAATCAAGATGATTGGGAAAACTATCTCAGAAAGAATATTGGCGAATGGCAAACGCACACGCAAAAAATTCAGAATTTGGAAAAGCAAATTGATGATTTGGTTTTTGATTTGTTTGGCTTATCCGATGAAGAAAAAAAGCTGCTGAAAAATTAAAAACAGCAAGTCATCCGTTCTGAACAAAAAGTTTGAAAAATAGGTAGGTTCGGATTTATCCGAGCAATGCGAATTTGTTGCACCTACATCAAGATTCAAAAACTCGGAATCAAAAATCGCGATTTTTGACTCCCTTTTTTGATAAATTTTCGTGAATTGTATTACTCAAATGACTGCCAGTCCTTTAAGGCATAGATATCTATACAAGTTTTTAACCTCAATATTATTAAAACTTATTGATAATAAAGAATTATTTGTAGGCTGGGTTAGATTATTGAGCGACAGCGAAATAATCGTAACCCAGCATTCAGCGTTTTAAAACACCCGCTGCTGGGTTACGCTCTTTTTTCTATCGAAAAAAGCAGCTAACCCAGCCTACATATCAATGTATCATATTGATATAAAATAACTTTATTATTTCAAGATGTGTAGATACTTATGCCTTCAAGGACTGGCAGTCATAACGCTAGGGATTTTTAATTGCAACCTGCAATTGTCGTTCAACATAATTGGCAGTGCCAAGCGTTCCTGTTTTTGCTGTTGAAGTAAGTCTATATACAAAAAACTGATGAGGAGTACCATCGTCATTAGTGCCATCTGTGTACTTAATTGGTATAGCTGGCGGAGTAGGATAAACATCACAGGTAATTTCAACTATGAAAAACGAAAGTTGACCTGCTGGCATTGTTGGTTGCGGAATATTTGTACAATTTTTGTTATTTTTGGCTATTTGATAAACGCCCCATTCAATCCCCGCTTTCGCCGCTTGATAAGCGCGAGAACCTAACACATCCATTGTGGAGGTTTGTTCTTGACTCGTAGTAATACTCACCGCAAATAAACCTAACGCGGCGATCACCACTAATAAAAAAATGGCAGAAACTAGCGCGAAACCGTTTTTAGAATTTTTCATGGCAAATTATTCACATGAATTTCATGGTAAAGACTGATGCTTTCCCCACCACGCAGCAGCGTTAAAGAAATCGCCACTAAGCCATTGCGTTGATTTGGTAAGCTATAAACGATATTACACGCACTGATTTTATCCGCTAAGAGTATGCCAGCAACACCCAACGATGCGGGTGGCAATTGTGCAGTTTTAAAACCATAGCCCGAATAACGCTTGAGAGTGCCCGTGCCATCGACTGTGCCGCCAACATTTTCACAAGCATAAGTCACCGCTTGTTCGCTGGCTGAAATCACCTCAAAACGTTGGCTGGATAAACTGGCGAAATCGGGCAATTGCACTGCTCCTGTCATCGTCACCACTGTTTTTGCCCCCGCACCGCCGGTGTAATCGCGTAAAACTCCGTTTGCCGTTTTGTCATAAGGTGGATTGCCATCACTTTGCGTGCTGCCGATGACAATAAAATCACCCGCCGCAAAAGTAATTGCCGCACCAGTGATTTCAAAACAACTGTCCGCACTGGCAAATAAAAGTTCATCGCCTGCTGCTGCACACGCTCCACTACCACCAAAAGCTTCCGCTCGATAGCGACCACCTGTTTTAGTCGGTAAAAACTCAAGATATTGACTGCTGGAAGAAGGCACACGCACGCTATTTGGGACTGCGGTGCGAATATCGCGCCCCATGCGGCGCAAAGCGGTATCTGCAATATCAGTCATTTCTGCCCGCCGCGCAATATCCATATATTCATTAATAGGTCGGGAAATAAACATCCCTACAATTCCGCCAATAATGCCAATGATAATGATGACGGTGAGCAATTCCACTAATGTAAATCCGGCAAAATAAAATCTGACAGGTCTTTGAGATCTGTCAGGTTTGGCAAGTTTTGAAAAATGAAGTTTTGATTTGCGCATTAATAATCCACTCGATAACCGACAGCGGATAATGATTGTCCGTTAGGGTCTGTGACTGTCACCGTAATTTCAGCAACAGCGGTGGCAGGAACAGTGCCCCATGCAGCAGCGGAATTTGCAACGCTGACATTAACGCTGTAGTTATCTAAGCCTGTGATGATGGTGGCAGTGCCGTCAGCAGGATAAATACCGCTGGTGGAAAAACCATTGTAATCAAAAATATCATCAAACAAAGCTCTATTCGCTTGCGTTTTAGCTCCGCTAAATCCGCCGCTTGGATTGGAAAAGTCTTGTAATTCCACTTCTTCTAGCAGAGATTCTGCAATTGCCAACGCTTGTTTGCGCATCAGTGGATCAACGCTGTTTCGGTTTGCAATATTCAAAACAGAAAGCACAGAGGCTAAAGCAATGCCGATAATCACAATAAATAACAGCACTTCGATCAGACTCACGCCCTGTTGTGATTTATTGATGCACATAACCTGTCTCGGCTTCGATAAAAATGTGGGCGGTGATGCTTGAAATAGTGATTTCAGTTGCCGCGTTTGCTTGCCCAAGCGCATTAAAATTAACTGTGCTGGTGGGGCTGAAGCTTACACCTGAAGGAGCGGTTAAGCTGTTATCTGTGCTGTCTGGAAGATTTAATACGGTTGCGCCGCAACTGGTGTCAGAGCTTAAATTGGCAATGGTGAGCGTTAATTTGGAAGTTGTGCTGTTTAAATCAACACACACTAAGCGGTGTTGCGCAATGGCAGCTTTTTGTGCATAACGTAACGTTGCCAGAACGTGGTCGGCAAAGCCACGCGCTTTAAAGTCGGTGCTGTTGAAAAACTTAGGTGTCACAATTGCACCGATAATTCCCATAATAATAATCACCGCAATCAATTCAATTAAGGTAAATCCAATAGATTGTTTGCGATGTGAAAACATGGGATTTTGCGCGGTCATAAAGTGCAGAAAAAAAGAAGGCGACCTAAGCCGCCTTCTTTGCTTACCATCATCGGATTTAGAAAAAATCTTACGATTAGCTCTGTAGGGGCGATTTTAATCGCCCAAGGCGAATGAATTCGCCCCTACATTAGCTATAAACTTAGCAAGTGGTGCTAACCACTGTAATCACAGGTGCAGCGTTTGCTGTGGCAGGTTCTGCGTATTTTACATAGCACGTTAAACCCTTAGTTGTTCCGCTAACACTGATAGGAATAAATGCAATTTCTGTTGCACTTGTTACTGGGGTATTGGCAGTGGCTGCAGTCCCTGCGAGAACTTGAGCATAATCCGTTGTATTTAAACCCGCAGCTGTCGCAAACCCAGCATTTGCTTGAGGATAGCCTGATGCGGCTACCGTTGCAAACGTCACAGTTGTTCCTTCCACTGTGATAGTGGTTGGCGTTGGTGAAGTGACTACATATTTGCCATGCGCCATTGATGCAGTTGCAGCAAGCGAGCCTTTTGCAGCATTCAGTGAAGCGATTCTTGCATCAGTTCCAAAATCAAAATATTTAGGCACTGCCACTGCTGCCAAAATGCCTAAAAGCACAATCACGACGACCAACTCAATTAAAGTAAAACCTGATTGTTGTGTTTTCATTTTCATCACCTATAACGTATTAACCAAAATAGAACTGAACGCAATGCAACCTATTTACTTAACCTTTACACAATTCTTTAGGCAATGTAACAGTTGGAGCAGGAGAAAATGTTACGCCTTGATAAGTGCCAGTCAGTATAGTGTCTCCCGCAGTGTTACATAAAGGCACAGCCACTGTGCTACCAGTTGCATTTGAGGTAAAACCTGCATCAGGATCACTCGAAACAGTGTTTGCCACAATAGTTGCTAGTGTTGAAGGAGTTTTAACACTAGCAAAAGTAATCACGCCAGCAGATTGAATTGCACCAAGATAACCTTGCGTGACAGCTTTTTTTGCATCGGCATCAACAGTTCCTAATTTTGGAAAAGCAACCGCTGCCAAAATCCCCAAAATAACGATAACGACTACTAATTCAATTAAAGTAAAACCTGATTGTTGTTTTTTCATTTGTTAATCGCTCTTAAAAAATTAAACTATAAATAAAGTTGCAGAATCTAAAGCTAACCTGTTGTTTTAATAAAAGTTTTGCTAGAGGTTTTGCGATTTTGGTGGCTTTTGTGTAGATAAAAAAACAGTGGATTGCATTCCTGCCACCTAAAACTTAAAAATCACCACTTTACCCATTTTCCCGAATTCAGTATTTTATTTTCCAGACAAAACAGACACTTATCTTTTTAATTGTATACCGTTGAATTACGCAAAAATAACACGCCTTGTTATAGCATCCTTATGTTTAAATCCATTAATACTCAAAAGCCTAATTTACAACGGATTTACTCAAGCCAACATTTTCTGATCTGAAAAAACAATACGGCTGTATTGCTTCTGATGCTATGTGTATTTAGATGCGATATATAGCATAAGTTTAAAATATTTGTAAGCTTTTACTTACATTTTTTACCGTTATTTTAAGAGTTATCGCCATCTAAGAATCCACCTAAACTTCCTAAAATTGAACCCTCGCCATGTTGTCTGTTTCCGCCTTGTGGCGCGGCTGATAACATCCGCCCTGCTAAGCGTGAAAACGGTAAACTTTGCAGCCATACCACACCGGGGCCGGTTAATTTGGCAAAAAATAAACCTTCGCCACCGAATAAGATGGTTTTAATTCCGCCCGCTTGTTGAATATCAAAATCAACGGTTGCTGTCATCGCCGCTAAACAACCCGTATCGACATGCAGCACTTCGCCAGCGGCTAAATTAATTTGGTGCAATGTTCCGCCCATGTGCACAAACACCCAGCCGTTGCCTTCCAGTTTCTGCATAATAAAACCCTCACCGCCAAACAAGCCGGTTAAGATTCTTTTTTGAAAATGAATTCCAATTTGCACACCTTTTGCTGCCGCTAAAAAACTGTCTTTTTGACAAATCAATTTGCCGTGATAATCACTTAAATTCAGAGCTAAAATTGTACCGGGAAACGGTGCGGCAAAAGCGACTTTGCCTTTGCCGCGATTTGCTTGGGTAAACACCGTCACAAATAAACTTTCGTTAGTTAATAAACGTTTGCCCGCGCCAATCAGCAAATCCATAAAACCTGTGCCTTGATTTTTTGAACCATCGCCAAAAATGGTTTCCATTTTCACACTTTGGGTTTTGTACATCATCGCGCCTGCTTCTGCGATAGCACTTTCATTCTGATCCAGTTCTATTTCCACAAACTGCATTTCCGAACCGTAGATTTTATAATCTAATCCATCGGTATACGCTTGAGAGCCAAAACCGCTGGAAGAATGCCCTGAAACTTCGGTATTCATCGGCGTGTGCGATTGTGAAACTTGCTGCGGATAATGCTGAGATTGCTGAGATTCCTGATGCGGCAGGGTTCTTGGTTTTGGGGAAAGCATCGCTTCAGAAGGCGGTGGAAAAGGCGTAAAACCGTCTTTTTTCATGCGTCTGATTTCAGGGACTTCAAACACTAATCGCCAATCTGACCAACCAGATTTCCAGCAATACGCGCCCGGATGTTCCCTGACAAATGCCTTTGCGTATTCCAAATCGAAAGGGCCAGATTCATTATTTTCGTAAGAAAAAAACCATTCATTCATCATCTAATCTCATTTAAATCTAACAAGGATTGTTTTTTACGCTGTCGCGAGCTTGCAATAACTAACGGATATTACGCACGGTACACTGAAAACAATTAGGAACGTGCATGAAATAAGTTCGACAACTGTAGATACCGTCTTGCAAAACCAAAGTCAAACATTTATTACCCTGCATATTGGGGATCAAAAGCTTTACCTGATTTCAGTACCCCAAAAGCCAAATGAATAAGTTTACGCATAGCAGCACAAACAATAGCCTTACCGTTCTTGCCATTGGCTTTGAGACGTTCGCAGAAGATGTGAATCAAAGGGTTGTGTTTCCAAGCAACCATCGCGGGCATATACAAAGCCTTGCGTAAACTGGAATCACCGTTTTTCGCAATATGGGTATTCC
>CAKZJE010000059.1 GCA_936941155.1 uncultured Methylomonas sp. | reverse complement strand
ATAAGCAAAAATATTGCACTTGCCAAAGATGCCATGATGGTCACTTTGCGAAAGCCATAAGTCCTTTTTTCTGTTGCGGCTTTTGTAGCCAATAAACTTGCTCCCCAAGCAAGTAATAGACTCAAAACATCGCTTAAGTTGTGTCCGGCATCTGCTATTAAGGCTAAAGAACTTGCAGCAATGCCATAATTTATTTCAATGGCAACAAAACCGGCATTTAGGATAATACCAATAGCAAAAGCAATATTGTAATTGCTTACTTGATGGTGGTTATGATTATGATCGTGAGACATAGAGAGGTTTCCTCAGTGAGTAGGGTGGTAGGCATTGTGCCCACACAAATTGCATTTCACCTGTTTTATTCGTCTTTATGATGCGCTAACCAATACAAAACAGGCAACACCAGCAAGGTCAGCATTGTTGATGACAAAATGCCACCAATGACAACAGTTGCCAAAGGACGCTGCACCTCAGCTCCCGTTCCGGTCGCCATCGCCATCGGTACAAAACCGAATGATGCGACTAATGCAGTCATCAATACAGGTCGCAAGCGTGTCAAAGCTCCTTCATAAATTGCTTTAACCAGTGACATTCCTTGCTCCTGCAAACTACGGATAAAGGCAATCATCACCAAGCCGTTAAGAACAGCCACACCCGATAGCGCAATAAAACCCACTGCCGCTGAAATGGACAGTGGAATATCCCGCAACCACAGTGCAACTATTCCCCCTGTCAACGCAAAAGGAATGCCGCTAAAAACCAATAAGCCGTCTTTGGCGTTCCCAAACATCATAATCAGCAGGGTGAAAACTAACAATAATGCTACTGGCACGACAATTTGCAAGCGTTGTGCGGCTGATTGCAATTGCTCAAATTGTCCTCCCCAAGTCAACCAATAGCCCGCTGGAATCTTGACGTGCTGCTGTAACTGTTGCTCGGCTTCGGCAACAAACGAACCAATATCACGACCACGCACGTTAGCCGTGACCACAACGCGGCGTTTGCCATTCTCACGGCTGATTTGGTTGGGGCTGGGGGCTAAGTCAAGACTTGCCACTTCAGCCAGTGGAATATAGGCTGTACTGGTGTTGCTCGCTTGGGATTGGGGCAATGCCAGCGGTAGCCTTTTGAGGGCTTCCAAATCATTGCGCAACTCATCGGGTAAGCGAACCAGAATATCGAAACGGCGGTCGCCCTGAAACAAAGTCCCCGCTTTTGTTCCGCCCATCGCGGTAGTGACCGTATCCTGCACCTCGCCAATATTCAAGCCGTAACGCGCGGTTTTTTCGCGGTCAATATTAACCGTCAGCATCGGCAACCCCGTGGTTTGCTCAATTTTGACCTCGGATGCACCCTGAATAGTTTTAATCACTGAGGCGATTTGAGTCGCTGTGTCATTCATGGTATTCATATCGTCCCCAAATACTTTGACTGCCACATCGCTGCGTACCCCTGAAATCAACTCATTAAAACGCAGTTGGATAGGCTGGGAAAACTCATAGATATTACCTGGCTGTTTTTCAAGTGTTGCCTGAATTGCTGCAAGTAGCTCATCCCTTGTTTTTTTCGGTTCAGACCATTGTTCCTGCGGTTTAAGCATAATGTAGCCATCTGATACATTAGGCGGCATGGGGTCGGTGGCAATTTCCGCTGAACCAGTACGCGCAAATACCCGTTCAATTTCTGGAAACTGCTGCATTAAGGTTGTTTCAATGCGTTGCTGCATGGCAAGCGATTGTGACAAACTGGTGCTTGGAATACGCATAGCCCCAATCGCAAAATCGCCTTCATTCAAGCTGGGGACAAACTCGCTGCCCATCCGTGTAGTCAACAAGCCTGACAACATCACCATAATCAGCGCAAAAGTTAATATCACCGACTTGTTGCTCATTACACTGTCAAGTATCGGCGCATAAAGACGTTTGGCGGTTTGCATCAGCCTATTTTCTGTTTCAGCAACTTTATTGCCCATAAAAAGAGCCACCGCCGCTGGAACAAAAGTTACTGAGAGTATCATCGCCCCCAGCAAAGCGATCACCACCGTAAACGCCATCGGGTGAAACATTTTGCCTTCTACACCCGTCAAGGCAAAAATGGGCAAATACACCACCATGATGATGAGCTGACCGAATAATAATGCCCGCCGCGCTTCTTTGGCGGCAATAAATACTTCCTGAAAACTCTCACTACGAGTCAATGCCCGACCTTGTTGTGTCTGGGCATGAGCAAGTCGCCGCACACAGTTTTCGACAATCACCACCGCCCCATCAATAATGACACCAAAGTCCAGCGCACCTAAACTCATCAAATTAGCACTGACGTGATACGTTACCATGCCAGTAAAAGTAAATAGCATGGACAAAGGAATTACCATTGCGGTGATAAGCGCGGCACGAATATTTCCCAAAAACAGAAATAAAATGACAATGACTAAAATTGCCCCTTCGGTTAAATTTTTTTTCACTGTGTTGATGGCTTTATCAACCAATACCGTTCGGTCATAAACCGCAACTGCCTGAACTCCCTCTGGCAAACTGCGATTAATCTCGGTCATTCTTTTAGCCACCGCTTGCGAAACGCTGCGGCTATTTTGCCCAATCAGCATCATCACTGTACCTAACACTACTTCGTGACCATTTTCAGTCGCCGCTCCCGTGCGCAGTTCCCGACCGATTTCAACTTTGCCCACATCATGAATATGAATAGGCACACCTTGAACATTGCCTAAAATAATATTGCCAATCTCTTCCATTGAGTGAACTTGCCCTGGCACACGAATCAGATATTGTTCTCCGCGTTTTTCGATATAGCCTGCGCCGACATTGTTATTATTACGCTCCAGTGCGGTGACAATGTTTTGTAAAGTTAAACCGTAGGAAATCAGTTTTTCAGGGTTGGGGGCAACCTGATATTGTTTAGCAAACCCACCAATCGAGTTAATCTCGGTAACACCAGGTACATTGCGCAACTGCGGCTTGATAATCCAGTCCTGAATTTCGCGCAAATCGGTTGCCGTGTAAACTGAACCATCAGGTTTTTTCGCACCTTTTTTGGCTTCAACCGTCCACAGATAAATTTCGCCTAATCCTGTTGAAATAGGGCCCATAGCTGGCGTGATACCAGAGGGGAGTTTGTCTTTAGCCTCTTGAATGCGTTGATTGACCAGTTGTCGTGCAAAATAAATATCCGTGCCATCATGAAAAATCACGGTCACTTGGGATAAACCGTAGCGGGATAATGAACGGGTTTGTTCTAGCTGTGGCAGCCCTGCCATCACGGTTTCAATAGGGTAAGTAATGCGTTGCTCAGTCTCTAAAGGAGAATACCCCGCCGCGCTGGTATTAATTTGTACCTGCACATTAGTAATGTCTGGGACAGCATCAATAGGCAGGTTCTGGTAATTAAAAACACCCAGTACCGCCATCGCCAGTACCACCAAAATAACCAGCCAGCGGTGTTCAATCGCTAAATGAATCAGTTTTTCAAACATCGTAAATTCCTCAATCCTCTTCAACGCTACTTTTGCCGTGTTCTGCCTTAAGAACAAAGCTGCCGTTTACAGCGTAGGGTGTTCCTGATTTAAGCCCCTCCACGATTTGAGTGGCTTTGCCATCAGACAAACCCGTTTCAACCGTTTGAGCCATAAATCCGTCCGATACACGAATAAAAACAACAGGCTTGTCATTAATGGTTTGGATAGCATCGGATAAGACAGCGATAGGGACTTCAATTTCTTTGGCAACCACGTCAACCGTAATAAACAAGCCAGGTCGCCACGCCATTTGAGGATTGTCCAACGTCACGCGAGCTTTAGCCGTGCGGGTTTGCTCGCCCATCAGTGCGCCTACATACGACACCGTACCGATTGCCGAAGAATCAAGCGCGGTGGCTTTAATTGTGACTTTTTCCCCCACTTTGACTAGATTAAGGTCTTTGGCGGAAATTATCATTTCTGCCCAAACTGACGATAAGTCGGAAATTATAAAGATACTGGCATCTTCCTTAACGGCTTCTCCCAATGCGATATGTTTTTCAATAATCATGCCGTCAAACGGGGCGCGGATTTCATAGCGGTTTAGTTCGATTGCTTGAGTCACCGCCTTTGGATTCGTCCCTAACGCAATCAATTTTTGTTGGGCGTTATGCACAGCAATTTCAGCTTCTCGTAGAGCTTCTTGAGCTTGCAGATAGTCTTTTCTCGCTAAAACACCTTCATCTGATAACATTTTTTGCCGTTGATAAGTGACCCGCGCCAAGTCCAACCGTTTCTGGGTAGAAAGCAAGTCGCTACGATAGTCGGTGAGTCCCGTGCTGGCGATAACGGCTAAGAGTTGACCTTTTTTAACCTGTTGCCCCAGATTGGCAGAAACATTTTCAACTACACCAGCAAGACGGGGTACGACATGAGCGGTTTTATCTTCATTAAAGCGAATTTCACCAGGAAGCGTTACAACGCTTTTGATGTGTGCTGCACCTGCGGTTTGCGTTGTGATGCCAGTTTCTTTGATTTGTTCATCAGTCAGCGCAATTTTACCTTCTTGTTTTGCAGGAAGCTCATCACGGCTTTGTTCGGTCGGGGTCTTAGCTTCCGTTTGACTTTCTTCGCCTTCTGGCATGGACTTGTCAATTCTAAGAATAAAAAGACTTACTATCACACCCACGATAATAATCAGGGCAATAGCTATCCCTTGTTTGCGGCTAATCGCATTTGAAAACATATTAATTTTCTCCACAGCATAAATAAAACGCATAGCAGCCCAAAACAATTGGGCTGGGTTAATACGGGCTAGGGAGAGGGCGTTAAATCAACAGAACGGTGCTGCGCAGAGCCAACAACCGTGAATCGGTAAATAGCGGGGCAAAAAAAGACGGCTGCCTGATTATCAGCCTGGGATAATGCAGAATCAGTGAAATTAAGAAAAATAGCGGTAAAAAGCCAATATCAAACGTTATTTTTAACACGTCTAAAGGCAGTGGCGTGTGAGCGTCGTTGTCCAAAGGAATATCGGCACAGGGCGAGAGGCAGGGTAAACCACTATCAGCAAAATAGGTGTTAGCTTTGCTTTTTAATGAAACCTTAGCCGTGTCATGTTGTGCTTGTGCAACGCGCTCTACAGCAACATGACCGTCTGTACCAAAACACAGTACAAATGGCGAAACCTCTTGATGTCCAAAACCAAAATGTGTCAGAACCGTGAGTATCAGTACAAAAGAGAGCCAAGTTTTAGAGTGTCTTAAAGTGTTCATTCAATTAAATTTTGTTTGTCCTGATTCAACAATGAGGATTTAGTTGAGCATATCACTGTTTTCTTTCTTCGGGTTAGTTCGTCTTGCATTCCACCTCCGCCCTTGCCCTCGCATGATAAGCGTTTCGATGCGGCGTACAACAAAACCGCTGCGTTGCCGTTTTTCTCGCCACATCCGCCCCGCAATACTCACAAATCAACCGACCAAGCCCCGCCTGAATAATAACGGGTGCGTTAGTAACGGATGCGTTTTCACTCTGAACGGATGCGTTATTTTCCTGACTTTCCACATTAGCCGCGCGGCTGTCCGTTGCCGCGCTATCCTCCGCTAATGTGTTGGGGCGTTTGGGCGGCTCTCCAATTGGGCGCGTAAAGCCTCATTTTCAGCGCGTAAAACGGACTCGTTACTGGTAACGGCTGCGTTTATAACGGGTGCGTTGTAATGACTCTGAATGCGTTTGTTAGCCGTTGCCTGTGCAATCAAAGCCAAGCCTATCACCTCCAAAACGACACCCCGCAAAATCGCATAATACATCTGCGTATCATCCGCGTTTTTGCCGATAAATTTGCCTATTTTTTCCCAAAACGCCTTATTCGCCTGTATTTCGGCTAAATCCGATTCACTGGCAAGGGCTTTGTCATAGTCGCTTTGTAACGCGGTCAGCTCGGCGGTTCTTGGATTAACGCACTTGGTTAAATACGTTGATTTACACCCCGATAACTGCGTTTGTTTAGCTGTTATCGCCGCTTGTAATGTTTCGGTTCTGTGCGCTGTTTGGGTGAGTTTCACTTCGCCTTTTATGGGATTGGCAAGTAAAAAATACACCGTTGCCGTGATGCTCATTGCAAACAGGATCAGCACGATTAGCGCGGCAAACACGGTTTTATCGCCTTGATGGGTGGCTCTGAAAAAAGCAATGTCATGGCAATACATGGCTTTGGTCGCCTCGGTGATCGCCACGAACGCCAGCGCGGAAAAAAGCTCAAAGCCTGTTGTGCCAACGCTTAAGAATTTGAAGGAATAATAAAAACTGATGGCTAAAGCCAAAAGTCCTAAAACTAAGCGCAATGTGGGTAATGACACGCCGCTATAAGCGTGGTTTGTGGGTTGTGTTATCATGTTAATGCCTTTTTAAGCTGAACTTTTTAAGGGTAACGGGTGGCTTTGCAAAGATTTCGACCCTTAAGCAAGGCTGCCCGTTTTTGTTTTTGTGTACTTCTCGGTTTGTTTCTTAAACATAAAATCATTGTATTCTTTCTCTGATTTAAAGCCTTGCCGCTCCCAAACTTCGGGAACTTTCGGCTTTACCTTTTTTTCCTCCTCGGTTTTATTTAATTCTTTCCAGTTTTCATACTGCCCTTTTAATGCCCCTGATTCTGCGTTGTAAAGCGATAAAAACGCTTTTACGCTGTAAACCTTGCTTGACCAAAATTTTTCCGTTTTAGCCCATTTCCAGCAAGCTTTCTGTTCTTCTGAAAGAGAGTTATCCACAACAGCAACAACGGCGGTTTTTGTTGTTGTTTCAGTCTTTATTAATTTTTCAGTATTTAGTTGTATATCAGTATTTACTAGGTGCGGATTTTCCGTATTCGGATTTTCCGTATTCGGATTTTCCGTATTCGGATTTTCCGTATTCGGATTTTCCGTATTCGGATTTTCCGTTATTGTCCATACCCAGCCGCCGTGCGGGTTTGGCTTTCTCGATGCGTAGCCTTTTTCGCATAAATTCTTCAACGAATTATGGACAGCATCGCGCCCACTTTTGCGCACTTTGATTAAATGCGCTGTGCAAACTTCCCAATCATCCGGCTTTGATAATAAATAAATTAATAAACCAAGGTCGCGCCAATCTAAGCGCGAGTCGTTAATGATGTCGTTATCAATGACGGTAAAGTTTTTAGTCCGCTTTTCACGCCTGATAATCATTTTTGTTCACAATCGGTTGTGTTGCTCAGAGGGTATAAATCAGGGCGAAGCTGCTCTTTAGTCACGATTCCATTAGTGGCGTGTTCTATCAGTAACGCATTTTCAAGTCTAATCACCTTGTCACGGTTTAACCAATTCCAAACATGGGCTTGTTTGACTCCACAAGCCGCAGCCAATGCACTTTGTGAGCCTAAAATTTCAATGGCTTTTTTAATTTGAATGTTCATTTTCCTATCAAGCTAACTTATAAATTAATTAGCTTATTCTACAACAACTGTTGTAATTACAACAGTTGTTGTAATTTTTATTCGTCTTCTTTTTTAGATTTTTGTTTGGTTAGCTCAAGATACGATTTCACAAAAGCTATGCACTCGGCAGGAATCCAAAGCTTTTCGCCTTTTATCTCTTTCTTGGGTCTGCCCATTGGTTTTTTAGGTTTAACCTCGTAGGTTGCTTGCTCTTCTGTCATTGGAACAACTCCGAAATTGCGCGATCTATCGCGCTGGTATTAAAAGATAAATAACTAATAGTGCTGGTTATGGTTTTATGTCCTAGTGCTATCTGTACAAGCTCAATTTTGCCAGTCGCTTGATAGATACCCGCTGCAAAAGTCTTTCTTAAAGAATGGCTGCTTACGTTGCCATATTCCCCCACCGCTGCAAAATGGCTTTTGATGATGGCATGGGCTTGTTGTCGTGAGATTGCCTTAGCTTTGCCGTTGGCGGTTTTACGGCTTAAAAATAGCGGCGTGTCACTGGGCAAGTGTTTCATGCTTTCGACCAACTCCCCCAACGCTGCCCGTGCGGTATTGTTTAAAAATACACTGCGTCCAGTCTTGGTTTTGGTGTTGCAAGCCTTAACCGTGATGTGACTGTGTAACCGCCCGTTGGTGACAACATCCGCCAGCGTTAAACTTAAAATCTCGCTGATTCTGTAACCTGTGCAAAATCCCAACGTGAGCAAGGCTTTTTCTCTGATTCGCTGCGTGGCATTTAAAACCGCCAGCACTTGTGCTGATGTTAAAGGTCTAGCCCCTTTCATTTTCCATTGTTACTTTTTAGTCCTAAAAAGTGATTATAGCTTAAAATACTTTTTAGCCCCTAAAAAGTCAATATGAATCTTACAAAACAGCAAAACGTAAAATTCGCTTGTAGTATTTTGTAGTAAAATGTATAATACAAATACTACATAAAACTACAGTTTAAAAG
>CAKZJE010000058.1 GCA_936941155.1 uncultured Methylomonas sp. | reverse complement strand
CTACAACGCCACCAAAACCAAAGGATGCGCACTCAACTGCCGATAAATATTATCAAGCTGTTCTTTGCTATGGGCTTCAATATGAACTGTCACGGCAAGATATTTGCCATTTTGACTAGGACGCGATTTCATTTTGGTTTTTTCAGGCACAGTCACATGCTGCTGCACAATTTCCAGCACCAACAAATCAAATTCAACATCGGCTTTTCCCATTGCTTTAATCGGAAATTGACAAGGGAATTCTAATAAAGTTTCTTCAGACATGAGGTTTATTACTAATAAGTTTGATAAGTATTTTTTTGATGATTTTTTACAATGAAATCAATCACACAGCGGATAATTCTCTAAACAACAAGCCACGCTCTTGAAAGTTTTTATAAGCATCATAACTAGGCGCGGCAGGAGAAAGTAACACCACTCCACCTTTCGGCGTAATAGCTTTTGCTTGATTCAAAGCATTAATAAGGTCTTTTTCTTGAATTATCAATGGCAAATAATCGGAGTCTTTTAGTGCCTCCGCAATATCGGCTGCCACTCTATCGCCATTTTCGTGCATGGTAATCACCGCAAAAACACGCTGCCGCGCTAAATGTTTTGCCAAAGCTTGATAATCTTGTTGCCTATCTTTTCCACCTAATAATAAGGTAATCGGATATTGCGCAAACGTTTCTAACGCCGCAATTGCTGATTCTGGTGTGGTGGAAATACTATCATCAACAAAGGTTAAATCATTACACTCGCCAATAATTTCCAAACGATGCGCTAATCCGCTAAAGTCGGCTAATTCTGCGGCAATGTTATTTATTTCAAGCCCCAATTGTTTCACTACAGTTAAAGCCGCGCAGATATTCAACAGATTATGTTGTCCTTTTAACTTTAAATCCGCTCCCGATAAAATGAATTTATCGCCATCCATAATTTGATTATTTTCAACATGCAAAGTATTCGCAGAATTGAAATAAACACGCCGCGCTAAATCTTTGCCATATTCGGCAATCGTGGCATCTTGCGCATTAATAATTGGCAGACAATCGCCTTTTGCAGAAAATAAATTGAATTTATCGCGATAATATTTTTCGGTAGTTTCATGCCAATCAATATGTTCAGGATATAAATTCAGCATAATTCCCAGCTGCGGCCACACATCTAAATCGCTGAGTTGATAGCTAGAAAGCTCGGCTACATAAATTTCAAACTGATGATTTTGTTGTAATAAATCAGTAAGTGGAATGCCAATATTGCCGCCTAAGGCAACATCCACACCGGCTTTTTGCAGCAAAAATGCCAACACAGAAGCGGTAGTGCTTTTGCCTTTTGTTCCGGTGACAGCAATCACGCGGCTGTGATTGCAAACTTCCGCTAGCCATAAATTGGTTGCTGTGGTGATGTAAATGCCTTGCGATTTGGCATTTTCAATTTCTGCACGATAGCGGCTGACACCGGGTGATTTAATAATGACATCCAGCGGAATATTTACGCTATTGAGTTGATTTGATTGGATAAATTCAACTTTTCCCTGTGTAGCAAGTTCTGCCAGCAGCGAATTGTCTGGTTGCTGATCGTCTATTAATACAATCGCTTGCTCAGGAAATGTTTTTTGCAAATACTGAATAATCGAGCGACCTTCTTTTCCCGCGCCCCATACGCCGACGCGCAGATTTTCAAGTTCTTGAAAACGCATCTAATAATGTCCTGTAATGCTGTGATAGCGCGTGATTGTCGCTATAACTGTGCAAAAAAACGGCTAATTCTTCTAATTCGCTGGTAGCTTGCGTGACTTCTGCGGTTAATTTTTCAACTAAATCATCACCTTGCCATGCAGAATTACTGCTTAATGCGCGAAATGCTAACAAAGATTCTTTAATTTCTCCGACACATTCAAACGGTTTATAACCTTGCAAACCTAATAATTCGCGGAAACCTGTTTCTTGCGTTGTGTCATCGAGCAAATTTTTTCCAAAGATATTGATTAATTTGGTTTTTTCGATAAATGGCGCGAGGGCGAGAAACACGAATCGACATTTTGGGCAATCACAACACCATCCTGTGCGGCGATTGTGTTCTTGAATGCTGAAAGCGCGATTGCAACTGGTGAAAACTGCATGATACGGCTCTAGTTTCGCAAATAAGCTGGCAATGGCAATTTCAGAAAGCGGGCGCAAAAAGGAAAAATAAGTAAGGTTTTTCAGCATGTACGTTGCAACATGCTCAGCAAAATCTTGTTCAAATTCAAACGATTTGCTGTATTGATGATTTACTTCCAGACCATTCACCTGCAAATTACCAACGCTTGCCGAATGCTCGTTTGACATCGCAATCACATTAAAATCATACAACACCGCTGCGACTGTTAATACAAACGATAAAATTCCGGTGACAGGAACGTGACCATTCAACGTGCCAGGTTGTTTATTTAATTCAAATAACACAGGCGACATTTGCCGCGTCACCACAATTGACGGCAATCCGGCGACTTGCATGGTTTTTTGAATCGGCGCGGCATGACCTAAGGAAAACATCACCGCTGCTTCGCCGGCTTGTTTTAAGGATTCTAACGTGACAATTGAGTCTTTGCCACCACCAATCGGAACGGCGGCACATTTTTTCAATGGAAAGTTTGAAGCGGCGACAGGCGTTTGCGTTGCAACGGGAAAATGGATTTTATCGCGCAAATCCAGATTGTTTTTATAAGCAAACTCGCCTAAGCCTTTGAAATAAAATTTTTCAAAAAAACGCGCTTCGGCGGGTGATAATTGATTGTTTTCAATTTGAATCGCGGCTGGCGCAAAAGCTTTGTAATAGCTAACGCCAGCAGCCAGATGTAAATTGCGGATACAAATCTCAAGTGCTTGTTTTTGTTCAGTTGAAGTTATTGCTGGGGCGTTATTGAAGATGAAACATTCTTCAAACACTAAGTCGTCATCAAATCCGTATCGTAATTTAACTGTGGTGCTTGGCTCATCATAGTCAGCAGATAAAAATTTAAACTGTCTCATTCGGTCATCCGCGCTATTTTGTCGTAAAAGCGTTGAATGAAATTGCCCGCTTCCACATCTTTAAGCGCGACAAGTGGTAGTTCAGCCACAGGTTGCCCTGCCAAACTCACGCTCACCGTGCCATAACGTTTGCCTTTGCTAATCGGGGCGATAATATCTTTGTTAAATGACATCACCGCTTTTAAATCGTTGTAATGGCGGCGCGGAATGGTGACGTATAAATCACGCGCCAAACCTAGTGGCAAGACTTTGCTTTTTCCACCCCAAACTCGCACTTCTTTTCTTGGTGTGTTGCCGGTGTACAATTTAACGGTTTCATAAAAATGAAATCCATAATTTAGCAACGCTTGGCTTTCATCCGCCCGTGCTTCTGGGCTTGCTGTTCCCATCACGACTGCAACTAAGCGCATTTCTTCGCGTTTAGCGGATGCGACCATGCAATAACCTGCGTCATCGGTAAAGCCAGTTTTTACGCCGTCTACAGATTTATCACGCCATAACAATTTATTGCGATTTTGTTGGGTGATTTTGTTGTAGGTAAATTCTTTCTGTGCATCCCAGCGATAATATTGTGGAAACTCTGCAATTAAGGCATGAGTTAATTTTGATAAATCACGCGCTGTGGTGTAGTGATTGAGCGTTGGCAATCCCATGCTGTTTTGAAAATGGCTGTTCGTCATCCCCAATCGCTGCGCATGTTGATTCATCATAATTGCAAATGAATCTTCATTGCCGCCCACATGTTCTGCTAACGCGACACTGGCATCATTGCCTGATTGAATGATCATGCCTTTTAACAAATCTTCAAGGCGCACTTGTTTGCCAACTTCCACAAACATTTTTGAACCCTGTGTTTGCCATGCTTTTTGGCTAATCATCACAGGATCATTTAAAGTTAAATGACCGCTGGCTAATTCACGGTAAATCACATAAGCAGTCATGATTTTGGTCAAACTAGCAGGCGCAAGCCTTTTATCTGCGTCTTTTTCCGCCAATATCCGCCCGCTATTAAAGTCTTCCAAGATATAGCTGGAAGCGGCAATCACTGGGGGTTTAGGAATTAAAATACCATTATTAGCGGCATTTACATTGGGCAATACAAAACACAAAATTAGCCCAGCAAACAGAAAAAAGCGATGACTCAGGAGGGAAAGCATAATAAATATCCGAACTATCGTAAAAAAACAAAGTTATTGTACCACGATGGCTAGCATCGGGATTTTCAGAATTTTCAAGGTTTTCAGAATCTTTTTCGGATTAAAGTTTATTTTCAGTCACATACCACGTTTCAAAAATACCCATTTTCGCCAATTTGACATGAAACTCATCCACTTTTGCAGGCGAAAATATCGGGCCTAATTGCACACGATAAGCCACTTTTCCGCTAACCATCACTTCTTTAACCATTGGCTCAGGCATTTTGTTGTCGACCACTTTCTTTTGCAGTTGTTGTGCATTGGTTGGATTGGAAAAAACACCGAGTTGCAAATACACACTTTCTTTGTTAGTAGTTTTAATGGCTTCAATTTCCACCATTTCTGTGCCCGGTTTGTGAATATCCAATTGTTGTGCTGCGGCGTAAGATAAATCAATCACCCGATCAGGAAAAAAAGGTCCTCTATCGTTAATTCGCAACACCACACTGCGTTTATTTTTTAAATTCGTCACTTTCACATAAGAAGGAATCGGCAAACGTTTATGCGCGGCTGTCATGCCATACATATCATAAGTTTCACCATTCGAGGTTTTTTCTCCATGAAAATCAGGCCCATACCACGATGCAATCCCGCGCTCAACAAAGCCATTGCTAAACGGCAAGACGCGGTAGTTTTCGCCTGAAATCACATAAGTGCTGGGATTGCCCGCACTAGTAGGCAGTGTTGGCGGAGCAATGCTTTTGTCTTTAATATTTGAATATCGGGTTGAAGACGGTGCTGTTACAACTTCTGGTTTTTGCGCAGAAGGAGGCGTACCTAAATCAGTATTTTGTGGATACAAAGACGGGATTGCCATTTTAGTTTTCGTACTCACAGGCGGAATAGATGATGGTGGCGTTATCACTGTTGGCGCAGGAGTTAAAGTACCGACCGATTGTTCTAAACCGGGTGAACCGCCACCTGTTCCTACTGTCAATGGTTCAGTCGTTGTTGTACAGCCAGAAAGAAGACTGAGTACCGCAGGAAGCAATAGTTTGTTTTTCATTAGCGAGTTCCTTAAAAAAAAGAATTGAATGCCACGACCGACAGTTTTTAAGAACTGCCAGTCGTTATCTTGGAATAGAAGTAAGTGCTTTAAGTGTAGCTTACGGAATAAATTTTTTGTGGGTTTGAATTGACATCAAAATGCCAAAACTTGCCAATAACGTAACCATGGATGTGCCGCCATAACTCACTAACGGTAATGGTACGCCTACTACGGGTAATACACCAATCACCATGCCGATATTTACAAACACATACACAAAAAAAGCAAACGATAAGCTGCCTGCTAAAAGTCTGCTGTAGGGGTCATTTGCGCCTAAGGTGATATATAGGCAGCGAAAAATCACCAATAAATACAACGTCATTAATCCTAAACAGCCTGCTAAACCAAATTCTTCCGCAAATACGGCAAAAATAAAATCGGTGGAGCTTTCGGGTAAATAATCTAGTTTTGCTTGTGTGCTGCCCAGCCAGCCTTTGCCATAAATTCCACCAGAACCAATCGCAATTTTTGATTGAATAATATGATAACCCCGTCCCATCGGGTCAGCTTCTGGATTGAAAAAGGTTAAAACGCGGGCGCGTTGATAATCGTGCATCACACTCCATAAAAGCGGTAACAGCGCTGTGACTGTGACAGCGGCATAGCTGATAAATCGCCATGAGAGTCCGGCAAAAAACAAGACCGCACAGCCGGAGCTTGCCACTAAAATCGCCGTGCCTAAATCCGGTTGTTTAGCAATCAACAGCGTAGGGGTGAAAATCAACACAAACGCGGTAACAAGCTGTTTCCAATTCAGTGGAAAAGGATGTTCTGCCAAATACCAAGACAGCATCATCGGGGTGCTGATTTTTATCATTTCTGATGGTTGAAAGCGGAAAAAACCCAAATCCAACCAACGCTGTGCGCCGAGTGAGATTTTGCCCATCACTAACACCGCAACTAATAATAAAATCCCAAAACTGTATAAACCAACCGAATAACGTTTGAGCTGATACGGTGTGACGTGCGCTAACACGGTCATCAACCCAAAGGCTAATGTGACTCGCGCAAATTGGCGTTCTAAAGTTCCGAAGTCTTGATTGCTGGCACTGAACAAAATCACAAAACTTAATAAACAAATTAAGCCTAAAAAAAATAACAGCGGAATATCAAGATGCAGCTTGCGAAAAAGCCGCCCAATCAGCGAATGGGCATAAAAATGTTCACTGCGGTGTTCCCGTTGCATCAGGCTTTTCTCCGGTTAAATATTGATTGATGACTTTCGCTGCCATCGGGGCTGCGGTTGTGCCGCCATGACCGCCGTTTTCTACCACCACTGCGACAGCGATTTTAGGGTCGTCTGCCGGTGCAAAACTAATAAACAAGGCATGGTCGCGCAATTTTAGGTCGATACTTTTATTATAGTGCTCATTTTGCTTAACCGTATAAACTTGCGCTGTGCCGGTTTTGCCAGCCATTTGATATTTAAGACCTTTTGCCAGACCTTTTGCTGTGCCTTTTTCACCGTGAATCACATTTACCATACCCGCAATCACTGCATTCAGGTTTTTTTCTTGTAAAGGAATCAGTTTTCCTGATTGCAAAGGGCCTGGCGAAGTCGAGAAAGCATTAATCATTTTATCCACTAAATGCGGCGTTACCACTTTGCCGCGATTCGCTAAGGTTGCTGTAGCCCGTGCAAGCTGGGTGGGTGATGCTTGGGTAAAGCCTTGTCCGATGCCTGTAATCACCGTATCGCCCGCTGCCCAGCCGACTTTTTTCGCCGTTCTTTTCCATTTTTGTGAAGGAAACAGCCCCTCTTTTTCCCCGACTAAATCGATCCCTGTTTTTTCGCCAAAACCAAATTTTTGTAAAAAATCGTGCATTCTATCAATGCCTAAATTCAACGCTAAACTATAAAAATAAACATCACAAGACTCTGTTAAAGCACTAGTTAAATTGGTTGAGCCGTGTCCCCATTTTGCCCAATCGCGAAACCGATGCCGCACATTAGGCAGTTGAAAATATCCGGGGCAATAAATGTGCTGGTCGTTGGTGATGATGTTATATTCCAAACCTGCCAAGCCAACAAACGGTTTCACCGTTGAGCCGGGCGGATACAGTCCTCGCAATGCGCGATTAAACATGGGTTGATCTTCGGAATCTTGCAAGGCTTTATAGGCTTTGCTGCTAATGCCGTTTACAAACGGATTGGGGTCAAAACTCGGATGACTAGCAAACGCCAATACTCCGCCTGTTTTAATTTCAATGGCCACTAACGCGCCGTTATATCCTTCAAGTGAATCATAAGCGGTTTTTTGCAAATCCATATCCAGCGTTAAATACAGATTTTCGCCTGCAATCGGTTCAACGCGATTTAGCACATTGATAGAGCGACCTTGAGCATTGGTTTCAACTTCCGTATAGCCGGCTTTGCCATGCAGTTGTGTTTCATAAGACAGCTCAATCCCTACTTTGCCAATATGAAACACGCCGCTGTATTCAGCTTCCGGCAATTCTTTCAGTTCTTTTTCGTTAATTCTGCCGACGTAACCGACCACATGCGAAGTCAAAATTCCATAAGGGTAATAACGCACTAAAATCGCATGAATATCGACACCAGGAAAAAAAGGTCTGGCAACCGCAAATCTGGCAACTTCTTCATCACTTAAACTGAGTAGCAACGGTACGCTTTCAAATCGTTTATGGCGTTTTTGTTGTTTCCGAAATTCATCTAATACGTCATCAGTTAAATCAAGCAACACTTGTAAGCGGTGCAAAGTATCTTCAATGTCTTTTGCTTGTTCAGGAATAATTTCTAAACTATAAGACGGTAAATTTTGCGCTAAGATTCGCCCTTGTCTATCGTAAATAATGCCGCGCGTAGGCGGAATAGAAGACGTTTTAATACGGTTGTTTTTGGCTAATAAGGCGTAATGTTCATGCCCTACAATTTGCAAATACATCAAACGTACAACCAAACCGAAAATACACACCACAACCAGCATAGAAATTGCGGTGACGCGGTTTAAGAGAATACGACTCTCGGTGATTCTGTCTCTAATTTTATGGGTGCTGGACATGATGACCTGATTATCAACTGATGGAGCGACCAATACTGCGAATAAAATGCAAAACCGGAGGAATAAAAGACCAAATTAAAGTACCTGTTATCACAGGCAGCCAAAATACAGAGGTAAAGTTGGTAGGACGTTGAATCGTTTCCATAATAAAAACAAAAGCTTGTGCCATTAACAGACAAGCGAAAATAAACACGCTTTGTTGTATTAACGGCACAAATCGCAATCGCTTATGGAATTTAATACTGAAATAGCCAACTAGCGAGTAAATCAGGGCGTATTCACCTAGTGTGCGTCCCAGCAAAACATCGGTGAATAACCCAATAATCCACGCATTAAATACGCCTTTTCGATAAGGTAACATTAATGCCCAATAAATCAACACCAATAATATCCAGTCTGGAGTCACCATGCTGATGGGATAAGGAACAGGGGCAATCCGCAAACACATCGCTAAAACAATGGTGATTAAAAAATTTTGCTGATTACTGAGGTGCACTGGCTGTTCCCACAGGATGAGGTAGGGGCGGAATGACGAGCGGCTCTGTTGTTTGCGACGTGGGAGTCGGTATCGGTTGAGGTTTGTTTTCGATGCCTAATTGAATCCGTTTAGCATTATTCCATGCAATCAAAACTTCGCGGTCTCTATCTAAGTTTGCAATAGGTGTAGCAGAAATCTCTGCAAACGGTTTGTTAGGTTGTTTAATAAATTGATCCACAATTGCAACGGGATAACCTTGTGGAAAAGTGTCATCTAAGCCAGAGGTAATCAAGGTGTCGCCTGCCACAATATCGGAATTATTAGGCAAATACGGTAAATTCAAACGATTATAACGTCCACTACCCACTGCAATAGTACGCAAACCATTGCGCTGCACTTCCACAGAAATTGCGTGATTAGGATCGGTAATCAACATCACTTCAGAACTGAAGGGTAACGCCCGAATCACTTGCCCGACCACCCCAGTTGCATCTAATACCGGTTGTTTGGGATAGACATCAAAATTCGTACCTTTATCAACCACCACAATATGTTCATAAGGGGCTTGATTGACGGCAATTAATTCCGCAACTAAAACTTGTTCACCGAGTTTGAAAGATTTTTCTAGCAAGGCTCTTAGGCGGATATTTTCTTTTTCTAAGGTTGATAACTTCAGTAAATCGGTTTTATGCAGTAAAGATTTTTGTTTTAACTGCGCATTTTCTTCTTGCAGTTTGCTGTAAGAAACAGAATATTTAAGCGTTTGCTTGAAAAGTTGTATCGGTAAATTGACTAGCGATTGAATGGGATAGGTAATCACAGATAGCGTTGCGCGTACGCTGTTTAATCGCGAGCTATGTTGATCCATTACCAATAATGCAATAGACAATAGCACGGCAACTAATAGGCGCGTATTCAGCGAGGGCCCAGTAGCAAATAAAAGTTTTATAGTAAAAACCTCATAAGTTAAAGCAAAAATGGCCGAGTTAAGACTCAGCCATCATTAATATCTGCGATAGAGTTGTTTAATGAGTGCCAGTTTAAAAAAGCTGGCAGTCATCTTAAGTTTGGTTATTCTAATGCAAAAACGTTTTGCCCACCTTTATCCATCATCTCTAAAACCATACCGCCGCCTCTAGCTACGCAGGTTAAAGGATCATCTGCCACATAAACGGGCAATCCTGTTTCTTCAGAAATTAATTTATCAATGTCAGTCAGTAATGCACCACCACCTGTTAAAACAATCCCGCGATTGGCTACGTCCGCGCCTAAATCAGGCGGAGTTTGTTCTAAGGCAAGTTTTACTGCTCCAACAATTCCTGCTAACGATTCTTGTAACGCTTCTAAAATCTCGTTGCTGTTTAAAGTAAAGCTGCGCGGAATCCCTTCAGCTAAGTTGCGACCTTTCACTTCAATTTCACGCACTGCACTGCTTGGATAAGCGGCACCTATTTCGTGTTTAATTCGCTCAGCAGTAGACTCGCCAATCAATGTGCCATAGTTTCTACGCACATAAGCAATAATGGCTTCATCAAAACGGTCGCCACCAATGCGCACCGAAGAAGAATAAACAATCCCATTTAGAGAAATAATCGCCACTTCTGAAGTACCGCCGCCAATATCTAACACCATTGAGCCTTGTGCTTGGTCAACAGGCATTCCTGCGCCAATCGCAGCTGACATAGGCTCTTCAATTAAATACACTTCGCGTGCGCCAGCCATTTCTGCTGATTCACGAATGGCACGACGTTCTACTTGTGTAGAGCCTGAGGGTACACAAATTAGAATACGCGGACTGGGGCGAAATAATTTGCTTTCGTGCACTTTTTCAATGAAAAAACGCAACATTCTTTCAGTCACAGCAAAATCAGCAATCACGCCGTCTTTTAAAGGACGAATTGCAGTGATATTTCCCGGTGTTCTACCGAGCATTTTTTTAGCGTCAATACCTACCGCAGCAATTGTTTTTGAGCCACGCGCCCGGTCTTCTTTAATCGCTACAACTGAGGGTTCATTTAGCACAATACCTTGCCCTGGAATATAAATCAGGGTGTTAGCCGTGCCTAAATCAATAGAGAGGTCATTGGAAAAAAGCCCTCGAAATCTTTTGAACATTTTTATCGGTATCCTTAACGCATAGAAAATTGACGCTACTTTATCAATCAAGCAGGTATTTGGGCAAGATATAAAGTATCATATTCTAATTAAATAGTATTTTCCGCGCTATATGTAACTTTTCGATTGTTAAAAGCTGGAGTAAAAAAATGTCGCTTTGCGCCACTGATGTGAAAAAAATTGCCCATTTAGCCCGATTGGGAATAGAAGAAAAAGATGTGAGTTCTTATGCTCAAGATTTATCAGGAATGCTCGATTTAGTCGCGCAAATGAACGCGCTCAACACTGATGCAGTTTCCACGATGGCGCATCCTTTAGAACAAACTCAGCGTTTGCGTCCTGATTGCGTTACTGAAATAAATCAGCGCGAACATTTTCAAATAATTGCACCGCAAGTTGAATCAGGTTTGTATTTAGTTCCTAAAGTCATTGAATAAAAAATCTGACAGGGTTTTAAAATCAGTCAGGTTTACACAAAACAGCCTAGTTTAAAAATAAAAGCCAAACTTCCCAACGTTATGCACACAAAAACTATTACCGAATTAGCGCAAGGTTTACGCGCCAAAGAATTTTCTAGCGTTGAATTGACGCACGCTTATTTAGATCGAATTAAACAGTATGCTGAATTAAATTGTTTTATTACAGTCACTGAGGATTACGCGTTAGCTGCCGCTGCACAAGCCGATAAAGCTTTGGCTCTAGGCAATGCTCCGCTATTAACGGGCATTCCCATTGCGCAAAAAGATATTTTCTGCACCAATGGCATTAGAACCAGTTGCGGCTCAAAAATGTTGGATAATTTTATTGCCCCTTACAACGCGACTGTGGTGGAAAAATTCAATCAAGCTGGCGCAGTGATGCTGGGTAAATTGAATATGGATGAATTTGCGATGGGTTCATCGAATGAAACCAGTTTTTACGGTGCGGTACAAAATCCTTGGGACACGAACACCGTCGCGGGCGGCTCTTCGGGCGGTTCAGCAGCAGCCGTCGCAGCACGATTAGCAGTAGCAACCACAGGCACAGACACCGGTGGCTCGATTCGTCAACCTGCGGCACTGTGTGGCATTACAGGGATAAAACCGACTTACGGGCGTGTTTCTCGTTATGGGATGATTGCGTATGCTTCTAGCCTTGACCAAGGCGGTTCAATGGCGCGAAATGCCGAAGATGCAGCCATTTTATTGCAAACAATGGCAGGATTTGATCCGAAAGACTCCACTAGCGTGGATGTTGCCGTGCCTGATTATCAAGCGGGATTGAATAACAGCTTGCAGGGTTTAAAAATCGGTTTACCGAAAGAATTTTTCAGTGCGGATTTAAACCCAGAAATTGCCGCAACTTTGCTGGCAGCGATTGAAGAATACAAAAAACTCGGCGCGGAAGTGAAAGAAATCTCCATGCCAATGCTGGAATATGCAATTCCTGCCTATTATGTGATTGCGTCGGCGGAATGTTCGGCAAATTTATCGCGTTTTGACGGCGTTCGTTATGGTTATCGCTGCGAAAATCCGAAAGATTTAACTGACCTTTACACGCGCTCACGCGGTGAAGCGTTTGGTGCAGAAGTGAAACGCCGCATTTTAATGGGCACTTACGCGCTGTCAGCTGGTTATTACGATGCCTATTATTTGAAAGCGCAAAAAGTCCGCCGTTTGATTACTGAAGATTTCAAACGCGCATTATCCGAAGTGGATGTAATTATGGGGCCGGTTTCGCCTAGCACCGCGTTTGGCATTGGCGAAAAAACCGCTGATCCGATTGAAATGTATTTAGCCGATATTTACACGATTGCGATTAATTTAGCGGGATTGCCTGCGATGTCGATTCCCGCTGGATTTGTGAATAAAATGCCGGTGGGTTTGCAAATTATTGGGAATTATTTTGACGAAGCGCGATTGCTCAATATTGCCCATCAATACCAACAAGTCACTGATTGGCATCAACAAACGCCAAAAGGTTTTGCTTAAAATCGCTACAAATCCTCATCAGGTTATCAAAATCTGCCATGCGCCAAAGTCACACCATCTCAGCCGTGCAAGCTCCGATTATCCCAATTGTGGGGGAATGGACGCGCAATAACCCCAATACGTTATCACTCGGTCAGGGGATGGTGTTTTATCCTCCCCCGCCACAAGCGTTAGAGGCGATTGCTCGCTTTGGCAGTCGCTCTGAACAGCATCAATACAGCTCAGCATTAGGCGATAAGCGGCTGTTGGAATTAATTGCGGAAAAACTGCGTTGCGAAAATCACATTAATCTCGCCGATGGTTATCGGGTGATGGTGACAGCGGGCGCGAATATGGCATTTTTGAATGTGCTGTTAGCGATTACTGACCCCGAAGATGAGGTGATTTTGCCGTCGCCGTATTATTTTAATCAGGAAATGGCAATCAAAATGCGCAACTGCGTTCCGGTTGCGGTGCCAACGGATAGTCACTATCAATTGCGGCTTGATGCCATCGAAGCGGCGATTACGGAAAAAACTCGCGCCATCGTCACCGTTTCCCCGAATAACCCCAGCGGTGCGGTGTATCGGGAAGCCGATTTACGCGCCGTGAATGCCTTGTGCCGCGAGCGCGGTTTGTATCATATTTGCGATGAGGCTTATGAATATTTTGTGTATGGGCAAGCGCGACATTTTTCCCCTGCCAGTATTGCTGGTGCATCTGATTACACTATTTCCCTGTATTCCCTGTCCAAAGCTTACGGTTTTGCCAGTTGGCGCGTCGGTTATGTGGTTTTTCCTGAGCCTTTATTAGCCTCGTTGTTGAAAGTGCAAGATACCAATTTGATTTGTCCGCCGTTGATTTGTCAGCAGGCGGCAATCGGCGCAATGGAAGTCGGTGCGATTTATTGCCAAGCGCAGTTGCCACAACTGGCTGCGATTCGGGCGCAGGTTTTACAACGTTTAGAAGAAGTGCGTGAGCAAGTCGATTTTGTGGCAACCGAAGGGGCGTTTTATTTATTGCTGAAAATTCGCACCTCGCAACAGGATTTAGATTTTGTAAAAGCGTTGATTGAAGATTTTCAGGTTTCGGCAATTCCGGGTTGTGCGTTTGGTTTGACGGATGGTTGTTATTTGCGGCTTTCTTATGGCATGTTGAATGCGGAAAAGGTGGAAATTGCCATGACGCGGTTGATTGCGGGGATTAAACAGTTAGCAAAAGCGTAGAAATTTAATGAGTGATGAAATGGCTTAATCAGTGTGAGGTTGAGTTGAGTAAGTTTATGAGGAAAACGGGCTAAAGCCGTGAGGTTTTGCGCTCTTCTGAGTCTCCAATATACGTTAGAAATATCCCAATTATGAGGAATTAGCATGGCAAACCAAGAATGGAATGATATAGACAAATTCACACCTCCAAATGAGCAGTTTTATTGTGCCTTTCTAGATATACTTGGCTATAAAGATAAATCAGAAAAATACTTTGCTGGAAAATACAATTTACATGCTCGTTTTGAGCGAGCATTAAATCATGCGACATTACTACACGATTTGACAGGACTTTTTGTCGACACATCCAAAATAAAAATTAAATTCTTTTCTGATAGCATAATTTTATCAACACCATGCAATGTAGAAAACCAAGATGGGATATACGGAATAGTACAAATGTGTAAAACTCTATCTGCTCATCTAAGCTTTGAATCACTTTGGGTTAGAGGGGGAATCTCGATTGGCTCTCATATTGAATGCGATGAAAAAAATTTAAGATATTCGTTCATTTCATCTATTGCGTTACAACAAGCATATCTTCTTGAAAGCAAGCAAGCTAAAACACCAAGAATACTAATAGATGAAAAAATAATTAATCAACTTCCAGAACAGCTTAAACCCTATATTGCAAAAGAAGATCAAGATCACTTTATTCACTTTGCCCCTCAATTAATAAATCAAAACGGCGAAAATCAAGATGCCGTACTGCAAGAAATGATTGAAATATATACAGAGCTAAACACTCAGGTCGATGATGGGGTTAAAGCAAAATATCAATGGATTCTTGATTATTACTATTGGACATTATCCACTTCAGAAAACATCAACATGGATATGTTTAGCCAATTCAAAAGAGATGTGGCACATCGATTTTCATTACTACAAACCCGCAACTCGTAATAGCTCAGCGTATTACGCCGCATATTTTGCCGCAAAACAAAAAGCGAAAAATGAACGTGGTTTAATTGTGTACGGTTGCGTTTAACAACTTGATTTTTGTTACAAAATCAAAAAATAGAGAAAATCTAACTATGAACGAAATTATTTTTTTAGTCGAAGACGCGCCCGAAGGCGGCTTTATCGCAAAAGCATTAGATTACTCAATTTATACAGATGCCGAGACAGTTGCAGAACTTCGTACCAATGTTCGTGACGCTGTAACGTGTCATTTTGAAGAAACTGAAAAACCCAGTCTGATTCGCTTGCATTTTGTCCATGATGAAGTGATTGCCGCATGAAACTGCCACGAAATTTAACCGGATTACAGTTAGTGAAAGAATTGGAATCCTTGGGCTATCAAATTACGCGGCAAACGGGAAGCCACATTCGTTTAACCACGTTAGAAAACGGTGAACATCATATTACTGTGCCAGCGCATAATCCTTTAAAAACAGGAACGTTATCCGCTATTTTGAATGACATTGCACAACACTTTAATTTAACCCGTGATGAGTTGTTGAAACGGTTACTCTAAAAACTCAAAAATAAATGTGGTTGTGTGACAAAACCGAGACAAACATTAACGCCTGAATTTATAAAAAAACACAAAAAATTTTCAAGACGACTGGTCATCTTAAAAAATTTCCGTCACGGATAACTTCTTTTTTACCCATTTACCAAAATGTTAGACAGTTGTTTTTAATTCTTCATAAACTGGTAACACAACCGACATACTTCTGACTTCTAAGCATCGTAAAGTGGTAGCGCAGTTTCAGTTCACTACTACACATCACCGTTGCTTGGAAAATCTTATGAAAATAATTAAAAAACTAATAACCGTTGCAGCTTTGACAACATCGCTGTTGTCATCCGTTGTTTATGCCAATGAAAACATTCAGTTAGGCCCTAGACCGTTTTTTCTGGTTGACGACATGGCAGCAAGCCCATTAAAAGACCAATTAAAACAATGCGAAAGAGGCCCGTTTTATAAAAGCCAATTTTCAATTGGACATCGTGGTGGCGGGGCTTTGCAATTTCCTGAAGAAACCGTGCAATCTGTCAAAGCAGGCGTAAAAATGGGCGCGGGCATTGTTGAATGTGATGTCACCTTTACCAAAGATAAAGAATTAGTGTGCCGCCATTCACAATGCGATTTGCACACTACCACTAACATTATGGAAACGCCGTTAGCGTCTAAATGTTCTGTGCCTGCGGATATGACCAGCGCAACGCCTTTTGCCAATGCAAAATGCTGCACTAGCGACATCACGTTAGCTGAGTTTAAAACCTTGCGTGGCAAAATGGATGGTGCAAATCCTAAAGCAACCACCGTTGCTGAATATATGAAAGGCACATCAAGCTTTAGAACTGATCTGTATGCTGGCAATGGCACTTTATTAACGCACAAAGAATTTATTGCCTTAGCAAAAGCATTAAACGTCAATATGACACCTGAGTTGAAAGAAGCTTTGGTGCCAATGCCTTTTAATGGCATGACGCAAGAAAATTATGCGCAAAAAATGATTAACGAATATAAACAAGCCGGCGTAAATCCAGCGCGTGTTTTTCCACAATCATTTAATGTAAAAGACGTATTGTATTGGATTGCACATACTCCTGCGTTTGGCAAACGTGCGGTTTCTTTGGAAGATTTGAACACGCCAGCCGATGTGGTTGCAGCAACAGCGAGAATTCCACAATTGGTTGCACAAGGTGTACAAATTGTTGCGCCACCCACTTGGGCTTTAGTGACTTTAGATGCGAATAACAAAATCATTCCATCTGATTATGCGATTGCGTTAAAAACGTCTGGTTTAAAAATTATTACTTGGACTTTAGAGCGTTCAGGTTTATTAAAAGACGGCGGCGGTTATTATTTCCAATCAGTCACCAATGGCGTTAAAACTGATGGTGATACAATGATAATGCTCGATGTGTTAGCAAAAGACGTGGGCATTATGGGAATTTTCTCAGATTGGTCTAGCACGGTCACTTACTATGCTAATTGCATGGGTTTGAAATAAGCACTTTCTTTTGAGTCGTAAAAAGAGAAAAGGGGGCATCTGCTCCCTTTTTTTATGGGAAAAAATCGCAATCATTTTCAGCGGTCGCAAATAAACACGGTAAAATGGCGAAAACAACGTGAAACCCAGCACCGCAGGGTTAACAGCGACAACCTAATCAATAAAACCACTTTTTTTACGCAAGGAATTTATGATGAATTCACAATGGGAAACCGTGATCGGTTTAGAAATCCACACCCAACTCGCTACCAAATCCAAAATTTTCTCCGGTGCGGCAACCGCTTATGGCGCAGAACCTAACACCCAAGCTTGCGCAGTTGATTTAGGCTTGCCGGGCGTATTGCCTGTGTTAAACCAAGAAGCTGTGAATATGGCAATCAAATTTGGCTTAGGCATTGACGCGGAAATTGCACCCACTTCCGTTTTTGCACGGAAAAATTATTTTTATCCCGATTTACCAAAAGGCTATCAAATCAGCCAAATGGATTTACCCATTGTCGGCAAAGGGTATGTGGATATTGAAGTGGATGGTAAAACCAAACGCATTAACGTGACTCGTGCGCATCTGGAAGAAGATGCGGGTAAATCGCTGCATGAAGATTTTCATGGACTTTCAGGGATTGATTTGAACCGCGCAGGAACGCCGTTGTTAGAAATTGTTTCAGAACCGGATATGCGCTCCCCAAAAGAGGCAATTGCGTATGCCAAAACCATTCATAATCTGGTCAGATGGTTGGGAATTAGCGATGGGAATATGGAAGAAGGCTCGTTTCGCTGCGATGTGAATGTGTCGGTGCGCCCAAAAGGTCAAGCGGAATTTGGCACACGCCGCGAAATTAAAAACCT
>CAKZJE010000057.1 GCA_936941155.1 uncultured Methylomonas sp. | reverse complement strand
AGCACCTGTTTAGATAATTGGGTTTGTACATTTAATTTCTGCGCTGTTTGAGCCAATTGCGATTTGATTTCAGCCACGCTAATTTGAGTAGATTGCGATAGTTCCATAATCTTCATGTCACGTTCCATCTGCTTCATTTGGATTTCGTGTTGACGATCAATCTCAGCCTGTTGCGCTTTGAATTTGAGTTCTTGCATAGCAAGCGTTTCTTTAACTTGCATCTCAGCCATATCAGTAGATTGCAAGAATTTAGCTTTATCCATCTCAGCAGAAGCGCGAACTTTAGCCACTTCAATCTGACCCGCAACTCTTGGGTCTTGTGGGGGATTTTGTTGCGCTTGCGCTTGCATCTGTTTAACTTCTTCTTCGCTGAATTTAAAGCGTTTGCTATCAAGTTTCTGTGCTTTGAACGCCTCATCAATCCATTTAGCAGGATTGATTTGGAACGCAGGGTTCATTACAAGAGCGCCAAGTTGCATAATCGCTTGATGCTGTGCGTCACGCTCAAACAGAACAGTAGAGCCGCGAGCTTCAATATTGAAGTCACCTTTCAATTGCTCATCACCATAAAGCATAATCCATTCATAGTAACGAGTGATGTGTGGAACAGTGACACGATCATCAAAGTTACGAGCAATGTTTCTACGAATCGTGCCAGCGTTATTTTGAAGCATGGTCATGCCGCCAACGGTATCGGGCGCATTGCCTTGCTGACCTTGTAACATCATGGGTAAACCGGTAATATCCTCTGCCATCTTTAGGGCATACTGGATAATTGTCATTAGGTCTTGGGTAATGATTGGAATGATACTTGAGTATATCGCGCCACGCGCATCTTGAATTGGTGAATCTGGTGATAATCTAAGTAATGCACCGCTACCGACTTCAACTAAGCCACCGTCAGCCGATTCAACACCATCGGCAATAATGGTAGTAGGTCTACCGCCTTTACCTGCATTGTCGAGCAGATTACGAGTAGCTGCGTTGATGATGCGCTGTGGTTCTCTTACTTGACGCGCCACCCCGATACCTGTCCAAGTATCGTTCATTGGTTGCCACACCATTACGTCATAAGGGAACTCACCACTTTCCAGTGGGTTCATGGTAGCTTTAATAACGCGATTATTGACAATAACAACCACAACGTCATAAGTATCGCTATCGCCACAACTACAATCAGCAGCTTCAAGGTCTTCTTTACTAGCTTCACCATAGTAATACCAAACTTCAAATCTATCGCCATAAGTAACTTTGTCACGTTTCTTTTCTAAATCGTCGTCAGCGCCTTCTTTAAGCACTAAATCAATTTGAGAAGAAATGTAACCTTTTGCTTTACGCAAATTACGCAATTCTTTTTTCGTAATATAGTCACGTTCCCAAACAAAACTACCGCTGTGAATATCATCACCGCATGAAGGATCGGGATAAAAGTTTCTCACATCAATGCGTTTGGAGGCAGGGCGAATTTCAATCACCTTAACATCCGCAACACCTTCTGCTTGCATAGCGCCTTGCGGTGTTGTCATTTGCTTTTGGAACATTTTGTGAACAGAATTCTGCTCATCAATAATGGGATAACAGCCTTTGATAACACCTGTACCAAGAATAGCTGAATCACGCAGCACTTTACGAACCTCACGATTCCAATGCGCTTCAACAAGCCAATCTTCAATTTGTTTCTGTGCTTCTTCTGCTTTCTTTTTAGCGTCTTGTTTAACTACTTCTTCAAATTGCTCAACAGGCATCTGTTGGTTTTTATACATGACCACGCCAACATCAACAGGTTTTACTTGGAGCAATTCCATTGTGGCAGGTTTAGGCGTTGGGCGAACTTCAAAGTTTGCATCATCAACAGGAAGAAGCATATCAGCAAGTGACATGGCAGCAATATCAGTGTATTGCTTGGTGATATTCATAAAGACGTTTGAGCCAGTTCGCTTTCTATTAACACGCGAATAGCCGCCACGGTCTACGAGATTTTTAGTAATAGACGTACTGATTTCACCGCGATTAGCGTCATCGATACCTTCATAGTATTCACTATCTTGATCCCAAATTTCTTCAATGCCCGATTTCTTACGAGCTTGGATAGCCTTCTGTCTTTTGGACAAAAGTGCTTTTCCGAATCGGTCAAGTCTGTCAATTTTAGAATCGTCTATCATCTCTTAGTTCCAGTTAAAGGAGTTTGCTCTGTCATCACGACATGGCGTAGCATCATCTCGACGCTAATTATAAAGCATTTTAAATAATTTCGTTAATAGTTGCTTGCGCAATATCAATAGCCGTGTCTTGTGGAATCTCACGGATATTTTCAACGTGCTGTACTGCTCCGCCAATATCACCGTGTGAAATATCTTCCACTGCGCCTTGTGCTTCATCTACAGCTTTTTTAGCGCTATCTGAAACTTTGTGTACAAGTTCGTCAAAAAATGACATCTTATCCTCCAATTAGTTAGTATCCAACACCGCTATCATAAGGTTGCCATCTAGGTGCAGCAACAGGAGCGCGTCTATCTTCATTGCTTAAACTTTCAGCATTAACCGCTAAATACCTAAACGCATCTGCACTATGACTATAAGTATCGTGCAGTGGCGCACCAGCTTCATTTGTTCTTGGGTTGATACTTCGACGGTATCGTTTCAAACATTCAAGTAATCGAATAGCGTGAACCTTGTCAAAGTAACATTGTGAGAACATCAATCGAGCTGCTTTAATTCCAGATTCGATTGGCATATTGGGCGTGATTTTTACTTTACGTCCAAATGCTTTTAGAAGTTCTTCGGTACTCTTACCTGTTTTAAAGTCTTTAGTTCTGCCGTCATGCGGTAGGTAATCATAACCCCAATTATACTTCTTGCTGTTTAATAGTCCAGCATAATAATCAAGGGTCTTATGGTCATCCTCAATACTTTCAATAATTCTAATTTCACTTCGTACTTTTTGCACAAGTAAAATAGACATTGAATCGTTCCAACCCAAATCCCAAATAGCATGAACCTTGAGCAGCGGATCATACGGCACATTGCAAATTCGCCCTTGCATTGTTGCATTATTGACTTCGTTTGCATAAATCGCACCTGTGACCGCACTACGGCATTTACCAAGCCAGATGTTCTCATAGTCTTCTGGGTTGGTTTCCATGCAGTGTAGGCGCTCTGCTTCAAGTTCTTTAGGGAAATAAGGATTATCACTAAAGTTCATTTCAACCACTGTTGCACTTGGCGCAGGGTTTAACACAAATCGCGTGTAAGTATCGTCCGTATCTAAATCGGGATTGAAGCTCACCCAAATCTCAGAACCGTCCTTACGAATGGTGGGTATCAAAATATCCCAACTTTTCTTACTTACAGTTTGTGCTTCCTCTACCCATACAATGTCACAGCCTTCGATAGATTTAATAGATTCAACAGTATGCTGCGCTAAACCGGCAAACATAAACAGTGATCCATTTAATCCGCGAATTTCAGTTTCAAGTACAGTAAAGAACGCACCTAAGCCAAGTCGTTGAATTTGATCAGATAATAACAAATGCACAGACTGTTTGATACTCTTTTGAACTTCCCGTGTGCAGAGTACGCGCATGGGTTTTTGAGCAGCTAAAAGTATCAATGCCTGTGCAAAGTTATAACTTTTTCCCGAATTATGATTGACAATCCCATTTGATAAATAACAATTGGTTTTTTCAACATACATATCCCAATATACTTGTCGGCTGTGCTTGCGGATGAAAGCTATATTTGTTACTATGAAATCCCTATCATCGGAGAAAACAAATGAATTATCGTGAGCGCCGAACCCAAGAGTGTCTAAAATTATTTGAGAATTTTCAACTTGATTTAACTCGTTGTCATAAACCGGAAATTGTAAAAGAGGTTTTAAATCTGACAGCGCAAGGATATTTTTCAAAAGAAATTGCTGAAAAAATGGGTATTTCTGCAAAAGCTGTTCAAAAAATAGCAAGACGTTACAATTTTCCAAATCTTCATAACTTTTGTCCGCCCATTCGAGAGGAACGTCCCAATTGGAACGGGGGAACAAAGTTAATGAAAGGATATATTTATGTAAGAACGCTTGATCATCCGCATTCAACAACGCATGGTAACTATGTCGCGCTTCATCGCCTTGTAATGGAACAAACATTAAACCGCTATCTTCTACCAACGGAGGTTGTTGATCATATTGATGGTGATATTTTAAATAACCATCCCGACAATCTACGAGTATTTTCTTCAAACGCAGAGCATCTTCGAGTGACATTAAAGAATCGTCGCCCCAACTGGACGGAAGAAGGTTATAAGCGTATTTGTCGGAAGAAAAAACAATCTGATCAGTTATAGATAACTCTTTTAATTGTTTCCATCCGGTTTTTGTTAAAAATTTATGTTCGTCCGTAACAACAATTGATTTTGAATTTTCTAAACCGATTTCATAGAGTTGCTCCTCTGTATATGAAATCGGTTTAGATGCAGTCGCTATGCACAATTCACCATTATTGTAAGAATAAACATCCCCGCCAGAAAAGTCACAAATCTTTATTTGCCCATTTGGAGTATCAATTAATGTATCGGGATGAACACATCCCCTACCTCCGTGCGCTACTTTATAGCGTTTAGGAGAAAATAGGAATTGAAGTTTCTCTGGGAAATGTACGTCTAAGTTTTCAGCCATTATTTATTGTCGTGTCTGATTTAATGAAATTTAAAGTAATACATGGCAAATCTGCGCCATCCTTACCAGTGTGTTCAATTTTGTCAATAAACATACCCATATTCTTAGCAAGCAATTCACTTGCACGAATACGCGCGTCTAACTTAATGTAATCCCCATTTTCGTCTTTGTTATTGCGAACCAGTTTTGTCCAAAACTCTTGAATTTCATAAATCGACGCTATCTTATCAGAGAACTGAACTTTCAATTCGTCAATGGCTTCAAGTTGTTGTTTACTAAGTTCACCGCTAAGTTCCGCCCACGCTTCTTTGACAGCAGGTGTATTTAAAAGGGAATTTCCTTTTTGGGTTGCACCCTTTTCAGAATAGCCTGCTGCAATAACAGCACTAGGCGCATCTTGACCGTTAGCTAAGTAAGCGGTCAAGAATGCCCGTTGGCGGTAATTGAGCTTGTTGAGAGCATCAAAAGCCATATTACATCATCGCAGGTCTGGTTGGTTTACCCATAGGTGCTGCTTGTGCTGGAGCGCCACCCATTCCCATGCCACCTTCTTCACCACCAAAGCCTTTGGCAAACAGCGATTCAGCACTTGCGTTTTCACCGCCTTCTAAAAGACCTTTGGCAATTTTCAAAGCATCGTTAAGGTCACGTGCTTTTTGCACCCCTGCACCCATACCTTCAGCCATACCTTCCATTGCACCTTCACCGCCCTCAGCCATTTGCTCTTGTTGATTTTCTGTTTCAACAGTGTATTGACCTTGTGCATCGCGTGTAATTGTAACTGCTAATTCTTCCATTTTCGTTCCTAGTTAAAGGGCGCTACGGTATGTAGCGCCAAGGGTATTATAAATTGTATTTACTTTAATATATCAGTTTCATCTTTAAACTTTTGTTTTTTCTCTTTTACTCGTTCAATTCGTGCATCGTATTTTTCTCTAACAATTCTACGCGATTCTTCACTTAAGTTTGGATTAGAACGCAGTTCCCTTGTTCGTTGCGCTTTGATACCAGTTATCATACTGTTAAACGCTTCTATTTTTTTATGTCGGTCAAATTCACTATCGACACTTTTAATAGACAAACCTGTAAACAAATGAATAAACGCTTGTTGCTCTGTTTTCTTAGGCGAACCATCCTTATTCATAATCCCTTCGTATTGACTTGGAAATTGCGATTTAATAAGTGTGGCAATGTCACCTTTCCCACCTAACATTGGCGGTGACATCATACCGTAAGTATATTCAAGTATAGATTGCAATTTAGCCGCAGGAGGATCGTTTTCATCAACAATCTGTTTACCTGTAAACGCATCTTTATTGGTATCAATTGCAACAACCGCTTGAGTTATCGGACTACTGAATACACCAACTGAATCTGCTAAAGTTCTAAGTTCTGCAACATCTTGATTTCCAACAAGTTTTGATAATGAATCAATTGCCTCAGCCGTTTTACCCCAAGGGAATAAGTTTTTCATATCAATCAATTGTGTTCTTCCAGCATCATCTCGGATTGGTAGAATCCAAACACTGCCGCCACGTTGCATTCTTTCTGGAAGTAACTTCAAGATTGCTTTTAGTTTATCTTCCCCATCATCACCGAAATCAGCAGCAGCGGCAAGTGACATTGCGTAACCTAACATATAGTAAGGTAAGAATGTGGTAGGTCTGTTTGCCGCAGTTCTCAATGTCGCTTCAAATGATTTGATTGTCCAAGTGATGAACGGAATACCCATCGGAACAGTTCTAAGCCATTTTGCCCATCTTGGAATAAAGCTATAATCAAATAACGCTTGGTGTGCCATAACCGCAGCAGTTTCGTCATTAGCGCCTTTTGCTTTCATATCAATGAATTTGGCTACTTTAAACACCATCTCAATATTTTGATGTAGATTGTTTGCACCACGGACAGTTTTACCTGTTAGGTAAGATAGCTCGCGCATGATGTGAACAATTGAGAACCAGTCCGTATTTTTATCGCTAAATTCTGCTTCATTTTCAAGCAGCCATTCAGTAATACCGCTTAATTCTTGATTGCTAAATGTTGCTTTTCTACCGCCCATTGCAATCATTTTTTTGTAGTTTTCACCTTCATTTAATACTTCTTTGAACGCTTGTGTTACACGAACAGGCACTTTATCAAATCTAACCCCACTCATGTGGAGAAGTAATCCATTAGATAATAAGTTTGTTACCTGCGTTGGAATGTTAATAGCCACATGAGAAAACTTAAATGCGTTGGTAATCTTAGCTAAAATACCATTGTTACCAAAGAAATTCTCAAGCGCTGTTTGCTCACCTGCTGCGCCATAGGTATTGATTGTCCCAACTAAATCATCATAGATTAATTTATGGACAACCAACCCTCTAAGCGATCCGTATTTTGCAATATTTGGCATCTTCATAAAGTCAGCAGGTACAGCGTCCATATTAACCATTGCTTGTGACGCTGCGCGTTTCATCATCTTTGCCAAATCTTGCATATCCTTTCTATCTTCTTCTGGTGCAGAATAAGATTGGTCAAGAATACGATCCGCTTCTTTATCAAGGAAGTAAGGTGTAACTTTGCGAACAATACTCTTTTTTGGCTTTCCTTCTAAAGCGCTGTTTGTTGCGTTGTAGTTAATTACCCCATCGTCATCAAAAATAGCTGTTGGACGATTTGTTTTAGCATCAAGTTCAATATTGATAAGTGATTGTTTCCAAACCCATTTTTCATTATCTGAAATTTGATTAAAGAATTCCATCATAGCAATATCGCGAAGTGGAATACTCAAAGTGCGTGATGCTAAATAAGCCGTGTTTTTAATCTCACCTTTTATCAATCGACGGAATTCTTCGGGAAGATTATTGTCACGTTTTTTTGCGTAACCCATTGGTGATAATGTTTTACCGCTTCCAAGTGATTGATACCTATCACTACTTTGAATAATGTGTTCCAAATAGACGCGAGGCAAATATCGTCCTTCATACATTTGGAAAGATTCCATTGGGATAATATTAAACTCAACTAACTTTTTACCAATGATTGTAATAGCTTCTTTTAAATCCTTAGCCATCAATGCCATTTGAGGGTCTATGATAAATTCAGTCGTTGCTTTATTATCAGTCAAATAAGTGTAGATTTCTTTTGAATCTTCCTTAGTGGCTTTTTGAAGGGTATCAAATACATTGCGAACAATATCATCGACATTATCAATCTTACCAAGTGTTTGGTAACGCATACCTAAGTAGTTTCCAAGTTCGGGTAATCTGCCCATAGTGGTTAGGTATTTATTGATTAGCTCATTTGACTTGTCATTGAGTTTGCGGAAACTATCAAATCGACGCAATTGTTGCATTAACCAATCACGTTCTTCTTCAAGCGACACACCTTCTGGGTAATTGGCTTTATTATCAACTTCTTCTGGAATAGGCTTCGCTGTATCGTAAGCAGTGTAGCCAGTAGAACGGTTAACTATTTCACCTTCTTTGGCTTTTTTACTAAACAAGAAAGACTTTTTATCTCCAAAGACAGGGTTTTCTACCATCAAAATACTTCCGATTTGAATAACTCGTGAACCAGAAAGCACAGGTTGCATGGTTTTTCTATCATAGAAGTAAGAATGACGCTCTGGATCCATACCCACTTGAATCCAATTAGGATTATCTAATGCTTCGTCCGCTAATCGCTTGGCTTCTTGCGCAGACATATTAACGTATTCACCGTCAACTGTAGCCAATGGGTATTTATTTACAGTTTTAGCAGCTATTTTTAAAGAACCAAATTCTTCTACACTAAATTGAGGATTATCTGCAACAGCATATCCATAGTATCCTATGGCAGTATCTTCTTTTACACCAAATATAGAATTTTTTTCAGAATTACCTTCATGGGCAGTTACAACCCATGTCTTACCTCTAACATACGCAGGAATGTCTAAACGTAGTTTTACCTTATATCCGTTTGGAATAAGTTGATTTATTTTAGAAACTTTATTAGCAGCCAATGCTTCTTGCATTTCAAATTTTGTTGCAGGAGTTGGTAAAGTTTTATAAGGTTCTACGGGTTTATATTCTTCAACTAAAGCATCGTGCAATTCTGCTAATTTTCTAAACTCTGGATTAGACTTGGCAAAATTTTCAATATCATTAGTTGATACACCTTTAATTAGGTTTCCTTTTGTACTTATTTGAAGCATATTATTGTCATACAGTATCGCCATCATATTGTTTGCAGATTCATTAAGCTCTGGTATGCGATCCAATATTTGTTCATGCGTCATACCTATACGCGAATTCTCTCTAGGCATATCAGCAATTTCTTGGATAAACTCAAGCAAATCTAATTGTCCTAATGCTCGCATTTGCTCTGCGCTTAACGCTTTGCTTGCTTTAGCAATAAAACTATTAGCTTCACGTTTACTTGATCCTAACATTTCTGGCGCTTTGCGCAATGTTGCATTGGCAATGTAGAGTAAGTCTTGGTCGCTGAGTTTATTTGCCCATTGGATGAATCCCAATCTTTGCGCAGCAGGGAAAGACTTGCTCATATTGCGAAGTGCATTTTTGAGCCATGCTTTGAATTGCTGAACAACTTTTAATTTAGGAACGTATTTTACAAGATAAGCCAATGTTTCTTCACGCAAATCTTCCTGCGGTGTATCAGCATCAAGCGCATCCTGTCTACCTTTTAACGCAGCAAAGTTTTTAACTTTAACCAAGTTATCAGTTGCTTTTAAAAACTTTTCAAATTCAGTTTTATTTTCACCCATATTAAGCATATGAACACTGACTTCGTGCATCATCAGATAATGTAAGTCTTTATCTTTGCTAATATTTTCTGAAACAAAGTACGTTTTACCCTCAGCAGGATTAAAGAAGGCTTCGATATCACCGTTTTTACTAAACCGGATATCGATGTTCTTTGAACTCGGCAAGTTATTCCATTTTTCTTTATGTCCTTCGCGTTTGAACGAAACATTGATAGGTGGCTGACCTTTACTAACCCTTATTTCTCCCTCCATCCAGTTGTTCATAACATATATATCGAATGTACTTTGCCAATCTATATCGTTAATGCTGACATCCGCTTTTATTACATATTTGTCTTTTCCTCTGTTCTTTCCATTATGGTTGTACCCTTCATCATCAATAACTACAGATTCCTTTTCACTACGCGCCCAATATATTCCGAGATTAGTCGTGTCAATATCGTCAATTGAATCTAAAGCGATTGCCCTATAAAGCGTTGCTATACCGTCTTTAATGCCCACGGTACTTTCAACTTCCGTTAGGAACCGCTTTTTCATTAGTTGCTCTACGTCCTTCGTGATGGACATATCGCTACTTATGCCTTTCACATCTTTATGAGCCGAATGGTATTCAATACTATTTTCAAAAATTCCTTTATCAATATGTAAACGGTCGATTATTGCATTTAGGTTCGACGGTTTTCCGTTGGGCGCTAATCGTTCTTGCGCTTTGGCTTTGCTGTAACTAACTCCAGCCGCTTCTTCAACAATCGCCTGCGCATCAGCATCAGAAATAAATTCAAACATACCTGTTGCAAGCAATCTGTTAGTCCAGCCTTTACCATAAGCATTATCACCGGCTTGTGTTAAGCCTTCTTTTAATGATTGCTCGGTATGATTATTGACAGTAGGTTCTTGCGTTTGGCTAAACAACAGCTCGCTGAAATTAAGTAGAGCGTCACTGCGGCTTTGCGAATCATTTTCAGTGTAACGCTTAATTTTGGTAACACCATTGGCGTTTAAGATTTTGACTGCTTCATCATATTCTTTGCCTTTAGGAACTAATGCGCCTGCAAACTCATTTAATTTTACAGCGCGTCCAATTTTCGCTTCGAAATAATGCGCAGGCATATTTTTGAGTTTATCTAAAAAGTCATATACCTTTGTCATTGTTTCAGCAGGAACGTCTTGATAAGACTCTTTAAATGCGCGTGTTCCTTTTGATACTAAATCACTTAGCGCATCCGTTGCACTTGGATTCGAGTAATCAGAATAAGGTCGCAATTCTTCTGAAAGACTTTCAAACTCATTGCTCAATTCTTCTTTTACCGCTTCCAGTTTTTCCGCAGTAACAATCTCACCTCGCGCAGCTTGAATCGCTTTAACTGTTTTAAATTGCTTTGCGGTATGCGCTCGAATTGTCCCAATACCATAACTGACATTCTCACCACCCTTAACCGTTTTGGTCATTAGCTTAACAACAGTATCAAGGTTATGAGGTAAGTAAATACGATTACCTGCATTGGTGAACCCGTTAAAAATACGCTCATCAGTAATTAGATTACTGTAATTTTCAACTAGCCATTTTTCATATTGCGCTTGATTTGTTTTTTCACGAATCAATTTTGAAGTAGCGTAAGTATCAATTGATTTCTGCGCTCCTTTTTGATTTCGGAATTCTTCAATCATGTATTGATAATCAGAAGCCAAATTTAATGCTTGTTGACTACTTGCTTCAAAATAAGGTTTGTTTTGTTTTAGCGTTTCGTTTCGCTTTCTAACTGATTCATTATAAGTATCCGTAACAGCTTGGACAAAATTAGGATCGTTTTTGAGTTCCATCGCAGGTACTTTTGACGCAACAAACTTTTTCATATTAGCAGGCGGCACTTTGTTTGGCTTGTACTGCATTTTAGGCGCTTTGCCGATAGTCTTTAAAAATTCATACTGTAAGACTGAATTGTTTGCCAAGCCGTCTACTAACCCTCTATCTTCAATACTTGATTTATCAATTAAGCCGCTGCGCCCCATTGCGTTTGCTAAGACCTTGGCATCATCCGATAAGGCTTCGTTTGCATTAGAAACTGCTTTAGAATCAACAATATAGGTAATTTCGGGATAACGCGGGGAATACACATCCGCGTTATAAAAGCGATTGGCTTTATCTGCCTCTGGTGCAAACTGTGACGTATCCCCAATTAAAGTGATTTCGCCAAAGCCGCTAAGTGGATATTTTTGATTAACTACTGCGATACTTGGCGCAGGCAATCCTCCCATCTTGTCGGCATGAACTAAGTTTTTAAGTTTTAGATTATGGACAATAGCAAGCGGGTTATCATCTAATACTTTTTTAGCCGCTTTGCTAAAGCGAATGTCGTTTGATTCCTTACTAAATTCCCCTGTGTTACCTGTAGCGGATTTGATTTGGTTAGGGTCAATTACCGCTATTTCTAATACCTTATCAAAATCATTATTATGATATATCAACCCATTTGTATTTTTTTCACCTAATGGAGCATAAGGTGGTAATTTATTTTTTACCTTGGAATAATCTACAAAAATAGGGTTATTGGAAGATATAAATACCGGATAAAGCGCACCTGTGTTATCACCTGTATAATTATTAGCAATTTCTTTTACAGGCGAAAAAAAGAAACCGTACCTGTAAAGCGCGTAAGGAATTCCACCTTCTTCTTTGTATTGCTTAAATACATCTCCCCAATCCTTAGGGTTTCTGACATTTTCAAATGATTCAATGTCAATTTGTTTTGTACCATGATAAACAACAAGCGGTTCACCATTCTCATCAACAACCTTACTTGCATTTTCTGGATCATTTTCCCAGTCACCAAACCATGCTTTAAACTCTGGTGTTCTTACCTGTTCGTATTGCGTTGCATTGAGATTTGACGGTCTACCATTAGGCGCTAGGCGTTCTTGCGCTTTGGTTTTACTGAATTTAGGCTTACGCTCTGGTGCAAAGATGTCTTTAGTGGTTGTCATACCGCGACCAAGCATCTCGTCAACCACGCTATCAACTTGATTATCAGCTTGGCGTTTGCGTTCTGCCGCTGCATCTTTGACCGCTTGTTCTTTCTCTGCGGCTTTTTGCGCTTCCTCGCGTTGCGTTACTTCTTGCTGCGTGTAGGTGCTGAGGATTTCGGGAGCGTTTCCTACTTCCCCCATATCAACAGGTGCTTTAGCAATCGGGGTAGCGCGATTTTCTAAATAGTATTCACGTTGCGCTTTGTTTAATAAGAACTTTTTACCTTTGGAATCAATGAGCATTCCGTTTTTGTAAATAGCGCCAGCGCGTAACCATTCATCAACTTTACGCAAAGCATCGGAGTCTTGTCTAACTGGTGTAGATGGTTCGACAAAATTCGTAACAACATCTTGACCTTGTTGACCTTCAGCTACTTGTTCCCCTGCGTTTACACCTTGTCTAACAAGTCGAACACGTTTTGAAGAAACAGGTTGCTGTACGCCAATATCTACAGGCGCATTGGCAATTTCCGGTTCACGTCTTGCATAAGCGGATTGTAAAAGTTCATACGCATTAATGTCATCTTCACTTAACTCCGTGTCTTTAAAACCTTGACGTTTTAATTCAGCCTTAATAGCTGGCTCGATATTGGAAGCAGCTACATTTTTATCAAATACAGTTTGAATAGCCGCGTTACGATTGTTTCGAGTTTTTATCCATTGCTGTTCTTCAATTCGTTGATTTACTGAAGAAAGATTACGATTCTCTTTATTACTATCAACGCGCTCTTTAATTTGAATATCTAAAACTTCTTTTAAGACTCTGGTATTAAAAGAAGGCGCACCTGTAATAGTATCTTGCCCTTGTTGGGTTTCACTATACCCTTGTTCAGTTAATGTGACAGGCGATTGAGTTATCTGGAAAGGGCGATTATTTAAATAGTATTCACGTTGCACTGTATTAAGTACAAACTTTTTACCTTTAGAATTAATAAGCATTCCGTTTTTGTAAGTCGCACCATTGCTTACCCATTCATCTACTTTGCGCAGAGCATCAGACTCTTGTCTAACTGGTGTTTCTGGAGATACAAAATTGGTAACAACATCTTGACCTTGCTCACCGGTAAATTGTTCACCTGCGTTTACACCTTGTTCACCAAGAGCATCGGCAATAATATTACCTCGTTTGTCTACTTTGTTTGTACCTGTGTTATAAAACTCTATATCGCTTGCACTTCTTGCCGCAACTGGTTGTCCACCAAACGACACTGGTTCTTTAGCAATGGTGAAATTGTTTTGGTCATAGGCTTTTAAAAGATTGTAACTGTCAATATCATCTTGATTGATTTCAGTATCTTTGAAACCTTGACGTTTCAATTCCGCTTTAATTGCAGAAAAGATATTTTCAGCAGGTACGTTTCTATCAAACACCATTTGAATAACAGCGTTACGATTGTTTCGAGTTTTTGCCCACTGCGCATCTTCAAGCGCTTTATTGATAGATGGTATGCTGGCTTCTACTTCAACCTTTCTTGCTCTTTCGTCAGATTGATATTGTATTAAATCTTTAAGTTGTTGATTTTTATTGCTAATTTCTTGTTCAACAAGCGCATTAAATTCTGAGCGCGATGCCTGTTGGTTTGATTCTTCAAATGCAGTTTGAAACTTGTTATAAGCTAACTGGTCGCGAACTGTTGAAAGTTGATTTTCCAATTGAACCGCGTCTTGATAATCTTTGTTATCAAGGTAATCAGTGTCAGTTTTAGTTAAATCTTGCGCCAATGTAGCAGCTTGTTCCATATTCATGTCATAGTCAAACGCTATAGCATCAGTAGCATGATTAGCTGCGGCAATTGCATCCTCAATAGTTTCAGCGCCCATTACATCTTTAGCAACAGTTTCGTTATCAACTAATTGATTCTCACCAACAATACCGCGAATCTTGCCCATCGTGTCTTGCCATTTTGACGATGTTTGAGCGGGTTGCTGTGCTGTGGTTTGAGCAGTTGAATTAGGAAGTCCGCCACTTAACATTGACGGATCAATCTCACCTGTAGCAGGTCGATCGGGTCTTTGCTGTGCAGGTGATAGCGCTCCGCCAACTGTGCCAATTGCCCCACCGCCAATAAAACCTAATGCCGTTGCATCAATAGCTTGACGCAATGATTCACTGCTGAAAGGGTCTTTGCCTTTGCCTGCTTCTTCAATAAGCGTTTGAGCAAACTCAGTTCCACCTTCTACAGCTCCGCCTTTGACACCTGTAGCCGCACCACGAAGCAGATTGCCTTTTAGTCCTTCGGTGTATTTACCGGCTTCAGATAAGCGTTTACCACCTAAGATATCCAAGCCAAATCTATCTGCATAGAATTCACCTGCTGCGGCAAGCGCTGTAGCGCCTAGTCCTTTGATGACTTCTCCGGCTGTAAGTGATCGGTTTTGTTCAGTAGACTGTTTAGCCAAATCACCGAGAATCTCGCCACCTTCCAGACCAACGGCTTGAGCGCCTAACGCATAGTCACGTCCTTTATTAGCAATAGATTCAGCAACATTCTTAACGGCTTGTTGTTGAATCTGCTCTTGGGTCAATTCCCTTGCGGCAGTTTGTTCAGCAACTTTAAGCGCTTCCTGTTCAACTAATTTAGCTGTGTATTCTTTAGCAAATGTTTCAGCAGCAGTTTTGGCAACAGTAGAGCCTAGACCGCCTGTGATGACAGCTTGCGACATTTGACCTAGTCCGTAACCTAGACCGTATTGTACCGTATCAGCAAGCGCATTGAAGTCGCCTTGTTTTGCTTTCTCATAAGCAAAAGTAAATGAATCACTTTCCTTTGCATTAGCTTGCGTTTCTTTTTGCGCTTCGATCATTTTGGCAACAGCTTCCTGCTTACCTTGTGTAAGCATTCCACCTTCACCAAATGCCGATTCGCCAATAGCATACGCACCGGCTTCTAAGCCATATCCCAATTCTGGCAATTGCTCATAAGATGTTTTGAAACCTCGTGAGAAGTCGCTTGTATCTTTTGGATTAGCCTCCGCTTGCATTTGTGCAATGGTAGCTTGAGAAGGTTGCTCAACAGGCGCATTGAATTGGGTCAAATCACCGGTAGGGTCTTGTGGCGTGGGTTCAATTGGTTTAACAGGTTGTTCTTGAGTGTTATCCAACTGCTCAGACTTAATATCATCTTCAGCCATTTTCCATAATTGAAGCGCTTCATCTTCAGTATATTTGTCGTCGAGTGTTAGATATGAACCATTGGATAATTCTAATTTCATTTGAATAAGCCTTATTTATTGTTTAGACGGAAGTCAGATATTGATACGGGTACAGGAATATCATTTTTAATTAAATATTGCTGTTGCTGTTTAATTCTATTTTTAATAATAGGCATATTGTTTTCCACCCCACCGCTAGGATTGAGATAGTCCCACCAACTATTAGAACCCTTAGCTTTGGCTTTTGCTATAGCTTGATATACGTCTTCTTGACCAAATCCAGCGGCTACCATAGCAGCTTGATTTCCACCTGTTTTTTCATAAACTTCTTTATAAAATGTTGGAGCAAATGCGTCTTTTTGAGCCGGTGAGTATTTACCGTTTGGTAATTCTGGTTTGATACCATGTGATTTCAAATTAGCATCTATGATTTGAAAAGTCCCACTGGCACTAGGATTAGGGTTATCTGGAGTAGGTTTAGGTGTACCTGCGTCAACTCCTTTACCGCCCGATTCACCTGCTTTGATAACATTAAACAAACTATCCAATTGTTTTTGTTCAACTGGGTTAGCCGTTTTAATTAGCGATTCAGTTTTAGATACTTTGCCAGTTTCTACTTTAGAAGCATCCAATGGATTCTCAGCAGGTTGTTCAGAAACAGTACCTTTATTTAATGAAAGCATACCGCCTTTTTTATCATCAAATGAAACCGTATCGCCTTGTTTGGTTGTTAGGAGTTTGGATTGATTTTCAGTAAAGGTTTCATCCCATTTATCAGCATTGTTTTTATCTCTACCAAATACTAGATTATCAGTACGAGCGCCTATCTGACGATTAGTAATATCTCTTGCGACAATATCGGCTTGTTCTTTGTCATAGGGCTGAGCCATTTTTAGACGTTCTTCAACAGGCAATACATTCCATTGACCATCATCCTCAACTCTAACCAATATCTTTTTCATTATTGGCTTACCGTTGTCGTCAACTCTACCGGTATCAATTTCAGTAGTTTTGATTTGATCAGCTTTATCATTGAATTTACCGCTAATAACTTTAGCTTGTTTGATTAATGTATCGCGTTTTGTTTCATCTGGTTCAGAATTAATACGTTGAGTTAAATCTGCTAAACCTTTTTCCTTATCAATTTCCAATTGAGTTTTTTGACGTGTTAAATCAGCGTTCTTTAATGCCGATTCACTTGCTTTGACAGATTCTTCACTCGCTTTAATCTGTTGCATGGTCGATTGATAAGACGGATTCGTCGGGTCTTTTTCCCATGCCTGTTTGCGCTGTTCTTCAATTAACTTTTCAGCGGCTGCGCGTTTCTCTGTATCCACTGTCCATTGATGTTGAGCGCCTGTTTCAAGAGTCTTATCAGCTTGATTGCGTTCATAGATGGATTGTTCGCGCGTCGCTGCTCTACCCTCTGCCCTAATAGCCGCTTCTTCGATTCGCGCCTCACGCTCTGCGTCTGCTTTGGCTTTGATTTCAGCGTCTTGATCTTTGCTTAGTTTATTGACAATAGCGCCACCTAATCCTTGCGCAGCGCCTAAAGCGAAACTGGTTAGCATTCCATAAGCCATAATTATTTACCTCTCTTAACTGGTTTAACAGGCGCTTTGCCTTTAGCCTTCACTGCTTGCATCTTATCATCAACGTATTTGCCGTGCTGTTGATAGTCTTCAATTTCCATCTTACCTTGAGTGATAGCGGCTTTTAGCTGTTCTGGTGTGATGCCCATATGATTAAATAACCTATCGGTTGTTCGCTTAGTGGTTTGACTGATGATTTCGGGAGTGACCGGTAAACGTAAACCACGTTCTGCAAAGTCTAGCACCTTACAGATAGTAGTCGTGCCTGCATAGATAAGCACTTCAGCCGGTAGACTTTTCTTTGATTGCTGATAAAGAAGCCACATTAAGCCGCTGACACCTTTGCTGACTGTTTCAACTAGATTGGATTGGCTGTCCGGATTTTTAACCAGTTCCATGTTTTGATGGGTTTTAGGATCAAACATTAAGGTTTCAGCGGCTAAGACTGTTTTCTCGTAGCGCTGTTTGTTTTCTGGCGATACCTTAGACTCTATATTCTTTTGAATCTGTATCAGCATTTCATTAGTCATGCCGGTTTTCTTTGCTGTGTCTTGCATTGTAGCCATTGTTATAGTCCTGCGTTAGCGTTCAAGCCGGTATTAGCATCTAATGAATTGCGTAGGGTTGGAACGCTGTT
>CAKZJE010000056.1 GCA_936941155.1 uncultured Methylomonas sp. | reverse complement strand
AAAAAGAGTCAGCTCAAAAAAATCCTACTGAGACTATAGGAATGTAAAGACCGGAACTATAGCACTGGTGCAAAATTGGTAATCTAAATATGAAAAATAAAATGAAAAAATTTTTAGTCGAGTTTTAAAAACTGCGTTAAAACGTGATGTTTTTGTGGTTTGAAGTACTCCTATAGAGGGGGGCAGATGGGTGGACTATAGAGGAGAGATTTAGATAAGACTTAAATACTTAAGACTATAGATAGGGGTAAGGAAGTCTATAGATAGACTATAGAGGGAGGTAGGGAAGTCTTAAGTATTTAAGACAATAGATAGAGGTAAGGAAGACTTAAATACTTAAGACTATAGAGAAGCCTTTAATAGAAATGTTTAAATGAAAGGTTAATCACAGACCTTGATGGAGTAAAAAAAAATATTGTGTGTTTACGAAGAGGTAATGGTATTGGATGAGGAAATGATAATTCCCCCCATAGACATTAATTAACCTTGGAGTAATGAAATGAAAGAATTAATAGTAGCAGCAGCATGGACAGCAATAAAAACCCGTGTAAAAGAGATTTATGGTTCAGCTAAAGCATGGATAAGCGCAGCACCTAAACCAGCAGGGAAAGAGCATAAAGAAACCAAGAAAGACACATGGAATATTCTGTCTGAAAATGGTTATGAAGTAAGGATTATGTTTAATGGCAATACTGTCTTAGTTGATGCAATGACATATCATTCAGAAGGATTATTGAAAGCCATCGAAGTAAGCGGGAAGCGTTGCTTAGAGAGTGAAAAAGAAAGAATGCGGGAGTTTTACAGGGTAGTGAGGACTTATAAGGACGATGGAGGCAGGAAAGGCAAAGGTAAGCCAATATGGACTATGGATTACACAAGGGATAATAGGTTTTTCGAGATGAAGTTTGAGGGTAAAAAGCTGTATTTACCTGCGGGATTGGTGAATGATAAAGGGATGAGAGCGGCAATAGAGGTAATGGCTAAGACCAGCAAGAGCGCACAGTTCACAGCGTTATTAAGAAGGTTGTGGAAAGTGTGTTAATACCGCTCGCTGACGCTCGCTAGTCCGAGAACTAAATAACGTTGTAGTTTTTACCTGTAATGCCATAAAGGCTGCTCGCTGACGCTCGCTAGGGGAAAATAATAACTGTCTAGTGTAAAAACATGGGGTAAGCCTGTATAGTGGAGTGTGGTGGCTAAATGAAACTTGTCATGGTTTTTTATAGCTGGTTAGGTTTTGGTTAGGTTTTGGTTAGGTTTTGGTTAGGTTTTGGTTAGGTTGATTTTCTCTTATAAATCAATGAAGTTAGGTGGTTAGGTTGGTTAGGTTAGGTTGGTTAGGTTTGTCAGGATGATTTTTTCTTATATCTGAGTTTTCAATTCTGACGAGCTAAGAGGCTTCGCAGCCGGCTGGGATAAATTTAATGAATAATTGTGCAAACTCGTGAAAGTTGAGGAAATAAATGAATCAAGAACAGTATTTTAAAGAAGGATTGGAAAAACTCCCTATTTCACTAGAAAATAAAAAAGATGACTTGATACATATATTGAGTTTCAAGTCAGAAATTGAACAACTCTTAGTTTTTCGCCATCTTTGTTTAAGTAGCTATGAAATACTTGTGTGGAAATTAGGTTATCTGCCTTCTGAATTTATTGAGCCAGCAGTCTATGAAAGTATAATGACATTGCGGAGCTTTGAAACAATAGGGCAATTTTATCAAGATATTGAATTCCCATCTTATGAAAATAGAATATCTAACAAACTTTCTATAATTAATCATATAGGAGAAGGAATTGCAGCAGCTATTAATTTAGAAGATAAAGAAAAGTTAGATAAAAATCTTGTTATAGGTTTTACCGGACAGTCTTTTATAGACAGCTTGAGTAGTAGAGCAACAGCAGAAAATCATTTTTTATTCAATGTTATGTTTGGTGCTTCCAAATTACCACCTTATGAAGAGGTTTCTGTTTCCCATGTTTTTCTCTGTTATTATCAAAGACAGATAATAATGAGGGGGATTGATAAATCTGATATTGATATAAGCGTTCCTTTGCTACAAACCGCAGAAGATATTTTTGGAATATATAACCCTTTACATCCGCGTATATCTAAAAAATCAAACAGCAGTAGCGGCGGCATAGTATTTATAATACTGGCAATCTTGACTTTTGTAGGAGTAGCTTTTTTCACACTAAGTGCGGATGGATAAACACAAAATAACAGGCAATAAAAAACCCATGTAAGAATAAACCTACACAGGCGTTTTATTAATTCGCTAGTTCTCTCGAAGTCGGCAAACGGAAAAGAGAATCTAGCACAACAAGGCACAACGGGCAGTTGTACAGCGGCTTATTATACGCTAAATAGCCCGTTGTGCCATATTTTAAGGAGATAGTATGGCAACGCAAAAGAGAAAATCACACAAAAACCGCATTTTAGATGAACTTAAAAACCGTAGTCTTTCGACAAGTGAAATAATATTTGAGCTAAAGATTATGAACCCAGCACCGCGTATAAACGATTTACGCAATGATGGGCATGACATCACCACCACACTAAGCGCAACCAGCAAAGAGGCAAGGTATGTTCTAAAGGTTAGTGTGGAGTCGGCATGAATCATAAATCCTTTTCTACTGATTTACCCGCTAATATTCTTTCAGCACTCAAGCACGACAACCCCAAGGCTAAAGAGTCAAACAACACCCTAAGCGGCTTAAAATGCCCGTCATGCGGTAAATTTGAGGCATGGGCTTACACTGATAAGCCTTTCTCAATTATCTGCAATCGTAAGAATGAATGCGGAGAAAAAACGCCCACAAAGAGCGTCTATTCTGATTTATGGCAAGACCTAGCCAAACGTTACCCACCAACACCAAGCGACAAGAAAGCAACAGCAAGGGCTTATCTTGAATCACGCGGCTTAAAACCTGATTTAATTGAATTTGAGCAGGGTTTTAAAGGCAATCATCAGACTTTAACCATTAAGCAAGACGGCGTAACTTTTGACCGTTTAATCGACTACAAAGGCGATGGAGAAGGCAAAAACAGACTGACAGCTTATAAGGGCAAGGTTTACCAAACCAAAAGCGTAGCGACCAGCAAAAGCGTTTTTATCTGTGAAGGTGTTATTAGTGCCTTATCCTTAGAGCAATCAGGACTAGCCGCCATTGCTACTTATTCAAGTGGTTCAATCCCTAAAGACTGGTATCAAGCGAATAAGGATAAAGAATTTATCTTAGCCTTTGATAACGATGCAGCAGGAATAAAGGGCATTCAAAAGACTATCACCTGTTTTAAAGAGTTAGGTATCACTTACAAAGTAGCACTAGCCCCAATAGGTAAAGATTGGAATGATTTATTAGTCAACCATCTGTTAATTACTGAACAGCAAGAAAAAACCTTAGAAAAAGCTTATTGGCAAGGAGAACTCACTTTTGCTACCAGTGCAGAAGATTATTTTTTAATCTATTGTAAACGATACCCAAACGCCAAAACTAAGTTATTTGAGTTTGATAACAAGCTTTTTAAGGGCTATGACGGTGATAAAGCAAGTTTATTGGCAGACTGTACTATTAGGTTATTACACTCAGTTATCAATGATAGCGTGGACGATAAGCAAACAATGGAACATTACATTAGGATTTATTCAAATCGCGAAGGTGAAGGGATTTTAAGGCTTGATGCTGCCGAGTTGGTACAGTTAAACGCATTCAAAACAGCGTTACAGAATCATAGACAGCTATTTTATGGCACTAGTGATGATTTAAACCATGTAGCCAATTATCTTTTTAATCAAAAGCCACCCAAAATAAGAGCCTTAACGACTGTAGGCTATGACGAGAAAAGCAACGGCTTTTATTATCCTAAGTTTGCCTATGATGAGAACGGCAAGCGGATAGAGGTAAACGGTGATAAATACTTCACAAAAGCGAGTATTAAGCCGTTTATGAATTGTAGCGACACAATAATAAACAATTTAGAAGAAATGGACTTAACGAGGTTTATCAAGCAACTACACGCCGCTTACGGCAACAAAGGACTATTAGCATTAGGTTTTTATGTTGCTACACAATTCAGTCATCTAATATTTGATAAATACGGATTTTTTCCCTTTCTTAGTTTGTATGGCGACCCCCACGCAGGGAAAAGCTTTATCACCAAGTTACTAAACCGCTGTTTTTTCGTGGACGGTGAAGGGCAGACCATGACAGCATCAAACACAGCAAAGGGCGAATTAAGGAAAATTAGCCAAAAGAGTAGCATGGTGTGCTGTTTGTTGGAGGGCAGAACGGGCAAAAGCCGATTTGATTATGATGGAATCTTGCCACTTTACAACCGAAACGCCATCTATTCACGCGCCACAACATCACAAGACAACAGAACCCACGACTTAGCCCTAAAAGCGGCTTTATCATTTGTCTGGAATCACGAATGTTTTACTTTAAAACCAGCAAAAGAGCGTGTTATTAGCTTGCATTTTGCCGATGCTGATTTAACCGAAGAAACAGGCGCAGCGTGGGAAGAGTTAAATAGCTACAGTCCTGAACAACTGGCAAGTGTGGGCGACCATGTTTTAAGGCATAGAAAAACCTTTGAAAGTGAGTTGATTAGCTGGATTAAAGACTATTCAGGAACATTGAAAGAACAAGGCATCAAAGTAGCCCGTATTGCTAATAATCATGCTATCGCCTTAGCTGGAGTGGTTACATTACTGGAATCGTTAAAAATGGATGCTGACTATAACGCGCTTATGCTTTACACAGTAGCAAGAGCCAAGAACAAGCTGGAGACGGCAAAATCAGAAGCTCATACAGCAGATTACTTTTTTAGCTGTATCACCGAGTTAAACATCACGCACGGAGTAGGTATAAATAATGATGAAGAGTTAGTTATCCACTTGCCTACTGTATTGGCACACTTGCACAACAACGGAAACAGCCTAAATAAAACCGAGTTGATAGGCGAGTTAAAGAAGCATGATAGGTTTATTGTGTTAAAGAATTGTAAAACGTTAGGTAGTCAAAGAGAGTGCTATCATTTCAAAACCTAACCACCTAACCAAAACCTAACCAAAAACCTAACCAAGATAGATTAGCTTAAAGTGTTATATATAAAGATATTTTTAAAAAATATTAATTATTAGTTAGGTGGTTAGGTTTATATTCAATTTTTTCTAGCAAAGTTGAAAATTTAGATAGTCGAAAAATTAAAAATTAGGTAAGAAAAAACTATCCTGACAAACCTAACCAACCTAACCTAACCTAACTAACCACCTAACTTCATTGATTTATAAGGGAAATCCGACCTAACCAAAACCTAACCAAACCTAACCAGCTATGAAAACTTACTGTTTTTTAGGTTTTTAGTCGGTTAGACTATTCACACGGAAACACACAGAAAGAAAAAAACCATGAATGCACTTACTTTTAATTATGCGAATGAAAATCTTGCCGATGTAATGCGAATCGTAAATGATGACCACGCGCCCGTTGTTGTTACACATCAAAACGCAAAGCCTGTAGTGATTATGTCGCTTGAAGATTATGAAAGCCTTGAAGAAACTGCTTACTTGCTAAGAAATTCAACAGGCGCACAAAGATTGCTTGAATCTATTGCAGAGTTACGCGCAGGTAAAGGAGTTGCTAGAGAGTTATTAAATGCAGATTAAATTTTCAAGCAAAGGCTGGGAAGATTATCTTTACTGGCAAGCTACCGACCGCGCCATGTTAAAACGCATCAATATGTTAATAAAAGAGATTGAACGAGAGCCTTTTACTGGAAAAGGGAAGCCAGAGCCGCTAAAACACCAGTTATCGGGTTTTTGGTCAAGGCGCATTGATGCACAACACCGTTTAGTTTATGCCTATGAAGAAGATGCTTTGTTAATCGCTCAGTGTCGAGACCATTATTAAAATCTAATTAATACCAAGCAAAGCACAATCAACTAGCTAAACAATGATATTGAAAGCTATACCTTATCTTTACAAATGTTAAACGTTCGTATAAGATTTGTAAGAACTCAAAATAACTGAGGATTTAACCAAAATGAAAGCAATTATCTATACCCGCGTTAGTACAGCAGAACAAGGCAAAAGTGGCTTAGGTTTAGAATCACAACTAAATCTAGTTACGGAGTTTTGCCAAGCTGAAAATATCGAAGTAACAGCCCATTACCAAGAAATTGAAACAGGGAAAGGTCAAGATGCTTTAGAAGTTCGCCCACAACTAGCCAAAGCCTTAGCACACGCCAAAAAAGAAAGTGCTTATCTTGTAGTCGCTAAATTAGACCGCTTAGGGCGTAATGTGGCATTTATTAGCGGTTTAATGGAAAGCAAAGTACCTTTTATTGTGGCTCAGTTGGGTAAAGATGCAGATTCTTTCATGTTGCACTTGTACGCAGCTTTATCAGAGAAAGAACGTGAATTAATCAGCACCCGCACAAAAGCAGCTTTAAAAGTCCTGAAAGATAAAGGCGTGGTATTAGGCAATCAAACGAATTTAGATGATGCTAGGCTTATAGGTCACGAAACATGCAGACAACAAGCCACCGCTTTTGCTGATAACGTTTTGCCTTTTGTTCAACAGTTGCGTGATAGTGGCGAAACATTACCCGCCATTGCTAAACGGCTAAACGATACAGGCATGAAAACACGGCGCGGCGGGAAGTGGTACGCATCAACAGTAGCCAACATCCTAAAGAGAGCTTAATTTAGATATTAAGTGTAAGATAGTGTAAACTGTAACATTACACATTTACACTTTACCGTAATTACAGTTTACACTTACACTTACACTTTTTACTACACTTTTACAGAGGCTACTATGAACTATCAGAAAGAAAGATTAACTCAAGATGCTATTGATACCGCTTGCCTTGCTCTTATAGGACGTGGGGAAAACCTAAGTAGCACTAAGGTACATAAAGAAGTGGGGGAACGTGGCAGTTTTTCGACCATTCAGAAAATGATTAAAGACTGGCAAGCCCGAAACCCTGAACAATCGGAACAGGTTGAAAATTTACCGTTAAAGATTGATATTCCAGAATCACTAAAAAATGCAGGGGATAACGCTTTAAAAGCCTTTTGGCATCAAGCACGGGAGATTGCTCATAACGAACTAGAGATACAACGCGAGGCATTGAAAAAGGCGGAAGATGATGTAAATCTTAAAATTGAGGAATTACAGGAGTTTTCAGATAATCAAGCAAACAGTATTGAAGTGTTACGCGAACAGCTTGGACAAGTCACAATTGAATTAAACGAGCATAAAGCCGCACTGGACACAGAACGCGCCACCACAACCGCATTAACTGAAGAACTTAACAGTGCATTGCATGATTTAGAGTTATCCAATATCGAAAGCCGGACTTTAACCCAACGGCTAACCGAGTCTAAAGAGTCCCATGATAAGCAGGTTAGCGAGTTAAAAGCGGATATTGTCAAACGTGATGCAGACAGTGACAAGTTACGCGCTGATTTTGATAAACGCATTAAAACCAGTGAGGAAAGCGTTAAAAGCCTTGATAAGCAAGTGACAAAGCTACAGACCGCGCTTGATATTCAGGATAAGCAAATCACCGAGACCAAAGCGGAACGCGCAGCGGCTTTGTTGGCTGAAAAGTTGGCACTTGAAAAAGCAGCGGCTTTGTCCGGTCAACTGGAGCAAGTTTTAAAAGATGTTAAGCAGTTCACAGCGAAAGAGATAGGCAAAATAGAACCTGTTAAAAAAGTTATCCACAGCAAAAAAGAGTCAGCTCAAAAAAATCCTACTGAGACTATAGGAATGTAAAGACCGGAACTATAGCACTGGTGCAAAATT
>CAKZJE010000055.1 GCA_936941155.1 uncultured Methylomonas sp. | reverse complement strand
TTCATGTGTGAGTGGTGCTTTCTACTTATGTTGTTATTATAACTTGTTGAAGAAGGATACTTTCACAGTCTCTAAATCTATTATCTAAATCTGCTAAATCCCTTTCTAAGATAATTCTCTGTATGTTGGCTAAATTAGAAACTTGTTTATTAAGCTCTTCCTTAATAGGCTGGTCGATTTTTTTCTTTGTTTCAGTGGCTGTTATAAACTTTTCGGCAGATGAACGGCAAGGCGTAATGTGAATTAAATCTTTTCCTGAAAACACTCCATAATGAGTACCTAGTTTTTCAGAGCTTAGTATTTTTATTTTTAACGGCATATCAGTGATTCTTATTCATATTGAAATGTTAGACTTTCCCAATTTCTTGTTGCGTATCTTTCAAAAATTTCTCAACAAACGGTTAGTTTTTTTGCAAAGCCAAACCCGTATCGTCTTTTTTCTGGGGCAGGTTTTGTTTTGATGCTTTTTAATCGAATTGGGTGACGGCTTAATTTAAAAAACAAAAAACCACTATCCTCCACGCACGAGCCGAACATAGTTGCCGTCCGAACCACCGTTGCCATAATTGGCATCGTAGAAATTCACGACCAACGCGCAGCCACTATAGCCAGAGCCAGCATAGGGAGAAGAAGACCACACAAACCATTCACAATGAGGGAAAACGTCCGCATCAATGTAACAGCCCTTTTCGTTTTTATGTTTTTCAAGCAACGTTTTTAATTCATCAATAGTCGGCAATCGCCAATCGGTAAAACCTGCATAACCGCCGCATTGATTAAATTGTTTGGCTACTTCAAAAGCCGATTCCCAAGCAACAAATTTAGTCTCACCCACTACGGTGTTATTTTGCCATGTTTGCCCATGCTCAAAACGCAGCCACGTTAAACCTGTTTCTGTATCCGTTGCAATGCCATCCTGCACAATAAATTTGCCGAATGAAAGTGAATTATCCTTTCCCATCACAGAGATTGCATTGAATATAACTATTAAAGATACAAAAACACCTTTAATAAGCGCAATCGGCCAATATAACGCTAATACGATAGCGGCAAAGAACCCATTCTGGATTTGAACTAAAAAGATCCAAACCGAGACGATAATGTATAGTGTTGCAATCATGAAAAATAACCTTGGTTAAAACTTATTGTGCGGTTGCTTGGCGTTCATGTTATTCACATTAACAACTAACCATCGCATGAAGGCTTGAGCGGGTTTAGGTAATGCCATTTACCCCATCACCGCATTTTGATTAGCTGCCGCGTAACTTCTGGTAAAACTAATCGCTTTTTTTTAATTTTAGCAAATTCCATTCGCAAAACCTCAAAAACACTTCGCTTGAAACCCGCTAGGCGACTCTAAACTAAACGTTTCATCCTGAATCCGCGCCACATAAAACCCCGCCTCCAACACCCGTTTTTTCAGCATTTCCGACATATCCACCGCCGCGATAATCCCATACAGTTTTTTATCGTTATGCTCAGGAAACAACGCCCTATCTATGCCCATCAAGGTATTGTGTGCGTAATCGCCTCTTCCCGCAAATGGCTTTTCACTCCCACCACATAAGCCTCATTAATCGAGCTATTGGAATACGCCAGCACATCAATCTCCGCATCAATGCAGTTTTTGCTCACGCGCACACTGGGGCTAATCACTTCCATTTTGAATTTTTCCCTTAAAATTTTAGTCATGGAAGGCAACGCCAAGCCTTCGGTAAAACTGCCAAATTTTTCGCCTAACCCACCAATTTGCTTGCCGAGTTCTTTGAGTTGTTTGTCGGTTTTTTGCTGGGAAGCAGCCAAACTCGCCACTAAATCTTTTAATTCTTGGTCTGTCATAATTTTATTTTCCGTAATAGATTAAGGCGCGTGTGGTTTGATGCTTGTAGCTTTATGGGCAACTTTTGACTTTAGCACTACCGTCATCACGCAGATTGGTTAATTCTGCTGGTTGCCACTGAGTCTGTCAACAAATATCGGCACGCACAGTAAAAACTTGATTTTGTTAGTTGAATCTACCACAAGCAATCAATTTCACAGTAAATCCGGACGATTTTTAGTTTCCAAACTACGTTTTTATTGCCACTTAAAAGCGAGAAAAGTAGGTTATTTTTTCGTTCCTAAACTCTGTTTTGAAACGCCTATCCAACAAACTTTGCTTGGCGTTTTCATCTCATCGCAAGCTGTCATAATAGGTTATAAATTACAGCAAACTTTTTCAAAATGAGCAGTCTTCTACTTATCAATTATTTTCTGTATTTTTAACTTTCGGCGGCAACGGCGCAAAATAACCAATCAGCATTAACAATCCGCCCACCGTGATAAACGAAATAATCCGCTCCATTGAATCGTGGGAATGCAAATCAAACAAAAATAATTTAATCACCACAATCGTCAATAATACTGCACCGCTAATCCACAATTTGCGCACCTGTTTTTTCGTTGCCACAATCGTTAAAGATAATCCGCATAACGTCCAGAAAATCGACAAACAGGTTTGCGTGACAGCTTTATCCAATAAACTGGGCGACCAAGGCAACCCGCCCCAGTGATGAATTGCCCGCAACAACATAAAATTCAGCCACACAAAGCAAAAATAAGCCAGATGCTTGTAACGCGCTTGTTTTTGTTCTGCACTCATGCGTTGTTCAGGCAATAAAAAAGTAAAACGAAGCAACATCAGCAACACCATTGCCTGCATTAACTCGGCTGGATTCAACAACGGCAACCAAGGCAAGGGAGCTGAACTTGCTGAAGTGACTAACGCCAACATTGACCACAACATCAAACCCAAAATCAGTGGTTGCGCTGTCCAATCTAAATAATCCTCTTGGTAATTTTTGAAAGGAAAAATTTTCGCAGGCAACATCAAGCCCAGCGCGGCCAGCGCGAATAACGGGAATAACGCAATATGCCAACCATTATTCAGCGTGAAATAATTGCTTAAATGCCACGAACTTTCCCAAGTGCACAACGACACCAGCAACAATAAACTTAAGCCGCGAAATCCCGGCTGATATTCCAATTCTTGATTTTCATTGTCATAAAACAACCAGTACAACACCGCAAAGGCAAATGGCCACAGCGCGTAACCAGGCTCAAACGACCAACTGAATCCCATTTTATTATCAGGCAATTCAAACGGATGCAGGGCAGGGGTGATCAGGCTGGATAAGGTTAAAAACAACATCACCGGAAATAAACCGAATGCTAATGTTTTCAGTTCTGACCATTGAAAGCGTTTGGCAAAATCATTAAACAACAAACTCAGGAACGCGCTAACCAGTAAAAGTTGCCAAAATCCTTCCCAAAACAACAAGATCGCTAAATAAATGCCAGTAAAAACATGCAGGGATAAACTGCCGGTTTCGCTTAGCGTATTCGCCTGTTTCAAACAATAAAAATACACCATAAACGCTAACGACCAAAGCCATAAACCGTGTTCTGCACTGGGGTGGCTGCCTTTTGCGAGCATAACAAACGCGCCGAGTATTAAAGGTATTATCATGCTTAAAGCGGCATTTTTTGCGTCTATCCAGTTTAAACCGCGTCCGATTTGCATTAAAAAAAACGTCATTACAATCGTTAATGACAACATCAAATCATTTTGTTCCGCTCTTAAACCATGCTGTTGTATTTGCAAATTAAAGCCTAAAAACAGCGTGAACAGACCGTAAGCTAATAAAAGGGGCGAAAGCGTTTTTTCAATATCGCGCCGCGTTGGAAAATCCCACGACAACATCCAGCTACTTAATCCGCCGCAGAAACTTAACAAAACGATGCCGATAAACGTGCTGTTAAAAAAAGCGACACCCGTTTGCGTTAAGGCTGCATCGTTGCTTAAGGCGATAGCGGCACAAGCTTGTAATCCTAAGGCAAACACGCGCCGCACAAAGTGTTGTTGGCGAATGCTGACCCATAACACGCCGGCGCTTTCCACTGCCCACGTTGCGGAAGTGTTTGAGCCATCCATTGCAAACGGCACGGCTAAAGTCAGAAAAATCACGCAAATGGACAATAAAACTTCACTTAAAAACCTTAGTGATTCACCGAGCCGATTCCAAACGAATGAAGCGAGGCTTAAATAAAATATTCCTAGCACAAAAGCACTGATGGCAACGCCATATTCTGTGTTTTTCAGCATTGCCGCTTGTAATCCAAACGCTAAAATCGGCGTGCCAAAATTGAGTGTGCCGTCGATGTAATCTTTAAAATCGGGTGCACGGCGCGTTGCATAAAGAATGGCAATTCCAACATAAAATAGGAAAAATAAAATCAAAAACGGTTCGACTGTGGCAAAATTTTCTGGCAGGTAATTTGATGAACCCCAAAACGCACCGATGGAAAAGGTGAAGGTAAAACCCACTAAATTTAATATTCGCCATGCTTTAAACCATGCAATTGCAAAAATGCCAGCGTTCAATAAGGCGTAAAAACTGAATAAGCCGATGTAATTATTTGTGCCTGCGGAGGTTAATATCGGCGCGAGAAAGCCGCCAATGCTTCCGAATAATGCCATTGAAACCGTATTTTCTAACACGGCTAACGTGGCGGATAAGCTCACAATCAACACCAGCAAGAAAAAAGCGAGCGCGGCTGGCAAAACGTGATACAGGTTATAGCTGGCAAAAATCGTTAAATACAACAAACCAACCGCGCCGCCTTGAAGTAATAAAGCATAGCCGCCGCGTGATTCGCGTAGCTTCCATCCTAATACCAATAAACCTATCGCCCCTGCCGCCACAGCCGATAAGCGTAATTCAATCGGGATATAACCGCGATCAATCGCAAGATTGAGCAAAAACGATACGCCGATAAATAAAATGACGATGCCAATGCGTACAAACGTATTGCCATCGGTAAACCAGCCCCAAATAAAGGCAAAAAGTTTCTCGACATCGGAAGGCGGGAGCGTAATTTTTTCAGCGGGTTGATATGTAGATTTGTGCGATTCTTCAGGGGAATTGACAACATTCTGAGACATCCATAGATTCACCTCGGCTTCTGCTTCTGCCTCGGACTCAGATTCTGTTTCGTCTTCATATTCGTTTGAAACAATGAAAGACGCAGTTTCATCTTTTAATTCTGTTGTAGAGAAAACTGTTTTTGCGGCTGCTTGACTCGAATCAACAGCATCAACCTGCAATTCTGGCTCTTGCGACTGCCTTTCTGTCGGCTTTTGACTGGTTAGCCGAATAATTTCAGTGTGCAAATAACTGAGTTTGCGCTCTAATTGAGTAATGCGACTAGAGAGATTTAATACATGGCCTATTAAAAATCCGATTGTGCCCCACGCTGCGATATTTTGATCGACCGCCGCTGCGGATGCTGCTGCGATAAACGCGATTAACCACTGCATAATAAACTCCCCAGATAAACTTTCTCAAAAAGCTGAGAAAAGCATTGTCACATACGATTTTTCAATCGACTGTGTTAAATTAACACTTTTTAAAATAAAGACATAAATATGACAGATTTAACGAAATCCAAAATCAAAGCATTTTTAATACATATTGTGCTAAGTGTATTAATTATCTCGACTTTTTTAGCTATCGTTTGGTTTGTTTGGTATCCAAAACCTTTTTTTGAGTTGGAAGGTGGCTGGCCAGTTGTGGCTGTGATGGTGATGGTTGACATCATTATTGGCCCTTTACTGACCTTTATTGTTTTTAACCCAGCCAAAAAAGAATTGTATTTTGATTTAGCAATTATCGCGGTTTTGCAATTTGCAGCGTTTGGTTATGGCGCGTTTACGGTGTTTACTGAACGTCCTTTGTATGTTGCTTTTTATGAAGAGGGATTTTCAATTATTCCAGCATCTAGCATTAATACTGATGATTTAACCGACAAATCTCTGAAAAATGGTATTTTTGATCCGCCACGTTTTGTGTATATCGAAACACCGATTACCTCAAAAGGGCGAAAAGAGCTTATTAATGAATTAACGATTGATAAAAAAAATATTTATTTGCTGCCTAAATATTACCGAGCTTATCGGCAAAACTTGACCCGTATTGCCAGTGGAATGTTCCGATTAAATGCTCAATTTTTACTAAAAAGCTATCCTGAACAAAAAGAACAGCTTGTAAAAATCGCACAAGGTATTCCACCTGAATCGTTAATTTTTTATGCGTTACAAAGCAGTATGAAAAAACAAGTTATCGTATTAAATCCTAAGGATGGCAATATGTTAGGTGTACTTGATATTAATCCTTAAGGTGTTTTGAGGTGTTCATTTCATTCTGTAAAAGTAAACATGCAACTAATCCATGAGGTTAAGGTAAAGTGAGGGAAGATTGCTCCCTTATACTAAAAAAGTACTAAAGGCGGAACTTTTTTCAGTTTTTGATAAGTTGTTCACGAAAAAATGTAGTATTATCGAAAGGCTTTGAAGGCTAGGTGATGCTGTTTTCGCTCTTAAACTACAATCACATCAGCTTTTAGTTATATGATTCTTTTATATCAAAATGAATTTTTTCTTTTATCTTTAAATTGCCGGCGTAACCTAAAAAGAGTTGTCAATACTCGCGAGGATAATCTATGTATCAAATAACTAAAACAATCGCTATCGCGGTTATAGCAAGTACATCGGCATTTATTCCAACCGCTGCTTATTCATTAGGGGTTGGTGAGATTAAATTGCATTCAGGGTTTAATCAAAGCCTGAAAGCTGAAATTGAATTGATTGGAGCTGCTGATGACAAAATAAGTGATCTTTCTGTCAGTTTGGCAACGCCAGAAAAATTTGATGAAGCCGGAGTTCCTTGGAGTTATTTTCTTAAAAACATAAAGTTTAAACCCGTTAAAAGGGCAAATGGCTCTGCTTTTATTGAAATTAGCTCAACCGAAGCCTTGAAAGAGCTTTTTTTGAGTTTTGTGCTGGAAGTCAGCTGGAATAAAAGTGATGTTTTATATCGTGAGTTTACGGTGTTGATTGAGCCTTCTACGACTTACAACCTGTCTGCTGCATCTACAACACATCATTCGAAACACAGAGGGGAAGAAAATTTTGCTGATGACGTTGCCTCCGATAGCTCGCAACAAGAGCTAGAAAATCAATCAGGGTATTTCATCAGGGAAAGTGCGGTTAGAAAAAAGTCTGTGAGAGCTGACAAAACTCACTATGGCCCAATAAAGCGAACTGACTTTATTTGGAAAGTCGCTAAAAAAACGCGCCCTAAAGGTGCGTCTGTTGAGCAAATGATTATTGCGTTGTTTCAAGAGAATCCCTCTGCATTTTATGCAGATAATATTAACGCTTTAACAGTTAAGAAAACGCTGAAAATTCCGAATAAAGAAACCGTTTTAGCGATGTCGCGAGCAGACGCATTAGCCGCAGTAAGCCAACAAAATGTTGCGTGGAAAGAGCATTTGTCCGCTAAAGCGCAGGGTTTAACAGATGAGATGGATAATTCAAAAGCTAATGAGACAGTGAAAGTATTCAAAACCAGCGGTATCTTAGAGAAAAAAAACACTGAAAAATTAGAAAAATGCTGAAA
>CAKZJE010000054.1 GCA_936941155.1 uncultured Methylomonas sp. | reverse complement strand
AGTTCTGAGGTTAAATCAAGATTATTTGCCAGTGTGTAACTGGCTGATAAATCCATTGCCATCATTTGCAATTGATGAGCGTTTGTAATATTGGTGCTATATTCAAAACGCAGGAAGGGACGCGTATTGGTATCGGACATCCACCAATCACCTGCGACGGTAAAGTCCCAGCCTGTGTAAGTAGATTCTGCCATTAACTCGGCAGTAGTTTTGCCTGTGCCACCCGCGCTAGTCGCTTGCCCTGTCGTTTCGGTATCCCAAAAAGAGTTATTTACAGAACCTGTGCTGATATTTTCGCCTACTAAGCCACCGATATTAGTGCTAGCTATCACATGCCCCGTTGCATAAGTATTATTAAGACTTGCTGTCCCTAAAAGAATCCCAACCAATCCACCTACAGCATCATTACCTGTCACGCTTCCAAGTGCGTAGCTATTACTGATTGTTGCATCAGCATAGCCAACCAGACCACCTACCCAAAAATCACCCGAAACATCACCAGAGGCATAAGTATGGTTAACAGTGCTAAGACTTCTATTCCAGCCTATTAATCCACCCACATTACTAGCAGCAACAACATTGCCTAAAGCATGACTTTGCGTCACCGTGCCACGATTAGAACCAATTAAACCACCTGCAACTACCCCTGTTGCCGTCACATTTCCGCTGGCATAACTATTAGTCACAGTACCGTAGTTATCGCCAATCAAACCACCAATGCTAATATCACCTGTTATCGCCCCTGTCGCGTAAGTGTTATCCAAGCTACCAGCATTGACACCAATTAATCCACCCACGCTATCACCCGTATTTGAGCTTGTGACGGTAGTGGTGGCATAAACATTACTCAGACTTGCTTCGTTGTAGCCAACCAAGCTGCCAACAGAGTTTTGTCCTATAACAGAACCGCCTAATAAGCCAAGATTAGTAATACTGCCAACCGCATCAACACCACCAAATAACCCCACAGCATCCGTAGTCGGCCGATTAATACTCAATCCAGAAATAGTGTGATTTAAACCATTAAAGCTACCTGTAAATCTTGTTACATCGTCAGCTATTGGCTGAAAACCTGCTCCGCTATTCCATGTGCTAGTTGCGCTTGCATCAATATCCGCGCCTAAAACATAATTCCCTGAAAAATTACTCGCGTTGGCTATGCCTTGTAAGGTTGCAGAAGGCGTTGCCGCAGCCGTTTCATCACCTTCCGCGCCTAAACTGGTAATCACGTTATAGTTGATAACTATTCCTGTTGCGCCTTTTTGCGTACTAAAATTTGCTCCAGCAGAGAGATTTATTTTGCTGCTATTGAGGAAATAATCGCTTGTGCCACCCGCTGCGCTGGATTGACCGTATTGCAAAACCAGTTTTGAGGATGCACCAGAACCTGTGACATTAGCGGAGAAATTGATATTGTTTTGCGCATTGAGTGTAAGCGTGGTGTTGCCTGACCAACTTACCGCATCTTTCACATTCACATCACCCAGCGTGCCGCCCGTGCCCGATGTGCTGAGAATAGTGATATTGCTGCTATTCAAGTTTGTGCTTAACGCTGTTCCGGTGATGTTGCCACCACTGGCAGCAATGTTGTAATCAGTGGGATCAATCAGCCAATTCCCTGTTTTACCCTTGTTGGCTAACGTTGTGACTTTAGCAGAATCGGCTATCTCAACATGCGCGGCAGAAGTGTCCACAAAACCACCATCGCCCTTTTTGGGAGCAGAAGCATTCAATTCGCCAGCGACTTTAACTGTGCCACTTTCCATATTGGCAAACACATCAATCGTCCCAGCTTTACCGTCTTCTAAAACTTGCGCACTCAGATTTGCGCCCGCAGCAATCGTGGTTTCAGCAGTGGTTTGTTTATCACCAACTGTGACAGAACCGCCCGCTTGGTTGCCTGAAGCGTCTAATTTTGCAGTGCTTTGAATGGCAACTTTTTCACCCGTAACAGAAATTTTTCCGCCTTTTTCGCCAACATGAGCCCCGCTAACATCCAGCTTGCCACTCACCTGCGTTACACCGCTATCGCCTCCATCCAAAATAATTTCGCCATTGCGCTCCACTAAACCTTTTGCCTGCACAACGCCTTCAGAATTTAAAACCGTGCCAACCAACTGCCCAGCCGCTTTAGCGGTAAGAATCACGCGCCCAGCATCCGCAGCAATCGCGCCTTTATTCGCAATCTGCGCATTCAAAGCCGCTTCAGTGACTTTTACCTCAACTAACCCATCACCTTTAAAATCCAAATCAACAGTTTTACCCGCAACCAGCGCAGTTGTGCCTTTTGGTGTTTCAATCGTACCTTCGTTACTCACTTGCGTGCCGATTAAAGCAACAACGCCGCCCTCAGAAGTTCTAATAAAGCCTTGATTATCAATAATCCCGGAAACTTTTCCTTGAATAAAATGATAATGCCCGCTAAGAAAATCCTCATTTGTGATGTTATGCGTACTCGCCACCAAGCCCGCCACATCCACTTGCGCCGTTTTGCCAAACAAAATTCCGTTAGCGTTAATCAGATAAACATGTCCATTTGCGTGCAATTGCCCCTGAATAATACTGGCATCTTGCCCTATCACCCGATTCATTAAGGTTGCATCTGCATTCGGCTGAGACACATTCACACTTTCATGAGGCGCAATCGAAAAACCTTGCCAATTCACAATCGCTTGTTGACTGCTTTGATTGATATTCATCTGCGCGGTATTAGGCGTTGTCACCGCAACCTGCCCCGCCACAACCTGTTCACCGGTCGGCAACGCAAAAGCATTTGAAAACGAAAATAATAAACCAAGCACCACCAACGCTGTCTTTCCTGATGAGCGTTTACCTTTGCACTTGGTATTTTCAGGCACGGCTACCCAAGTAGCTAATGCTTCGCTCCAAATACTACGATAAATATGGTTCATGGTTTTTGCCTTGATGACTGAAATGACTACAAACGTGTGGAAGATTTTTGATGTGTATTATTACTTACATGTCGCAAAATTTACAGTTTTTTACAACATATTGATTTTAAATGATTTTGTAAAGACACTGCGTGATGAATAACAAAGAAATACACTAAATTATTAATTTTAGAGTCTTTCTTGAGATATGCAGAGAGTTCTGTCACAAATTGCGGTTTGAATTTTCTTTTCTGTATTGCTTGTGGCTGTGTAAATTTTTTAATGCGGTGAAATTTTTAAGACGACTGGTCGTCTTGAAAAATTTTCGTAATTTATCTAATGCGCGTCACTCATTATTTATAACAACCGACTTTATAAATTGCTTTAATCTGCCGAAATTTTAAAAACGACCAGTCGTCTTGAAAAAATTTCGATATTTTCTACAAAAAACTTCTCAACCGCATCCATTCAGAAATACATAGTTTTTTAAATGGTTAGACGCTATGCAAATGTGTAGAGACGCAAAATATTGCGTCTCTACGATTCAACAAAAAACTAC
>CAKZJE010000053.1 GCA_936941155.1 uncultured Methylomonas sp. | reverse complement strand
GCGGAGGATTGCGCGTAGCGGATAAATATTTCTCCATAAACTGTCTTGTATTTGGATCAGCCGCAGCATAATCTTTTGAGAATTGCAGAGCCGCAGATGGTCGTTGATTAACATGATAACGCGCCAGCATAGATCCTAAACTTTTCTCGTCTTCACCGTAAAGCTCTGCAATCGCTTGGCGTGACGATAATTGCTTTGCGATATTCTCATTGCGTTGCTTACGCTCTGACGCACGACTCTCAGCCATCGCATTGGCAACATTCATCAATGGCTCACCAAAGCCTTTTGTGGTTGATGGTGCCGCAAGAGCCGCTGCCAGCTTAAAGTACATCTCTGACTTGTCTTCAGGTTGCTGATTGATTAAGTTCTTCTCAAGCGCATCACGAAGTAACGCACGTTGCGCCTCAGCGGTCTTGCGTGCTTCACTGTATTGAGCGAATAATTCTTTTTGCATGTCTGGATTGAGTGAATAATTTGATGCCAAATCTTGAATCGTCGGCTGTTTATCCTCCATGTCGATGTCAGGATTGACACCATAGTTTTCTGCTAGATCTTCAATATTTGCCATTAGACTGCTCCACCGTATTTTTTATATAATCTGTCAATTTCTTTGCTCACTGCGCCACCTTTTGCAAGTTGCATGTCCCATCCGCCACCAGCATCCCCCCATCCAGCACCACCATTAAACCCAAAATCGCTTTGACTCCATCCCGATGGAATACCGCCACCACCCCAATCGCCAAAATTAGAATTATCAAAATTTCCTAGCGAGCTACCCCAAAATGATGGACTGCTTAAATCTGCATAGCCTGGTGTTGTCCCTAAATTACTAGAATTAAATGACCAATCGGCACTTGGTGATAATGTACCAAGCGATGAAAATGCTTTATTACCCCATAAATCACTTAGTCCTTTGATAGCGTTATCGTATATCTCGTTTCCAGTGCTTGGCGTGGTTGTTGTACCACCTTGATTTGGATATGTGATAGATCCTTCAAAGTCATTAGGTAATTGTTCGTTATCACCACCACTTAAGAAATCACCAATCGATCCAACCGTGCCTTCAATAGCTCCAATCAAGTCGTTATAAGATTTCTCTACATTAGTGCCTATTGTATCAAAGAAATTGGTAGGCAATCTGTCCTTATTAAGTATAATCGTTTCGCCTATAGCGTTTCCTTTTGAATCAATTGGCGTAAATGTAATGGGTTCCTCATCGCGTAAATTAATAGCAATTGAACGTGCATTAGTACCTAAGTCTTGATTCCAAATGCTATTTACTTTCATGGAGTCAGACGGTCCTAATCCACCTGTTAATTCTGACGCACCAATAACACCAAGCGTTTGTAATACTTTGGTTTGTATTGGATTAGCAGCAGCCCAATGATTAAAATCATTATATTCTTGCGCTAACGCATCATCATAGTTTGTGCCGTTAATTAACGATTTAATTTCAGCAATTAAAGGAACACCAAGACTGAACGGTACCGCGCCATCAACAAGCGCATCAATAGCTGCAATTGTTGTTGGGAACAGCTCTGATCCAATAATTTTTCCGTTTTGCAGTGTTCCATTGGCTTGTGCGTTTGCAGCAGCTTCATTAAATTGTTTTATAGACGCGGCATTATCTTTTGCAAATTGAACTGCTTTTGTTAATGCTGCATCACCAAGATTATTATCTTTAGCGTATTTTTGAATAGCCTCTGGGTTAGCTAAATTATTTTGAATAACGTCAGCAAATTTTTCAGTAACCGAATCAGTTGTTGGCACTTTAATGACTGCAACCGCCTCAGATCCATCTTTAGGCGCACTTAATTCAAGTAAATGACCAGAGTTAAGTACATTTGATGCATTATTGTTTGTTAATGCTTTCGTATCACCATTAGCCCAATCTTTCAAAAAGTCAGGTATTAATGGACCAATATCAATTAACACACTTTTTGAATAAACATCGCGAAAAAAATCAGCAGCATCCATTGGTGCCTGTCCTTGAATTATATTACCCAAAGAATCTAAAACATAAGCTGGGCCTGGCATAATCATTTTGGCAAAATCACCAAGTGAACCCAGTAATGTTTGCTCTGTAAAATCCTTTAATTTTTCTTTTGGAATTGTAATAAACTCAATAGCAATTTCTTTAGCTTTTTCTGGTGTAACAGCATTTGGCGTATCTTTTGTTACTTGAACAATTTTATTTGCTAGTGTTGCCGCTTCTGTAATTTGTTTTACTGCTTCAAGTGTTTGTGGCTGTGTTGCTGGTTGCGTAATTGGTGTGGTGCTGGTTAAGCCACCAGACGAATTTGGCACAATGGTATTTGTTGCGCCTGCACTGCCTGTTGAACCTGTACTGCCTGTACTGCCTGCTGTGCCTGTACTTCCATCTGCTCCAACCGTTCCTGTTGTATCATTAGGTAATTTTATTGCAGTATTTGTTGTTGATTTAGCTTTAGCGGCTGCGTTTTGTACAACAGATCCAAGTTTTGTGCGAATAGCAGAAGCTAAATCTGGTATTGCATATAATTCAGCGTAGGTATCAAATGGATTTTTAGCTACAAAATCATCTAATTGTTTTTGTGTAACATCTGAATTAAGTAAAAGTGCGGCAAGAATAGAATTTTCACTAACTTTGTAATGCTGCGCTAATTCAGAAACGGTTGGCACTTTATCCGCTGGCAAGTCGTTTCTAAACGCATCAGAAAGCTCATACATGTGATTATATGGCGACTTATCTTTATCGCCAGATTGAAGGTAATATTTACTAAAGGCTTTATCGGGATCCATACCATCTGCAATAGCTTTTGCGGCTGTCGCTGCTAATTTAGAAATATTATATTTAGCCGCAATATTTTCAATGGTTGGATTTGCTAAAGCAGCCGCATCTAATACCTTTTGTTTTGCTATTGCTAATGAAGTTGCTGTGCTTGCAGATGCATACGCTGAGGCTGAAGCACTAGCGGCTTTTACAGCACTAGCAGAATTTGCAGATGCGGCTGATGCGGCTTTACTTACCGATGTAGATGCACTTAAAGAATTAGCCTTTTCGGTACTTAATGATTTAAGTTCACTTAATGATGTGGCTTTGCTTAATGAATTTACCGTGCTTACAGATTTTGCGGCACTTATAGATGCCACGATGCTTGCTGATTTTGCCTCCAAATTAGACTGCAACGTGCTTGCTGATTGAACTTTTGCTACACTTAATGAATTTGCTTTTTCTAAACTTGCAGATTTTGCATTAATATCCAATACAGATTTGCTTAATGAATTTACGGTACTAATAGATTTTGATGCGCTAATAGAATTAGCGGTGCTAGTTGATTTAACCTCGCTTAATGATTTGGATCGCTCTGCACTTAAAGATTTTACTTCATTTACGGAATTTGCTTTGCTTTGAGAATTAACTTCACTCACAGATTTTGATGCGCTTAAGGACGCTAACGTACTTGCAGATTTTATTGCATCTGTTGATTGCAATACGCTTAATGAATGTGATTTTTCTGCACTTAAAGAATTAGCACGTTCGGTACTCAAAGATTTTACAGTGCTAACAGATGCTGATTTGCTTAGAGCAGTAACCTCACTTAATGACTTTGATGCGCTTATAGAATTTATTGTGCTTGTAGATTTTGCTGTAGCCGTACTTAAAGCTGTAGCAACACTTAATGACTTTGATGCGCTTATAGAATTAGCGGTACTAGTTGATTTAACTTCTTTTAAAGAATTAGCCGCACTTACTGATGCAGAAATACTAAATGATTTTGCGGCACTCAATGAAGTATTAGCACTTAAAGATGCCGATGTACTAAAGGATTTAGCCATTGATGCACTTGAGGCACGAGCATCATTCAAAGATTTTGTTGCGCTTACAGAGTTAGCAACACTTAATGAATTTGCCGTGCTTAAAGAATTTCTGGCACTTAATGATGAAGATGCGCTGATAGATTTTTCTATAGCTGTACTGGATTCAGTGGCAACACTTAATGATTTGGACTCACTTAAAGAATTGGCGGTGCTTAATGATTTGGCTTCTTTTAAGGAATTAATAGCACTTGTTGAAGTCGATAAACTTGTTGATTTTACTGCTGATGCGCTTTGCAAATTTGCTGTGCTTAAAGATTTTGATGCGCTTATAGATGCAGATGTACTTAATGCTTTTTCGTCACGTAAAGATTTAGAATGATTAGCCGCTTCTGCAACGCTTAATGACTTGGCGGTGCTTAAGGAATTTTTAGCACTTAAAGAATTGGATATGCTTGTTGATTTTGCGGCACTTAATGATGAAACGGCAGATAATGAATGCTCGTTGGCTACAGATTGAACGGTTGAAATACTTAACACATGATCAGTGCTTATAGATTTTACGGTGCTTGTTGATGCAGAACGAAAATCCGCTATTGATTTATCAGCCTCTATTTTCTTTTGTAATGACTCTGCTTTTACAGCACTTGCAGAGGATACTTTATACGCACTTAATGATTTCGCTGAGGTTAACGATTCTTCTTTTGCAGACGCAATAGAAGTTGCAGAATTTGCACGCGACGTGCTTGCGTCTTTATTTGCTTGCGATAATGAGTTATAAGCCGACTCTAATTTAGTTTGTTGCTCTGACGTATATGGTCCAGTTTGTGAGTAACTAGATTGATTAGGATTTATAACAGCCGTTAATTCTCCTAATGAATTATTTTTTGTATCTGGGTTTGTAGAGCTAACCGGTCCTACAAATTCACTAATACTGGTTGATGAACCCGATGAACCGCTTGACGCTAATGAATCATATACCGAATTTAATGTTGAACCAGTTGAACCTACAGAACCAGTTGAACCTACAGAACCAGTTGAACCTACAGAACCAGTTGAATCAGTAGAACCTGTTGAGCCTGTTGAGCCTGTAGAACCAAGTGAACCAGTTGAATCAGTAGAACCAAGTGAACCACTTCCACTATCAGATGTATTTCCTGATAAAGATGAATATGTAGATTCTAATGTTGATCCACTTCCAGAATCACTAACGCTACCAGATACACTAACGCTACCACTATTAGAACCACTACCAGATTCACTACCTGTACCACTACCAGCACTAGAGCTACTTCCTATGCCAGAACCACTGCCTGAACCACTGCCTGAACCACTACCAGATACACTACCAGATGCACTGCCAGATGCACTACCTAAATCACTACCACTTTCTACTCCACTTCCAGACTCAATTCCGCTACCAGATCCTAAATTACTACCGCTACCAGATTCAAAACCTGAACCTGAACCCGCACTGCTCCCTGAAGCTAAACCTGTACCACTACCAGAACCAGAGCCTAAATCACTAACAGATCCACTGCCAGAACCTAAGCCACTTCCACTACTTAAATTACTATCAGATCCTGATACACTACCAGATACACTACCAGATACACTACCAGATACACTACCAGATACACTACCAGATGCACTACCAGATGCACTACCAGATGCACTGCTATTTAAAGACAAATCAAGAGATTCAGAAGTTAATGAGCCTAAACTTACAGATGTAGATGTAGAAGCAGATGACGCAGATGACGCAGAATAATTCTGATAATCAGGATTGCCTAAAACATCACCCCACCATGAACCCGTTGCATTAACAAGGTCATAACGGTTTTGTCCATACTTATCCATCAACGCCACTAATTCTGGTTGCGTTGTTGTTGGATTATTTTTTAAATTTTGATTTAACTCTTTAACATAATTTTCATACGCTGGCGTACCAAACTGTGGCACAACGCTATTGCCAACTTGTTTTTTATATAAATCAGAATAAGTAGCTGGCGATTGAAACTGTGGCGCAGAATACATGTTTGTGTTCTGCAAACGATTTGTGTATTCCTTTAAGTAGTCTTGATACTTGGCTTGATCAGCCTCATACGCAGCTTGTTGTAATGGATCAATCGTTGTACCAGTTGGCATAGGCGTGCCACCATACGCATTCGATGGATTGCTTAAACCATGTTGTTTCAATAACTCATCTAATTCATAACCGTACATGCTATTTCCCTATGAGGTTAAACCTTTGTAAATAGACGTTGCTGATAAAATATTTTGCAACGGTGATGCAGCATAAGATCCACCAACTGTCGTATTCTGTTTTGTTTCAATTGTTGGAATGGTATTAGCAGGAAGACCACGAATTTGCGCATTCATCCAATCAAGTTGATTTTTAGGATAATCTTGCATAGTTTGCCATTGCTGTTGCGCTGCGGTAAGTTCAGCTTGTTTTTGAGCTTGCTGTGCTTGACCAGCCGCTTCGAGCGATGCTGCATCAACATTTTGCATTTTTTGTTGATTGCTAAGCATGGTGGTGTAATCATTTAATGCACCCATCTGACGGGTTGCATCGTCAGCTTGCGCACCTTGGACATCTTTAGCCGCTGTTAATCCAAGCTGTTGTTGCTGACCGGCTTGTTGCGCTTGTTGGTTTGCAATCGTGGCTAAGTTTTGTTGTTGTTGCGCTGTCAACTGACCTTGCGTCTGACCCACATTTTGATACGCTTGAGCTTGTTGTGATGCCAAGTTTCCAGCGGTCTGCCCTAATGTTGCTTGACGCGCCAAATCTGTTTGAGCATTTGCCATTGCTTGTGTGTAACCTTGATTGGCAAGATCAGATTGTTTTGCCAAAATAGATTCTTGTGTATCACGAAGCGCACGCGATCCAAATTCACCCATGCGATTACTACCAAACTGACCCGCTTTAATAAACGAGTCAGAAACTTGCGGCAATAAATTTTCGCTTAAATTACGCGCACCTTGTTTTGCAAGCACATCCATAACATTTTGTTGATATGGATTCATGTAATTGTTTATGCCACTGTACGATTGTTTACCAGCCGCTGTTAAATAAGGATCTGCATTAGTTGTGATATTGCCCGCACTGGTAGCAGAATTTGTTAAATTAGTTGCGCCTGCTGTTGCAGGATTTGCACCCACAGCCGATGTCCAATTTGTACTGGCATCGCCTATCCATTTTGTTGGTGTATTAGGTGATAAATAATTAGATTGACCTGTGCTAAGACCTGTTGCAGTATTTGAATTCTGATATGCCTTCATCGCTGTAGCGGCATTAGTCAAGCCAGCATTCATTCCTGTTGGCGCATTAAAATTAGTAGAATTCTGCTGAATCTGAGAATAGGCTTGCGTCTGATTAGGATTTAATGCCGCAATTGTTGGCAATGTATAAGGCACATATGGTTTATCTGCCGCAGCAATTGAGTTTTGAATTTGATCATAAATTGCGGATTGCATCCATGCAGGTGTTTCCGTTGATGTAAAATCAAGCGATGTCTTTTTTTGTGCTGCTTGGTCCGTTAAGTATGTTCCCATTATCTTTCTCCTCTCATGTAACTTAGTGGTGATTTAGCGGCTGTGCTAAATTGACCTTTTGCTAGTTTTTTGCCTTTTTGTTTGCGAAGTTCTGCACGCATTTGATCTAATTTTTTTGCGCCAGCTTTTGTAGATCCATCGCCAAGTAACGCTACTGTTTCTGCGTCAATAACGTATTCGCCATCAGAAAGTCTTGCATCTATTGTATCATCTCGACCAGATCCTGACCCTTGTGCCAGATAAGCAATTTTAGATAATCCACCTTGTGCTTTTAATACGGGTTCAGATGCGCTTGGGTTTGTTGATGTTTTTACAATTCGATACTTGTCCAAACCTTGCCCATAATTAAGTGCGGCAAATGTGCCTATATCTTGGCCTACTTTTGCAGCATCAACTGCCATTGCATTGTAGTCTAATGTTGTGGATGGTTGATTGTAATATTGTTGTTGTTCAGTTGTTAATTTAGGTGAAGACACGATTGCTTGTTGAACCTTGTCTGATCCGCCAAGCATAGATGCAGCAGCTACACCACCAAGACCAAGCAGTCCAATTGTTCCCCAGTCCATTGACTTATCGCCAGCAGGTGGTACTGAGCCAGTTGTAGGAGGTGTTTGACCTAGTGTGTCTTTTGCTAATTGACCACCATTTTCATCAGCCGTTTTTTGTACTGCTTGATCAGATGGTGATTGATTTTTATCATACAAACCTCTTGCAAGACCTGCCAACGCACCTGACGTAATAGCTTGTCCTGGCTCATAACCTGCGGTCAGCATGTTACCGCCAACGCGTGCGGCTGTACTTATGCCACTACCTAAGTTTGGACTGCCTTGTGCAAACTTATTGGCTAACTGTGGGCCGGCACCAGAAAGCGCACCACCAATACCACCTTGCAATGCACCCTTCATAATGTCGTCATGAGTTAATGCGCTCATACCACCGCCAATTAATGCGCCACCCGCAGCAGATGCAGCAATTGGATTTTTGATACCTATAGCACCACCAATTTCAGATCCTAAGCCAGCGTTTAATCCACCAAGAACACCAGATTGCAAACCGCCTTTAAGAACATTTCCACCTGTTAACGCTGATGCGCCAGCACCTAATGCGCCAGCCGCTAACGCTGTTCCTGCAATACCACCCCATTTTCCAAGAGAAGTAGTGCTTAAATAATTTCCAAAGGTAGGCGCAATAACACCAATTGCCGCAGGCAAAATGGTTGAAATCATACTTTTCCAATTCAATCCAAACTCACGAAGACCTGTGCGTGGATTGATAGACCCTGACCCGCCCATGTTTTTAAGCATAGCCGCTTCGCGTGGATTGATATGCGCAAGCATCGTATCACCACCACGACCAGCGGCTTGTACATGCTGCGCGGCACTTGCAAGACCACCTTGTGCCATTGCTTGTGGTGGTTGCATCATTGGTGGTTGTTGCATCATCCCTTGTTGCATTGGTGGTTGTGGTGCTTGTGGTGGTGGCATCATGCCTTGATTTGGCTGTTGCTCTTTACCTTCAATGCGATCTCGCAATCCATAAAGCGCAATTAACAGTGAAATAATCACTTGCGCGTTAAACTGTGGCGGCAGCGTATCTTGATCTAGTTTTCCATCCATAATAGCAGCGGCTCTGAGCTTATCGTAATGCTCTGGATGATCCACTGCGGCTTCTAAGAATTTAATTAAACTATCAATATCACCCGATGAAATTGGCTGATCTGCAAATTTCTGCTCAATCTGAGTGATAGCCTGTTGATAAGCTGGGTTTCCGCGAACCAAGTCTACTAATATTTGTTTATCCATTTGTTACCTCGCAGAAACGCTCTGCCCAATCTTGCCAATTATCAAAGTTATAAGGATTTGGTGCGTTTTGTGGCAATGATGTACTGCTCACAAATTGTACTGCCCAGTCCTGCCATTTTTGTATGTCATTTAATCGTCTAATCGCACCATAAGGATCCAAATCAAGCGACAATTGATCTGCCCAGTCTTGCAGTTGTAATCCAGTAGGTAATGTAATTCGTATCATCCTGTCACCGTACCGTCGCCAACTTCAATATGCGCAATGATTTGACCCATCTGATAGTCACCATCAATTGCATTTGATTCAAATCGAAGTCGTAATTCTCTGCGTTGCTCTTTTAATGTCACAATTTGCTGATATGTTGCCTGCGCAGTATCTGGAAAAGCGTAAACATTCCCATAAACTTCTGGTGCGCGTGCGTTAGATCGTCCAATCACCTGTACGGTCATGTCAGAGCTTTGCACAAAGTCTGGTTCAATAATAGAAATCTCATGCCAGTTTGAATTCCCTTGTGCTGGCGACGATAAGTCAGCCGTTTCAAAGAAACTGTAAATAGGCTGTATCGTGTTTTCATAAATTTGATTAACACCTTTCTCATGAATCCAGACATGGTAGTCATTATTGACCGCATCAAGACCGGCTGAAACTGGTGCTACAAATAAATTACTGTACGTTGCCGATGTTCTACCTGCGTTGGGAAGCTCAGTGTCATACCACGTTGTTTCACGCACATTGTAAATAACAGCGTGCGTACATTCTGTTGCATCACCGCGAGGATAGCACCACCAGATCTCACCAAATCTTGGTACTTTAAAACCAAACACTTTTTGGCGTTGATTTTGGTTAATCCCTTCAAAGAAATAATTGAGGTTCATAACATTTGGCACTTCACGCACAACACCGTTGAACATCATAAAACGATCAACGCCAACCCAAAAATAAATGCCGTCATAGTCCACCACAGAATCTGGCGAAATAATCGACGTACCAGTGGCGATAACGTCAAACTGGAACACGGTGGCACCACCAGTAAAGGTTGCACGAATAACAGCGTCATACGCCCAAAACAAGCCAGCAGGCGCATTTCCACTACCAGCACGCAGTGGCATGCCTTTAATTATTTTTGTCCCCCAAGGACGCGCAATACCAGAGCCAGAGCCGGACATGTCTGTGAAGTCACCAGCAACGCTCCAGCCAACAATACCATCACCACCATAATAAAACAGGTATGGATGAAGCGATACAATTCCACCAGCAACATTAGCACCTGATGGAAGTCGAATGTCTTTAAGTGGATCTTCGCCAAATGCATCGCCATAAAATATTTGTCCTACGGTATCGTTTGTTGCATAAGAATTATTTGGTGCGCAATGTGCCAGGATTGAATTGGCAGTTGTTGATGAGTCGTACTGATAATCAAACATCCACTTGTTATCCGAATCCTCAATCAATGCTTCAGATCCACCCGACATATCCACTGTAGTTGTCGTGATTGTTGTGGTGGTTGCGGCAACGACATAATCGTTATAAATAGATCCAGTGGCAACAGATGTAATTGTAATCACTGCGCCAAGTGCGGTTGCTGTGTATTCTGGCACGGATGTATAGGCAGAAATGTTTGCCGCAACAGCCGTTGCAGTAGCTGATAAGCTGGTCACATAGGAAACAGGTGCTGACATAATGTCGACACCATTCACGGTAATCATGGTGACAGTACCTGACGCGCCACCGGTCAATGTTACGCTTCCAGTTGCTACGGTGGCTACTGGTGTTCTGCTAGTAATAATTGAGCTGTTATAGCTTGAATCAATCGTAAATTGATTTAATTCTGTAGCCGATCCAGAGTGCATGTAAACAAAGTCGCCTTTGTTGATATTGGTTAAGCCAGTGCTTTTTTCTGGTAAATATTTGGTTGTTGATCTAAAGCCACCAATCTTGCGTGGAAGTCCACGTTGCCAGCGAACCCATTGACCATCAACGTAAGCGTTGCCTTCAAACTTTGTGCCGTCACGTTTAATGCCAGGATCTGACTTTAAGATGATGGTACTCATTAGAATGTACCGCCATTAACATTTTGAGCGTAACCTAACGCCACCCATGCATTTGCTTGCGTGACAGAAGAAAAAATACTGATACCAGTAGATCCACCACCTAAATTAATGAGTGCGCCACTAGCTGTTGATGCACCCGTACCGCCTTGACCAATATCAATCGGAAGTGAAATGGACGCAGTATCGGCAATAAGAAAATCTGTGCCGTTACAGTAGTAAATTCCACGTTGACCTTGCGTAATTGTAACGCCAGCACCAGCCGCTGTTTTAACTGTAAACGTATATGCGCCTGTCGTGCTGTTTGTTATCCAATATTGTTGCACTGTTGGAGGAACAATAATGATACGGTTGCCGGTTAATACGCCAGTAAAATTATAGGCAATACGATTTAGTTGCGTGCCAGTCAGCGTTAACGTGCCAGATCCTGCTGCATTAATAGATGTGTAATCAAATGCAAATATGGCACGTTTACCAAATCCAATGGTGTAAAAGTTACTGCCATCTGTAGCAATAATAGCTGATTCACCAGGTTGAAAACTTAAATCTGTTGAGCCATCAATCGTATTTATTCCTGTTGGTGTTGCTACAATCGCACCAGAACCAGAATTTCTCAAATACATAAACCAATTACCACCAACAGTTGCCGCAGATGGAAGTGTTAACACGCCACCCGCACCCGTCCAGTTATACATTTTGGCGCGATCTGTAATGCCTAATTCAAAATTAGCACTAAACGTAGTAATTGGCACCGACTGTGATAGCACTGTACCTACTGCAACGATGCCTGTTCCCGCTAATGCAGATGCGTTTGCTTGTGAAATAGCCGCACCATATTGCAACGCTTGCCATGCTCCAGCAGCAGTTGAATTGTCAGTCAAATAAACCTGCCACAATTCACCATTTGCAATAGAAACCACTTGCACATCGTCGTAATCTGAAACAATGATGGTTTCTGTGCCAATGTTATTAAATAAGATTGTTTCACCAGTTCCTGCTTTTTGTGCGTCAGGCAATAAAATTCTTAGGCTTTCTACATCAGATTCAATATCAATAATCTTAGCGGCAAGATTGCTTGATGCTGATGTTTCAGTTGGCCAACTTAATTGCACATCGGTTGTCAGCGTCAATGACTCGTAGCTGACCTCAGATGGATAGACGGTAGCACCGCCAAAGACGTAATTGTATGATGTAGTCATTATGCTTTATTCCTAATAGCAGTACGGTCAAGAATGCGTTGCAGATCTTCGCCATTGAGTGATTGCGCTGCACGATCATAAAGCGTTTGCCAAGTTTGCAAGCGTGCATCATTTTTAAGATAAGGTGCGGCTTCAAGCAATGTACCGTACAGCAATAAATCTGGCGCAAAGTCGGTAATGAAGTTTGTTTGAGTTTCTTCGCCAAGAAAACGAGGTTGCTCGTAATAAAGGATTTCTATGGTGGTATCAGTAGCAGGTGTTGGTGCAATTAGCCAATGAAAATAATCATAGTCAGCATAATATTCTGGTGTGCCAGTTTCTTCACTGTCAGGCCAATAATTGCGAATATACTCGTAAGATCTGCCGTGAATTGCATTGGTGCCAATATGCATCGAAACCGTTTCACGCCATCTATCGGGTTTTGGGTAAACTGATACACCCGCAGGCAATGTCGTGGTCACTGGCACAATAAATCCTGTGACCTTAAGCTCACGGGAAATTCTGCGTTCAGCAAGCGTTATAAGCCGAGGAAGTTGCTCATAAACGTATGGATCAGACTCTTGTGTGAAACCACGCTCTAGGTACCGTCGAAGGTCTGTAAGTAGTGTTGTGTATGTTACGCTGCTATTGTTGCTCATAATGACTCCAAGTTATCACAAGCGAGCTGTTGCAGCAGGCACATTTTTAGTAAATTATATTATTTGTACAGCGTGCCGTCTATCTTTTATGGCTTGAAATGCGTTTGTATCCAATAGCCTGCCGCACCTAGAAGTCCTGCCACTGACCATTGGATTGCGGCTTCTGTTACTTTTTTAAGCATTTCTTTCTTTAGCTTTTCAGCTTCTATTCTCTCTTGAATCCATTCGTGATGTGACGCATGAGAATCAATGACTTCTTCATGATGCTCTTGTAGAGCCTCCAAGAAAAGTTCTTTTAAACTATCTCGATTAAGGTCCATATCTAATCCTATTTATCCGTTCCAACGTGCAATGCCGCCTTCACGCACATCAATATGTGTAAAAGATTTGTAGCGTCCAAGGCCTCGGCAATCATCATCAAAGTGTTTCATTAGGTATTCTTGCACTTCGCGTGGTTCAACACCTTTTACTTTGATGTCTGCTGCGTTACCTAGAACGTGTTGAGATTTCTTAGCACCACCCACTTTAGAATTATGAGTTTCACACCGTTTACCACTCATGATGGTAATCGGTTTACCAAATGATTTTCGGATGCGGTCTAAAAGCTCAACGAGCTTTGGGTTTACGTCTTTTTCTCCGCACCCGCAGTGGCACTCAAATTCTTCTGGTTTAAAGTATTCGCTCATTTTTTACTCCGTAGAGAGAGGATGGTTATTAACTTCTGTGATAGGCGTATCATATCATTATCTAGCACACGAATCTGGTCAATTAACTCGATTAAGGCATCCATCGCTTCTTGCAGAATAGGTTTAACTACGGTGGTTGCCCATACCCAAACAGAGTACACGATGTACCCCATACCACCAGCCGCTACGATTGGAAAGCCATACTGGTTAATATACTTAGCAACTGCATCAACGTCCATCACTCTACCTTTTTAATTGGAAGTCTAGGCTTATCTTGAGGAATATCGAGTGCCTCAGATGTCAGTGAATCAATACTTAAGATGTCGTTTGACATCCCCGTTACCCTCTTATCAAGCTGCTTGATAATACCTATTAGACTTTTAATCTTTTCAAGCACACTATCAAGCAGAAACTTTAGCGTTAGGAATACAAAGTACATCCCAAGGCAAGCCGCACCAATAGGAAACCCAACATCTGTTAAGAATTGAAGGATTTCCATAAAGGATTACAGCTCCGCTAGTTGTTGGCGCAGTTGACCGATTTGAAGTTCCACATCTGCAAGCCATGTGGTGTCGATAGCTAAAATAGCTTCGCGTGTTCTGCGTGGTGTAATCGTTGCTTCAAGTGCTGCGATGTCAGCTTTGATTTTTGCTTTCTCATCTTCGACCTTTTGCGCTTGTGCATCGGTGAGTTGGTCGCCTTCTAGCTGAATGATTGACCACGTTTGCTCCCAGTGGTTAGGTAGAGCCTCTACAGGTGCGCCTAGTTGAACAGTCTGTGTGTACTTATCATAGTCTGGTTGCCCTGCATCATGTACTACTGCATAGCCGTCTGGGTTGAATGGCGTTGCAAATGAGGTGTTAGGATGTGACGCACGGATTTCAGATTCTGTGCAGAGTTGCTGTGTTGCTAAGTTAATATAATTTGTCATTGTTTATCCTTACGCCACTGCTAAGAAAATATAAGTTGCTGTTGCTATATTGGTCGTTGTTATTGCTGTCGCACCTAGTGTAAAGCCACCTGTTGATGCGTAGACACCATTATTACCTGTGACCTCTGCGGCTGAGCTGTTGAGTAGCAAATATGGACTTGAACCACTGGTTAAACCACGAGCCGAATCGAATGTGTACCAAGCTCCAGCAGCGTCAGTTCTTTTAATTAAGACAAACCTTGCTCCCGCTGAGAATCCACACGCAATCACTTGTCCTGTGCCATTACCCGTATAAGAACCCACCTTGCTGATTCCTGCTAGTGTGGCAAATAGGTAGGCGACGTAAGTATAACTGTTAGTTGCATTAAAAGTTCCTATCGAAAACACTGAGCTTGTTGGTGTTGTACTATTCCAATATGCGTTAGCGATATCTGCGCCTTGCGTGCTACTTAAAAATAAACTTTTTGTATTTCCTAAATTTGATGAATATACACACCATTCCCCAACATTACTTCTAGTTTTAACAATCATCAACTCTGGTACAACCGTCAAATTATGCGCCTGCGTAGTTGCACTTCCCGTCCCCGTATAACAAACCACATCAAAGAATCCGGGGGCGCGTTTGAAGAAATACGGATTTAATGACCTACCGTTACCGTTAAAACCACGGTCAGTAGTATCGGTTCCAACTACAACGCCTGTCATTGAGGCAAAACTGGTCAAAGAGTTTGCATCAGTTGCTTCTGCAAACGTATCCCAAGAAACCAAACCTTTTGTTGCGCCCCTTAATCTATCAACAAAAAATCTATCTGAACCATTTGCAGGTGTTCTTTGCATACCAATCGCTAAATCAACTACAAAATTTGAAGTTATTGCTCTATTTGCTGTGCCGTTTCCAGTGTAGCTTACAGCGTTATAAACCTGCGTCCCCGATGTAGGCGGCTTGTTTGGCATACGAATTGCCATGTAGATGAAAGTACCACCAACAGAATTTAGCCGACTAGTATTTCGTTGTAGCGTAAATCCAGTAGCGGTAAAATCAATATCATTAAATGCACCGCTAGATTGTTCTGCACCAGCAGATTCTGCTAATAAAAAATTATCATAGTTGCCTGTAGGAACACCCCGCATATTATCGTAAATGTTCCAACCCCAAGTATCATTGGAAGCCTTTATCATTACATATTGTGGTTCCCATCCAAGGTTTATAGCGTTTCCCGCTGCCCCTGTCCCATTATATGTTCCACACTGAATAATCCCAGTTGATGACGTGTCGTGAGCAAATAGGTAGGCGACGTAGGTTGAGCCAGAAGCGTTAACATCTGAATATGAATTGACAGTAAAGTCCGTAGATGTTGGTGTAGTGTTGTACCAATAATCAACATCGTTATCCGCTGGAAAAGTTGCGTTTAAAATAAGGTATTTTGTATTACCCGTTGAACGATGATAAACAACCCAATTTGCCGCGCCAGATGTACGTTTAACAATAATCATTCCTGGAGCAACTCCAAGATTATGCGCAATCTGTCTTCCAGCTACCCCATTCCCCGTATAAGTCACCACATCAAAAAACTTCGCGGCTTTGCGGAATGTCCATGAGGCGTAGGTAGTTGTATTTTGGTTTACATCTGGCTCTGCGTTTAAATTAAAACCGTTTGAATTAAAAGCGGTTAACGCAAATGGGGATGGGTATGTAACTTGCGCATTGGTGGTGTTAGACCAAAGTACATTATTAACCCCACGAGCAGTATCAAATAGACAGTTGTAAGCTGCTGCACTTCGTGATTTTAGCCACACCATCCCACCCTTACCAGCCAAATCAATACCGTTTGTGATGGTCTGCGTTGAGCCGTTGCCGGTGTAGAGATAAGTAGAAAATACATCATCGACATAGAGTGTTGCGTCTGCCCCGTTACCTGCGGCTTCTTTTAATTTAGTTGATAGCATTATGCAGACTTCCCAACCAGCGCACCATACAAGGTTGAGCTGATTTTCCAAAAGACGAGTGTATTACTTGCACTAAGTGTAGGCGCAGTATTCCCAGCCGCTGTCACCCATGTTGTACCAGCAGGCCAGTTAATCGTGTATGAGCTACCGTTAGTGAGCAAAAGTGAGATGCTTTGACCAGAAGATAAGCTGTCAGTAAATGTGACTGTACCCGCAGCCGCGCAGGATAATGTCGTACCTGTAGCAGGATTTAAAGCAATCGTCCCAGACGTAGCAAGTGTTGCCACCTTCTCTGTATAAGCATCTAGGGTTAAATTACCCGTCATCGTGCCGCCAGCTAATGGTAAATAAGTACCAGAAGGCCCTGCTGCCCAAGATAAAACACCAGATCCGTTTGTTACTATAACTTGATTAGCCGTACCATCCGTTGTTGGATATTTTAAACCAGCAGGATTGTTCATCAATCTTACAACAGATCCGCCTGTGTTTAATGCCCAAACTGACATATCAGCCGTGTTGTAGTTGATTGCAAGCTCACCTGCGATTAAATTTCCAGACGTAGGTGATGCACCAGATGTTGATGTTCGATAAAGCTGGATTGGTGTGTAACCAGAAGCTGCCATGTTGTTACCTCAAATTTTCAAGTTTAAATAGGGTTGACATGTGCAAACCCGCTAGTTCGTCTAATATGTTTTCAAGTGCTGGCACATTGCTCGATAATTCACTGCGATTGTCATTTATCCAAGATAAGTTATCGCGAATGAGTTTTTCAATATGCGGATCATCATTTGGAATTTCTTCAATTTTACCAAATGTTCCTATTTGCGCTTCAACAAATTTATCAATCAAAGTAATTAACTCATCATAAAATTCGCCCAATGCCTGATGCTGTGCATACGAGTCTGTCGTCCAATGCCTTGCATGACTAGCATTGCGCTCCTCAAATACCTTAGTGATTAGTTCGCCAATCATCAGAATGTGCCTCCGTCTGTGCCATATATCGTGCCAGTACCACCATTAGCGATAGGCAATGCTGTTCCAGACAATGTAACCGCAAGCGTTCCAGACGTTGTAATTGGAGATCCAGATACTGACAAAAAACTTGGCACTGTCATAGCAACGCTTGTTACAGATCCACCGCCCGAACCAGCACCAATCGCTGTTCTAAAATCAGCAGCATTTAAAGCTGAAACCGTGTTGTCTGCATTGAATCTTGGAAACGTGATTGCACTTGGATTGGTAAGCGTAAACATGCTTTGGCCAACAGTTGTGCCACCCAAAGATGTTCTGCCGGTAGATGCGACTAAGTTTGTGCTTCCGCCATTCCACTGCTGTGTTTGTGTGTACGCTGTCGTCCAGTTGGTTTGATTAGCGTCTGTTGGGATTGAATAACCTGTAGCAAAAGTTAACGCCAATGTACCAGACGTTTCAATCGGTGATCCACTAATAGATAAACCAGTTGGCACTGTCATAGCAACACTGGTTACTGTGCCACCAGAACTGGCAGCGTTAACAGTTTGATTAGGCCATGTACCCGTAATAGTCACATTAGTGCCAGCCACAAGTGATGGCGTTGCGGTTCCAGTACCACCATTTGCAACCGGTAATGTTCCAGACACTTGCGTTGTTAAGCTAACACCACTAAGTGTGCCTCCAAGCGTTAAACTTCCAGAACTCGTCACTGTTCCGGTCAGCGTGATGCCGTTGACTGTTCCTGTACCGGCAACGCTTGTTACTGTACCAACTGCTGTGATACTTGCCGTTGAAACACCAGTAATTACGCCTTTGGAATTGACGGTGATGACTGGCACTGAAGACGAAGATCCATAAGTGTTAGCGGTTACACCCGAAGCAGGTAAATCATCATTAACTAATGCACGAAACGCTGTTGGTGCAGCAGATCCACTTGCAGGCCCTGCATACACAACATTGGCATCTTGATTTGAAATAACTAAAGCCGATCCCCAAGTCGGTGCAGCCGTGCCTCCAGATACTAAAACTTGCCCAGCAGAGCCAGGAGGCCCAACATAAAGACCATCAGCACCAGACCAAATGATTGCGCCAGCGTTTGGCACAATACTTTTTGCCGTACCGCCATGACTTAAACCAAGAATGTTATCGACTTGATCTGAGTCTGATAAATCCACCGCAGGATGTTGATGATCTGAGCGTGACACTGACGTTGCAACACCAGCAGATCCAGTTATATCTCCAACCAAAGGCGTGCTATCTGACAAGTCAGCTTCAAGTGTTACATTAGCATTTAGCGGTCCGCCACCTGTTAAACCATCACCAGCAATAACTTGACGTGTAACTGGAACATATCCAGAAATAGTGGCGGCAATTGTTGATGCAGCCGTGATACGACCATTTGCATCTACTGTAAAAACAGGAATGTTGGTAGCATCACCGTAAGATCCCGCAGTCACGCCTGTATTGTTAAGCTGCGTGCCTGTAATGCCACCAGTAGCAACACTCAGTGTCACATTGCTAGAAAGTTGACCGCCACCGGTCATGCCAGTGCCAGCAATGACTTGCCGTGTTGTAGGAACACCCGCAACACTCAAAAGATCTCCAACTCTAATTTGATAGTTATTGCCGTTGTAGACAATCATCATCAAACTGTCTTCGGATGCTTCGGGAGCAATCGGCAGTTGTGTTATCCGTGTTGGAATTAGATTACTTGGTACGTCAGACATTCTTTACATCTCCAGATAAGAATTACCGTCTTCGGTAATGAAAAATTCATCGCCAGCCTCTTGGATTACACCAGCGGGATGCGTATTAAGTGAAACGTCTGGTCGATTAAACGGCAACACAATTTGATCTGGTGGTCTTGGCGCAAGACGATAAGGATCATATTCATCGGTATCTGCATCACACACCATCAAGTTTGGGTAATTAGGATCAGGATGCAAATCAGCTAATTTAAACTTGCGCGAACATCTGGCACATATTCCAATGCCAAGTGTTGGTTCGCCTGTTGTGTCTAAAAAGATACTCATTTTGTGTAACAGCCAATGCCAGGATTAATTTTTGTTGGACTACCATCGTTATCACCATCCCACGCACGTTGAAGTGACATGTTTGCTTTTTGTTCAAGCACGGGGATTAAATTAGCATCTACCGCAGGTGTTTCTGCCGCCATTCTCGCAGCAAGACCATTTACGATAGCTTCAAGCCAACGCTGAGGCACCTCTACGTCTTGTTTAAGGTTTGTAGTGTCCATAATCTGTCTTTGTCGCCAAAGGATCAACTGTGCCTGCTCTGCCGCAAGAAATGGTGCTGGCCAAATATTCACAACAGGACTTGGCAAGTCACGTTGAAACCAATAAGAGTTTGGTCGAGATGGGAAAACTTTGTTGCTTTGATTAACGTAGTCGTCACGGTTTAACAAGCCAAGTGGGATTTCTTGCGGCATATTACCAAGTGTAATGAGGTAATAGCTCATCGGACTTGTTGAGGTTATTCTAAAATAACTGTACGCCTTAGCCGCAGAAATATCAGTCCAGACAATATCACCAGCAACTGCCGAAACATTAGATGATCCTACGGTTGTCCATGTCGCGCCATCATCACTTACTTGAAATGTAACCGCAACAGAGTTTCCTGACCAATTGATACCCACAGTCGTAACAACCGTCTGTGATGTAAAATCAACTCTATAGCTGGTGGATGTCGTGGTTTCTGCGCCAGACACTAATTGCAAAACACGATAATTTAAATTCAATACATCAACAGTGCCAATTGGCAGTGTCACAATTGGTTGGTTTTCGTACATTGGAAGTATCACCTTTTCAATGCACCAACTTGGTGGTTTGATGTTTGCTAGTTCAGACAAGAAAAGATACAGCGAATCTAAAGCGTAATCCTGCATCTCAGCAGTAATCGCTTGCGCTGTTAATCGACAACGTCTAAAGGCGTGATCCACTACCTTAAGAGCGTTAAAATTTGTATTGGAAATACTGTCAGAATATGCCATCGTAACCTCAGTTTAAAAGTCTTGACGGCATACTGATACAGTTGCCCGTGTTATCCAATTATAATTGAATAATCGGTTTAAAATCTATTTTTTCTTTGCCGCACGTCTGCCTTCAGACAACGCAATGGCTAATGCTTGCTTTGAGCTGGTCACGTCCGGCCCTTTTTTGCTTCCAGAGTGCAAGTCCCCTGCTTTGAATTCATTCATCACCTTGCCAACTTTTGATTCTGAAATCTTGCCACCACTTCTCATAGCAAGCAATGGTGATTGTGATGCAACAGGAACGCTTCGACGTGCAGGTGGAATACGTCCTTTTGTCATTTCTTGGCGTTGCTCACGAGGTGATTCACTTTTCTCATGTTTCATCATTTCTTTTTTGCTGGCGTATTTTTCACCAGTGCCTTTCTCAGCTACCTTGCCGCCTTTTGCTTTGCACATGGTAGATGATGCTTTTTTGACGGTGCCACCTTCTTTGTAGCCACCACATGAACCACCCATTGCTTTTTTAACTGTGCCGCCAGTTGAGTGACATTCACCGCCTTTGCTGTAATGCATTTGCGGACCAAATTCAAACTCACCGTATTTTAATGTTTTGCCCATGATCGTATCCTCTGTTATGCGTCTGCGTAAGTTTTAATGCATTCAATGACAATCGAGTACATGTCACCAGCAGATGCATCTAATGTAGTAAATAACAAGTTGCCGTTAGATCCGGCTCCCGCATTGTTTTGCAAACCACCAAAACTTGAAAAATCCATCAAATAATTACTATTTTGCGGAATCATCCAAGTGAATAAGTCTGTGGTTGCATCCCATAGAATTCGCACTTCCATGCCGTGCGTTGTTGACCAGATTTTATTAATCTTAACGCCATTACACGCACGACCATATGCATTTACGCTAAGAGTTGATACGTTAATTTTGACAGCAGCAGTTTCACCTGTGCCGTCAGAGATATTTGTAAACTTGCCAATGAACAATCGTTCACCATCAAGCAATGTTTGTGATGCTACTAAATCAGCCATGATGCTCCCCTGTTGATGAAATGAGGCGTGTTACCGCCTCATTAAATTAGCTTGCTTGTGTAAATGTCACGCCAGCCGCAACAGCGCAGAACGCTTTTGCAAACCACGATGTGCCGTCACTGATAACAGTAACTTGATCGCCAGCAACAGCTTGTCCATCAACAAAAGAAATAGTGTCGTCAGCAGTACCAGTATCACCAGCAACGCCAGCAGCGTTAACCGCTTGACCTTTGATGATGTTTGCACTTGATGCAGTAACAACGGTATAGCTTGCGCCAGAAGGAGCTGCGCCTACGATGAAAGTATAATTTAAGCCAGCCGCAGGTGCAGGAAGTGTTGTTGAAAATTCTGTTGCAGAGTTTAAAAAGAACACTTGTCCGCTTTGTGCAGCAGTTAAAGTAGATGCCGCTGATAATGAAACTGTAGCGTCTGGACCAATAAAGCCATTTAAAGAAGTGACTGGTCCGGTAAATGTAGTTGAAGCCATTTTGATTCCTCACATGAAAGGTTTTACTATGCAGTCTTCATGTCGTCTGTCTGGTCAGTCGTGCATAGCGTTTGGGTTTCCAGATAATGTTAGTCTATCATATCATTCATAATACTTAAAAACATATCCAGTTAAACGTCCACGCTGTATTGGCTTTTCAGATAATAATGCACGTCGCAGTGTTGGCATTTGTATTTGATAATGCTCAAGCGTTTTTGTAAGACTAGAAAAAATAATATTATCATTTACGCAAATTACTTTTTTTGACATTTTTTCTTTGCTTTCTTCCGTGTGTGCTTTTCCTTTCCAATGACTATAATGACCAGCCTCTGATGCTGCGCGTATTTTAGCCATGCCTTCTGGTGATACTTTTCTTCCTTTGCCTTTTGGCTTTCCACGTTGCGTGTCGCCTATCTTTTTGCGCGTTTCCTCAGATACCGTTTTACCATAGCGGTAATGTTTTTCGCCAGCGCATAATCCTTTGTGATATTCGGAGCTTCGTTGTATTTCTTCTTTTGTAAACTTGTATCCTTTTCTTGGATGATTGTTATTTTTAAACCATGCTTTAGATTTTTCAGATAAATGCGCACGCATTTCTGGCGTAGCATTCCGCATAGGGGAATCTGCGTTTGGCGATACATTATAAAAATAATTTTGTTTAAAATGCTTATCTATCCATTTTTGTTCTGCTGGATATAATTCACTGCGATCATTTAATTGTTCGACTATTTCAAATTTAAAACAATCCTCGCCATACTTGTTCCATGCACGTTGCAAATGAATGCAATCATGCGTTCCATTTCTTAAATGCTTTCTATGCTCCCAAAACCGTTTTCTTGAATCAACCGTACTACCAATATAATAATGATCGTCCAATATATTTCTAATTTTATAAATTACGTTTTTCATAATGCCTCCTGTTAAGTGATTGTTATAATACTACAGAAGGAACAGCGTAACAATAGACAAAAGAAAACCCACTTTCGTGGGTTCTCATTTTTAACTTAAACGCTTGATTTACAACAGCTTACACACCTGCCGTACCAAAAATTCCTCGTGGATCAGTCCAACCGAGCGTGTATCTCTCTGTCGCCTTATATCTCATTGAGTCTGTTTCAAAGTCACCTTCCATAGATTTCTCTAATGGGCGACGCATTAACAGTTTCAAACCTTCTGGTGCGTCAGTTTGAACCCACCATGCAGTTGTAGAAGTGATACGAGATAAGTTAGCTTGACCATCACCAAGTAAACCTAAAGATTTAACAGGGTTGATGTCGTTGTCTGCTGTGCCAGCACGCAAAACTGATTTCAATAACACTTCAGCTTGGAATACGTTGCTAGGACCGGTAACGATTTGTTTTGGTGTTAAACGAATACGTTTGCCGTTGTTGTCAACAGCGTTGCGGATTTGAATTAACAACTGTTCTAACGATGTTTGTGATAACGCAGCGGCAGTAGTTAACTGATTGCTGAATGTACCAGAAACGATTGGATGGTTTGTTGCAATCAAAGATACACCGTCACCACCTGTATATGAGCCGTTGAAAGCACGGTTCAAAATGTTAGCAGCTAAGGTTTCTTTTGTTTCAACCAAAGATTGCGCTAAGTGTTTAGCGTAAGTTTGACCGATACGGATATGATCACCGTCTTCAACCAATACTTTGGTTAATGCAAACGCAAGACCATATACTTTGTACAAGTAGCGTTGTAAGAACAATACACCACCTGATTGATAAGTAACAGCCATGCCATCAGGTAACTCAGGCGCGGCACCGAATCCGTATAAAACGGGTTCTTCGTGATAGTTACGCGCAATACCTTTTTGCTCGGTGAAAACCTGTTTCCATTCATCAGCACGTTGTTCATAAACGCCATCAAAAACTTCGTTAAGGATTGGTTCTACTACGGATCTAAAGTCCGTACTTCTCATAGGAGTAGCCATTTATAATCTCCTTTTAGCTTACTGTGTTAACAGGTGCTTTGTATTGTGATTCGTTCAAGCGAACGGTCATATTTACATAAGCATCAGTTGGTGAATCGGTAACAAGATAAGCATAACCGGTGATTTGGAATTGACCGGATGTAGCTGATTCTGCCGCTAAATAAGTTGAACTGATACCAGTTGCAGTTGAACCACCTGCTGTTGGTCGCCAGTCGCATTCAGCACCAACCGCAGTTTGAACTGAATCAGTACCAGGTGTTCCTGGGTTTGCAAACTGAACATCATATAAAGTTTCTGGATCGTCAAATACCCAAGCAACAATCTGTGTGCCAGTCGTACCACCAGTCCAGAATGGAGCAATGGTTGGTTTGCCAGTTGAATCTAAGTATTCAACGCCAGCAAAAATACCGAGTAATGAAATGCCGTCAGTAGTTCCTGCGCGTGTGCCGTCAGAAGTACCAAGTTGAATTGTACCAGCAGTGACTAATTTAACTGGATCACCAGAATAAATAGACGCAGCGTAAGCACTTGCGATTGTATAGGCTTTTGGACGCATCTGACCACTGTTGTGGAAAGAAGGTCTAAAGCCATAAGGTGCGCTTGTTGTAGACATAATAGCTCCTAAAAATTAGTTTGGTTAGAGGTCAAAAAGAGCCTCTCTATCGTCGCCCAACTCCAAATTACCTTCACCAATAGACAAACGTGATTTTGATGCTTTTGCGCTTTGCTCTAAAAAGTCAGCGGTATCCGTGAGTTTTTCTTCCTCGCGGAGTGGCGCATCGTGATGAGCTTCTTTCATGTATTTAAAATACAATGAGTTTGGCAATTTGAATGCAAGCATCTCATTCACACCAATAAATCCTGTCCAGTCGCCTGTTTTAAGTGTGGCATATTCCCAGCCTGGAATGTCCTCCGGCTTAATTGCTTCATAACCTAAACGCATGCGCGTGTGGATTGAATCTCTTGGATTCGTCGTTGTTAGCCAGCAAGTATGCCAGCCATCGATACTGGGTAAATCCGGTAAAGACGAATTAAAAAATTGTTGACGGAACATTTCTACTCGCTCATCGTCTGTGACTTCCCGATTTTCTTCTATAGCTCGATCTTTCATCGTGCGACTTGTCCGAATATCGTTTCCAGCGGGTTTGTTTGATCTAATGCGTTCGTCTGTTGTTGTCATATGACTCGCTCCTTTCAGCGGTTGTGTAAATTATATAGTAAAAAATTTTTAAAAATCAATTTTTATTCTTTCTGTCGTATTCAGCGTAACGCTTGACATACTTAGAACGAAGCACTGGATCATCCCAAACGCCAGCTTCAATTAATGCTGACTTTCTTTCTGGACTGACATAGATTTCTTTTCGTGTTGACGTTGGTGCATGTTCGCGACCAGATCCAACATTAGGACCGCCACGCGGTGTACGGCCTGCGTTTCTGCCAAACTTGTGTGGCAATCTTTTTTCTACTCGATTACGCAACTCATCCCAATATTCTTCAGTGCGTGAATCCAATCCTTCTTTTGCCAGCTTCTTATCAATAGCCAACACAACAGCAGAATCCTCATCATCGCCTGTCGCATCGTACCATTTATGATCTTGCATAAATTCGCGTGCATGGAACATGGTAAGCTCATCAATAGACGGTTGTTGCGGTGCGTTTTGACGCTCTGCTTGCAACTTGATTTCATTAATCTCTTTTGCACGCGCAATAGCTTGATCACGAAGTCTAATCGCTTGTGCTACGTCAGCACCATTTCCAGCATCAACAGCCTTTTCAATAACACGCTCTGCCATGTGAACTTCATTCACGGCTTGTTGTAAATGTGAGTCAATGTTGTTGATGTCAGATCGTTGCGCACGAGTTTCTTGGGCGGTCAATCTGCGTTCTAAATCATCGTTACGCTTGCGAAGGAAATCAAGCTCCATTTTGTCGCGCTTGATTGCTGTTTCTTTTCTATCTTTACGTTCTAGCTTTTCTTTTCTGCGACGTTCACGAATTGCTGCACGTTCATCCTCATTTGCATCACTACCAAGAATTCGCTCGTCTTGATCCTCATCATCTGAGTCATCAGTGACAATAACAATATCGCTGTCATTGCCTTCGTTATCAAATTCGTCATCTTCATTTAATATATCGTTTGCCATTTTCCCATCTCCTATCAGATGAATGCTTTAATTTTTAAAGGATCAGTTAACACTTTGCCGATAATATCCAAGTCATTGAATATCACAAACATTGCTGATTCGTTACTATTTACAGGCACCTCGTATCGATCACCACCATATTTTGCAACACGCACAAAATCACCTACCTGACACCAATCGCCTTCTGGCCATGCTTCTAATGTGGTTCTGTTCTTAAAAGCAACAGGACCAATAGATACAACTTTAGCCACCTGCGTGTTCCACTTCTCAGTATCTTTTGTGTCGGTACTTAAAATAATGCCGCCAGCCGATGTACTTTTTGGAGTACGAATCTGCACCAGAACGCGGCTTCCAAAAGGCTGGATGCCTGCTTCTACAGCAGGGAAAGCCTCAGCTAAAGCATTCTCATAAATCGTTGTCACGATATTTGTCCTCATCAATTAATTGTAAGAGTACGTTGATGGCAGCCTCATAACCGGCTACCACACCAGTGCGATGCCCGTACTCAAAAGCATCGCGCTGTACTGGTTGCTTTAAAGAGTCAACACTATATTTAAGTTGTGACTCTTTAAGGCGATTGAGTAATTTTGACTCAATGTTCATGCAGGAGTCTTAGACTCTTTTGGCGCACTTGGCATTTTTTGTCCATCTAGCTTTTCACCAGCTGCCATGCGTTTGTGTTGCTTAACAAATGCGCCAGTCATAGGTACCGCTTTACCTTTTGTATCACTCATGTCATATCTCCGTTAAGGATTAGGATTGATTCCAGTGCCAGTGCTGACACCAAACTTTTCACCGCTTATGATCTCAGCTTGCGCCAGTCGCATCGCTGTTTCATTATCAGCAGCGTTCATACGCTCTCTTGCCTGAATTTCAGCAGCAGAGCGTTGATTTTCTACCTGCGCTTCAAATGCAGCTTTCTGAGCATCTGCACGTTCACGTTGTGCGTCACGTTGCATTGCCATCATGTTTTCTTGAGCAGCTAATTCAAGTTTTGCTTTTTCAAGTTCTTGTGATTGTTGCATTCTAGCTTGATCAGTTTGTTGTGACTGTTGCAGTTTAGCTTGTTCAATTTGCAATTTAGCCTGATCAGATTGCGCACGTTGTTGCATTGCCGCCTGTTGTGTTTGCGCATTGAGCTGTGCAACTTGCATGGTGTTATCGGGTGGCAATTGTGGTTGTGGTTTGTATTGCTGTGCTTCTTGCGTAATGGTCGCAAGCTCTTGACCAAACCCACCCAATTGTTGCTCAATGAACTGTTGCACCTGCATCATCAACTTGACTTGCTCTGACACATCGTTGCCAATCACTTTATCTTTCTCCGCTTTAGATGCTGCACTGTGTGACTCTGTTAAATAGTAATTTAGCAAATGATCGCGCAAGTGAAGCGACATTGGATAAAGATAGTTCGTAATGATTGCAGGATTTCTGCCAAACAATGGTGACTGCAAGAATGCCATGTGCGTCATCAAGTGTCCAAGATGATCCTGTTTTGGCAATACATAAACCGGTCTTCCCATTGACGCAGCGACGTTCTCAGAAATTGGATCTATATCCTCTTTACCGGGTTCTGGCTGTAAGAAATCATCGGGTGGCAATTTCATTACAGTCAAAAACGCTTCTTCAACTTTGCGTTGATTGTACATCTGCGGGAACAGTTGTGAGCGTTGCAGGATAGCTTGATTCTGTGCAAAGCGTTGCGTTTCACTAAAGATGGCGGGATCACTGATTGGGATAATATCCATCGGGCCATCAAAGTCTGACGGATCAATTTCAAGTCCAGCCTCGTATGCTTTCAAGTCTTCAACTGTCAAATACGCAGAGTTGATGCGATGCAATACTTTCAGCACGCGATCCATCGAGTTATGCAAACGCGCATGAATTGAGCTGAATACCACCATCCCCTGTTCAATCAACGCCATCGTCGTGCCGACAGGCTGATTCGGGTTTTGATCTGATAATTTCTCAAACGATGTTTGAATCACGCCTTTACCAGCATCCACTAGGAATCCAAGTAACTGGAATAACACAGGCGATGGGCCATTGAACGGCAATGGCATGGCAATCTTGCGCACGTCATCAACCATTGCGCCACCATCAAGCTCGACCACCTCAGTGGGTTGCACGTTAATGGTTTGACCGTTTGGACCGCCTTTGAGTTTCAATAGCGTAGGCACGTTTTGAATGTGCGCTGAGTCAAGCAATGCACGCAATGCACCAGTAGCTGCGCCAGACAAACCGCCAATCATTTGTGTCAAACTGATTGGATAAGCACCACGCCAAGGAACAAATGGGAACTCAATGATCCAGTCTAACTCTTTGCGGTTCTCGTCTTCAGGTTCCCAGTTGCGGTAAAGCGATAAGCCTTCGCTTGTCGTCTTGTCGATACTTAGGATGTATGGCTCCATGCCATCGCCAAAGTCTAAGAACGTGTAAATTTCAAAGATGGTGCGAAGACCGTCTTCGTTGTAGCTACTTTCTTTTCGACCTTCAATCTTATCGTTTGCTTGTGATGCTTTGCTGAACTCTGGTTCGCTTGCGTAACCTAAGTCAACGTCGATATACATACCGGCTTTAACGCGACGTGCGTATTCCATCTTGGTGATGTACTGCACATGCGTTTTACGCTCTGCTGAGTAGAAATTAGTCGCAGCAAATGGCAGGTAAACGTCCTCGATAGCAATGAATTCAGCTTGTGGTCGCTTGTACTGGTTGTTCCACATCAGCTTAAGGTATTGACCACCACCAAGTGGCAACTGCGTACTGAGTTGCTCTAGCTCGCCTCTGAACTCTGGCATCTGTTCAGTCAATTGCCAGTTCATAAAGTCAGCTTTGCGCTGTGCCTTGGCGAGCTTTTCTTTTTCCTGCTCGCCTAATATTTTAGTTTTGACAGGTCCGTTAGCTGGAAAGATCTCTTTCATGACACGCGCAGAGAAATCCACGCACGCTTCAACTAGCATCGGATGCACAACCTTGTTTGCACCGGAGAACTGTGCGCCACCAGGTGCATCATCGCCAAGACCTGTTCTACGCAGACCTTCTTCGTATTGCTTGTCGCGTTTCTCGCGTGCTTCTTTATCGCGATCAATTTTTTCGAGCAGATCCTCAATCATATCTGACAAGTCAGACTGATCTACTTCATCGATGATGTTAGCAAAATGCGCTGACTGTTCTTTTTCGTCTTTTTCGTTTCTGAGCTTAAGGATAGCACCGCCATCCTCTGTGTCTTCTACGTCAGATTCTTCGTCAGGATCAAACTCTACGTCTTCACCTTCCATTTCTTCTTCGTCTTCTTCGTCGATATAGTCGTCTTCAAATTTCTTAGCCATGCTTTGCCTCTCTTGCTATGGATTTGGGTATCTTACCACGTCGTGGTGTTTCGGTGTTTTGCGTTGTAATTTCAATTGATACAGCAGGTGCCGATGGTTCTTCATCATCCGCCATGCTGTCCATAAATGCTTTCATGATTTGCTCAATCGCATCATTGTGAAGCACGTCTACAATACCACCGTGAGCGTACAAGTCTTCTTCTGTTGCAAAGATGGGTTTGCCTTCTGATAAGCGTTGATGTGCATGGTCAATAGCTTTATGCACAATACTGCGAGGCATATCATCGCCATCTTGCATATGTAGAATAAGACGGATCTCGTCAGGTGTTAGCGTTGGCACCAGCGTTGGCACGTCCATTTCTTCACCATTGATAGGCACGCCAATTGAGTATTCAGTCATCACGCCTGTACCGTCTGGTCTTTCAAGCTCTCCGAAGTATCCAAGACCTTTCTTAGTCTTGTCTGGTCGGTTGCCATATCCATAGTCGCTTTCTTCGTACTTATCATGCAACGCCTTTACTTCACCGCCTTTGGCGTAGCCAGCCTTTTGCATTTCTGTTAACAGATCTTCTGTAATCAATTGTGATGGTGGGTAGCCTCTTGTCCAATGCATATAACCAGGATCTCTGCCTGTTTTTTGGCGTATTTCATTAACAAAATCTTTGAAAACAAGTTCGCGTGGCACAGGTTCATAGATTAAACCAAAATCTTTACCCTGCAAAATAGTTGGGAATGCTGGATTTAAATCGTATCTATCTGTTAAAATTCCACCATTCAACGTAAACAATCTATTGCCAAGTGATCCAGACGGAACATCTAATAAAGCTGGATCTGTTGTATCTCTTATTACTTTATCATAATCAAAAATTTGTCCTTTCTTTCCACCAACGCCTTTTCCGCCTAGAACTTCAGCAAGTGCTGCACGTCTATCAAATGTAGTAGCGTAATCTTTTAAATTTTTGCTTAATACATTTATATCAGCAGGAAAAAGAGGTTTCCCAGTTTTTCGATCTACATAGTCTTTGTGCGTTGCCAATCGTTCATTCATTCTCTCTATTAATTCTGGCGTTAACAAGTCAGAATCTTTCGATGCTTTTCTCCAGTTTTTATGCACAAGATCAAATACTAAATTGTTTGACTTGTGCTGATCTGGACTACCAATAAACGTAGTAAACACTGGATCGGGTTGGTCAGGCTTTACTGTCCCATTAATAATTGTTGCAGCTTTAGATGGTGTTTGAACGCCCCATGTTGAATCAACTTCAGCATGAGGTGGACTTGTATGTTGCAATCCGGTATAGCCAACACCACCTAAAAACCCTTTACCTACTTTTGTACGATCTGTTTCAAGAGCGTTCAGATTTTGTCCTTCAATCCGTCCATACGCTTCAGATGCTTTTATTGGCTTTAACAATTTAGTTGATAGACCACCAAAACCAGCATTCTCCAAGATAAACTCAGGATCCATCATTTGCTCAGTAGTAGGCACCGAACGATAAGCCGCATCTTTTAATGCTGACATGAATTTATTTGCATTTGGATAGGCTTCTTTTAATTGCGCTAAGTCATCCAAGTACGATGATGCTTTGTCTGCATAACCCTCATCATCCTGCGCGTCAACGCTACCGCCTTCAGCGTAACGCGAATCCCATCCCCATTCACGAATAGAATCCCCATTGGTAAATAACTGACGTGCTGGCACTTTCTTACTCAGTATCTTGTAATTACCACCTAGCGCACTTTCGCCATGTTCTTTTGCGTATTTCTTATCAAGAGCAACCCAATCACCATGATTGATTGATAATGGATCCAGTGTTTCTTCTGGCAATGATGCAAGTCTATCGCGTTCGTTTGATGCCCATTCATACCAATCAGATTTATTATTAAAATCTGAATTGCTTGGCATGCGTCCACGTTTCATGTAGTTTGCTAAATCTTTTTCAATTTGCGCAGCTTTTTCACTGTTACTTTGTACTTTAGGCACTGCACGATAAATAGAAACCTTTTCGTTTGGTTTATCTTTTAGACGTTGCGCCATTGCAAATAGTTGTGCGTCTTCTGGTTCGCCAGATCCATAGTATTGATTTGCTTGTGATGAGTACACATCACTTGGATAAATGGCGTTTTCGTTAGCGGTTAAGTTATGCAGTGGCGCACCAGAGTCGCCAAGTGGTGCTGAATGTTCACCAACGTAATCTTTGTATTTACTTAACTCACTCAAATCATTTGGTGCGCGATACATATTTTCGCTAATTGAATAATCTTTGTTTTTTCCTTTGTTTTCTAAGAAGCCGTATTTTTTGTACAAAGAAACTTGACGTGCTTTGTTGCCACCAAAATCACCAGCGGCTGTTAGTTGCATTGGCAAAGATTCTTCATCAGCATATTGCGTTAAATCTTTTAAGAAGTTAGATCCAATACCTTGGTTTCTTTTGTCTGCATCAACAATAAGTTTGTTTAATGTAAGACCACGATCATTCCCAGATATATCCGCATCAATATCTTTACCATATTTTGTATTTAATACATCAGCTATTTTTTTAGCTGTTCCGTACCCGTGTACGTCTAATGACGGCCCATTGCCTTCGTACTTATAAATCAATTCCTCTAATGGGATGTCAGACAATTTACCACCAGCAAGTGGATAGTTTTCACGACGCTGCGCCATGTCCATATCAAGACGATCTTGCGTTGCGCGTGCTTGCGCTTCGCCTGCTAGACGATTATACAATCTAAGTTTCGGTGCTTGATTATTTTCAATGTTACTAACTTCATCATTAAGTTTTTCACGTTCTGCGACAAGCTGTTTATGACGTAGCACATTTGCGGCATACTCGTCTTCATTGGTAATGTTGCCACGCAATTTTGTGCCTTCATTTATTGAATTATTTAATTCTTTCAGTTTTGGCGATAAATAATTCTCAATATAAAAAGATGCAGCAGAATCTAAATTACCACCTTGACCCCATCCTTCTTCATTTTGAATAGCATGTTGAAGCTCATGCAATACTGTACTTTTTGCCTGTTTTGGCAGCAAAGATGGATGTAATGTTAGATCCCCGTCACCTAAAGAACCAAAAGATTGACTGTTTTTTTCGTGCATAAAAACAGGCATATCCATAATACTTTGGTTTTCATAATTTTTAGTAAAACCGTAAGGATATTCATTTTTTAATTGCTCATGATTAAATAATCTTTTTATTCTTACAGGAGCATTTGGCGTTAAAGTGCTGGCGGCTTCATCCCAAGCTGTACTTATGTTTGGAGCCATGAATTGCCCATTTTCTCTGTTTACCCATTTATTTAATGGGATAACATGTGACATCTCATCATCACTAATCTCACTAAACAACGTCTTATCCGGCATACGCCCAATCAAATGCTCGCGCCACACTTCCGCTGGATCTGCGCCTTCATCTAATTTCTTAGCGGCTAACTCAGCAGCCACCTTATCCCAGTTTCTTGATTTAGGACCGATGAATGATAATCCAGCCGGCAACCCTTCCGTTGCCTTAACACCTGGTGCCAATGTCGTCAGTGCATCAGCAAGTGATTGCGCACGTCCACGCTTAAACTGTGGCACGTTGCTCATCTCTGGTATTTGCATCGGTGCATTGCCATACGACCAGTTTTCAATCTCCTCTGGTGTTCTGCCCATGAGCAAATCACCTGCGCCTGTGCCACCCGCTAACGGTACCCAGCTTGGTACTTTGTATTCATTGCCAATGTCACGCGCACTGCCGAGCAACTCGGCAAGTCTGCCAAGGTTTTCGTTTTGATCTTGTGCTTTTGCTACACCATATTGTTCTGCTAAGTCTTTAATTGTTGCCATGTCTACACCGCGTAAGGATTGATTCTCGGTTTCGCTTTGCTTGGCACGTCATCATAGTCTTTGGCTTCAGGTAGCTCAAACCATCGATCATTCTTGAAGTAGATGATGGCTTGCGTGAAGGTGTCAACGTAGTCGTCATGCTCGGCAACGGGAAACTTCGCCAGTTGTTTTAAAAATGCGGATGCCCAACTAACAGGTTGGCCGCGATTCTTTTTAGACTCTGGAATCCACAACAATCCTAGCTCAAGTGTAGGTGCAGCTTGGTGCGCTCGTGAAATCTTGTCTGCTCTGTCAGGATTATAACCCACTGCCGGAACTTTCGCCAATCTCAGGTCTTGCAATAAAGACTGACCACTTGCCTTCGCTTCAACCAAAATACGATCCGGTCTGCGTGCGCGTGAATGAGGTGACTCTTTGCTCATGCCACCATACTCTGTACCCCAATCTTTGATGGCTCTGGCGCGAAGATCTGGGTAGCTAAGGTGTTCGTCCCATGCATCGATTAGCATCGCGTTGTGCAACCCTTCATGCGTAAAAATCGCCCAGACTGTGCAAGCTGTTGGATCGCCTGTTGTTTTCTCAGTGAACGCGCAGTCGTATGACTGTAGGATGTACTCAAACGGAGGCAGTCCATCATCTGCTGACCATAAGCCAAAGTGTTTAGTCTTGAGGATACCACCACCACTTGGCGTTGGATCCTGTTGCAACTGACCGGCACTGCCATACGATCCAAGCAATTGCTTGAGCATCGTGATTTCTTTGTCACCAAACCGGTCTGGACAGATCAGCTCGCCTTTTACTTTGCGTGGATCATACGCACCAAGGATAGTCTTGCGATGCTTCCCGTCCCACTCTGCGGGGATACAGATATGCTCCCAGCCCTTGATGTCGTGGAGGATATGACCACTGATGTCGCGCTCGTGCAGACGTTGCATGACTGTCACCATCGCATCGGTCTTGGGATTGTTCAGACGTGTTGACCACACCATGTCAAACCATTCGAGATCTGACTCACGCATTGCCTCGGACTGAGCCGCCTGTGCGCCATGAGGATCGTCCAGTATCAGACGTGATCCACCCTCACCCGTTGCTGTACCACCAACAGATGTTGCAAGTCGATAACCGGTCTTATCATTCTCGAAGCGTTGCTTTGCGTTCTGATCGCCAGCAAACTTGAACATGTGACCCCAGCGTTCTTGATACCAAGGTGACTGTAGCAATCGCCTTGTCTTCAAGTTGTCGCGTGTTGACAGCGTGCCAGAGTACGATGCACACAAAAACTTCTGCGCAGGATCCGTGATCCACTCCCATGCAGGCCACATCACTGACACAATCGTTGACTTGGAATGGCGAGGAGGGATGTTGATTAGCAGTCGATGTATCTCGCCAGCACTGACGGCTTCGAGATGCTCACAGATCTCCTCGATGTGCCATGACTCCATAAACGGAACGCCAGGTTCAACCACATGCCATGACTGCTTAACAAACTCATAGAGTGATGCCGAAGCCGCGCGACGTGCTTTCTCAGCCTTGACCTTTTCGAGCAGTGTCACGCACTCGCCTTTTGCAATAACGCATGCATCGTATCCAGCTCATCATCGCTCAACCCTTTGAAGTCGCCAGCGGTTTGTTGCGTGTTGTTGATCTGAATTGCGGTATCAATGTCTTTACCGAGGATCGTTTCCTTTCCTTTTTGCAGTGCCGTTTGCGCTGCACTATGCTCTTGGATGGTCAAAGTTTCATCCACTTTGCGCATCATTGTTGATAAGTTTTTCATTGTAGAACGCTTGAAGAACTCTAAATGTTTAAGCCTGTCATCAATTTCATGTTCAACAATGTCTTTTGCTGTTGAAGTTAAAGTTGAAATTTCTGACTGAACCCGCACAGAATCTACCACAAGGTGTTGAAGTTTTTGCTTTTCCCATCCTTCTGCTTTTGCTTTTTTCGAGATTGTAGCGCGATCAATCCCCACCTCGTTTTGAATCTCATTCAGACTCTTGCCGATCTCAAAAAGCACCTGTGCTTTACTCCAATCCTCTATCGTCGCCCTTTTTGCCATCTGCCACCTCTCGATTGCACTAAAAATAAATCCATAAGTATCAATAAAAGCACTGTTTACTGCCCCCTACGATTCAGTTTGCGCCTGCCCTATCGTAGTAGTACGCCATTTTCTCAAATGACCGTAGCCGTCGTTGAGCGCGTAGCTATTGCGCTTTATCAACATTAACGGCTGCAAGGTTCTCATTTGCGGTGAGAGCGAGCAATGCTTTTATTGATAGTTAAAAAAACCACCACGCCATAAACTGCAATGAGTGGTGGCCGTGTTTAAAACTGATAGTTGTCGGTACTGATTTCCGACTTGGGACTCTTAGCTAACCCTGCGAGTGTGCTATTCAGCGCATCAGCCTGCGCATTAACTATCAAGAATGACTCCCTGTGTGGTAACGAGCTTACCATCTTCACCCACACTCACCTTAGAGAACGAGATCTCTTTTGCTGGATTGAGAGCCATTCTTCATAATTAAAACCAAGCACACCACAGCCATTAATAAATCGCCAAAAATAAAAATACCGTGATGTGCTTGTATAGTTAATCTTCGTCTTCTGGATGCTCTGGTGCTACTCTTTGAGCAATCATACTATCTGCAATAATATATGCAAGATTTGCAACGCTTTCAATTGCCACAGCAGATCCTCTTGCCAATAACCCCTGCATCGCATGTGCCGCAAAATAATCACGACGTTCAATATCTTCATTCATTTTCTTTCTCCGTTAAAACAATCTTTATTGCTTTCAATAAATAAAATTAAATCATTGTACAAATCACTGTATTTTTCTTTTAAGTAAAATGAATCTTTAGTTTTGGCAAATCTTTTTTCTTCAAGATTATAAGCTAACCAAAAATTAATTTTTGAATTCAAATACCCATCGCCAACAAGTTTAAAATTAATCCAATCTCCAACTTCACCAGTGTTAAATATTCGATTGTAAAATATCCATTCAACATTTTTAAAATCGCTAACTTTTCCAATAGCTAAATAATCTTCTGTCTTTGGATGTGTTCCGCCAAATAATACATTGCTCATAAATTTTACCCATAAAAAAAACCGTCTTTGTAATCTGGTGAAAGTTGCAGTAAGAAGTTGCTGCTCAGATTCTAAATTCGGTTTTGTTTAACTTCTTAACTTATCGGTCTTTCACAACCTAGAAATAATTATACAGCATTTTAAAAAATTATACATGGATTTATTACGCTTAAAAGTTCGCACAACATAAACGCCCTACCCGCCCTACTTCTAAAGAAAGTAGGGCGTGGGCGGGCGTTATTTATGCTGTTTTTGTCAAAACGCCCGCCCTAACTTAAATACCGCCCTAGGGCGTTTAGGGCGTTCCATTATTTCTCATTCTTCATCATAATAAGTGCTGAGGCATTCACTTGATCAATCATGATCCAGCCATGCTCAAATGGTTTTATCACGTCACCGCCTTCCATCAAATTTACAAAGCCATTTGTGGTTGATGGCTTTAAAGCATTCTCTGCTGTTCTTTTTGCCCAGCCATCAGCATCCAGTTTTGCCATAAACGCTGATCGGCTAATATAAGGCATCTCCTCTCTGACTTCTGTTCCTGTTGCGAACCAAACCTTTTCAAATAACTTTCTGTGTGAATCTAACTTTGAATCTTTTTTGATTGCCACAGGCGCATCAGTGGGCGATAACACCGCGCTATACACTTGATCGCCGTCCTCATCAATCCAACCTGTGATTGCAATCTTTTCAAGCGTTGCATAAACATCCAAAGTTAACTCAGCATCTTTTGATTTCTTTTGTGATATTTGCATTGGCTTGTTTTCATCACCAGGCGCAACACTGATTTCAATATCGAGTGCGCCACGCCATGCAGACGATCCACGCGCCCTGTGTTGCGTTTCAGCAGATACCCCTGTGTGATGTACTAGCACGACAGTACAACCAAACTCCATCATCAATGCCGCGCATGCATCTAACATGCTTTTTGCGTCTTGTGCTGAGTTCTCGTCGCCAAGAAGAAACCGATGCAAGGTATCAAAAACAATCATGCTTGGTCGCTCATCAAGACTTAGCAGTGCTTCGCGTACACGTTGATAACCCGATGGCGTGTTAAGATCGCACCCAGACTTTGATACCCACATATTAAGTTTGCTAATCTGATGCTTTTGTTTCCAAGCCGCGATTCGACCACGCAGTCCGTGATGGCCTTCACCGGCAAAGTAACCCACTGAGCCAGCCTTCACTTTATGTCCCATCCATTCACCACCTCCCGATGCAATGCGAAGGCATTGATCAAGTACCATGAATGTTTTACCACCACCAGATGGGCCATGAATCATGATCAACGCTTCTTCTTGTATCCAACCTTTTATAAGCCATTTTATTGGCGAAGGTTGTGTGCTTAAATCGTCTGCTGGTACTAACCAATTATCCTTTGGTGGCATGAGTAAACTTAACAGATCACCACCATTGGCAACGTAGTCGTTTGCATCACCAAGCTCTGGCGGTGAAACTATTCTTGCACCGTGCTTTGCTGATGCCTGCTCTGCGTAGCGCATACCCACGCCAGATGAATCGTTATCAGCCACAATGACAATGTCCTGTGTTGCGCCATACGTTTCACGCATGATACCTGTCACCGGAACAATGTTTGATGCTGAGTAGGCCACGATGCAAATACTGCCGGTTGCCTCATGAATGGTGGCGGCTGTGGCAAAACCTTCTGCAATAAAAATAGTCTTTGGATTCTCCGCATTCCCAATTGACCAAAACTTTCCGCCTGTCGCGCCACCTTTGTGATAAAGTTTTCCGCCATCATTTGAGATGTACTGAAGCGTTGACAGTGTTCCATCTTGATTATAGAGTGGCACAACAAGTCGTCCATCACCAGTAACTCTTGATCCATGTACGCAGATGCTTTTCTTTTTTAGGTACGGATGATCTTTATTGGCTGGCGTGCAATCTGCCCATATCTTTGCCACCACATCCTCAGTGACTTCATGTTGCTTTGCTAACTCAGCATCACGCGCAGCTTTAGCTTCTGACATTCTGCGCGAGTGCGCCATCTCCTCTGCGGCAGTAAACTTTCGCCCAATGTCTGCACGAAATGATACTTCAATTCCAGCACGCCAGTCGCCAAAGCGTCCTGCTGGTGTGTTGTCACTATAACAAATATACCAACCGGTTTTGTCACCCGCACCCGATGATCCTTTTGAATTGGTTTTAAAACGATGAATTTTCCCGTCCATATAAATGGTAGATGGCGGATCAATCCCAACATCACGCATTGCATTGCACAATTGCGATTCGGGTGACTCTGGTACCGTTTCTACTGGCGGATAAAAACTTCCATTAAATATATTAGTTAGATCTGCCATTGTTGCTTTCCAAATAGTCAGTTAATTTCAGCATTACTTTATAAGTCGGATTAGCGTTCTCGTTATCTCTAATCTCTCTGATAGTGTTGAAATGAATGCCTGTTGCCTCTGCAATCATTGATACTCTGCGATCCTTTAATAAACTTCTCATGTCCTCTAACTTCATCATTTTTTTTATTCCTGTGTGTGGTTAATGTTTGATAAATAATATCATAAATAATATTTTAATGTTGACATTTAATATTTCAATGTTTATAATCTGTATCCAAGAGCTAACCGGAATTCCTCCAACCAGCTCGCAAAAGGAGAAATAAAATGGCTATAAATTTAAAAAACACATCTGACGTTCATGCTAACGGTGTGAAGGTTTTAGTATATGGACACGCAGGTGCTGGCAAAACAACATTGTCAACCACAATGCCAAATCCCGTGATTATAAGTGCGGAAGGTGGCTTATTGTCAATTAAAGACAGCAACATACCTTATGTTGAAGTTTCTAACATGAATGATTTAAATGAAATCTACGCATGGCTGTTAACCCCAGAAGGCAATCAATTCGACTCGGTCATTTTAGACAGTTTATCTGAGATCGGTGAAGTTGTTTTGATTCATGAAAAAACACAGAACAAAGATGGCAGAGCTGCGTATGGGGAGATGGCAACGCAGATGACGGCATTGATTCGTGCTTTCCGTGATTTGCCTGGTAAAAATGTGTTGATGACCGCCAAGGTTGAAAAGTCACAAGACGAAACAGGCAGAATGATGTATGCACCCTCAATGCCTGGTGCTAAGTTAGGCCAGACGCTTCCATACTTTTTTGATTTAGTGTTAGCACTTCGCGTTGAAAAAGACGCTGACGGTGTAGCGCAACGCGCATTAATGTGCGACAGCGATGGTCTTTGGATGGCTAAAGACAGATCCGGCAAACTTCAAGCGTGGGAGCAACCAGACCTAGGCGCAATCATTAAAGAAATTGGCGGTGCAAAATGAGCATCACAGAATTATCAAACCGCTGGTTAGAATTAAAAGTGCAAGAAGACTACGTCATTTCAGAGCGTAGATACATCGAAGATCAAATATCTTCTTTGATGAAGATACAGGAAACGCTCGAAGGCGTTGAAACAAAAAAAATTGGTAACCTTGTTATCAAAGTTACTGGACGAATTGACAGAAAAGTTAATTCAGAAATGCTACAAGAAATTGCGGCAGAAAATGGATTATCCGAGCATCTGTCTGCTTTATTTAGATGGACACCCGCCATCAACATGACAGCGTGGAAAAGATGCTCACCCGAAATAACGGATGTTTTACTTGGTGCTGTTACATCAAAACCTGGTAGACCATCATATAAAATTACAATTGGAGAATAATCATGGCTTTTTTAGAACAAACTTTTAGCGTAGAAGACTTACCGGTTTCAATCAATAATAACTTTGAACCATTGCCAGAGGGCTGGTACACAGCAGCTATTTCTGGTGCTGAAATCAAAACAACCAAAGCTGGCAACGGTCAGTACATCAATGTCAAATACACTATTCTTGGACCAACACACCAAGGGCGTGTGGTGTTTGGAATGATTAACATTAAAAATCCAAATCCTCAAGCAGAGGAAATTGGTCGCCAACAACTTGGTGAAATCATGCGTGCTATTGGTTTAGCTAAAGTATCAGATACCGATCAATTAATTGGCGGCAACTTATCCATAAAATTAAAAATCACGCCAGCAAATGGCAATTACGATGCATCTAACAGTGTGGCTGGATTTAAAGCATCTGGCAATGGCATTGCACTTGCACCAAAGGCAACGTCAATACCACCAGCAGATGGCAAAGCACCACCACCTTGGGCAACTAAATAAGTAACAAAATAAGGGCGTTTAACACACGCCCTTTTTCCTTGGGAGTATTTATGTTAATTCCAGAATCAAATCATTCTATTGGTGTGCTAGTAAACAAGGCGCACCAAGAGCGAAAAGAGAAACCACGTCCACACATGGGTGGATCCATGCTTGGTCATTCATGTGACCGATGGCTGTGGCTGTCATTTAGATGGGCAGTGCAAGAAGAATTTGAAGGTAGATTGTTAAGATTGTTTAGACGCGGTCATTTAGAAGAAATGACAATTGTGTCAGATTTAAGATCTATTGGCATTCATATTGGCAATACATCTGAGCATCAATCGCGTGTTAACTTTGGATGCCATGTGTCTGGATCTATTGACGGCATTATATTTTCTGGCGTACCAGAGGCACCAAACAAAAAACATATTTTAGAAGCCAAGACACACTCATTAAAATCGTTTGATGATTTAGTTAAACATGGCGTAGAAAAGTCTAAGCCAATGCATTACATACAAATGCAAGTGTACATGCATGGTGCCGATATTGATCGCGCACTTTACTATGCGGTCTGTAAAAACGATGATCGTATTTACACAGAGCGAGTTAAGTTTGTGCCAGAGATCGCTGAAAAATACATCAGTCGCGGTCACAGAATTGTTAAGTCAGATCGGATGCCAGAACCACTTAGTCCAGATCCGAGCTGGTATGAATGCAAGTTTTGCGCAGCTCATGAGTTTTGCCACAAAACAAAAATAACTCAACATGTTAATTGTCGAACCTGTGCGCATTCAACTGCGATGGATGACAGCACCTGGCGATGTGAACGCCATGACGCGGATGCTATACCAGTAGAATTTCAACGTGTTGGTTGTGACGCGCATGTGCTACATCCAGACCTTGTGCCTTATCAACGCAAAGATTCGCCAGATGAAAATCATGCGGTTTATGTGATTGATGGTGTAGACGTAATCAATGGTGAAAATGGTTATAAGTCATCAGAGATAGTGGCAAACCCACAGGCGTGTATTAGTGGTGATACTTTTATTGCTGATCTTAGAAATAAATTTGATGGGAAGATAGTAGGATGAAACTCAGAGATTATCAACAACGATCCATAGATGAACTTTACGCATGGTTTAATGCCGGTCATGAAGGCAATCCCTGCATGGTGTTACCCACCGGATCTGGCAAAAGTCATATTGTTGCCGCACTTTGTAAAGATGCGCTTCAACAATGGCCCGAAACAAAAGTATTAATGCTCACGCATGTTAAAGAGCTGATCTCACAGAACGCTGAAAAAATGAGAGAGCATTGGCAAAATGCACCGCTGGGTATTTATTCATCAAGTCTAAAGAAAAAACAACTTGGCGAACCGATTACATTTGCTGGCATTCAATCTGTTCGAGATAAAGCGCAACAACTAGGCCATATTGATTTAGTCATTATTGATGAATGCCATTTGGTGTCGCATAAAAATGAGGGCGGTTATCGTAATTTATTATCAGATTTGAGTGTAATCAATCCACGATTGCGCGTAATTGGTTTGACCGCTACGCCATATCGTTTAAATCACGGACTAATTACAGATAAGCCAGCGTTGTTTGATGACATGTTGATGCCAGTCACCATTGAGTATCTGATCAGCAAAGGATTTTTATGCACATTAAAATCTAAGATGACGAAAACAAAACTTGATACCAGTGAAGTTCATAAACGCGGTGGTGAATTTATTGAGTCAGAGTTGCAAGCTGCGGTTGATACGGATGATAAAAACAAAGATGTTGTCAGTGAAGTGATCAGATTAGCTGGCGATAGAAAAGCCTGGTTGTTTTTCTGTGCTGGTATTGACCATGCCGAGCATGTAAAAGACATGCTAATCAGCAAAGGAATTACAGCAGAATGCGTGACAGGTAAAACGCCACAGGCGCAACGCGATAGAATTATTGCTGATTATAAAGCTGGTAAAATTAGAGCATTAACAAACGCCAATGTTTTGACAACCGGGTTTGATTATCCAGACATTGACTTGATTGCAATGCTCCGCCCCACGATGTCATGCAGTCTTTACGTTCAAATGGCTGGGCGTGGTATGCGCCCAAAGTCACACACGGATCATTGTTTGGTGTTAGATTTTGCTGGCGTAGTTGAAACGCACGGGCCTATCACAAATGTAAAACCGCCAAACAAAAAAGAACCAGGCAAGGAAGGAGAGGCACCAGTTAAAGTATGCGATGAATGCGCTGAGTTGGTGGCTATATCCGCCAAAGTTTGTCCAGCGTGTGGGCATAAGTTTCCAGAACCAGAAGAAGCGGCACTGACGTTAAAGCTCAGAAACGATGACATCATGGGCATTGAAGGTTCAGAAATGGAGGTGACAAGCTGGAACTGGCGCAAGCATACATCTAAAGCGTCTGGAAAAGAGATGCTGGCTGTGACTTATTATGGCGTGCTATCTGATATACCAGTGACAGAATATTTATGTATAACGCATGAAGGTTATGCAGGATCTAAAGCGTATGATTTATTGTTTCATATAGCCAATAAGAGTAATTGTGAAGACCTTTATAGCTGCAAAGAAGTGACAGATTTTTCAAATGTATTAAATGCCGCTAATCCACCATCATTAATCGAGTACACCAAAGATGGTAAATTTTATCGCGTAATAAATCGGAGTTGGGATGTATAAAGAACCAGATTTTCTAATTGAATATAAAAAAATGAAGGCATTGGCACCACCAAAGTGTTGTCATACCTGTGACTTTTATACTAAAAAAACGATGTTTTGCTCAAAATATAATATGAATCCGCCAGAGGATTTTGTGAATACTCAAGATTCCTGTCCTAACTACATTGAGGAGTTGCCATTCTGATGACTACCATTAAAGAAAAAATACCGTCCGAGCATTACGAACAAGCATTGTTTGTGCAGTGGTTTAGACGTACCTATCCTGGCGTTCTTATCCATTCAATTCCGAATGGCGGACATCGTAGCAAATCAGCGGCTACTGCTTTAAAAGTAGAAGGAACAGTGGCAGGCATACCAGATCTTTTTATCCCTGCGTGGAAACTGTGGGTTGAAATGAAGCGCACCAAGGGCGGTGTTGTCAGTCCAGATCAAAAAAAAATTATTGAGTATCTTAAAAGCATAGGCTACCAAGTCATTGTTGGTAAAGGGTTTTTACATGCTAAGGAACAAATAGAACAATTTGATATTAAAAAATGACATTTTATTGTTTACTTCGTGAACAGGTATGATATTATTTAACCACGCTTTCAAGAAGGCGAAACAAAAATAACTAACTTAGGAGTAAACAAAATGAAAACATTTAAATTGGACGGCATCATCGGTCAAATTGACCAACACGGTTTTATTTTTTGGGGCGGAATTGGTTGTCACCTTTCTGGTTTAACAGATGATTGCGCATTAAAAGTAGCAGCATTAAAAGCAAAATAAAACAACAAAAAAAGCTGGGCGTAAATATGCGCCCAGTTCGCCCAACTTAGGAGAACAAGATGGAAGTAACAATACATTTTGACATCGTATCAAACGATGGAGCAACAATTAACATTGAAGCAGTTGCAATCTTGTCCGGTAAATATATACCGGCTGACTTCAATCATGATGTTGAAGATGATCGCGAGATAGCAATTGACCAAATGACGTTCACTGATAACGATGGTGACGAGTTTGAACCATCATCTAAATTGATTGAAATTGTAGATGAACACATTGACGACAAAGACCGTGATATTTACAAAGATGCTGAAAAAGGCATTGATGAAATTTACATTGATGATTTCAAATCAGATCACGATTACGAAACATTAATGCAATAACCAAATACTCCTACTCGCACCGCACACGCGGTGCCTTTTTTGAGATACTAAGATGATAGACTTTATAAAGTGGCTAGACGACTCAGATGTCGCCTATTTAGTGATGCTTGCGCTTTTTTTAGCGATGGCAAAACTGCATTCCAAAGCAATGGAAGAAAACACCCGTTTAAGAAAATTACTTAAGAGAGCAATGAGATGATCAATCCAGTACAACAAATGATTGCTGAAGCAATCAACTCAAATGATCCAGCGCACAATGTGGCGTTGGTTTGCACAGAGATCGTGCGTGGTTTGAGCTTCATTGCCAATGCTATTCCCGACAAGGAAGAACAGGATGCTTTTATCAACACTGTTGGAAAACAAATCCGTGCTGAGTTGGAAATCCTACAACAAACACAATTCGAGGCATAGCCATGAGCGCAGCAACACTTGTTCTTACATTATCGTTTCTTACCGTCGATACCACAATCGACAAGAAAGGTCATACAACGCAGGTTGAACGTATTGCCTACACTACAACGGCAATACCTTATGACACACGCCAAGCATGCGCCAATGCGCAACAGGAATGGCAGTTTGCTGTTGGTGCATACCAAATGAGTAAACGCCCAACAAGAATAATTACTGCTGTCTGCACCGACAGCGCAACAGGAGTAGTAGAATGAAAGACAACGCAATCATTTGGTGTTTAATCGCATCATTTGTGGCAGGTGGATTGGTTGGATTTATTGCAGTCGCAACTATGCACCGTCATTATCATGAGGTGATTAAGACATCCATTGGCGAATTTATTATCCATGATGGAAAGATTTACTCCGTGTATGAGATGGAACGTAACATCAAAGGGGAAATGGTGGCGCGATGACTAAAGACGAAGTTTACAAGCGTCTACAAATGGCGCAAAAAAACAAAAAGGAACTGAAGAAAATTAAACTTCAGATCCTCAAAGAGATTGAACAGTTGAAATTAATGCTGAGAGCATTGGAGGAGGATGATTGTGGGTGAGTTAATTTTTTGGACAGGCATTGGAGTTATGATCGTCTGTTTTTTCATCGAGTACGCTGATGGGGATTGATGACGCAGCAGCATTAATTTTCTTTGTTTTAGTATTAGTTTTGGCGGCAATATGGATCTACCATTAGTTAAACCAGTTCAAGCAGTAACGCCAGTGCAGAGTGAATGCAAGCACGATCACTGGCGAATTTATCAAAGTCGTGGGTATCGTGAGTGTGATAAGTGCAAGTTACAAAGACCAATCTTTAATGTTGTGAAGCACCAGCGATGAACATTTCACAAATTTTTATCGGCTTGTCACCGTTTTTAAAAGACAGATTTACAAGTGAAGTTTTTACTTTGGGTTTGGTGCATGAGTTAAACCATAAGCAATTTGAAGCGCATTGCAAACGACTCATGCGCCAGCACAATGGCGAAACAAGAAAGCTATACAAAGCATTATTGAAGCTAAGTGCAGCAGACAGAAGACGGTTTTTTGATGTAGTAAGTGGAGTAGCAGATGGATGACAAAGAGCTGGCAATGATTAAAAGTCTTGTGAGATACAGCGCAGGACTTGGTAATTTTTATCGAACTAAATCGGATCAACCTGCGGTGTTATCAAGTAAAGATTATCATGCGTTGATTCGATTAACGAAAGGTTCATTTTGTAACTTGTATCCAGCGTGGAAAATTGCGATCTATTTATCGCATAATTATTGGCCTGCTGAAGGTGATACTTGTGAATACAAAGACGGCAATAAAAAAAATCTTAGATTAAGTAATCTCAACGTCATTTGCATTTCAGATGACGAGTCAACGGTGATGGATTATTGCTTAGATAACAATCTGGATTACAGGTATGTGTCTTTAAAGATGCGAAAAGAAAAACGCATTCGTCGAAACGTAGCTGGTATGTCGTACTGGTTTTATAAAAAAGAGGATCTGAATCGCAGATGTAAAAATTTAAAAAAAGTTAATCTGGATAACGAGATTGTAAAAAAGCATTTTAAAAAACGCAAAAACAATCATTTTATGGAATTTTTGAGTCGGCACGTTTTGATGCCAAAAAGATGGGAGATGACTTTATGTCAAATAAAATAGATCAAAAGATTGTCGGTTATAAAGTGGTTGATAAGACCGAAGAACCAGTAGTTGAAGCACAAGTTATGCATGAGCTACTACCAAGACCAAATTGCTTAACAGGCACAACGTACAAGGTCAAAACACCGCAGAGCGAACACGCTTTGTACATCACCATCAATGATATGGTGCTTGATGGCGTTCATCATCCGTATGAAATGTTTATTAACTCTAAAAACATGGATCATTTTCAATGGGTGCTTGCATTAACACGCTTAGTGTCTGCGGTATGGCGCAAAGGCGGTGACTCTACTTTCCTTGTAGAAGAACTCAAGAATGTTTTTGATCCAAAAGGTGGGTACTATAAACGAGGTGGTGTGTATATGCCATCACTGGTAGCTGAGATTGGTACTGTAATTGAGCAACATTTAAAGTCCATTGGCGTAATTAAGACTGTGATTGATGAGCATCAACAAGCGTACTTAGAAGCTAAGAAAGAAGAAGCTAAGGGCGTTGAGATGCAGCTCTGCACCAAGTGTAATACCAAAGCTCTGATTCTAATGGACGGGTGTATGACGTGTACTAACTGTGGCGACTCTAAATGTGGGTGAGGAGAAAATAAAATGAACGAATACGAAATAATGATTAAGAATTTGGAAAACAGAGTCACTGAGTTAGAAAAACAATTATTTGCAGGAGCAGTTAAAACGGTTGAACCTGTAGTAAAGTGGCAGCCTAAAGGTGGTTATTGGCAGGTTGATTGTGAAGGCGATGTAGTTGCTGTTGATTCATTTAGTCATCAAAAAGAATTTGGTACAAAACGCATTACCAAAGAACAAGCAGAACGCGCAGCAGTTGAAATGCGCAGGTTTAATAGGCTGTTAGCATTGCGTGATGAGTTGTGTGGTGATGAGGTGGTTGACTGGGGCACTAAGACTGAAAAATTTATTGTTTACTTTAGCCATTATAAAAATGGATGGTTTTTCTCAAAATACGAAGATAGACAAGATGTCGCTGTTCATTTTGTTGATGTAGAAAGTGCGCATGAAGCGTGTCGAATGCTCAACAGCGGTGAGGTGGAGTTATGAGTATTCAATACAAGAACAAAATAACGGGTGATGTTTACTTACTTGAAACTGCGTGTCGTGTACAAATTGGTGATAAGTGGGTTGACGGTATTGTTTATTCTAATACAAATAAACTTCGTGAAGTGTTTGTTAGAACTAAAAATGATTTTTTTAAATATTTTGAGGAAGTTATTAATGAGGATGCGTTATGAATGAAAGAGAATGTGACGAATTAATTGAAGGCGTAATAAAACAACTTAATATAACTCCTCGCCAAGGATTGGATGAATACAAAAAAGGTTATGCAAAAGCTGAGGAAGATTTAAGAGGAAAGACAATGAATAAAGAACAAGCACTGCGCATCTTAAAGTTGCTGTCGGGATTAGAGATGTATGTCTTTATGCGAGATGATGTACCCGATCACCATACCGATGAGTTGATTACAATTATTTGTGAATTGACTGAGATTGTTTTGGAGAAAGAGAATGAATGAATATATGGTTACCCTTGGTGCGGTACTGTTGGTTTTTACGTTTATGTTTGTAGGTATCATGCACGAAAAAGACGTGATGGTGGATTGCATTAAATCGTCATCGAAACAATGCTATACCGTTGATGAAATTTATAAATTATGTGTAGGTGGGGAATGAGCCTAGAATCATACCTTTATGATAAATACATTGATGTATTAGCAGCTACATTTGAAGAAGTTTTAGATGCTTGGCGAGTTGGTGAATCAGTAGAAGAATCTAAAGACCTTTACGAAAAAGCGATGGCGTTACTGCCTAAACACAGAGAGGAAACAAAATGAAAATTGAAATTAAAAGACTATCTAAGAATGTAATTATCCCTGCCTATGAAACTACAGGTAGTGCGGCAGTAGACCTAAGAGCTAATATTACAAAGCCTATTAAGTTAGATTTAGGTGAAGTGGCAATGATACCGACAGGCATCGCAATCAATATCCATGATGTAGAAGCGGCGGCTCTTATCATGCCACGTAGTGGGCTTGGACATAACTATGGTATTAAGTTGGGTAATTCTGTTGGTTTAATTGACAGTGACTATCAAGGTGAGCTTAAAGTATCTATCAAGAACACAGGCAACGGACTGTATAAAATCTCACCACAAGATAGGATTGCACAGATGCTTTTTGTACCAGTGATTAGAGCGGAATTTGTAGAAGTAGAGGAGTTCAGTAGCAGTACTGAGCGTGGTGAAGGTGGCTTTGGGAGTACAGGAAATGATTAGTCCAATAGCTTATATTTTGATCAGCACTATCGCCTCACACGGTCAATTTACACAGTCAACAGCCACGTTTGCAGACAAGCCATCGTGCGAATCAGCGGCATTAAGACAAGACTTTGTGTTGAAATCTATGCAGTTAATTAGCACAAGATGGAATCTTACCTGCCACCCTTACACACTCACTGAGGAAAAGAAATGAGTTTAGCTAACAAAAAATACGTTTGTATCTTAAAAGAAATCATAAATGCCGGCGATATGGTTACAACACGAAACCACGAAGTGTTCTCGCATTTTGATTTGCCGAACGTCACTTTCACCACAACACCGCTTGTTACACTGCGCAAAACCGCATGGAAAAAAGCTCTGCGTGAGATGGAGTGGTTCTTGTCTGGTGATAGCGAATGCCCAGAGGAACTACTTGATTGGTGGAAAGGTCAATTGGATGAAGATGGTTATTTGACATCGGGGTATGGTGCGCAATTAAGACATAGTACGTTTTATGATTTTAGAGTGGATGAGCATAATTCTTTTGACCAAATAGAGTTTATCCAAGATGCACTGAAGAACAACCCTAACAGCCGTCGCCTTTTGATGACAACATGGAATGCAGGTGAAATGGCGTACATTACAGAAACGAACAATAATCCCAACACACCAACGTGTTGCCATAGCATAATCGTGCAGTTCTTCGTGCGTAACGGACGTTTGAGCATGAAGTCATACCAACGTAGCGCAGATATGCTTCTGGGTGTACCCCACAACTGGATACAATCTTGGGCGATGCTTATGTGGTTTGCTCATCATGCTGGACTTAAAGTTGGATCAATGACATGGATGTGGGGCGATGCGCACGTCTATAATGAACCATCTCATGTGGATACGGCAGAAACGATGATAAGCCTTTACACCGGTATGGATGAAGTTAAACTGGTTTACACGCCCACCAGCACAGATTTCAAAGCGTCTGACTTTACGATTGAAGGTGAAATACCCGAGCCGATTGTTACCACCAAACCAAAGTTACTTTGATGGCAAGCAATCGACTGTGTGAAGTATGCGGCATAGAAAAGCCGGTTTTATTGTTTGCACGCGGTAGTGGTATTTGCAAAGTGTGCAACATTTCGTTTGGCGTACAGGAAACTAATGCGCGTAAAAAACGAGTTTCAACATCAAAAATAAATAACAAATTATGCAAAAAGTTTTTACAAAAACATATTTTAAAACCAACAGGTTGGGAGATGACGTTGATATGATGACACAACAAGAAGAACAAATGTACTATGGATTTACAGGTGACTCAGTTCATGAGTCAACAGCAAGTAAAAAAGAAAGACTAGACAAAATACGCGAGGATTTGACAGCATCAGAAACAAGACCTTGGCATACTATTCCAGCAGACACAGTACACGCCCCAAAGCATTATAAAGGCGACAAAATGGAATGCATTGATGCAATGGCGGCTATGTTAAGCCATGACGAGTTTCGTGGGTTCTTGCGTGGGAATGTTTTCAAATACATGTGGCGATACAAAGATAAAAATGGCATCGAGGATCTGCGCAAAGCAAATTGGTATCTGGATCGTTTAACTAAGTTCGAGAATTTTTAATGAATGAATGGATAGCCAAAGATCACCCAGAAACCACTATCTTAGCCATAAATAAAGAACGATGCGCTGAGTATATGGAATTGCTAAAATGGCTGGCTGATAATCCAATGGAGCCTATCAGCGTCAGCAATTTAGTATTAAGCAGAAGGGAACGATGAAACCAAAGATACGAAAGGTAGGCAACCGATGGGTGTGCTATACCGATTTTTCAGTAGTCGCCTGTGGTACTACACCAGAGGCGGCATATAACAGGTGGGTGTACTTAAATGCAGAAATTAGGATGTTACCGTGAATAGACCAATTTTTTTTGTTAACGTAGATATTGGAAAAGGATTAGCTGGAATCGAATCATCTGCTATGCTTCGATCAGTTATGTTTAATGATTATTTAAACATCAATGCGATTTATTTAACAAATTATTACAATTCTCAATTGCACAAAAACAAAAAACAATATCAAAATTCTGGACGCATGAGTTCGGCAATGAAAGTGTTTAATATGTACGATTTCTTTCAAGAAACGACAAGTGCAGATTATGAAGATAGACATGTTTTTCCAGCAAAATTAGCAGCGCATAGAAAAGTGCCTGTTTCAAATTCTAACGACATGCGTTTCTTTACAAAAGAAGGTGATTTTTATGCGTATTGTAAATGCAGTGATGATGGTGCCATTGAACATGTGAATTATTTTGAAGATAATCAAATTATTCGACGTGAAGTTTTTGACTGTCGTGGTTTTTTAAGTAGATCTGAATTGTTTTCATTTTCTGCTGATGGATCAAAAATAACAAATGAAATTTATTATCGGCAGGATGGAACTGTTGCGCTTCACAAACGATGTTTAATTTCTGGATCTGATATTTCTATTCAGTCAATTTACCTGACAGATAAACTTGGTCATATTATTACAAGATTTTTATCTGACGAAGACATGCTTGATTTTTGGGTTGATGCGCTTGTTAAAACGCATAGCAATGCTATTTTTATCGGTGATAGAAACAAAGAATATTATTCGTCGTTAAAGAAAACTAAAAATGAATCCATAAAGATTATTCCAATTATTCATAGTGTGCATACTTGCGATGGCAAAAACATTATGGAAGCAGAAACTAATCATTTCTTTAGACCCGTGTTAGATGATCCAGCAAATCAAGATGCCATCATTGTATTTACAGATGAACAGCGTCAAGATATAGCTTCACGATATGGAGAGGCTAATTACCACATTATTCCACACTCTCATTCGCCAGTAGCATATAACACGCCATTTGCAGAACGTAAGCGCATGAAAGTTGTCTACTTAGCTCGTTATTCATCTGAAAAAAATCATAGCTATGCATTAGAAATATTTAAAAAAGTGCTTGAAACAATGCCTAATGCAGAACTGCATTTATATGGATTTGGTGATGAAGAAAACTTTATTAAAAATTATGTAAAAGAAAATGGATTATCAGAAAATGTTTTTGTTAATCCATTTGAATCAGATGTTAACAAAATTTATCAAGAGTCAGTGCTATCAATACTGACTAGTACATGTGAAGCGTTTTGTTTGAGCGTCATGGAAAGTTTGTTTAACGGTTGCCCAGTTATTGCGCTCGATATTAAATACGGCCCGTCAGCGATGATACAAGACGGTAAAAGTGGATTCTTGATTAACCATGATGATGACTTTGAGGATAACTTTGCTAACAAAATAATTGAAGTGCTAACCGATGATGAACTTAATGAATCGTTTGTTAATTATGCTGCAACATCAATGGACGCATACACGCATAGTGCTGTTGCACAACGATGGCAAAAACTGATTAAATCGTTTTAAATAAAGAAGCCGCCTTTCAGCGGCTTTTTTTTATTCTTCGTCGTCAACATTCTCTGTTGCGTCTTGTGCTTTTTGCAATTGATACAGCATATTGTTTAAATATTTTTGATCTATTCCAGCCGCATCTAATGCATTTTTATATGCATTAAGTCCTTTTTCACCATACCTTGCGGCTTTCCCAGTAGCAACCGCAGCTTCACCAACAAGCCTTGGCGATGACAACATTAAATCCGCTATTGTTAACGGTATGCCACCAGCTAAATATGCGCCTACAGATGTTGCGCCTGCGCGTGCAAGACCTCTTGGAGCATAAGGAGATAACGCTTGACCTGATAGCATGGGCAGTACGTTTTCTGCGCCATACGGTTCAAGCTCTTTTAATTTATCCATGCGCAATCCATACGAAGTATTAACATTGTTTCGTGTTAATCCTTGCGCTTTGGTTAACTGCGTTTCATCTTTTGTATTAGGTTTTAAATTAAATGTCTTTTCAATGTCATCGGCTTCTCTGATTCTGCGTGCTTGGTCACGCATCAACCAGCCGTAATCGTGAGATTGTTTTGCAATCTCATCTTTAATGGCATTTGATACATTTGATGCCATCATAGTTGATGGATCTCTTGGATTGTTCCAATCACCAAGCTCATAAATACCTTGCTTTAAAGCATCAAAACCTGTGACATTTCTAAAATCTTTTCCTAGTAAACCCTGTAAAGATTGCATTGGCGTGGGTTGTTGCTCGTCTTTCCACCGTTGCATTGCATCCATAATAGCATTGCGTTGCGTTTGCAAATTAGGATTCTTGTCAAATCCATTGTATTTTTTAATATTTAATGCGCCACGAGCCGCTTGTTCAACTGGAATAAAATCCAAAGGGTAATAATGGTTAAATAATTTTTGAAAACTTTCGTTTCCTCTAATTTGATTCATTCCAGCTAAATAATCTTCTGATGTTTTGCCTCTCATGTTTTTAAGAGATTGAGTTAAAACATCAACTGGCTCAGTAAGCGATGTGCCTTCTTCTTTTCGCATGTGCCTTGTCAATGCGTCTAATGGATCACCACCACCATAACCAGCTTGATAAGCCTCACGAATAGGCACATCACCAACACCAGTGTGCGTTCCTAATGCTGATGCTGTTAAATTGCTAATAGGTTCTTTTAGTTTTCCTACCGCTGCAAATGGTGCAACACTTGGATCTAAATTGGACAATGCGCTTAATGCTTTATTTTTTGTCAATAATCGCGCTGGCTGAATAAATGTTGCTAAATCCGCAGCGACTCTTGCAGGATGTGTTGCCAATGTTTTCTTGAAATTATCCATACTGCCATATTCATCGGTTATTGCTTGAAATACGGCTTGCAGTTTTTCTGGATTTTTAGCTGTTTCAGGATTTAATTTATACATTACATCAAGAACAGGCTGTGGCAATGCTTTTTGAACTACAGCGTTACCTAAATCTAATGCGGCCTGTGTTGATTCAGTTGGATGCATTAAAGGCTCAATAGATGACTTTGCAACATCTATTACATCCATAGGTAAATTTCCCAATGCCTCTCTTGGCACATCAGACCACTTACGGTTTTGATCTTTTTCCATTTCACCTTTTAGCTTATCAACCTTTTCATAAATCTTTAATGACAATCCTTTGTCACCAAGTTTATATGCTTCTTCAGCATCGTTAACTAAATCATCAATTTGGCTCATGATTAATTACCTCCATGCAATTTTCTTAATTGTTCAAGACGATCATTTTCATTAGTAGTATCAGACGGGTTTTTGTTTAAAGAATGAGATTGATAAGATCTAAGACGCGGCTTATATCCAGAATCTTCGCCAAAACCTGCGTTTCGTTCTTCTTCAATTCTAAGAAGATTGGTTTTTAAATTTTGTAAATTATTAATGATTTTTTTAGGATCATCTGTTGCAATTGGAATTGATGGCGCAAGATTTTTTTCTTCTGCTAAAGGCACAGCCGCACCTGCTAAATCATGACGTTTTAATGATGCAATAGAGCCTACTTTATTTCTTGGATCATTACCTTCTGGATCAAATCTTTGAATTGCCGCTGTTGGCGCATAATTTTTCATACCAAATGCTTCAGGATTATTCTTTACTGCATCAATTGCTGCGTCAATTTCTCTTATTGTTGCAAAGTTTCCATTTTGAGCATTTACTTGTGTAGCCGGAACTTGTTGCAATTTTTCAGGCTTTTCTAATGAACTTGCAGGAGGCAAACCATACGATGACGATTGCGGAACAAATACTTGCTGACCATCTTTAACAACTGCAACCGGTGTTTCTGGACGCGGAGGATTGCGCGTAGCGGATAAATATTTCTCCATAAACTGTCTTGTATTTGGATCAGCCGCAGCATAATCTTTT
>CAKZJE010000052.1 GCA_936941155.1 uncultured Methylomonas sp. | reverse complement strand
TATGCCTTTGAGGACTGGCAGTCGTAAACTCCTCCCTCAATGTCGCAAATCAAACAATGATTTAATCCGCGCCAGAGAGATTTGTCGCAAACCCGACACAAAAAACCTATTGAGCGCGATTCCCACACTTTTTCTAAGCTGGCATTAATATTGCAGAATCCTAAGCAGTCCTTTCAGCCAGACTACATATCATGGAAAAAAACGCCCTGCCTTCTTTAGAAAACTATCTTGGCAAAGACCTGCCAGATGAGCTTACGGTTAATTTGAAAAACTTAGCCAAAACTATCCATAGCAAGCAGCCCTTGCCGTTTCAGATTTTTATTGAAGCGGTTGAGCAAGCCCCGATAGCGATTTCCATCACCGATAAAAAAGCCAAAATTCTGTATGTGAATACCGAGTTTTCACGAGTCACGGGCTATCAAGCCGAAGAAGTGACAAATGAAAACGAATCTATTTTGTCGGATAAATCCACGCCCCGAAACGTGTATTACGATTTGTGGCGCACTATCAGCAAAAAGAAAATTTGGCATGGACAACTGATTAATCGGCACAAATTAGGGCGGCGTTATCTGGCTGATTTAACCATTACCCCCATGCTGAATGCAGACGGTGAGGTGAGCCACTATATTGGAATGCACCGTGATTTAACGGATGTTTATCAAGCAGAACAACAAGTTAAAAATCAAAAACAACTGATTGAATCCGTGACAAATCTGTTGCCGATTGCTATGGCGGTGCTTGATGAATACGACCAAGTGGTTTTGGATAACCATTTATATAAAGCTCTGGTGAGCGATTTAGATAAAAAAGAACCCGCGCTGTATTTTTTGCAATTGCTGCGCGAAGAAATGGGCGAGTTATGGCAAGAGTGCAAAGATCATTTGCAAGGTTTTAGCCAGCGTGAATTTCGTGTGGAACGCAAAACCAAATCAGCGCGGTGGTTTTCTTGCTCTGGCAGTTGGTTTAGTGAAGCCGCCACGCAAGCGGATACTTTTTTCAGCCAAGAAAGCAAACGCTATTTAATTTTAACCCTCACCGACATCACCAAGCAGCGCAAACAATTGGAAGAGCTGCATCTGCAAAGTTTAAAACTGATGATGACGGAAGATGTCCGAGTGCGCAGTATTCGTGAAACCTTGTTAGGCGCAATGCACCAAATTCAGTTGCCGATGAATCAAATCCGCGCCGCTGAACAGATTTTGCAAATGAAACAAGATGAGCAACACAACAGCTTATTGCAAATTCTGCAACAAATTCAACAATCTGGACAGCAAGCGATTGCGACAATGCAAAACTGTATTCCCTCGCTTGCTCCCACTTCAATGTTGCCGCTGAATTTGAATTTGCTGCTGCACGAAGTGTTATTGCTCAGTGATGTGCGGATTCAATCCTACGCTATTGAAGTCGATTGGCGACCACAACAGCAATTACCCTCGGTGTTAGGTTCAGAAAATAAATTGCGGATTTTGTTTAAGCAATTGATTGATAACGCCATTGATGCAATGCTGAAACAAGGCACAGAACCAATGCGCTTAACCATTGCCACCGCCTGTGATGAAGAATGGATTTACGCCTGTGTTGCTGACACAGGCCCCGGCATTGCGCCCGATAAGCGTTCTAAAGTATTTGAGCCGTTTTATACCACCCGCCAAGACAGTCACCAGGCGGGCATGGGCTTAGTGATGGTGAAAGAAATTATTGATCAGCATCAAGGCTTGATAGAAATAGATAACCAATACAAACAAGGCTGCCGCTTTAAAATCAGCTTTCCGTATTTTAAAAACTAAGTTGGAGACAGATTCGTGATGGACAGAACCCAACTCCTTGAGCTTGAATTGGATACGTTGTATCTGATTAGCCAAGTTCTTAACAGCGATTATGATTTGAATGCCAAATTGCAAGGCGTACTGGAGATTTTGCACAAACGCTCTGGAATGCGCTCAGGCATGATTACGCTGCGCGAAATTGAAAACGATGACATGGTTGTGAGTGCGGTGCACACCAATGGTGCAAACAAACCCGTAGAACCCGTGCGTTATCAAGCAGGTGAGGGTTTAATTGGTGCAATTTTGGATGTAGGCAGCACAATTATTGTGGAAAAAGTCGCGGACGAACCGCGTTTTTTAGGGCGGTTAGGTTTATACGACCCTGAATTGCCCTTTATTGGTTCGCCAGTCTATATGGAAAAAGGCGAATTAGTCGGTATTTTGGCAGCACAACCGGATAACGCTCAGTTTTTGGGAGAAAGAGCGCGATTTTTAGAAATGATTGCCAATTTAATTGCGCAAAGCGTGAATATGCTGCGCAGTTTAGAACGCAAACAACAAGATTTACTCAGTGAACGCGACCAACTCAAACAAGCGTTAATCAAAAACTATCGCTTTGAAAATATTATCGGACATTCGCCGCCGATGCTGAAAGTATTTGAATTAATTAGACAAGTAGCAAAATGGAATACTACGGTTTTGATTCGCGGTGAATCCGGCACAGGCAAAGAAGTGGTTGCTAACGCCATTCATTTTAATTCTGCCTGCGCCACCGGGCCGTTTTTAAAACTCAACTGCGCCGCGTTACCAGACAGTTTGCTGGAATCCGAATTATTTGGGCATGAAAAAGGCGCGTTTAGTGGCGCGTTGAATTTGCGCAAAGGTCGCTTTGAATTAGCCGATAACGGCACGTTATTTTTAGACGAAATCGGGGAAATTTCCGCCTCGTTTCAATCAAAATTATTGCGAGTGTTGCAAGAAGGTGAATTTGAACGGGTTGGCGGCACCAAAACCATTAAAGTGAATGTGCGGATTATCGCGGCAACCAATCGCAATTTAGAAAAAGAAGTCACGCAAGGCAATTTTCGTGAAGATTTGTATTATCGCCTGAATGTGATGCCGATTTATATGCCGCCACTGCGGGATCGCACCGAAGATATTCCTGACTTAGCGGAGTTTTTGCTGGGCAGAATTTCTAAACAACAAGGTGGTCGCCCGTTGGAAATCAAAGACAGCGCGATTCGGATTTTGATGAAACATCATTGGCCGGGCAATGTGCGCGAATTGGAAAATCGTTTAGAACGCGCCGCAATTATGAGCAATGCCGGCATGATTGATCGTGATGTGATTGTGAATACCGGTTTAGAAGATGAAATTGGCGCGACCGAGCATAAATTGCAAAAAGTGGTTGCGGTTGATTTTAATGATGAAAATATGGACGACCGCGAGCGCGTGATTGCCGCTTTGGAGCAAAGTGGCTGGGTGCAAGCAAAAGCGGCGCGATTATTGAATATGACCCCGCGTCAAATCGCCTATCGGATTCAAACTTTAGACATTACGATGAAGCAAATTTAGTGTCGATAGCACGACTGCCAGTCCTCAAAGGACTGGCAGTCGTTTTTTAAAAATACTTTAGGTGATATTTATTCCCGTAGAGACGCAAAATATTGCGTCTCTACCACCTACTTTTAAAACAAAGACTAAGGAGAAAACCATGTTTTTTTCAGAAACGTATCGCAAAATTACCCGCGACGGGCTATGGGATAACAATATTGTGTTTTCCCAAAACTTAGCCTTATGTCCATTGTTAGCTGTCACGGGCACAGCAACCAACGGCTTAGGCATGGGCTTAGCGACCTTGGTGGTGATGATTGCATCTAACGGCGTAATTTCGGTGACGCGGCAATTGATTCCCAATGAAGTGCGAATTCCGGTGTTTGTGTTATTAATCGCCTCGCTCGTGACGATAGTGGATATGGTGATGAATGCTTGGCTGCATGAATTATATAAAGTGTTAGGTTTGTTCATTCCTTTGATTGTAACGAACTGTGCAATTTTAGGGCGGGCAGAATCGTTTGCCTCACGCAATGAATTAAAACAATCGCTGTGGGATGGCTTGATGATGGGCTTAGGATTCACCATCGCCTTAGTTGCGCTGGGTGCGGCGCGAGAAATTTTGGCAGCCGGCACATTATTTGCCAACGCTTCATTATTATTAGGTTCGGCGTTTAGTTTTATGGAAATGACGATTATTCCAAACTACAAAGGTTTTTTATTAACCGCGTTGCCGCCGGGTGGTTTTATTATGTTGGGATTTATTATTGCGGGAAAACGTTTGATTGATGCGAAACGCGCGGCGATTGCAAAAGCAAAAACCAAAGTTGATGTGTTGCCAGCCGATGTAGAACCGCTTGTGAACACTACAGCGTAGGAGAGAAAAAATGAATGTTGGAGTGTGTTACGCGCTGGCGGATCGGCAATTGTGGATGCGTTTGGAAGTGCCGGCTGAGAGCAAAGTGGAAGATGCGATTCGCTTGTCTGGCGTGTTAAAGCTGTATCCTGAAATTGATTTGACCGTGCAGAAAGTGGGAATTTTTGGAAAAATGGCGCAGCTCGATAGTCCGATTCAAGAGGGGGATCGAGTGGAGATTTATCGCGCGATTACCGCTGATCCTAAATTGGTGAAACGGCGCAAGCTTTAAACAAGTATTTCTTGGAGTCCAAAATCTATTTTGGACTTCTGTTTCTTTTTTCTAAAAATTTTTTAAGACGACTAGTCATCTTGAAAAGTTTTGTTGTCGGAATCAAAATTTTCAGGATTAAAGGATGAACAGGATGAGTCAAAATCAAGAAAATCCTAAAATCCTGAAAATCTTGATTCAGACAGCATCCCACTTTTGATTCTAATACTTACGAATGAGGCTAAGACAAATTCGCAGTACGCTGCATCACCATAGAAACCGCCGCCGCACGCGTCGCCACGCCCAGCTTCTCAAAAATATGCTCCAAATGTTTATTCACCGTGCGCGGACTGCTCTCTAAAATAATCCCCACCTCTTTATTGGTTTTGCCTCTGGAAATCCACATTAATATTTCCGCCTCCCGTGCCGTTAGCCCTAAAGAACTTTTCACCGCATCCATATTCCACTGCGTAGAATGTTTTTCCAATAAAAACAGATATTCCTGATTGTGCGAATGCGGCTGTAATTTCACAGAAAAATGCACGCCGTCCAAAATTCGCTCGAATACGCTGTATTCAGCCTCGTCAGTTTTTTGCAATTGCACTTTAAACCACGCCAGCAAAGGCGTGGGCAATTCTATGCCGACTTGAATCTGCTCCGCTGACAGCGCGGGTTGCACAAAATCAGCTAACCATTGCAAACCCGCTTGCGACATCCAACTAATTTTGCCCGTGTTATTCACCGTCAACGCCGCATAAGGACTGCTATTCAGCGCGATTTCTGCCCGCTGAATAATCCGCAATTGCTGAATTTGCGCCGCGACTCTAGCAAGCACTTCGGGTGGACGAATCGGTTTCACCAAATAATCCACCGCGCCTTCTTCAAAACCTTGCAGCAAATTATCCAGTTCACTTAACGCCGTCATAAACAACACCGGAATCGCGGCGGTTTTCGCATCGGCTTTGAGGCGGCGGCAGGTTTCAAAGCCATCAATGCCCGGCATCAGCACATCCAACAAAATAATATCCGGTTTCAAATACGCAATTTGTTCCAATGCCGACTCGCCATCGGTGGCAACCAACACCCGATACCCCGATTCTGACAAAGCATCGGATAATAACGCCAAATTTTCGGGCGTATCATCAATAATCATGACAATACCGTTGCTGCTTAGGGATTCATTCATGGTGGTTTAGTTTCTCAAGAGTTGTTTGTAAAAGTTTTTTGATGTCGCTGAGACGAAATTCTTTGCTCAACAGCAATACGCGCTGTGCAAATTCGGCATGTTCAGGCGAGGTTTTTATCAGTAGATTCAAATAGTTATTCAAGCCAATCAAATCGCCAATCCGCACAAACGCAAACATTTCTGTCAAAATTTTCGCAGGCGGCAATTGTTTTGGCGTTTTCGGTTTGCGCTGCGGCACAGTTTGTGTTTTTTCATCTTGATAAATCCAGCTTAAACCTAATTGCAATTTCAATTTATTCAATAACTTGCGCACTTGAATCGGTTTCGCTAGAAAATCATTGCAGCCTGCATTGATCGCATTCAATCTATCCGAAGAATACGCATTCGCGGTTAAAACGATAATCGGCGATAAATAGTTGTTGTGGCGTAAATGTTTTGCCGTTTCCAATCCGTCCATTTCTGGCATCGACAAATCCAACAAAATCAAATCCGGCGGCTGGATTTTCACTTGCGCCAAACAATCCAGCCCCGAAACCGCTTCTACCAGTTCAAAACCCAACGGCTGCAAAATATCTTTAATCATTTGCCGGTGATCGGGTTGGTCGTCCACAATCAAAATCGTGTGCGGATTGCCTTGATAACCGACAATCGGTTGCTGCGAGGCTTTTTCCTGTTCGCCAATAATATGCGCCAAAAACAAGCGCACGGTAAACGATGAGCCTTGCCCCGCTGTGCTGCTCACCACCAATTCGCCGCCCATTAATTCGGTCAACACCTTGCTAATCGTCAGCCCTAAACCGCTGCCGGACACCAAACTTTCCTGCGCCAGTTGCGTAAACGGTTGAAAAATATTTTCCAATTGGTCTTGTTGAATGCCAGGGCCGGTGTCGATGATTTGAAAGGTGGTCACGCCGCAGCTGTAGCTAATCCGAAACACCACTTCGCCAGCTTGGGTAAATTTAATTGCATTGCCTAATAGATTAATCAAAATTTGCCCGACTCGTTTTTCATCGCCACGCACCCATTGCGGCAGGGTATTTACAATTTGGCAATGAAAATTCAAGCCTTTGCTTTCGGCTTGCGGGCGAAAAATGCTTAATAAATGTTCGACAAAAAACGGAAAATCAATCGTGTCTTTGGCAAATTCAAATTTACACGATTCAATTCGCGCAATGTCCAAAATATCTTCAATCAACGACGATAAATGTTCACCGCTGCGTTTTAAAATTTCCACCGCTTGGCGGCGATGTTCTGGAATGGTGGGGTCTTGTTGCAAAATATAGGCGTAACCCAAAATGCTGTTCAGCGGCGTGCGGATTTCGTGACTCATCGAGCTTAGAAAACGGCTTTTGGCAATATTGGCTTTATCCGCTGCTTGAATCGCTTCTTGCAACCGTGCGTCGGTTTTTTTATGTTCGGCAACTTCGTTTAATAAACGTTCTGTTTGCCGAGAAATTTCTTCGCGCGTCACCCGCCTGCTTTCATTATTCAACACCAGCCACCAAGTGCATAAGCCAATAAAAACTAATAATGAGCAATACACTTTCACAAAATTTGCCAGCAATAAATGAAAAGAACGCGGAAATGGCAAGGCACTGAGTAAATCTTGATAATAAATAATGCCGATAAACACGCTGGTTAAAATCGCCATGAACAAAAATAACAAACTGAAGCGAATCAGCCGCAATCTTAGTGTCAACGTGAAATAGTGCGGCAAACAAATCCAACTATTGGCGAGTTTTTCCAGATAATCATCCATTCTAAAACCCGGTTTGCACGCATCCATGCACCGCGCATCTAAGCTGCAACATAATGAACAAATACTGCCCTGATAAAACGGACAATACGCCATATCTTCTTGTTCAAATTGATTGTCGCACACCGTGCAAATACTGCGTTTTTCGTGATTATTGTGTTTGGAACAGCGGGTTAAATAACCGTCGCGTCCGTACCATTTTGCAAGGCACGGCACGAGCACAAACGCAACACCTAAGGCGATAAACGCTGAAAAAGCTTGCGCCCACACGCCAAATAAACCCAAATAAGCGGAGATTGAAATGATGGAAGCCGTTAGGGTAGATAATGTGCCGACGGGATTCATATCGGGCAAATACGCGCGTTTAAATTCAACGGCTTTCGGGCTGAGATTTAAGGGTTTATTGATTAAAAAATCCGCCGCCACCGCGCTAATCCATGCAATCGACACATTAGAAAACAAACCTAACACTTTTTCCAACGCGCTAAACACGCCAAATTCCATTAATAACAAGGCGATAGACACATTGAAAAATAACCACGTTACGCGCCCAGGATGGCTGTGCGTTAAGCGGGAAAAAAAATTCGACCACGCCAGCGAGCCGGCATAAGCATTGGTCACATTGATTTTGATTTGCGAAATCACCACAAACAACGTCGTCACTGCTAGCGTAGTGTTTTTATCAAACACTTCGCCATAAGCAATCAAATACATTTGCGTCGGTTCATGGGCGTGCGCAATCGAAATGCCATGACGAATCGCCAAATGCGCTAATAACGCGCCGCCGAGTTGCCGCAACATGCCAAAAATAATCCAACCGGGCCCGCCTGCTAACGTTGCAGACCACCAACGCAAGCGATTTTTAGCGGTCAGTTCCGGCATAAAACGCAAAAAATCCACTTGTTCGCCAATTTGCGCCACCATTGAAAACGCAATCGTGGTCGCGCTGCCAAATAATAACCAGTTGAAACCTTGTCCACTGCTGGCAATATCAAAATACGCATTTAACAGCAAAAGCGATTCAGGTTCTTTAATAAAAACAGCAACATACGGCGTGAATAATAGAATTAACCATAACGGTTGCGTCCACAATTGCAAGCGGCTAATTGTGGTGATGCCAAATGTGACCAGCGGAATGACGGTAACGGCACTAATAATATGAGCAATGAAAATCGGAATGTGAAAATACATTTCCAACGCCAGCGACATAATTGAGGCTTCCAGCGCGAACAGCGTGAAGGTAAACGAGGCGTAAATCAGTGAGGTAATCGTTGAGCCGATATAGCCGAAACCCGCGCTGCGCGTGAGTAGGTCTATATCAATGTTATAGCGGGCGGCGTAATAGCTGATGGGAAAGCTGGTGATAAAAATGATTAAACCGACCGCTAAAATTGCCCAAACTGCGTTGGTAAAACCATAATTGATGGATAAAAATCCGCCAATGGCTTCCAGCACTAAAAAAGAGGTTGAGCCAAATGCGGTGTTGGCGACTTGAAACTCTGTCCATTTGCGAAAGGTGCGCGGCGCAAAACGCAGGGCGTAATCTTCCATCGTTTCGTTCGCAACCCAAGTATTGTAGTCGCGGCGGATTTTAGAGATATTGTGATGAATCTTAAGCTTCCTCATCACTTAAAAACCTAAGTGATTTGCGTTGTGAACAGAATGATTCAAATGATAACTAATTTTTCAAGTGGGCGAAAAACTTTGTCGCCCAAACCTTTCAGGTTTTTAAAACCTGAAAGGTTTTGTTGCGCAAAAAACTATTTGCTCGGCTCTTGCGCCTGATGTCCACCGGGGCGATATTTATCCATCACCGCATCTAACATTTCATTGCTGATTTTTGGATTGGCTTTTTGCAAACACGGCAGCAACACGGCTTTGTTGGCGTGTACTTTTTCAGACGTAGGGCGGCTGCCTTGCGCGGCGGGTTTTACATTGTTGAAACAGGCGACAAATTGTTCCGCTGAAATGTTTAAATCTTTGCTGATTTTATCCACCGGACGTTTGGGGTCGTTGTTTAGCATGGGCGGTTCAGCGGCAAAAGCGTTGTTAAAAATAATGAATATAGCTGCGCTGGCGAGTGTGTTTTGAATGTTTTTCATACGTTTTGCTTGGGTGATTTTTGAAATAGTGTGGGAAAGATTTTAGCCTGCGCAGCTACGATTCGCACGATTAAGATGTGTGAGTTTTTCAATTTTCAAACCAAGAAATGGTGAATTTTTTGAAAACGACCGGTCGTCTTGAAAAAATTCTGCATAATTTATTTGTAAAATGGGCAAGAAAATCACTGGCAGATTGAAAAAAGATAAAAAGCTAACTTTTAATGTGCGATTTGATGGATCAAAAATAATCTTGCAACTTATTGATTTTAAATGACAGTTTTAAACACAAGGATTTGAATGGCTTCCCTGTTTAGAACAGGATTTAACGGATTAACAAAATTTCACGATGAATCCTGTTAATCCTAAAATCGTGGGAATCGTGTTCAAAAACATTGCCCTGTTTAGAAGGGATTACGCATAAAAAAAGCCTGTTAGTGTTTCCGCTAACAGGCTTTTTTTTGTCTGAATCATGATTTTCAGGATTTTAGGATTTTCTTGATTTTTGCTCCATCCTGTTCATCCTTTAATCCTGAAAATCATGATTCAGACAGAAAATTTCCAAGACGACCGGTCGTTTTTAAAAATTTCGCAGTTTTTCGCAATCAGATTTTTAATTCTCCGCCAAAAACCGCAACACCCAAGCATCAACACGCGGCAAACAATGATTTAACGCCGCCTTCTTTTGTGGAATCGCAAAAAAATCCGGTTCATGCCGATAAGGATTGTGCATTTTACCCACATCCATCGCATCGTGGCTTAAATCCACAATTCTTCCGCCAATCATATTGTATTGATGTTCATAATGCCCATGAATCGCACCACCAAACACTTGATTCATAAACAAACTGCCATATTTACACGAGCCGGATAAATCGGTTGGCAAGGCTTTATGCCGTTCAACCGACAACTCGCACCATCTGGCAAACACAAAAATTTTCGCGTGAGCAAATTCTGAATAGGAATAATCGCGTTGTGCCTGTTGCTGCGCTGTCCAGTCAGTCATCTGAGTTTCGCCAGATGATAACGCACCGCTTGGGCAAAAATCCGCACTCCGCCGCCTTCCATCGCAGTTTGTTGTAAGGCGATAGCATCCTCAACTCGCACTCCCGCCAGATAATCAATGCCAAAATCCGCCAGTTCTGACAACCAAGGCACAGTCGGCCCCATTAAAACGGTGGTGGCATCTTCTGATAATTGTGCTAAACGCGGAAAAGTTTTATTGGCAATCGTGCTGCCGCTGAGAAACACCCAATCGGCTTGCGGCAATAAAAATTCACAGGCAGGATCAGGAAAATCATTGCCTTGCGGTTGGCGTTCCAAAATCGTTAAATCAAACTGGTTTTGATAAACATCTATGCCCGGATAACGCCCGATGATAACGACTTTTTTACCGTGTAATTGCGGCAAAAAATGTTCAAACACTGCTAAATTTCCCGCGCCTAAGCGTTGCGCCACCATTAACGGCTGAGAATTTAAGCTGCAATTAATCGCTGCCATGCCTACGGTTGCTTTGCAGGCTTCCCATTCATTTACCCAACTTGCTAATTCGCTTAAGGTTTTTCCCACTAACGTGCCAGGAAAATCCAAAGTGCGTGAAGTTTGTGGCGGACTCATTGCCAAGCCTAAAAAAGTTTCATCCGCTGTTTGAGTTTTGCAAAACGTCCACACTTGCCCCAAACACACGCCCGTCACTTTCGCATCCGATTTTGCATGATCTATCAATAATTCGTAAATGTAGTTTGGATTGTTCATGCTGGCGATGAGGTTTGGAGAAAAGTTAAAAAACTGTCACAAGTTATGACACTTAAATCGGTGAGAATAAGTTTCAAGGCATTCCGAAATATCGGAGGTCAGGCTTTGCCTGACATCGCAAGCAAAGCTTGCACTCCGACATACCGCAAAACTTTTGTTTAATTACTTATCTGAATCAATTTAAGATTTTCAAGATAAATCCTGTTCATCCTTAAATCCTGAAAATCCAGATTCAGACACTTATTCAGGCAAACGCAATAAACTCGGCTCAGCTTTCAGCGCGTCCATTTTTCCCCACGCGGTGACTTTTTCCACAAACCATTGTTTTTTAGTCGGATGATTTTGCACCACATCGTATTCCGCATAACAAGAATCATCACTTTGAAATTGCAAACGACCAATCCGTTGTTTGCGTGCGTCATACCAAAATCCGCTTAAGTTAGACTTTCCGGTCAGCGGGTCTTTGGTTAGTTGAAATTGCACCGCCTGATACTCAGGATAAGAACTTATAATGCCCGTTAGAAATCCCAATTTTTCAATGCTGGCAATCAATTTTTGACAAATTAATTCGCCAAATTCGCGTTGCTGTTCAATTTGCGCCGCTAAATCTTCATTCATTACATCACCTTTTGATAAACCCGCCGCAGCAATTCCAATTCCGCCGGCGGTTGATTGCGCAACGCGGGTAAGGTTTGCATTTTGCAACCTTGTTCCTGCATCAGTTGATGGGGCGGGTCGAGCATGATAAATCGCGCTAAATGCACTAACACCACGCCATTCGGAGTGTCCACTTGTTCAGAAAATCCGCTTTCAATTCGCAATAAATCATTATCAAGTTTTAACAGCTGATTAATTTCATTCAATAACATGGCAGGATGAGTGCGCACATTGCCCGCTAACGGCGGGTTTTCGTCAAAGGTGCTGGACAATTTCGGCAACGGTTTTGGAAAACAAATACTGCCATTTTCCTGTTGCGCGAACAAAATCAACGCGCTGATGTCGCCTTTGTAATAGAGGATAAAGCGATGATTTTCTTGCGCAAATTCAGACATAACTCATCCTTAATCCGCGAAACTTTCCGCTAAATCCATAATCACCGACGCGCCGCATAAATCTTGCGGGTCAAGTTGTTTTAAATGCGACAAAATCAAGTTCGATTCAATCACACTTTCGCGCCGCAATTTGATAAACGCCAAAGCTTTCAGGCAATACAGATAAAACAAGCCTATTTCATTCGCGTACAAATCCCATTTTTCTGGCTCAAGAGCCAAACGGCGATAATCGCTGGGAAAACCGCCTTGCCGCGCTGATTCTTCTAAACCTTGCAGCGCAAAATTTTCTGCCTCAATCAAACGTTTATGGAAAAAATAGAATTTGTACAGCGCGAAATAGGTTTGCAAGCACTGGCTGTCTGCGGTTTGCGCTTCTAAAAAAAGTTTTTCAGCGTGCGCAGGATTTTTAGAGGTATCGGCAACTGCCGCTTGCAATAAGCGATTCACTGCCAGCGGCATTTGCGGGCTAAACATCACCCGCTCATCAAACATCTCCATTGCGCCCATCATTACCAAACCTCAGCGGGTGCTAATAATTCGGCAACCGGCTCGCCGCCTAATAAATGCTGTTCGATAATGGTGACAACATCCGCAGGTTTGAGTTTTCCATACAATACGCCGTCTGGATAAACCAAGACGCTAGGGCCTACGCCGCAGGGCCCTAAGCAACCGGTGTTGGTGATGGCGATTTTTTCAAATAAATTGCGGGATTGAATTTGGTTCATAAATTCATTCATCACCGCACCGCAGCCGCTACTCATGCAAGAGCCGCGCGGATGACCTTGAGGTCTGTTTTGGGTGCAGACAAACACATGTTTTTCGGGTCTGGGCATGATAACTCCTCTTTCATTCACGACTGGCAGTCCTTAAAGGACTGCCAGTCGTAGTGTTGTTTATTTAAGCAGCGGCTTTATGTTCGTGAGTAAAACAGTCTTTTGGGCAAACTTTTGAGCAAGCTTCGCAACCGATACAATCGAGCGCGTTTTTCAAACTCATCACCATTGTGCTGTCGTCGTCTTCAAAATCTGCATAATCGTCATCAAAATCCTCGTCATCGGCAAAGGCTTCTGATTTTTCAATTAAATCAAATACATCGCGTGGGCAAACTTTAAAGCAGCGACCACAGCCGATACAGGTTTTTTGATTAATATCTGTGACATACGAAGGTGTCCAGACTGTGCCGCCGTAGGTGACACCGGTTACAAATTCAGACATCGCTTTCTCCTTCAAGCTTGTGCAGCAACGGCTGCAAGTAGTTTTTTATTCGCATCAGCCCATGCCAAGCAAGCGTCATAAGTGGCTTGGGCAACAGGCATGATTTCTTGATAACCTTCAGGTAATTTATCTTCAATCAAATCATGCAAAACAGAGGCTTGTTCGTTGGCTAAACGCTTGGTTTTTTTAACTTCTTTTTCCAGTGCTTTTATTTCTTCAGGGTTCATAGTTGCTCCTCAATCGCGTTTTAAACCTTCCAGGTTTTTAAAACCTGGAAGGTTTGAATGAAATCTTAATCTGTCGCAGCGGCGTTGTATTTTTCAATCAAGCCTAACGCTTTCGCAATCGTGGTATCGGTTTGCTCAACCATTTTTTCCAAACTTGGAAAACCCCAGCGATGAATATCACGCAAAATTTTGTCCGCAACCACCAGTTTTCCCACCATCACCAACGCGCGACCAAACCCTTCATGGGTAATGTTAATCATCGGCACAGCCATCAAACCGGATTTTTTCTCAATCAAAGAAGACAGGCTGTTGTAATACGCTTTCACGCGGGCTATGGTGATTTCTTCAGGATCGCCAATCACCGGAATCGCTTGTTTGCGCTCTTTGGTCAACACTAACGGGTCAATAATTCGGGCTTCAGACCAGCCGTCGTAAGTGCCAAAGCTGTCAATGGCGCGAAGTTGTTTAATCATGTCTTGCACAATGTCCGATTTTAAATAAGGGTCGTCTTCGGTCACGACCAAATTTGCTGCACTCATCATATTTTCCTATTAAGTTTTTAAAATTCGGGGGATTTTCTTTTCTTGTTTTCTTGTTCCCACGCGCTGCGTGGGAACACCGTCACACCGCGCTGCGGTACGACAACACAACGTAGCACGTCGAAACTGCGTTCCCACGCCGCGCGTGGGAACGAGTATGTTTTATTCCTGCCACTCTTCATCCGCCATTTCATTGAAACGGCTCGGATCAACGGCTTTGTTTTTATTGATAGCTTTCGCCAACCAACTCGAAGGGCCTGCTTTCATTTCTGCCTGCAAATCGGTGATTAAATCTTTAATCAAACTGCCTTCATGCACTTTCACGGGCTGAATCCCAATGGAAACTAATTGCTTAATCGCTGACGCGCCCACCGCCTGACAATAAACCGCAGCGCAACCTTCCAAAAGTTGAAATTTCACTGCCAATTTATCTTCGTTACCGTCTTGATCTAACTGCCCAAACTGCGACACTTCCACAAATTGCGATTCGTCCCTATTCACCGCGTAAATCGCAAATGCTTTGGCAGAACCAAAATGTTGATTGACGCAGACCATATCGCTGCTGGCAAAAGCCACTTTCAAAGCCGTTTCCATAAAACGCTCCAATTCTGATGTTTGTGCAATCTGCATCCGCCGCGTTAATGACATGATGGCGCAGCAGTTTGTTGTTTATAAATCGAGTGATAAACGGGAATTTGTTCGTGCGCTTCGTTAATCACCAAATTGGCTAAATCGAATAAAGTTTGCCGACTGCCGCGATAACCCACCCATGTTTTTTGGTAGCCACCGATTACGTCATACAGCGGAAATCCCGCGCGTAAAATCGGTACATGCAAACGTTTCGCACTGTCCACCGCATGAGAATTACCAATCACTAATTGCACGTTTTCGGCTTTACCGAGCAATTCCATATCTTCTAAATCACCGATTTTGATTTTTTCCAGCGGCATATTGTTGAGCGAAGGTGTCATGCAGGAAGTCACAGCCGTTGCCACTTCCGCGCCCATTTCTTGCAACAAATCGGTAAACGCGAGTAATAAATCTGCATCAGCAGCAATCGCAATCCGTTTTTGTCCGAGCATAAAATGCGTATCTAACATCGCGTCTTGTAATTGAGAACGTTGTCGTTCAATGCGCTCCGGCACAGGAGTTTCGCTGAGTTCTGCTAACACATTGATAAACGCATCATTGGCTTTCAAGCCGTACAGATGGTCAAACTCATAACTCGGCACGCCAGTTTTTTCCGCTAACAATTTCCCGGCATGGCTTAACGATACGCCAATCACGATAGTGGCGCGGGCATCGCCCAAGGTTGCTAATTCTGAGATTGCTGTCCCACCGATGGTGACTGGGGAAAAATCATCATCCGTAAGACAGCCGTCCAAAGAGTCAGCCAAATTGGGAATAAACACAGGGCGAAAGCCAAATAGCTCAAAAACCTCTGTTAAAGCCTCTAAATCGCCCGGCGTGAGCATATAGCTAGCAAGTACATTAATTTGCCGTTTACGTCGCCCAGGGAGCGTTTGTGCGTCTTTTGCGTCAGGCACTAACGTTTTGATTATTTCAACAAGGGTTGCGGCGTAACCTGTTTCGACACTGCCTGTGAAATCCGGTGTATTCACGGCAACAACGGCAACATCGTTAAATTCGGGATATTTTTCGCGGAACTCGCGCACGTTGCGATGTACGTCCGCGCCTTGCACTTCCGATAATCCGGTGGTTAGCAAGGTGATTAATGCTGGACGCGATTTATCGGCAACAGCACGCAAACCTTCAATCGCATTTTCATCTGCGCCCATCACTGAGCTGGCTTGATCCATTGCAGTGGTTTGTAGTGGAATCGGTTCACGAAAATGGCGCACGAAAAACACTTTGGCAAACGCGGTACAACCTTGTGAGCCGTGTAGCATTGGCATGGCGCGGTTAAATCCTAAAGTTGCCAGCGATGCGCCAATCGGTTGACTGGCTTTCAGCGGACTGACCGAGAGAGCTTTTTGCCGTTTTATAATTTCAGCCATTTGTTCTCTCCGCTCTATCCCATTCGTAGGTTGGGTTAGCATTTTTTGCGACTAGCAAAAAAGCGTAACCCAACAACAGCATTGATTTAACCGCCGAATGTTGGGTTACGCTTATTTCGCTCACGCTCAATAAGCTAACCCAACCTACAGGTTTGTTTTTTTGAAGATTGAGAAATTTAAACATTTTCTATCTCCGCTATTTTTGATATTTTCCAAGGCGCAGGCGTTCTCACCGCTTGCCAAACCGGACTTTCAATCGTCAAGGTTAATTGTTTTACCAATTCCAACATCCCTTGATAACCTTCATAACCAAATTCGCGTTCTTGGTTAATATCTAAAAACGGAATTTTCGCTTTCAGCGCGGTGTACATATTCCGTCCACCTGCAATCAAAATGTCCGCTTTGTAATCGTGGACGATTTTAATCAACGCTTTCGGGCTGCCGTCTTCAATCATCAACGTGTCTTCGCCCATCAGTTCTCGAATTCGCGCTTTATCTTCTTCAGTGGATTTTTTTGTGCCGGTTGCGACCACCACCATCCCTAAATCTTGCAAAGCTGAAATCACAGACCAACTTTTCACTCCGCCGGTAAACAATAAAACGCGTTTACCCGTTAAACGTTGTTTCCAAGGCAGCAATAATTCTCGAATTCGCGCTTCTTCGCGTGCGATTAACGCTTCGGTGCGAGCGGTCAAATCTTCATCGTTTAGATATTTCGCAAAATCGCGTAACGCTTGGCTGGTGTCGGTAATGCCATAAAAACTGCCTTCAAACCAAGGCGTGCCGTAGTTTTTGTGAAGTTTTCGCGCCACATTCACCATCGCTTTGGAACAGACCATCATATTGACTTCGGCGCGGTGCATGGTTTGCACTTCCTGAAACCGCGCATCGCCTGACAGTGTGCATAAAATGCGCAAACCCAATTCATCGAGCAAAGGCAGAACGTGCCAAAACTCGCCCGCAATGTTGTATTCACCAATCAAATTCACATCGTGGATTTTTATATCGGTGCGCGTATTCGCGGGTAAGGGCGCGGGTTCTGCTGTGCCAATTACTTGATCCACAATCGCATCGCCTGCAATGCGGTTGCCTAAATTTTTAGTGCCATAAAAGCCAGCAGAATCAATGGAAATCACTGGCACACCAAATCGCTCAGTTGCAGCTTTACAAACCGCAGTAATGTCATCGCCAATCAAAGCCGGAACGCAGGTGTTATAAACAAATACTGCTGGCGGTTGATAGCTTTCTACCGCTTGCTTAATCGCATGAAACAGACGTTTTTCTGCCCGTCCCATGATGATGTCTTGCTCGGTTAAATCGGTGGTCATACCAATGCGGTATAAATCCGCACCAGAAGAACGTGTGCCTCGGTTATCCCACGAGCTACCTGCACAGGCAATCGGGCCATGCACAATATGAGCAACGTCGGCAATCGGTAACATGGCGATTTGTGCGCCATCAAAAGCGCAGCCGCCCGCCGTTGAACCGGGTTTAGGTTTTGCACAACCGGATTTCTCCTTTTTGTTGTGTTCGCAAGCAGGTTCGTTGAGTAATTCGGCAATGTCTTTTGAGGATTTCATGGTGTCTTCACAAGGGCAGTGTTTTTAATATTCTATAAGCAACAGATATGCCATTAAATAACATGTTGTTTTATATGAATTAATTGAAAACTTGTTATTTTTTGTAGGAAATGCGACAAAAAGTTGTGTTGATAAAACCTAACAAACTGAATAAATCCGTTAGAAATTTTTCGTTTTGGTGTTGTAGTTGTTTTTTATGTTTTAATTGTTTTAATTGTTTTCGGAGGCTTTTTCGTTTTTATAATCAATAGGTTACAAGTCGAAATGTGCGGAATTTGTTGTGAAATGTGCGGAATTTGTTGTGAAATGTGCGGAATTTGTTGTGAAATGTGCGGAATTTGTTGTAAACTGCTGAAAATGCGTTTTTAGAGTGATTTTTTTGATGAGTTTTTGCCAAATTTTCAGCTTTAAATGGCATTTTTTTCTCTTTGAACAGCAAATTTCGCACATTTCAAAATAATTTTTGTAGAGTTTATGATTTTTATAAAATTTTTTAGATTTTTTATTTATATAAATCAATGGCTTATGGCGAAATGTGCGGAATTTGTTGTCAACTTTGTTTTAATTTTCAATGAGTTAGTTTTTTATGGCTATAAAAAAGAAAAAAGCTTTGCCAAATTCTCTGATTGTTACACAGTCGAATGAATTAGTTGAGGCGAGGTATAACTTACCTTTAGGTGAGCAACGTTTGGTGCTGACGATGATTTCCAGAATTCAGCCGGATGACGAAGATTTTAAGCCTTATCGAATTAGCGTGGCTGAGTTTGCAGATTTTTTAGGTATCGCAAAAGATTCTGCTTATCAAGAATGTAAAAAAATCACCGCGAATTTATTAACCAGAGTTTTGCACATCAGAGAAGAGGGCAGATTATTACAAATTGGCTGGATGTCGTCTGCGGAATATATTGATGGTTCTGGCATGGTGAATTTAACGTTTGATCCTTTGCTAAAACCGTATTTATTGCAATTAAAATCAAATTTCACCAGTTCAAAATTGAATATGATGTTAAGTTTTAAAAGCCAATATACGATGCGAATTTATGCGTTGCTCAAGCAATATGAAAAGTTGAAAGTACGCGAAATAGAACTGGAATTGCTGCGTGATATGTTAGGGCTTAGAAAAGATTTGCATGTGGAATATAGAGACTTTAAACGCCATGTTTTAGAGGCGGCTAAAAAAGAATTGCTTGAGAAATCGGATTTATATTTTGAATATACTGAAATTAAATACGGCAGGCGTGTTGGGGCAATTCGATTTGGTATTTATGCAAAAGAATTGCCTGCTGAATTATTAGAAACAAATGAGTCGTCATTCATTAATCATTCTAGCAATAAAAAACCTTCGTTTATTGCAATTAATTTGCCTGCAACGCCCGTAATTGAAAATTTATTATTGCTGGTTGATGAGAAATACCGAGCGAGAAAAACGGTATTAGCGGCAATTATTGAATATGAGAAAAAAGAAGGCTTTGAATATGTTAGGCGTAATATTTTGTATTGCAATACGAAAGCGGATAAATCGTATGCGGGTTTTTTAAATACGGCTTTAAAAGAGGATTGGGGCAAAGATTGGCAGGTGGAGCAGCAATTGGTGAAGAAAAAAGTGCCGGAAGTGTGGGAGCGGCAAGGGTTTGCTACGCAAAAAGAATATGATGAGTTTATGTTTACGCAGCAAATGGAGCGTTATCAGCAAAAGAGTAATTAATGGCTTTTTAAAAGGGCTGCACGGATTTGTAATTCGGCTACTTGCCGAGCAAAATCCCTCGCCATAACTCGATCACCTAATAACGGATGTTAAGCAGCCCTCGCAAATCAAGAGTATTATTTCAGACATGAAAATAAAACGGTAATGGGTGAAACTTGTAGTGATGTATAAATATTTCTGCCAAACTCGACATGATTAATCAATAAACCAATAACGGTATCGTGCATCAGTTCAAGTTTTGCTTAGAGCGATAACTTTTGATAAATTTTTCAAGACGACTGGTCGTTTTTAAAAAATTCAGTTGAAAAATAGAGCGGTTTTTAGTTTGCAAGCGAAATCCGAACTACCTATTTTCTGCTTAACAAATACGCGGCAATTGTTCGCCACTCAACAAATCCAATCGGCGCGTTACGCCCATTGCAGTATTCAAACTTAACAAACCATGTTCGTGTGCATTTTTCACCCGACCAATTTGACAAGCCTGCGCTCCAGCCGCATGACGCTGCAAAACTGCTAACGCGATTTCAACCTGTTCAGGCGGCAAAAACAACGCAAAACAACCTTCGTTGGCGATATATAAAGGATCAAATCCCAAAATTTCACACGCACTGCGCACCGCTTCTTGAATCGGCAAATCAGTTTCATTAATTTCAATCTGCACTTTGGCATGGCTGGCTAATTCAATTAAACAGGAAGCCAAACCGCCGCGTGTTAAATCCCGCAAACAATGAATATCAATGCCTGCGTGGATTAAATCCTGCACTAACGGCGATAACAACGCGCAATCGCTGGCAATTTCGCTGTCAAAATCCAAGCCTTCGCGCTGCAACATCACCGCCACGCCATGCCGCGCTAAATCGCCACTGACAAGCACCGCATCGCCCACTTCAATTCGCTTAGGATTTACATTCACGCCGTCAGCCAACACGCCAACGCCAGCGGTGTTAATGTATAAACCGTCGCCTTTGCCTTTATCGACCACTTTGGTGTCGCCGGTGACAATAAAAACGCCGGCTTCAGACGCTGTTTTTTGCATGGATTGCAGAATGCTTTGCAACGTTTCAATCGGCAAACCTTCTTCAATAATCAGCGAACAACTTAAAAATAACGGTTTCGCGCCGCTCATCGCCAGGTCATTCACCGTGCCGCACACCGCGAGTTTGCCAATATCGCCGCCGTTAAAAAACAACGGTTTAATCACATAGGAATCGCTGGTGAAGGCGAGTTTTTGTTCCCCCACTGAAAAAATCGCGCTGTCGTGCTGTTGGTTTAAATACTCATTGCTGAAAATAGGCTGCACGACTTGCGACAATAATTGCTGCATCAAGCGACCGCCGCCGCCATGCGCCATCACGATTTGAGCGTATTGCAAAGGTAAAGGGCAAATAAGTTCCATTAGGATTTCCGATAACGATAATAAGCGGCACACGCGCCTTCCGATGACACCATTGTTGCTCCGAAAGGATGTTCAGGTGTGCAGGTTGTGCCAAATTCGGCGCATTGTGGCGGTTTGATTAAGCCTTGCAACACCTCACCACTGCGACAAGCGGCGGGTTCTGGGCTGTCGATGGTGGCAATCTTAAATTTTAATTCGGCATTCCAATCTGCAAATTCTGGCGCGAGGCTTAAACCGCTTTGTGCAATTTCTCCCAAACCGCGCCAACTGCGATTTACGGTGATAAAAACTTGCTGCATGGCTTGTTGTGCCGCTGGATTGCCGTGTTCTCGCACGACGCGACTATAGGCATTTTCCACTTCCGTGCGCCCTGTTTCCAATTGCTGCACACATTGATAAATACCTTGCAAAATATCCACCGGTTCAAACCCAGTCACCACAATCGGCACCCGATACGCGGCTGCAATCGGCAAATACTCTTGATAACCCATCACCGCACACACATGCCCAGCCGCGAGAAAACCTTGCACTTGATTGTGTGGCGATTCCAATAACGCCCGCATAATCGGCGGTACGCACACATGACATGCCAGCAGAGAAAAGTTTTTTAAATTCAAAATCTTAGCTTGCAAAGCAACTAACGCAGTGGTCGGCGCAGTCGTTTCAAACCCTACTGCAAAAAATACCACCTCGCGTTCTGGATTGTTCTGCGCAATTTTCAGCGCATCCATTGGAGAATAAATAATCCGAATATCCGCGCCGCGTGCTTTTAAACTCAATAAATCCAATTGCGAACCCGGCACGCGCAACATATCGCCAAAGGAGCAAAAAATAACCTGCGGCTGGGCGGCAATGGCTAGGGCTTTGTCGATATATGCCAGCGGCGTGACGCACACCGGACAGCCGGGGCCGTGAATGAGGCGGATTTTTTCGGGTAATAAGGAATCAATGCCGTATTTGATAATGCTGTGGGTTTGTCCACCGCAGACTTCCATCAGTGTCCAATGTTGCGTGGTGATGTTGGCAATGGCGGCGAGTAGTTTTTTTGAGGTGACAGGATCGCGAAAAGCGTTTTTATTCAACATCTTGCATCTCGCCTAATTGGGCAAAAGCGGCTAGTGTTTCGGCGGATTCGGCTTCATCTAATAAGGATAAAGCTAATCCGGCATGAACAATTACATAGTCGCCAATTTGCGCTTCGGGTAAAAAGCTGAGGCTGATGTCTTTGCT
>CAKZJE010000051.1 GCA_936941155.1 uncultured Methylomonas sp. | reverse complement strand
TCGGTTTTCAGCATTAAATAAGTCATGCCGGTAATCGCATTCATGGGCGTGCGAATTTCATGGCTCATATTGGCTAAAAAGTCACTTTTCGCTTGGCTGGCAGTCTCCGCTGCTTCTTTGGCTTGATACAATTCCATTTCCGCTTGTTTTCGCGCTGAAATGTTTCTGAAATAACCAAAACTACAATGTTTGCCTTTGTAGTTGAGATAACTTGTCGAGATTTCAACAGGCACAACCGAGCCATTGTGCAGCCGATGCAGGGTTTCAAACGTTATATTTTTAGCTTTTCTTACGTTTGCCATGTGTGCATCAAGCATCTCGTAAGTGATAACAGGATTCCAATCTGGAATACGCCAGCTTAATATCTGCTCACGCGAAGCTCCAAAATGTTTAACGCTGGCTTCGTTGACATACATCATGCGGCAGCCGTCATTCACATCAAGCATAAAAATACAATCGCCGGACTTTTCCACAATCAACCGGAACAAATCCAATTCTTCATTAATCCGTTTGCGTTCAGAAATATCGCGTGACAGGATAATAAAATGCGGTTGTTCATTTTCGATTTGCTTAGGGGCTACTGATAATTCATACAAGAATTCAGTTTCGTGCATATCGAGTTTAAATTGATTGCCAACCGAATAACCTTGTTGCTGGGTTTCTGCAATGCTTTTCATAATCACAGCAGCCACATCGGGCGGCAACACTTCAAGCACCGTTTTGCCTAAAAATAATTCCGGTGGCACAGCCAGCAAATCTAGGCGGCTGGCGTGATAATTATAAAACCGTCCGTGTGCATCGACTTCAAACAATAAATCAGGAATCGCATCCAGCGTGGCTTTTAGGCTTTGCTCCATTTGTTTGCGTTCAGTGACATCAATAAAAGTAGATAAAAAACCGTTGGGGAAAACCATGCCAGAAATCACCATAATCCGCAGCGAACCATCTTTACAGGTGATTTTATATTCCTCCGGTTTAATTTCCGCTTCAGTTTCAACGGCATAATCAATAGACTCTGCCCAGTTTTTTATCGCCCAATCTCGATACTCAGGATTAGGATAAGCCTGCCACCACCAATCTGATACGGTAGGAATATCCTTAAGGGTGTAACCTAACATTTCTTCAAAGCGTTTATTGCAAAACACAAACTCTTCATTATTATTCACAAACACCAGCGGTATCGGCGCAAGTTCAAATAAGGTTCTAAACTGTTTTTCACTCTCAAACAGGCGTTTTTCAATCGCTTTGCGCTGGCTGATGTCTCGGCTTACACAATAGAGATATTTTTTGCCATCCAGTTCCACACTGACAATATTCACTTCCACATCAATAACGCAGCCATCTTTGCGCCGATGCAAGGTTTCAAATTGTGTCTGTATATTATGGAACTCTTTCATACTTTCTTTAATCTTCGCAGTAGTCATTCTTGCTTCAAAATCAAAGACGCTGAGTTCCAGAACTTCCGTGCGGCTATAGCCTAATAAGCGACAGAATGCCAAGTTTGCCTCAACCACATTGCCTTGAATATCCAAAATATGAATTCCCTCCGGCGCGTTATCCATTAAGATTTGATTCCGTTGAATTAAAGTCTGTTGTTGTTGCTCTGCTTGTTTTCGCTCAGTAATATCGGTTGCAACGCCGCACAGTGCATAAATCTCTCCTAAGCTGTTATACATTGGTTTTTTTACCGTTAAAAAGATTCTTCCGGTATCAGTAATCTCTTCGGTTTTAATCTGCTGTCCTAACTCAATCACGGGGCGATCATTTTCAAAGAAAACTTTTGCAGTCACAGGATCAAGAATTTCGGCATCCGTTTTGCCAATAATCTGTTCCAGAGACAAACCATAAAACTGCTGCACTCTACGATTCACATACAGATAACGATAATTCGCATCTTTGATGAAAATATCCGCTTCCACCGTATCAAGAATCATATTGAGTTTGTGTTCATTTTCTTGCAATTGCAGCTCTATTTTGTTGCGTTTGCTGATTTCTTTTCTTAAGCGACAAATCCAAAACGCACAAATCAGCAGCAGCAATAAAAATCCCACAGCGTATTGAATTAAGGTTTTCGTTTGCATTCCTGTCACAAATTTTGTTTCCATCCAATATTTGTTGATTTGCTCCTGCTCTCTTGGCGAAATGGTAGCAATCGCTTTTGCCATAATGCTGGCTAACTCAGGATATTTTTTAATAACAGCAATGCTATGGGGATTGGTGTATTCGGTTGTACCAGAAATATGTAAATTGTTTAAACCTAAGGTGGAAATCGCATAATTTGTCGTGAAAGCATCGCCAATATAAGCATCAACTTTGCCATCTGCCAGCTTTTGCAGCGCGTCATCAACATCTTCAGCAAACGACAATTGAATCTGCGGATAATCCTTTTTTAATAACTCTGCAATAAAATAGCCTTTTTCCAAGATGACTTGTTTGCCATTTAATTGATTGACCGCAAGAATAAAACCTGCGCGGTCGTTGCTAACAATCACCAGTGAATTTTCAATATAGGGTTTGCTAAAACGTAAAAACTTTTGTCTTTCAGGCGTTTCTACAGCGGCTGCAATCATGTCCAATTGTTCGCGCTGTGCCATCTGCATGATTTCAAACCAAGGTTTATCCTTGATAAATTCAAATTTTACCCCTAAGCGTTGCTCAAATCGTTTCAGATAATCGGCAACTAACCCGACATAATTGCCGTGTTTATCCACCCATTCATACGGGGCAAAATTATGGTCTATACCCACCCGAATCACTGGATGAGCTTTTAACCACGCTTGTTCTTGTGCGGTTAAATTTAAAGTGCGGTTGGTATAAATAAATTTGTTTAAATCATTGTCGCTTAATGATTTAGCTAACTTGAGCTGCGCATGAGCATCAGTCATGTTTTTTAGTCGATGTATATCAATTTGTCCTATTGCAATGCGATCTGGCACTATTAATTTGCGAGTAACTTCTGCCTCAAAACGTAAATGTTCAGCTGTTTTTTTAGCGTGATATTTTTTTAAAATCAGTTGAATTAATTCTTCTGGATTATCGAGTGCATATTGCCAACCTTTTAAACTGGCATGGAGAAATTTTTCGACTTGTTCTGGATGACTATTTACTTGCTGACTACTGGTGAATAATATATCGCCATAAAAATCAATGCCGTAGCTTTGCGGGTTGATAATATTAATTTTTATACCTTTGCTTTTAAAGTCAAAAGGTTCATCTGACAAATAAGCAGACATTACATCCACTTTATTTTTGATTAAATCATTGGTATTAAAGGTATGTTGAACGCGTGTGTAATTTTTAGAGGTGAGATTAGCTTCAAGTAACGTAGCTTGTAACGGCATTTCACCAGCCATCATATAATCAAGCATGATGCGTTTTCCCGACATCTCATACGGACTAATAATGCCGGAGCTTTCTTTTGCAATCAAAACCAGTGGATTGTGCTGAAAAATAGCAGCCAATGCGACGAGCGGTTCGCCTTGCGCATACGCCACTAAAATACCAGAATCACCCACCGCAAAATTAACTTCTCCGTTAGTGATTTGTGTTATCAGATTGTTGCCAGACTTCGCTTCTAAAATATCAACATCCAAACCTTCGGCTGCGTAATATCCTTGTTCTTTGGCTGCGTAATACCCAGCAAATTGAAATTGATGAAGCCATTTCAATTGCAAAGTCACTTTTTCAAGTGGCGGTTGAGTTTTTGACGGCGCAGAAAAAATTGTTTCTGAGGTCATTACTATCAGCACACAGAAAATAACGCGCCAAATAAGGTTTTTTTGCATAACGATCCAAAACGGTGAAAGACGAAAAGCATGTATGAACAGAATTTTACCTGTAATTTGTTTGCCGTGTTGAAAAGGCTGTGACTTTATTTTCTGATTGTCACGCACTGCGTGGAAAACTCTCTGAATCAGGATTTTCAAGATGTTAGGATTTTCAAAGATTATGAATTCATCCTGTTCATTTTTTAATCTAAGAAAATCTTGGTTCAGACATATTTTTTCAAGACGACCAGTCGTCTTAAACGTTTTTTCACAAAAAACACCTTATTCAAGAAATTACCTCACTTTTTAAGCAGATAAACCTCATCTAATTTGAGAAACGTAGTTTTTTGTTGAACCGTAGAGACGCAATATTTTGCGTCTCTACACGTTTACATAGCCTCTAACCATTTTAAAAAACGATGTGTTTCTGAATGGATGCGGTTTAAATATCATTAAAATAGTTGTTAGAGCTTAATGTGTGTCATAGTGATTACATTAATGGAGCATTTCGCGCCTTTTACTGAATAAGGAGTTTTCATGACCTACAAAACCTCACACATTCTGATTGTTGATGACAACCCCGAAAACATAGGGGTACTTGGCGCAGCGTTGGAACAATTCAATTACAAAATCACCATTGCTAAAAACGGCGTGCAAGCCATTAAAGTGGCTGAAAAACAAATTCCAGACTTAATTTTGCTTGATGTGATGATGCCGGACATGAACGGCTTTGAAGCCTGCAAAATTTTAAAATCCAATCCCAAAACCCACGACATTGAAATTATTTTTGTCACCGCCGCCATCACGCATGAAGACGAGCTAAAAGGTTTGTCGCTAGGTGCGGTGGATTACATTCACAAACCGTTTTCGATTGCGATTGTGCAAGCAAAAGTCGCGCTGCATCTGGAACGCGCTTATAACAAAAAGTTGCGTGAAGACATCGACAGAATCACGCGCCACGATTTGCGATCGCCTTTGAGTGCCATTTTGTGTTATCCCGAAATGGTGTTAGCCGAAGGCGGTTTGTCCGCTAAACATCGCGGTTATTTAGAAGAAGTGATTAAAGCCGGCAAAGAAATGCAGCACATGATTAACGGCTCGTTGGATTTATTTAAAATGGAAACGGGGCGTTATCAATACAATCCTGATGAGGTCGATCTGTCCATTCTCATTAATAGCGTGATTACAGATTCAAGATCCATGCTGGATATGTGTGGCGTGAATGTTCAAATTTTACAAAAACAACATCTGCAACAGCCTGATAAAATGACTAATTTTATGGCGTTAGCTGAAAAAAACCTGTCCTATTCGTTGTTTGCCAATTTAATTCGCAATGCAATTGAAGCCTGTTCCTGGGGAGACACGATTTGTATTGTGATAGGTTATGAAGAGGACAACTGCGTGATTTCAATCACTAATCCCGGCTGCGTACCAGAGCATATTCGCGACAGTTTTTTTGAAAAATATGTCACCGCTGGCAAAAAACAGGGCACAGGACTGGGCACTTATTCTGCAAAATTGATGACCACCACGCAAAACGGCTCGATTGCGATGAACAGCAGTGAACAGGAAATTTGCATCACCGTTAAATTACCCGCCGTAGTGCAACAGAAGTATAACGATGAGTAATAACCCTGCAACTTACGTTGAGTTAGAAAACCAGCTGGCCGATTTAAAACGGCAAAATGAATTTATCAATCTGAATTCTGCTTTTCAATACAAAGAAAAAGAAAAACGCGCCGC
>CAKZJE010000050.1 GCA_936941155.1 uncultured Methylomonas sp. | reverse complement strand
CCTCTTAGTGCCGATGATAGTGTGGCAGTTTGCCATGTGAAAGTAGGGAATTGCCAAGCTCTTAAATCTAAAACCCGTTTTGATTTTTCAAGACGGGTTTTTTTATGCCTTAAATAAAGTAAAATAGCGACAATTAATTTTATCAAAGGAGCGGATTATGCAAGTTATGCTAAATATTCCTGATGTGATTCCACAGGAAATTGTTAATAGACTTTTAATGCAATGGAAAAATCAATTACAAATTGAAGAAAAAGTGGCTTCCAAATCAAGTGCAGCCATTATGCCGCCTCCGCAATCACCGGATATGATGGAACAGTTAAAAATTGGACGTGAATTTATGCAGGAATATCACGAAACATTTGCTGAGTTGGCTAAATAATCATGCAAAAATGGCGATGGATTGATAAGCAACTGTTAATTACGCTACACGATGAGAGAATTAATTGCAAATCAAATGGATGCAATACAGACTATGCTGGCAGTTGCGAATGGTGAAATGCAGGAGGTGGATTTTGCGGGATGGATACGGGAAAACTCAATTATTCGGTTTGTTTAGTGTGGCAGTTTACAATGTGAAAGCTGGCTGTGCCAAGCTCCTTAAATCAAAAAACCGATTGCAGAAATGCGGTCGGTTTTTTTATACCTGAAGTATTTAGGCATTTGTAAGCTTACACTCACTCCCGTATATTAATAACCAACCCAGTTGCCACTAAAGCAAAAAAACCAGAGGTTATAAAAGCTAAAGAGTAGTTGCCAACCAAACTATGCAAATAGCCTGCTCCATAAGAAGCTAACGCGGCTCCGATTTGATGCGCAAAGCAAATCCAGCCAAATATGATTCCAACATTTTGTTTGCCAAACAAATCTGCTGTCAGTGCTGAGGTCGCAGGGACAGTCGACAGCCAATTAAGTCCATAGACCGCAGAAAAAACCATCAGCTGTCCGGTGGATTCAATAGAGGGCAATAGCATTAATGAAACGCCTCGCAACGTATAATAAATCGCCAGCGGCCAACGCTTGCCAAAGCGGTCACATAACCAACCTGAGAAAATAGTTCCTGCAATATCGGTAGCCCCCATGAGTCCTAATGAGGTTGCCATCGTCATTTCAGGAAAGCCGTGTTCGACACCGTGAGTAATCAAATGTGTTTGAAACAGTCCAGACGTTGTAAAACCGCAGATGCCAAAACTGAAGGCTAACAGCCAAAATTGTGGATTCTTCATTGCAAGGCGCATGGGATGCGGGTCTGGCAGAATGGCAGATGTGATAACTCCATTTGCACCGTATGCCCTGATTCCTTTTTTTTGCGGGTCGTCCACCATAAACTTCATCATTAAAGGTAATACAATCAAGCCCAGTAATAAAACAATGAATAAAGTTGCTGCCCGCCAGCCCAGTTGCATATTCAAACTCATAATAACAGGCGTAAAAATTAACTGACCAGACGAAAAAGCAGCTCCCAGTATGCCTAAAGCTAAACCACGTCTGTGCTGAAACCAGCGATTAACAACGCTAGACCCCATCACTATTGAGGTTCCTCCCGAACCTGCCCCCACAATCACTCCCCAAAATAAATAGAGTTGCCAGGGTTCGCGCATAAAGTAGCTGCCCCCTGCGCCGAGTGTCACCAGTGTAATCATGATTAAGGTAATGGATTTTGTTCCGTATAAATCCATTAATCGCCCTAAAAAAGGCCCTGCCAGTCCAAATAACAGCAGGTTAACCGAAACCGCACCGCTGATAGTTTCTCTGCTCCAGTGAAATTCCTGCTCCAAAGATAACATGATAATCCCTGGAACAGAGCGCAGTGCGGATGCCACAAATAAGCAGGCAAAGGTTACAGCAAGTACAATCCAGGCATAATGAATGCTGGCAGGTTTAAGCGTTGTCATGGTTAGCGAAATATTCTTGTTTTATGTGATTTTTTTCGTTCTCACGCGCTGGCGAGAGAACGAGAATCCTTTAAATTTAAAACCCGATTGCAGAAATGCGGTCGGTTTTTTTATGCCTGAAATAAATAGGCTAACTGAAATTATTGGTAAATAACGATATGCTACAATGAGTTTTCTAATAATTAAGTTTCTAGCCGAAATCAGCCCCAGTCTTAAAAACAACATTATGACCACACATCCATCTTTCAATGAACCGTGTCCTTATACATACAATGGAGAAATTATTCATTGGTTCACTAGACCAACCATTGAATTCCAATTTGATGCTATCAATCAGCATTTAGATTTCCTTAAAAAGTCAATGGAACAGGAAAAGGATAATCGTAGGACGGAAGCCAACAAATTTGTTGATAAACTTGACGTTGATGACGATGAAAAATACGAAATATTCGTTTCTATTTTGGAAGGAAAATATTTTTCTGGTGATTGCATAAATGCGTTTGAACAAATCCAATGGCGTTCTAACTTTATTGTTCTTTATTCAGTTTTTGATCATATTTTAAATCTGATATGTTATGTAGTCGGAAAAGAGTTAAATATAAAATATAACGGCGATACTGTAGCTATGGCAAAAGAATATTTGGGAAATAAGGCTAAAGTAAAAATTCCAACAGAACAGTGGGATAGAGTGATTCTTTTGCGTGACATACGAAATGTTTTAGTTCATAGAAATGGCGAACTAGATAGAGAAAGTAAGGATGAGCGACATATAAATCAGGTTAAAAATATTACAAAAAATATAATTGAAGGCATAAAACTAACTCATTGTATTGATTTAATAAATGGCATAAGTGATGATGTAATATATGACGAAAATAAACATGAAATTTTGCTCACTTACGAATTTGTAAAACAATCAGTTGATGAATTAAAAAATGTCGTGATGGCTATTTGTGATTATCAACTATATGCCGATAAAAGCTAACATTCTGGGTACATTATGAGCGAAGATAAGTCGTTAATAAAAAAAGACAGCACAGATATAGTTATCAAAAACACACAAAGTCTGCTAAAAATCACTGACAGTATTTTAGCAACAAGAAATAATGACAAATGGATTGATGAATTAATTAAATGGGCTAAGAAAAATGGAATTAAAAAGTTTAACAAAAAATCTATTTTAGAAATAACTGAATTAGATTTAAGCGGCAATGGGCTAACAGAATTACCTGAATATATATGTAATCTGACCAATCTTAGAACATTGATATTAGACAACAATCAACTAGCAACTCTTCCAGAAGGAATTGGTAATCTTTATAAATTAGAGAATTTGAATATTGAAGAAAATCAGTTAATTAACTTACCTAAATCTATTGGCAATCTAACTAATTTAACTAGATTATATTTGTCTGCAAATAATTTGGAAGAACTACCTGAATATATATGTAAACTAACTAATCTTATATTATTAAAATTAGGCAGTAATAAATTAAAGACACTTCCAAAAAATATTGGAAATCTCATTAATATTACACGCTTATTTGTTGATTATAATCAATTAGATAATCTACCAGAGTCGATTGGAAATCTCATTAATCTTTCATATTTATCTGCTGATTATAATCAATTAGATACCCTACCAGAGTCGATTGGAAATCTCATTAAGCTTTCATATTTATCTGTTAGAGATAATCAACTAGATAAGCTACCAGAGTCTATTGGAAACCTCAAAAATTTAGATGAATTATTTTTAACCAGAAACCAGATTTTAGAGCTACCAGATACTATTGGTAATTTAATTTATTTGAGATATTTAAGGCTTGATTACAACCAATTAAAAAAACTACCAGAATTTGTTGTAAAAATAAACCTGCACGAGTTACATCTTAACTATAACAAGCTAGTTGAAGTTCCTGAATCAATAGGTGAGTTAATAAACCTTAGAAGTTTATATTTGAATCACAATCAACTAACTAAATTTCCTCTATCTATTGATAAATTAATAAAACTTATTCATTTGAATTTATCAAATAATAAAATTCCCGAAATTCCAAGCACTATTAGTAATTTAACTCAATTAGAGCATTTATCTTTAGGTCATAATTGTTTAACTAAACTTCCTGATTCAATTGGAAGTCTTGTTAATCTTACAACTCTAACATTAAATAACAACCAACTACTCGAACTTCCTACTTCTATGGATAAACTTATTAAATTGAAAACCTTTAATTTGAAAAAAAATCTTATAAAGAACTTACCCGAAAATTTATCTCGGTTTAGTAAAATTATTGAAATTTAATTTATTTATCAAGCATGTAAATGAAGCAAATACAAAACACTGAATTTCTTGAAAATGAACATAAAAATTATCAGGCATTAAAACCTAAATTTACAGTAGAAGAACTTGAAGAAACTTTAAGTATCTTAAGTTTAGAAAAATCTGAATATGAAAGACAAATAAATCTTTTCAATAGCGAATATATGTCTAAGTTAGGTGGGTTAATTAGTGAAATTCTTAAACTTCGCGTTGTTATTTTCGATGATTTTTGTGACCCAGAATACCAGAATGCCAAGATTGTTTATGAAGATTTTGAAAAAATACATCAGCAACAATTACAAGACATATCATTTTCATTAAATGATAATGAAAAAACCGAACTTAAAACAGCATATCGTAAAGCCAGTAGATTATGTCATCCTGATAAACTTGATGATGATAAAAAACTAGAAGGAGAAGCATTTTTTAAATCTCTAAGTGAAGCTTACAGAAAACAAAACTTAAACCTTGTAAAAGACATTCTTCTAAAGCTTGAAAAGAAATTTAATTTTCCATCAATAAAACGGATTAATGATAAAGTTATATTAAAGCAAAAAATTGATACATTACATGAGCATATTGCTATTTTAGTAAAAGAAATAAAAAAATTAAAAGAAAGCGATGTCTATCAACTAATTCAGACTATTAGCAATATGGATGAGTATTTTAAGGATTTGAGGAAAGAATTAAAAGCCGAACTAAAATCTTTGAAGTCTAAACGAAAAAATTAGTGAGAAAGAGAAAAAATCATGCAAATCCTCATCAACGTTCCCGACACTTTGCCAAAATAGTGCATTGAAAATGAATTAAAAATGAAACTTCCTCACCCTATTCAATATCAAGGCAGCAAAAGAAATTTAGCCGCGCAAATCCTCAATTACATTCCCAATGATATTGACACGCTAATAGAACCCTTTGCCGGAACAGCCGCATTAAGCGTAGCCGCTGCCACACAAAAAAACATTAAAAAATTCAGCCTCAATGATTTAAACCAACCTTTATTAAATCTGCTCAAACTGATTATTGAAAAACCTGAACACATCGCCGATTTTTACGAAACACTTTGGCAACAACAACACAATGACAGCGTTGAACATTATTATTCAGTTAGAGAAGAATTTAACCAAACCCAAGACAGCCGTTTATTTCTCTATTTATTAGCCCGTTGTGCCAAAGGCGCAGTGCGTTATAACAATCAAGGCGAAATGAATCAAAGCCCCGATAAACGTAGAAAAGGCACACAACCTGCCACCATGCGCAAAAATATTGTCGGCGTATCCGCTTTATTAAAAGGCAAATGCTGTTATTCCAGTAGCGATTACAAACAGGTGTTAAAAAATATCGGCAACAATGATTTAGTTTATTTCGACCCGCCCTATCAAGGCGTGTGCGGTAATAAAGATTCTCGCTATTTTGCCAGTATTAATCATGCCGAATTCATTGTCGAATTAGAAAAACTAAATCAAAAAAACGTTTTATATTTAATCAGCTATGATGGCAAAACAGGCAGCAAACAACACGGTGAAAAATTACCTGAATTTCTTGATTTAAAGTGTTTAGAAATTAATGCCGGACGCTCTGCGCAAGCCACTTTATTAGGTAAACAAGAAACAACTATTGAATCGCTGTATATTTCACCCGCACTTAGAAAACGTTTATCAGTCGTTTCAATTAAACCGATACAATCCTCACAAATGAGTTTCTGTTATGCCTGAATATTCAAAAGAATTCTTGGAATTATTACATTCGGTGACTGCAAAACGTCCTAAAACCGTGATTGACCATATTTTGCAGCATGGCTTTATCACCACTGAACAATTAAAAGACGTTTATGGCTACAGTCATCCTCCTAGAGCGGTTAGAGATGTTAAAGAATATGGCATTCCTATCGAAACTTATCGAGTAACAGCAGCCGATGGTAGAAAAATTGCCGCTTATAAATTTGGCAATCCTGAACAATCACGTTTTAATAAAATTTCTGGTCGCACTGGTTTTTCCAAAGCGATAAAAGAACAATTGATTGCTAAATACGGTTGTAAATGCTTTATTTATCAAGAAACTATCAATGAACGAGACTTGCAAATAGACCATCGTGTGCCGTTTGAAATAGACGGCGATAATGAAACCGATATAGAAAGTTTTATGCTGTTGTCGAGTTCTGCAAATCGCGCAAAATCATGGTCTTGTGAACATTGCGAAAATTGGCAACAGAAAGATAAACAAATCTGTTTAAGTTGTTACTGGGCATTTCCTGAAAATTACAACCATATCGCCATGCTGCAAATCAGGCGATTAGAATTGTGTTGGCAGGGTGAAGAGGTGGAAAAATATGAGGCGTTGAAAAAACAAGCTATTTTGAATAATCAAACATTGCCCGAATTTGTAAAAACGATTATTGATAAAGCTCTAATTCGATAAGATATTAACGCCATAAATGGACAGGATAGCCACTGAGAGAAAACATCATGCAAATCCTCATCAATGTTCAAGGCACTTTGCTGGTGAAAACACCCACAGGCATGAAGCCAACCGAACGGGCGATAGCGTTGATTGAACCCGTCAGGCTGTTATTAAGGGAAATGGAACAACTGATTCAGCCGCCTATGGCGTTTGAGGCGGCAACAAGTCAACAGCGGTTTGTGCTTGCCGCCACAGACTATATGGAATTACTGTTAATCCCTGAGTTATCCAGATTGATAGATAAAATTGCCCCTGGCATTGATATTCATGTTAAACGGACAGAATCTGCGTTTCCAACCGCAGAATTGGAAAATGGCAATCTTGATGTGGTGCTGGGATTTGAATCGGTATTAAATCCACCCGCGCATTTATGCTGCGAGCGTTTATTTATTGATCAGATGGCGTGCATGGTCAGACAAAATCATCCCTTGATAAGAAAAACACCGTCATTGGATGAGTATGTGTCAGCTCCGCACATGTTGATTTCCAGAACAGGCAGCAGTGTGGGTTTAATTGATCAAAAATTGGCAGAGCTTGGACTAGAACGGCGCATCAAACTGATTGTTCCACATTTTCTTTCCGCGCCTTTGATTGTGGCTGAAACTGATATGATTCTTTCGCTGCCGTATCGAATCGCCCAGCAATTTAAAAAACTGGCTGCGTTGGAAATTTTCTCAGTGCCTGTTGAACTGCCTGCGTATGATTTGGTGATGGTTTGGCATCCGTTGCAAGAAAAAGACCCTGCGCATCTTTGGCTAAGAGATAAAATAATTGCAATAGGTCGGAATATTTCTGGGTTTTAAGGCGATTTCTACTGAATAATTTACCTTGTAGAGACGCAAAATCTTGCGTCTCTACCAAATTAACCTCAGGTTTGAGTTAGCGTCCAGGCAAACCAGCCGCCAGTGGCTTTATTTGCAACAGATAGTAGGGCGGTTTTGAAGTTGATACGCCACCATGCAACATTGCCGATTGATGCAGCCTATTCACAACGGCAAATAACTGTCCATTCGCTCCAAAGCTGAACGAATCAACCCATGACAAACGCGGACACTGTGCCAGTCGTTGGTATTTTTTATCGGCTGAAATAACGCCAATCGCATTGGCTGACAACTCCCCCAGATAGATGTTGTTATTTTTATCAATCGTCATGCCGTCTGAAATAGGTTTGTCACTGTAGCGTTGAACACGACTTGCCAAGGTTTGGGCATCCAGTTTTTCATCAATCAAATCATCCGCTTTGATGCGATAAAGACTGTGTCCGTGCATAGGCGCAAAATAGACCCATTCATTGTTTAAATCTTCGGTAATCGGATTGACTCCAATGTGTGGTCTCACCAGTTTTCCAGTGTTATCTTTAACTTGAATCGGCACATTATCAATAATCAAATCAACATTTTCAGGAGTCACACTGTGATGTCCTTCGAGCACACGTCTTGCCTTTCCAGTGCTTAAGTTGACAACGATCAGCGCGGCATTTTTTCCACCCGCAGGATCGCTGATAAAAATATGATTGTGTTTGGTATCAACCGCAAAATCATTCACAAAAGCATCTTTAGGAGCTATTGGGGTTGGCAAATAAACAACTTGATGACGTTTATTGCTTTTGGTATCCCAACCGACTAACTTGGGGGTAACGCCACTACGCATCCCATTATCCAGCATCCACACGATGCCATTAGCATCACTGCGAATGCCCAGCACAGAATCCAGTTTAAAGTTTGATGTTGAATCAAAGTCTGCCAACTCTCGATTGGGAAATGGCACAAGCACATTATTTTTATACTCGGCAACCGTGTATTTCGGCTGATAAAACTGATGCAGACTCATGATGATACGACCCTTATCGGTAACAGTAACATTACCCGGCCCTGAATCAAGATTGGCTATAACATCGAATTTTGATTCGTTAGCCAATACCGCTTTGAATGCGAACATCAATAAAATGGCGATGACTTTAGTATAGGTGTTCATAAATAGCTCCAATTGAAAAAACTTTAACTGCAACATTACTTTATCGAAGCGAATCTGTTAAATGTTCTTTATTCATGGTGGTATTTATAAATTTTGTAATTACAAAGTCGAGTGTGGTAGGCACGCTTTTTTGCCTACTCTTTATAATCTCATTATGCTACACATCAGCTTACAGAGTTATTTCTGATGGACATAAATAGCCTACTGCGAGACCGGACAGGTCGAGCAGGTACGAAAGTAGGTCATAGTGATCCGGTGGTTCTGTATGGAAGGGCCATCGCTCAACGGAT
>CAKZJE010000049.1 GCA_936941155.1 uncultured Methylomonas sp. | reverse complement strand
TAAGGAGAATGGACGATGAGTTTATTTGCAGCTTCACTGACATTAACCATGTCATTTTTAACTGTCGAAACCACTATCGACAAAAAAGGTAAAACTACGCAAGTGGAACGCATTGCCTATACAACAAGTGTGATCCCCTATGACAGCATGACTGCTTGCACTAATGCTCAGCAAGAATACAATCTTGCTATTGGTGCTTATCAGATGAGCAAACGCCCGGCTCGTATTATCACCGCTATCTGCAACGACGCATCAACGGGGACAGTGCAATGAAAACAGATGTTATTTGGATTGCAATAACTTCATTTTTTTCTGGGGTATTGATATGTTTTTTAATCGTTGTAAGTGCGCACAGAAACTATCACGAAGTTATCAAAACATCCATTGGTGAATTCATTATCCATGACGGTAAGATTTTTAGCGTTTATGAGATGGAAAGAAATACACGCGGTGAAATACAGGCAGGCGCGAGATGAAACAGATACCATTAAAAGAGCATTTAGAGAATAGGTTGATTGATCTTAAAAATGAACGTAAGCAGTTGAAAAAACAAAGATTGCGAAGTGTAAAAGAAAGTAATGATATTAAATATATGTTACAGGAGTTAGCTAAAAATGGGTGAGATAATATTTTGGACAGGGATTGTGGTGATGATTGTGTGCTTCTTGGTGGAGTACGCAGATGGCAATTGAGGATGCAGCAGCATTGGCGGTTTTCATAGGTGCTTTGGTTTTACTGGGAATTTACTTATGGCAATAGATAAGGTGCGAAAAGTAATACCGGTAACGCCAAGTCCAAATTCGACAAATTGTAAACATGAGTATTGGCGAATTTACCGAGATAGACTTTACAGGGAATGCGACCAATGCCATGAAATACGACCAATATTTAACGAGGTTAGACATCAGCGATGAACATCTCGCAAATCTTTATTGGCTTGTCACCTTTTTTAAAAGACAGATTTACCAGTGAGGTATTTACACTTGGACTCATTAACGATTTGAATGAGGAGCAATTCCAAGCACGATGTAGACGTTTAATACGTCAACACAACGGCGAAAGCAGAAAGCTATACAAAGCCTTAGCTAATTTAAATAAAGCGGAAAGAGAGCGATTCTTTGACGTTATTTCAGATGATAAAGCAGGAGTTACCGATGCCACAGAAAATTGAAAAGAAAATTGTAGGATACCAAGTAGTTGTAAAGGATTCCTTGACAACTGAAATCCCAGCAGCAGTTCAATCTATGCACGAAAACTTAGTAAGACCAAACTGTTTAACCGGTACAACGTACAAGGTCAAAACGCCACAGTCTGAACACGCTTTGTACATAACAATTAACGATATGGTGCTTGATGGTGTTCATCATCCTTACGAGATGTTCATCAATTCTAAAAACATGGATCATTTCCAATGGGTACTTGCATTAACACGATTGGTGTCTGCTGTATGGCGCAAAGGTGGTGACTCTACTTTCCTTGTAGAAGAACTCAAGAATGTTTTTGACCCGAAGGGTGGGTACTACAAACGAGGTGGCGTGTATATGCCATCACTCGTAGCTGAGATTGGCAGTGTAATTGAGCAACATTTAAAATCCATTGGTGTGATTAAGACTGTAGTTGATGAGCATCAACAGGCGTTCATTAAAGCAAAGCGTGAAGAAGTAGGCGAAGAAGGTATTAAGAACGCTGAGTTATGTACATCATGTAACACCAAATCTTTAATATTGATGGATGGTTGTATTACTTGCGTCAGTTGTGGCTTTTCAAAATGCCAGTAACCAAGTGTGGTAAATTTTATTACTACGGCAGGAAGTCACGACCAAGAATGATGGACGAATTAAACCTGCAGTATGACATAGATATGGATCACACAAGGCTTAACTTAAAACAATATTGGAGAGAACAAAATGAGCGAAACATACATGGAAAGAAAAGTACAACAGCAAGCGCAAACGATTACCAAGCTGATTAGCGAATTAGACCAAGCATCAAATGCGTTTGCTGATATTGAATCCTATTGCAATGAACAAGGTTATCACGACGCAGCAATTAAACTTTGTAAGTACAAAATAATATGCCACGATGCAATCAGCAAAGCAAGGGGGAATGTATGAATAAAGAACAAGCACTGCGCATCTTAAAGTTGTTGTCGGGTTTAGAGATGTATGTCTTTATGCAAAGTAATGTACCAGACCACCACACTGACGAGCTGATTAAAATTATTGGTGACTTAACTGATATTGTTTTGGAGGGAGGAAATGAATGAATATATGTTTACCCTTGGTGCAATACTGTTGGTTTTTACGTTTATGTTTGTAGGTATCATGCACGAAAAAGACGTGACAGTAGACTGCATTAAATCGTCATCAAAACAATGCTATACCGTTGACGAAATTTATAAATTATGCACAGGAATTGAAAAATGAAAAACACACTTGATGAAATGAAAAGTGAAACTAGAACCAATGCAACTGCTGAATTTTTAGTATTACTTGATTTAGCAATTGCTGGATTAAGTGAGATAAAGCCATTGGACGAAACATTGCTAGACAGAATTGACAGACTTAAAGAAAAAGCCGATGAACTACGAGGAGAACAAAATGAAAATTGAATCGAATTCTTATGAACGTGATATTGACGAATTGGTTGGTGTGTTGATTGAAGTACGAAAGTGGATGTCAGAACAAGGTGTATTGAAATCAAAAACAATGAACAAAATTGATGAAATTTTAAAAAAATACAAGGTAAATTAAAATGGCTGAAAATAACGTAACGTGTTACATCTGCAAAACACCATTCCATTTAAAACTAAGTCATTTAGAAAAAAGAGTGCATAAAGATAAAATAACTTGTTCAAGATTATGTAGCTCTATGGCTAGAAAAGAAATTATGAATGGTGAAAATAATCATCAATTTGGATTGAAGGGTGAATTAAACAGTAGCCATATTTCTGATATTCGTACTTCGTCTTATGGATATATATTAGTAAGAGCGACCAATCATCCGTTAGCGCATTACGATGGGTATATGCTGCTTCATAGATTAATATATGAGGAATATTTACGAAGTGTTAATGATTACGATTATTTAATTGAAATAAACGACAACTGGTATTTAAATCCAGCTTATGTTATTCATCATGCTGATGGTAACAGACTTAACAATAATTTAACTAACTTAGAATTAACAACTTTAGCGGAACATTCAGCAAGGCACGCAGATGATAGACGTATTATTAGAGATGAATTAGGACGCATTGTTGATGTAAAAGGTGAAATAAAAAAAGGAAGTTTAACAAGAAACAAAAGACTTGATGCCGGTCAAGACGTTAAAGCTAGTAAATCGGCAATTATCCCTGCAAAAAGCGATGCCATTGTGTTTACGGATTTAATAATAAATGTACCGGAAGGATATGTTGGGTTACTTTGGTCAAGAAGTGGGTTATCTGTTAAACACAAGATTGAAGTTGGCGCAGGGTGCATAGATAGCGGGTATAGTGGCGAAGTGTTGGTACATTTATATAATCATTCTGATGTACCATACGATGTTAATGTTGGGGATAGAATCGCACAATTACTAACTATACCTATTAATTTAAATGAATACGTAGAAGTTGAGGAGTTCAGCACAGTGACTGAGCGTGGTGAGGGTGGCTTTGGAAGTACGGGAGTGTAACATGGCGTTATTAACTGAAGAACAGATAAAGCAATTGGTAAAAATGGCAAGTGTTACATCAACCGCCACAAGTTACCACGAAGATTTGTGTGAGTGGAACGAAAAGCAAACAACAATACAGTTTGAAGTAGACTGGAAAGATGCGCCAAAACACGCAACTAAAGCGCAATTAAGATTGTATTGGGTTACCGAATCGTTAGGGTCAGAATTATGGTCAGGTTCAGACTTATGGGATTCAGTAATAATTGAAAGACCTACGCCAGTAGTCACACCGCACCCACACGCAACACTAATGACCAAGTACGCGGAAGTTGCTGCACGTCGGCATGACCCGTGGGTTGAGTTTGAGATTAAAAACACAGAAAATGAATGGATAGGATGTGCTGCTACATGTTGTTTTTATCACAAAAATGAATACCGTCACATCGGAGATGACAAATGATTAGTCCAATAGCTTATATTTTAATCAGCACTATCTTTGCGCAAAGTAAGATTACTCAAACCACAACAACTTTTGCAGACAAGCCGAGCTGTGAGAGTGCGGCAGTTAGACAAGACTTTGTATTAAAGTCACTAGATATGATAATGACAAGATGGAATTTATCGTGCCACCCTTACACACTCACTGAGGAAAAGAAATGAGTTTAGCTAACAAAAAATACGTTTGTATCTTAAAAGAAATCATAAATGCTGGTGATATGATCAAAACACGAAACCACAAAGTGTTCTCGCATTTTGATTTGCCTAATGTGACTTTCACCACAACACCACTTGTTACACTGCGCAAAACCGCATGGAAAAAAGCACTGCGCGAAATGGAGTGGTTCTTGTCTGGTGATAGTAAATGCCCAGAGGAACTCCTTGATTGGTGGAAAGGTCAATTATCTGAAGATGGTCATTTGGTGACTGGATATGGTGAACAATTAATAAATAGTACGTTTTATGATTTTAGAGTGGACGACCATAATTGTTTCGATCAAGTTAGATTCATCCAAGAAGCTCTAAAGAACAATCCAAACAGTCGTAGACTTTTGATGACAACATGGAATGCAGGGGAAATGGCGTTTATTACAGAAGCAAATGACAACCTCAACACGCCAACGTGTTGCCATAGCATAATCGTGCAGTTCTTCGTGCGTAACGGACGTTTGAGTATGAAGACCTATCAACGTAGCGCAGATATGCTTCTTGGCGTACCACACAACTGGATTCAATCTTGGGCGATGCTCATGTGGTTTGCTCATCATGCTGGACTTAAAGTTGGATCAATGACGTGGATGTGGGGAGATGCGCACGTCTATAATGAACCATCTCATGTGGATACGGCAGAAACGATGATTGCGTATTACACCGGTATGGACGAAGTAAAAATGGTTTACACGCCCACCCGCACAGATTTTAAAGCGTCTGACTTTACAATTGAAGGTGAAATACCCGAGCCGATTGTTACCACCAGACCAAAGTTGCTTTAAGGAAATTGATTATGAGCGACCTTAGACAATGTGAAATATGCGCTATTCAAAAGCCACATATCCTTTTTGCAAAAGACAAAACGATATGTAAAATGTGCAGTATATCCGTTGGTGTGCAAGCGCAGCGCGGAACACGCAAGCGATATATAACCTCACACATAGATAACAAAATGTGTAAACGATTTATTCAAAGAAATTTTTATAACGCGCCATGCAGCGCATTGGAGATGACATTATGCTAACAGGTGACAGTGTGCACAATTCGCTAAAAGATGAACATGGTAACACCATCGCTTACTGGTCAGCTCCGTCAGCGCAACCTGCCGGTAATGAAGACATGGTGAATTCACCATCGCATTATAAAACTGGTAAAATAGAATGTATTGAAGCGATGGAAGCAATGCTTACGCCAGATGAATTTGTAGGCTATTTACGCGGCAATGCGTTCAAATACTTATGGCGCTTTCGCAACAAAGGCAAAGCCAAAGAGGATTTAGACAAAGCCAATTGGTACTTAAATAGACTTAGTAAAAAGTTTTAAACATGATTACATGGTCTGACTTGGTACTGCCACCCATTAACCTATGGTCGCTGCCAAGACAGACCGACCTAACGAGAAACAACAAGATGGCAACAGAAGAAGGGAATACAGATTTAGCAGCGCAACATGAAGAAATGATGCGTGATAAAGCAATTGGAATTATCCGCAAAAAAGCCGCCAATATTGATACCACAAATCCAACAGGTCTTTGCTGGACGTGCGGTGAATATGTTGGCTACAGTAGACGATGGTGCAATGCAGAGTGCAGGGATACCCAATGAAACCCAAGCTAATAAAAGTAGGTAAACTTTGGGTTTGCTATACTGAGTGGGACGACACTATAACTTGTACTGGTAAGTCACCGGAACAAGCCTACCTACGATGGGTTAGCAAAAACCAATTACAGATAGAACAAAGCCGCTGAAAAGCGGCTTTTTATTAGGGCGTTAAGAATAACTCTGCTTCGGCATTGCGTCGTCGCGTAAGACCGGCAAGTGGTTTTCCATTTGCTTTATCCCAACGCAAAAACTGCTTTGCAATCTCCGCTTTACTGTCACCGGCTTTGAGCATTTTGACTAGTGTCGAACTGGCTAAATTACCTGCTCCGATATTGTAGGCGAGCGATACTAAAGCATCGAATTCATTTTGAGATAACTCTACTTTAATGGCATTTACCGCGTGTTCGTAAGGTGCTAAGGTTTTAGATAATAGCAGTAGAGCAGCTTCTTCATTCGCTAAAGTTTGACCTTGCCGCACTGCGCTACCATCTGAGTATCGCGTTGATCCGATACCAATTGTCCACACACCCGCAGGGCATTTGTAAGAAGTTAATTTACAACCTTCAAACTCTTTAATTAACGCTAGACCTTTTTTACCAATGTTCATTTCTTTGCTCTCATAGAAAGTACAGTTATCAATTTTTGTGTTAAGCGGATCATGTCGTTATCGAGCAAACGTATTTGGTCTATTAGCTCGATTAGCGCATCCGTTGTTTCAGTTAAAATTGGCTTAACTATAGAGGTTGCCCAAAGCCAAACGAAGTACACGATATACCCCATGCTGCCCGATGCAATAATGGGAAAGCCATATTGGTTGATATACTTAGCAAGCGCATCAATGTCCATTAGTCCACTCGCTTTTCTTTAGGATTTTCAAAACGCGCCACCTTCTCTTTCTCAATAGGCATATCAAGCGTTTCTGTCATTAGCACATCAATCTTAACAATGTCCTCTGACATAGCTGTCACTCGTCTATCAAGCTGCTTGATGATACCAATGAGGCTTTTGATCTTTTCAAGTACGCTATCAAGCAGGAACTTAATGGTGAGGAATACAAAGTACATCCCCACACAGGCAGCCGCTATGGGAAAACCGACATCAGTGGCGAATTGTAGGAATTCCATTACCGATTACCTGTCCACCATGTTAGGAAAGAAAACAACGCACCAACAGCAAAAACCACTCCACCAATGAAGCCTTTGTACCGACTCTGGTCAGCTTTCATTTCATCAATAGACTTGATGATTGCGTCCAGTTTTTTAGACTGTTCGTGAATATCTGATTTCAAATTGGCTATTTCGTTTTCTGCTTTTGCCAAGCGGCAGGCTTCATCTGGCATTGTTAGCTCCAAATCATGTTAGGTAACGGCTTATTATCATAAAACGCTTGCCATGCTGTATCGCGCATAGCGATAGCATGAATAGCTTCTTTTGCCCAAACTTCATTGGTTGAATTAGCGTATGAAGCCGCGTCATTGATATTATCAAACCCCTTTTCTTGAGCAAAAACATCTAATGCTGATTGCACCTGCACCTCAGTTACTTTCTCATCTATAATGGGTATATTTTCATTTACAAAATTACCGTTAGCATATGACCAACCAATCCCCACGGCTTCTGGCATTAGAATCCAACCTTGTTCTGCCGCATATTCTGGTTCTGATACGACATTATTGACTACTAAATTATTTTCTATTACTGCGTAATTATTCATTATGCGAATTCCTCTACGATTACAATGCCCGCTCCGCCATTATCAGCCGCTCCACTTGGTGAACCACCTGTTCCACCCGCTCCATACGCAGCATTAGCGTTAGAAGACCCTCCCCAATAACTAGAACCCCCAGCAAGTTTTATTGAGTTTGACGTTCCTGTTCCAATACTTGACATCCCTTTCCCACCATATACATTTATATCACCATTAGATGCGCTCCCCCCGTTGCCAGCGATACCATTGCCACCAGAATACGCAGCCGCTTGACCACCGTTTCCAGTTCCGTTAGCTCCAAAGCTACTAATTCCTCCATCTGTACCGCTCCCAGCTACGCTGCCACCAATGCCAGCCGCGCCTACAGTTACACCCACAGTGGTAAGGCTAGCGGCACTTAAAAATTTAATACTTGTTCCGCCTGCCCCACCAGAAGCCCCATATAAATTAGCTGAACTAGGCGCTCCTCCGCTACCTCCACCTCCACCACCAGTTACCGTCACGCGGATGTTATTAGTCCCAGCACCTTTAGTCCATGTTCCAGATGCAGTAAAAACCGTCATTCTTAAAAGCGAACCTGCTGACGCAGCACTTTGCCATGTAGCGGCAGTTGAACTTGTTGCTGTTAATACTTGCCCCGCTGTGGGGGCAGTTGCCGAACTAATAGCAATATTAGTAGTTGCGGATTTTAAAGATGTTGCAGATACCGTTTGACCACTATTAAAAACAATATCACCCGTCATCGTGCCGCCATCGAGAGGTAAATAGGGTAAACCTTCTACATCTATATATGCTAACTCGCCTAAATCCGAGTTAGTTGGAACTTGATTTGGTAGTGTACCTGTAAAACTAGCCATTATTCACCTGCCCATACGCGATAAGGAGTTGTTGGAGCAGGGATTAAAGGCAACAAGGCTTCTTGCTCCTCAGTTAATTCTGCTTTTAAGTTTGCGTGATACCCGTCAATCGGCAACATCTCTGGGTATTGCAAGCCATCTTCGGTAGTTAGCATTTTGCCCGTTGGCTTGTGGATGATGCCAATCACGTCGAGCGTAACGCGAGGGGTGAATACCTCTTGATACGTTTCCGCCAGTCCAGCCGCAACCAACGTATCTTCAAGGTCAGCGTGATCTACAAATTTTAAGTAATAGTTTTTCATGTTACACCGTTGTGATTGATTGTAATTCTGCGTTGGTTAAGCGTTTGGGGTAGTAGGCTAGTTTGGCGATGTGACCACTGTACCCAAGACCTAAGTTTCTAGTCCCAATTTCCATTCTAGTTATTACTAATGGTATATTTCCTGAAATATCTGTCACGGGCGCTATCCCGTTTAAACTACTCGCAAAACTATTTTGTTTGTAAGTATCAGCTATTAAAAATGTAGATCCATTAGTTATACTGCTAGAAATTAAACTGGATTGCGAAGTCCCAGATTCCCATATATCGATAACTGGAGTTGTCCCGTTTTGTATGAAACAACAGTGTTGGTTATTTATGTTGGCTGTAGTTTCCGTGAATCCATACAGCATTGGATATGTTGCTTTACTAAAGCAATCAGCCTTAACAAACACCGTCCCCTCATCCTGCCGATACCAAGAACTAAAGTTAGTCCCAGTCATCACAGCGTTATCTGCCGCGCGGGTTGTTTGCGCTGAACTCGATACGTCAGCGGCTCGCGTTACTTGACTAGCAACTGTCGGGATGTAGCTGGTTGCAGATGTCCCGGTTTCTAGTTGTGCGCCCCAGATATAAACGCCGGATGTACCGTAGCCTGTATAGTAGATGCTTCCACTTACTGCGGTTCTGATGCTTCCAATGCAAGTTCCTGCCGCAGATGCGGTTGAACCTGTAACAGCACATAAGTACCAACCATTTCCAACCGATGTTATGGTTGCGGTTGTTGATGAACCTAGCTCACCGCCAACCGTCCCAGCGGACAAGTCGAAATATCTACCTCTATTTACTACGCCGTCCCAATAGGATAAGCATATCTGTGTGCGCTCTCCTGCCTTTGCGAAGCAGGATATTGTGTGAATGGCGTTTGTTAGTGTTTGTATATTAGATAAAGTAGACGTAGTGTTTGTTCCAGTTCCTTCCACCAACTTATCAGCAGTTACCGTCCCGTCAGGTGCAGTTGTCGCATTAGCTGTTATGGTCGCATTCGATTTAGTCCAAGCCGCATTATCAAACTGTTCACTATAAGTCAGCAAATTAGTCGCAGCAGGTTCTAACAATAACTTAGGCGATAACGCTAAGTTCAAAGGATTGTAATTATACCGAGCAACATTAGCCGCAGCAGATTGAATCAAACCATTTGAGCCAATGAATGAACCAGTTGATGCGCGTGAAGTGAATGTATCATTTGACGGAATATAACTAGTTGCAAATGCCCCTACTTCTAGTTGTGCGCCCCAGATGTAAATGCCAGATGTGCCGTCGCCTGTGTAGGATGACACACCATAGCTTTGCTGGATTTCAATAGACGCAATGTTAGTGCTATTAACAGACCCTTTGACACACGTGATAGAGCATCGACGCCATCCGCCACCGACATCTGTTACAGTGCCTGATACAGCAGAGTAGTCAAGCTCACCAATGGTCTGGTTGGCGCAGACAAAAGTTGTTAAGTTGCAGTCCACTACGGCAGAATGGTTTAAAAAGTTTGAAATCTGCAATCTACAAGCGGTACGTCCACCTGGTTTAACATAGAACGATGCTGTTAAAGTAGTATTTGTAGCTGAGTAGCTCACCCCATAACAGAAATGTGTAGCGTTAGCCGTAACTTCAACCAACTTATCAGCAGTTAAAGTCCCATCTGGTGCAGTTGTAGCGTTAGCTGTTATGGTCGTATTCAATTTTGCCCAAGCCGCATTATCAAACTGCTCACTATACGTCAGCAAATTAGTCCGCGCTTCTTCAATCAAAAGACCTAACGACCCGCCTGTTGTCGGATTATGATCAAATCGTGCTTCACCGCTTGCAGCAGTCTTAATCAAACCATCCGCACCTGTGTAAGTTGCTGTTGACGCGCGAGTGAACGTAATGCGCGGATCAAGCGTCTTTGAATTTGCAAAATCGAGAAGTAGCGATGGGCGAATGGATGCGCCTGTTGACGATGCGCTAACATAAGCTACTGACCACGCCCCCCCATTGTAAACTTTCATTACATTAGCAGAGGAATTCCAATAGAGCGCACCGGTAAGTAGCGCGTTACCGTCATTATCAAGCGTTGGATCAGATGCTTTTGAGCCTAAATACCTGTCATCAAATGAATCATAACTAGCGGCTGCGGCTGTTGCGCTATTTGCTGCGTTTGTTGCTGAAGTAGATGCGTTAGATGCTTGTGTTGTTGCTGTTGAAGCACTGCTTGCAGCGTTGGTAGCAGAAGTTGAAGCTGCACTTGCTGAAGTAGACGCATTGCTTGCTTGAGTAGACGCAGATGAAGCGCTTGTTGCCGCATTAGTAGCTGATGTTGCCGCATTAGTAGCTGATGTTGCCGCAGCGCTCTGACTAGCAGTACAGCTTGCCACACTAGCTACCATTGATGATGCGCTAGTTGCCGCGTTACTGGCTGATATGCTTGCCGAAGTTGCACTTGCCGCTGCGTTAGTAGCAGATGTTGCAGCCGCATTTTTACTAGCTAAAGCATCTGATGCGTAAACTCCAGCATCATGTGCATAGATAGCTGAATTTGGTGTTAGATGGAAGAAGCCTGTTGCTGTACTGTAGCGAACATCAATAATCGCCCCTGCGCTAATGTGCCCTGCTTGAATTGGATCACTATTCGTTAGAACAATTGACTTTGCACCAAGACCATTTAAGTTAAGTGTGGACGTACCGGTATTACTATTTAGCGGTCTAAATACCACCTGTAAGCCGTCGGTATAAGTGGTAATTGACGCATCAAGAGTGGTCACATAGCTATTAGCTGTACCTGTATCTACGGCAAAGTTGACTGTACCACGTTGAAGTTTGGTTTCACTTGGAAGTAAACCAAAAGCAATGGCTGTTGCTGCTTTGACAGCATTAACGTCTGAGGATTTTGCCAGTGTAATCTGAGCAATATCAGCA
>CAKZJE010000048.1 GCA_936941155.1 uncultured Methylomonas sp. | reverse complement strand
TGAGTTCATGTGTGAGTGGTGCTTTCTACTTATGTTGTTATTATAACTTGTTGAAGAAGGATACTTTCACAGTCTCTAACGCTTTTAAGATGTCAGGTCGCATTAAAACATCACGATATTCAGCCAACAGTTTGAAATCCATAACAATCGGCAGTTGTCCCTGTATGGCTTGTTTCAATAGCTGATAACTTGCGCCTTGTTTAGAACGTAACGCTGAAACGATAATGCAAGTATCTAATAAATATCTCATTTCAATATCATATTAGATATAATAATCTTGTTCAAGTTTTTACAGGCAATAAAAAACCGCCTTTGGTTCTGCCAAAAAGCGGTTTTTTTGTTGTAAGCGGCTAAAATAAATCCACTTTAAATCCGAGTTGTTGCGCCGCTTTAGCTAATAAGGTATCCGCAGTGGCTATCTGTTGTACTTGATAAGATTGCGCAATCGCTAAGTGGAAAGCATCTAAAGTGCGTAAAGCGTGTTCAGGTAACATGGAAATAAGATAAGTCGCGCTTTCCAAATGTTTATCTTCAACCGCATAAACCTGTAGATGACCTTGCGCAATATCTTCTAAAAAAGTGGCGTAAATTTTACTTTCTAACTCAATAGTTAATTCTTTTCTGCGTTTACGTCTTGCCAATAAACAGCGAAATTCTGTTTTACTCAGTGTGCTAATCGCAGCAATATCTAATTTAACAATATAATCAGCAACTTGTTCTGAATGGGCTTCATTGATATACCATTTTGCTAAGACGCTGGTATCCAAATAAACTGTCTTATCGTTCATCGCGGTCAGCTCGGATTAACTCAGCACTATTGCTTATAGTTTGCGTAAGTTGCCGTAATTCTGCATGAGAAGGGCGTTTTTTCACCGTGTGCATCGGTAAAATGCGGGCAATCGCTTGTTTGTGGCGAATGATGATAATTTCTTGTTCTTGTTCAACCAGTTGGTCAAGTTTGCCCAGCAGGTTGCGCATTTGACGAATGTTGATTTGTTGCATGATGTTTCTCTAATTGTGCTACATTTTATAAGAAGTGTAGCACAAAATAGCGATGATAAAGGCAATAAAAAACCGCCTTTAGTTTTTGCTAATAAGCGGTTTGAAAATTCTGAACACGATTACACAGATTTGTTGATTTCACGATTAATCCTGTTTATCGGGTAATCTTGTAAATCGTGTTCAAAACGGCAATAAAAAACCGCCTTTGGTTTTGCCGCTGGCGGTTTTTGTAAATGCGTTTAATGTTGCCCTGTTTGGTGTGCAAAAAAAGCGTGCACACCCTACCTGACTAACTTTTTTCGGATTAATCTCGTATTTCTTTATAGCATTCGTAAACTGCTTCATCTAGTCTTTTATCATCATTTTTTACTTTTTTGATAACACAAGCGACCATAAAAGTCATATCCAATGGTGATGGATTAATACCTTGTTTTCTTAGCGAACTTACAATCTCATCTTTACTAGCCATTTTTAAAATCTCAATTAAATAAAAAGTTTTCTTACCTTTACAGCGTTTATCATTCTAAGCTGTAGTTTGATTCTAAACGTATAATAACCCTGCTACAATTACCAAAAAGTACAGATTTTTACCTGATTAGTGGAATTTAGGAGAATTTTATGGAAGTTTACGAAAAAATACGTTTCTTGCGCGAATCTAAAGACTGGTCACAAGAGGATATGGCAGGGAAATTGAATATGTCGGTGAGTGGTTATTCAAAAATTGAACGCGGTGAAACAAAAGTTGCTCTTTCCAAGTTAAAAAAAGTCTCAGAAATTTTAGGCATTGATGTCATGGAATTGATGTCGTTAGGTGAAAAAAATATTTATTTCGTTAATATTGGTGATAGCAATAACGGCAATATTATTAGTTCACCTGCCGAATTAGCCCTCGAAAATCAAAAGCAAAAACTGATTATTGAGTTAAAAGACAAAGAAATTGCCATGCAAACAAGGGAAATTGCGTATTTAAAAAAGATTAACGAATTATTGCAGGCTGAGAAGAAACAATGAAAACCGACAGCCTTTTTTACCGATTATTTCAACGCTGCCCACAACTGGCAATGGAATTGTTAGGTTTGGAATTTAGCAATGACAGTTATGCTTTTGGTTCAGAAGAAATTAAACAAACCGGCTTTCGTTTAGACGGAGTGTTTAAGCCACTGACAGAAAATCCCAAACAGCCGCTCATTTTTGCCGAAGTCCAATATCAACCAGACGATGATTTTTATGCCCGTTTTTTAAGCGAAATCACACTGTATCTGTATCGCCATAAACCTAAACGCACTTGGCTTGCCTTAGTGATTTATCCAACTCGCCGTACAGAAAAGCTGCCAGAGATTGAATTTGAACCATTTATAGCTTTGCCACAATTGCGGCGGATTTATTTAGAGGATTATCAACAAGGCGAATTAAGCTTTAATCTCACGTTGATTCGATTGATTGCTTGCGATGAAAAACAAACGGCAGAATTAGTACAACAATTGATGATGACGCAAACGCAGTTGCTTTCACTCGAAACACTGGATTTTATTGAAACCATTTTAGTTTACAAATTACCCCGCTTAACGCGGGAGGAGATTAGAGCTATGTTAAATGTGCAAAATATTGAGCTAAAACAAACACGGTTTTATCAGGAAATTGCTGCTGAAGAACAAATAAGAGGAGAGCAAGTTTTATTACAACGTTTGCTTATAGGTCGTTTTGGAAAACTGCCTATCGAAATAGAACAGCAACTAGCACTTGCCAGTGCAGAACAAATTGAACAATGGGCTGATAGATTGTTGGTCGCTACGACTTTGGAAGCGGTTTTTAGTGAAATATCACATTAAAAGACAAAGTTGTGCCATGCAACAGCGCGAAATCACCTATTTAAAAGAACTGTTGGACATGCACAAAAATTCAAAACCTAATCCTACCGAGTAAAAAATGCCAACAGCAACATTCAAAGAATGGAATCTTTCTGCTTTAGAAAAAGCGTTTGGCATACGTCAGGTCTGGCAGTTCGATTTGCTTGAAGCTTGGGGGGGAAATGCCTTGTAAAATCAGTGCTGCCAACAAAAAAAACATCTTAAAACTGCAAGATGTTCTTAAGCGCGGAGGGCAATATTGGAATGATCCTGAGTTAAAAAGCAAATTCATCAGTCAGTTAATCATGTTAGCTGAAATTGACGATATGCAAATCGGCTATTTTTTGGAACGACCACTTTCTGCAACGGTCGGTGATTATCAGCTCTCTGGTATTGTTGACGGCATGATTGCCACAGGCTTTCGTGAGCCGGATATTCCGTTATTTTGTATGCACGAATATAAACGCAGTCTGGAAAACCAAGGCGCACCGGATGCGCAAGTGTTGGCTGCAATGCTGGTGGCGCGTGAAATGAATCCACAACCGCATCCGATTTATGGATTGTATGTGATTGGTTTTCATTGGCATTTTATGGTATTGGACGGTAATCACTATTGCATTAGCAAAACTTATAACGCCGATGACGAAGAAATTTTTATTCTTTTCAAAATGTTGAAAAACTTAAAAATCATCATTACTGCTCATTTACCTCCTGCCAATGACTAACAGTTTTCCACAAACCACTGATGAAGAATGGATGCGCTATGCCATTCGCCTCGCACAACGTGCCGAACAACAGGGGGAAGTTCCAGTCGGTGCGGTATTAGTCAAAGACAATCGTGTGATTGCTGAAGGTTGGAATTTACCCATTGCCAATCACGACGCGACTGCACACGCTGAAATCATTGCGATTCGCAAAGCCGGACAAGTTTTAGAAAATTATCGCCTGATTGATACTACACTGTATGTAACGCTTGAACCCTGTGTCATGTGCATGGGCGCGATAAGTCACAGTCGCATTAATAGATTAGTTTTCGGCGCAACTGACCCCAAACGCGGCGCAGTGTGTAGCGCATTGCAACTTACCGCCGCCCCCTTTTTAAACCATGTGGTAGACTGGCATGGCGGAGTTTTGGAAACCGAATGTGGAGCTTTATTACGCGATTTTTTTCGGGCACGTCGTTAATAAAGCATAAAAAACAAACTCTTAGCAGCAGACACTTCCCGCTAACACTACCGAATACTTTTCCCACGAGAACTCAAGATGTTCAATACCTTCCACACCGTTTTAGAAAAAATAATTTTCACTAGCTTAATTTTATTCAGCAGCTTTAGCGTTGCAGACGATCATTGCATTGGCGATTGTATTGACGGGCGTGGCACAAAAACATTTGCTGATGGCAGCCACTATATTGGTGAATTTGAAAATGGCGAATTTGAAGGCAGAGGAACGTTAATCAAAATTATCGCTCAAAATACTGGATATAATAATGCACATGAAATTCATTGCAATAATAATTTAGTTGAATCAAAAAAAACTAATTATACTAAGCAAAAAACAACAATTACTAAATTAGAAGATGGAAGCTACGTTAGTGAATTAAGTAATTCTAATAACCAGCCAATTCCAGAAACAAACAATTGCAATAAAGCAATTAATTCCATAACAACTCCCACAAATAATAGCAAAACGATTATTACTAAATTGCCTAATGGTGAATATGTTAGTGACGTTAATAATATTAGCTCCCCAGCACCTATTACTGCACCTAAAGCACATTGTGAAACCTATATTGGCGAATTTAAAGACGGTTATTATCACGGCAAAGGCACGCTTGTTAATGTTGCAGGTGATAAATATATTGGCGGTTTTAAATACGGCAATTATGAAGGTCAAGGCGTATTTACAAAAGCCAACGGTGATAAATTCATTGGGGAATTTCAAAACGGAGAAGTCGAGGGATTAGGATCATTTGTCAAAGCCAGTGGTGACAAATACACGGGTGAATTTAAACACAGTAGTGCTGACGGTATTGGCTCAGATAGTCGAGCTAATGGTGATAAATACCAAGGCGAATGGAAAAACGGCAGTCAAGAAGGTCATGGAACACTGATAAAAGCCAATGGTGATAAATACATCGGCGAATTTAAACAGAGTTATTACGATGGTTATGGCACATTAACTTACGCCACAGGAGATAAATATATCGGTGAATTCAAAAAGGGTTTGCACAATGGAAAAGGAAATTTCATAAGAGCTAATGGAGATACCTATATCGGTGAATTTAGCAATGGATATGCCGCAGGCGAAGGCACACTCACCAAAGCCAATGGCGACAAATATGCTGGCGAATTTAAAAATAGCACTCCCGAAGGGTATGGCGTTGTCAGCAAGCCAACAGGCGATAAATATGAAGGTTATTTTAAAAAGGGTACTCTGAATGGTTATGGCGTATTTCTTTTTATTAATGGCGATAAATACGAAGGGGAATTTAAAAATTCCAAATATGATGGTCAAGGTGTTTTTATGTTTGCAAATGGTGAAAAATACACCGGCGAATTTAAAAACGATCTGTATGATGGAAACGGAATACTCATAAAAGCAGATGGCAGCCAATATAAAGGCGTATTTAAAAATGGAAGTTTAGTGCATCTCACTCAATAAGCCTTATTAAAATTTAAATTATTTAATCAACTATCACTCACAACGGATTATAAAATGCGTCATTTAAAATTAATGTTATCAGTTGTTATTCTTATCTTTAATTATTCAGCCGTTGCAGAAAATAAAATAGACATCGACTTTAATAATTTAAATGCTCCTGTGCCACTGGATAAGTCGATTCAAAAAGGCACATTAGCAAATGGCTTAACTTATTATATTAAAAAAAATGCCAAACCTGAAAAGCGAATGGAATTACGCTTAGTCGTAAAAGCCGGCGCAATTAATGAAGATGCCGATCAAAATGGTATTGCGCATTTTGTTGAACACATGCTATTTAATGGCACGGAACATTTTCCTAAAAATGACTTAGTGCATTATTTAGAAAAAATTGGAGTTCGATTTGGTGCTGATTTAAATGCTTATACAGCTTACGATCAAACGGTTTATCAATTACCTATTCCTACGGATAAACCCGAATTAATTCAGAGTGGCTTTAAAATATTAGCGGATTGGGCAGGCTCTGCCACTTTTAAACCGGATGAAATTGATAAAGAACGCGGTGTGGTTTTAGAAGAATGGCGATTAAGACAAGGTGCAGGAATGCGGGCGAGCAAAGTGCATCGGCCTACCGTTTATTACGGTTCTAAATTAGAGCAACATGACGTTATTGGTGATAATAATGTGATTCAAAAAGCCCCTTATGCCGTTATTAAACGTTTTTATCAATATTGGTATCGCCCCGATTTAATGGCAGTTGTTGTTGTTGGTGATATTGATGTTGCACAAATTGAAAAACAAATTAAAGAAAATTTTTCTGCTTTAAAAAATCCAGCGAAAGAACGGCAATTAATTGGCGATGATATTGAAATAAAACAAAATAAAGAACCGTTAGTTTCAGTGTATTCAGACAGTGAGCAAACCTCAACTATTCTAAAAATAGGCTATAAAAAACCAGCAGAAAAGCAAGGTTCATTGGCTCAATATCAACACGTTCTTATCAATCGAATGGCAGCAAGAATGCTGGGAGAAAGAATAAATGATTTATTGCAGAAAAAAAATCCTCCTTTTCAATATACAGGCATAGGATTGAGTCATTTTTTCGGTAATACGGATAGCTTTAGTATTTATAGTAATCTAAATTCTGAAAACTTTAATACAGGCTATCGTGCTGCTTTAGCAGAAGTTTTTCAAGCGGTACAGCAGGGCTTTGGTGTTAATGAATATAACAGAGCTAAAACGAATTTATTAAGCCAAATGGAAAAAGAATACCTTAATCGCAATAAAATTGAATCTGCTAATTTTGCGGATGAATATATTAGAAACTTTATAGATAATGAACCGAGTCCGGGGATTGAAATTGAATATGCCTTAGTTAAAAAACTTACTGAAGCTATTAATGTAGCTGACATTAATCAAGCAATGCAAAATTATATTACTGAAGATAATATTTTTTTCACTTTAACGACTGCAAAGAAAAAAGGCATTGAAACTCCGACAAAAGAACAACTATTAGCGACATATCAGGAATTAAAAAACACAGAGTTTGCAGAGTATATTGATGACTTTTCAAATAAAGTCTTATTTTCTAAAGAACTAAAATCAGGCAATATTGTTAAAACAACAGATATAAAAGAAATTGGCATGACGGAATTTGTGTTATCGAATGGGATAAAAGTATTAGTGAAACCTACTACTTTTAATGATAGTCAAATTTTATTTCAAGCCTTTAGCAAGGGCGGAAATTCATTAGTTCCAATCAAAGAATATTTAAATGGAAGTTTTGCAGCTGATATTGTTACTAGCGGTGGTATTGCCGATTTTAATAATATCACTTTACAAAAAATATTAACGGGTAAAAATGCAGGTGTTTATCCTTATATCGGGAGTATTAGTGAAGGTTTGAGTGGCTCAACAACGCCTAAAGATAATGAAACATTATTTCAATTATTACATTTATATTTTACTCAGCCACATAAAGATAAAGATTCTTTTGAGGCATTTATTACGCTAACCAAACAATGGATAGATGATTCAAAACGTAATCCCGCAAAAGATTTTTACGATTCGATTAATTATATTATGTCGGGTAATGATGTGCATAATACGCCGTTGAATAAGGAAATGATTGAAAGTTTAGATATGGAGAAAGCGTATCAAATTTATCAAGAGCGGTTTGCAGACCCCAGTGATTTTACCTTTGTGTTTGTTGGTAATATTGATATGGAAAAATTTAAACCTTTGTTAAGTCAATATTTGGCTTCCTTACCGACACAAGGCATTAAAGAAAACTTTAAAAATATTTATAATGATAAACCTAAAAATGCTATTAAAAAGGACTTTTATAAAGGTAAAGAAGATAAAAGCTATGTGAGTTTAAAGTTAAACGGTGATGCTGAATATAATCGCAAAAATATTTATACATTAAATGCGTTAGAAGCCATTTTAAATTATCGTTTAACTGATAAACTACGCGAAGAAAAAGGTCAGGTTTATTCAGCGCACGCATTTTCAGATCTGTCACGTTATCCAAAATCAGAATACATTGTGGGGATTAATTTTGGTTGTAAACCGAATAAAGCAGCGGCGATTATTAAAACGGTTAAAACGATTTTACAAGATTTGAAAACCAATAAACCAAGCGATGAAGATATGCAGAAAGTGCGTGAAGCCAATAAACGCCAATATGAAATTAGTTTGAAAGAAAATAATTATTGGATGAGTGAAATTGTAGATTCTTATAGTAATGATTTAGATGTGAAAGATATATTGCATTATCCTGACTTAATGAATACTATAACGAAAGAAGATATTAAAAAAGCGGCGAATCAGTATTTTAATTTAAATACCATGAAAGAGTTTGTTTTATATCCTGAGAAATAAATCACTGAATAGCAACTAGGCAAAAATGCCAAAGCATGTAGAGGCGCGATTAGTCGCGTCTCTACGGCAATATTAATGTAAAACGATTAAATGCGGCTTTATGAATAATGCAAATGCTTTAAAAATTAATTTTATGTACTAGCAATCTTTTTTTAAAGAATGAGTACGAAACAACTTATGCAAGTTTATTTTGTGTAGGTGCGGATTTATCCGCACTGTGCGAATGAATTCGCACCTACAGTTGTCGGGCTTATTTCATGCACGTTCCTAACTTAGCTTTTAAGCTGGTATATATGACATTTTCCGTTCAGCCTTTTTTAAATATCTTATTAATTGATGACAATGAAGATCAGATATTTCTGATTGAAGATGAGTTAATTCAACTTCGCTATGTGCCAAAAATTAAGCGAGTTGATACTGCTTTTGGATTGCAGGATGCTTTGTGTCTGCCTATTTTGTGGCACATTGCTTTGCTTGATTACAGTATGCCTTTCTTTGCCGCTGAAGAGGCTTTAGCCATTTTAAAACAACAGGAACAAGACATTCCGGTGCTAGTGGTTTCAGGGCATGCGAGCGAGGAGGCTGTGGTTAATCTGATGAAAGCAGGTGCTCGTGGCTATATTTCTAAACAGCATAGTAGTCGCCTGATATCGGCTATAATGCGTGAATTAGATGATAGAGCTTTTCGGCAAAGTCAGCGGGCGGAAAAACTAAAACTCCGCGAAACTGAACACAAACTCGCTATGATTACAACGGCTGTGCAAGATGGTATTGTGCTTTTGACTGCTAAACAAAAAGTCGATTTTTGGAATGCCGCTGCAACTCAAATAACAGGATACGAAACAGAGGAAATCTTAGAGCGCGATTTTAGCGATGCGTTAATTCCAGAATCTTTTCGCGACTATTTTGATGAACAATTTCACCAGTTTCAGTCCGACTTTTCCTATGGAAAGCAAAAATTAACGTTAGAATTTGTCATTACAACGAAAAGTGCTCAGGACATAACAATTGAATTGTCTTTATCCGCCGCTATTTTTGATAATCAATGGATGGCTGTCGGGATTATTCGCGATGTCACCACACAAAAACGCGCTGAGAATGAATTAAAACAACTCACCATTTATGACACGCTGACGAGTTTATTTAACCAGAATGAATTACTTAATCTACTAGAAAAAGAAATTAGTCGTGCACGTCGTTATCAACGACCTTTATCGCTGCTTTGTATTGATGTTGATTGTTTTAGCGATATTAATGATGATTTTGGACATTACACAGGGGATAGAGTATTAGTCGAATTAGCTCAATTACTCAAAAATACAGTGCGCGAACAAGATGTTTGCGCTCGCTATGGTGATGATGTTTTTGTTCTTATGCTGCCAGAGACTTCGCTGACTGATGCTGTACTGGTTGCAGAAAGATTGCGTGTGTTAATTAGCCAATTAGTGATTGAATCGGATACTTTTGAACGTGTCTCTATCACAGCAAGTACTGGTGTAACGGAGCTAAATACACAGCATAATTGTTTGGAAAGCTTAATTAACCACGCCGATAAAGGCATGTGTCTTGCCAAAAAATTAGGTCGCAATAAAGTCTGTGTTGCAGAAGATTAGTCAGGTGCGAAAACTTATCAAATTTAAAGTTCGGATGCAGCCAAATCATTATCACGATTGGAAAAATTGATGAAAGAGAAATTATGTTTGTTGTTTTGTGATTATTTTCAAGCAGAAGTGGAATGGCTGTTAAAAACAGAACAATACGACGATATTAAACGGGTGTTCTACCATGCCAATTGTGACAAAACCCAGCAATCGCAACAGGTTTTAGACATCATTACAGCAGAAAGTAATACTGCGCAGGTGGTAGTTTTTGCTGGTCAATGTTTAAAATCACAATTAAAAGCTTTTGAAAATAACGACTTCCATATTGAATCTTTAGACATTTGTTTTGAATTATTGCTGCCGGTCATGCCTTTGCACCAGACTTTAGACGAAGGTGCACATCTCTTTACACATGGCATGATAAAACGATGGGAGCAAATCAATCAGCGTTGGGGCTTTGACGAACATGCAAAACAAGCGTTTTTTGCCGAAGGAACAAAAAAATTAGTTTTGTTGAGTTGCCCAGAAATTCCTATTGATGAAATAAAAATGAATGCGATTGCCGCGCAATTGAATTTACCTTGGGAAAAGCTGGAGATTTCTTTGGATTATTTAGAGCTGCGGATTTTATCTGCCATCAAGCGTTGGCAAAAAAATAATTAACTCATTGATATGCTTTTCAAGCGTAACAGCAGAACTTCAGCTTGAAATAAGGAGTCCAAAAAAAACTTTGGACTCCACATTAACTCAACGCCTACCAATGCCGTAATAAGTGATGCCTAGATTTTTCAACATACTAGGATCATAAAGATTACGACCATCGAAAATCACTGCATCCGCCAATTTTGTTTTGAGTTGTTCAAAATCGGGGCTCCAAAAGTTTTTCCACTCTGTGACCACGCACAACGCATCCACACCTTTTAACGTGTCTTCTTGTGTTTCGCAGAGCACTAATTCAGGTGTGGCAGGATAAATTCGTTTTGCTTCGTGCATGGCTTCAGGATCATAAGCGCGAACCATTGCGCCTTGTGCAATCAGCGCGTCAATTAATACTCGACTCGGAGCTTCGCGCATATCGTCTGTTTTCGGTTTAAATGCCAAGCCCCACAGCGCGAAAGTTTTGCCTTTAATTTCACCTTGATAATGCTTCAATATTTTGCTGAATAAAATTTGTTTTTGTCGTTGATTGACATTTTCAACCGCCGATAATAATTCAGCAGAATAGCCTGATTCTTTAGCAGTTCTTTCCAATGCTTTTACGTCTTTAGGAAAACACGAGCCGCCATAGCCACAACCGGGATAAATAAAGTGATAGCCAATCCGAGCATCTGAGCCAATCCCTTGTCTAACGTTTTCAATATCCGCGCCTAATAAATCGGCTAAATTAGCGAGCTCATTCATAAAGCTGATTTTGGTTGCCAACATTGCATTCGCCGCATATTTCGTCAGTTCTGCTGATTTAATATCCATTGCGATAATGCGGTCGTGATTTCTATTAAATGGACTGTATAAGGCTTTTAATAATTCAGTGGTTCTTGGATTATCAGAGCCAACAATGATCCGATCTGGTTTCATAAAGTCGGCTAAGGCAGAGCCTTCTTTTAAAAACTCAGGATTGGAAACCACGTCAAATTCAACCACTTTATTTTGTGCTTGTAAGCTGTTTTGAATGGTTGCTTTGACTTTATCTGCTGTTCCGACAGGCACGGTGGATTTATTAATCACCACTTTGTAGCCATCAATATGTTGCGCAATGGCATTGGCAACAGCGAGCACATATTGCAAATCCGCAGAACCGTCTTCATCGGGTGGCGTGCCTACTGCAATAAATTGAAATAAACCGTGTTTTACGGCATCTTCAATATTCGTGGTAAATTTTAAGCGTCCCTCGCTTTGATTTTCCTTAATCATTCCTTCTAAGCCGGGTTCATAAATAGGAATAATCCCTTGATTAAGATTGTCGATTTTTTTCTGATCAATATCCATGCAGACAACATCATTGCCGACTTCTGCAAGACATGTTCCTGTGACTAAGCCTACATAGCCAGAACCGTAAATAGTAATTTTCATAATGGTAACCCGTGTGCTGTGATCAAAAGTAAAGAGTTATTGTGTTTAGAGAGTGTTTTTTAGCATTTGCGACTATCGTTTTTTAGATTGTTATGCTTAGTTTTTTAAGGATTAATGGACTAAGTAATGATGATTTTCAACACTTAAAACGGTGCTGAATGTATCACTGATTTGTCCATTGCGATTGAATAAAAGAAGCAAAATCTAGTATGCCGTCAAATCAGCTGTTAGTAAATAGTCTAGTGCGGAATATTGTATCGCTACAATCTGCAATGGCTTCATTTGCCTTTTAATTAATGAGGTTTATTATGCCAGATTTTTAACCCATGCGAGTTGTCGCGGTAAGCAGATGGTTTTTAGGTCGTAGTTGGCGCGTGCAAACGTGCGGGCATTTTCACCTAAGCGAGAACGTTCATCAGGTGCATCTAGCAAACGACAGACTTCATCACACATCGCTTTGCCGTCAAAAAAATTCACTAATCTGCCGGTTTCGTTGTGAACAATGGCCTCACGCAGTGGTTGCGTATCACTTGCTACAATGCTACAGCCCACACTCATGGATTCAAGCAAGCTCCAACTCAATACAAAAGGATAAGTTAAATAAATATGCACGCGCGATAATTGCAGCATCGAAATAAAATGGGGATAAGAAATGTGTCCTAAAAAATGCACCCGACTTAAATCTAATTGGCTTTGTACTTCATTTAAGAAAATATTTTTCCACGTTTGATCTTTTGGCGGACGCGCCCCATAACTTACATCATCTCCACCGACAATCAACACCCGCGCATTCGGACGACGACGCAACAGCTCTGGCAATGCTCGCATAAAAATATGATAGCCGCGATAGGGTTCTAAATTTCGGCTGACGAAAGTAATCACTTCATCGTCGCGACTTAGGGATAATGCGCCGTTTGCGGTATTCAACGTTAATTGAACAGCAGAGTTTGGTGCAATCGCATCGGTATCAATGCCATCGTGGATAACGGTGATTTTTTCTCGAAATGAAGCAGGAAAGGTACTTGCTTGCCAATGTGTTGGGGAAATACCTGCATCAGCGATTTCAAAATGCAGCAGATTATTAGTGTTTTTTAAGCGTAAACGACAGACATCACCTAGCTCTGGTGTAGAGAACTCAGGATCAAAACCAACATCAGCCCCTTTAGAATGATAAAAAAACTCGCTATAAATCCCTAATTTCGCAGTTGGCCAAACATCTTTTACAAATAAACTTTCGCCCCAACCGGGATGCGCAATAATCACATCGGGAGTGAAACCTGATTTTTTTAGCTTAGAGGCGGCATAAAACAAAGCTTCACCGCGAATGGCTTTGGTTTCAAAATCACTGACCCAAGGATGAATGTTAGGCGTAGAGCTTCGTGCTGGGTAATAGCTAATCAGTTTTACGCCTTGCCATTGTGTGGGAGCATTTTTTTGCATGGTAAATGCCACCACTTTATTCTTAGGGTCAGCGGCTAACGTCGGGGCTAAATGTTTGAATTGTCCGGGGAAGTTTTGATGCAGAAAAAGAATGCGCATAATAAATACTAAGGTGACTATGTTTTCGCAAATAAAACGATGAATGCGATGTTATTTGCGACTACTGTTCTAAAATTTGCTTTAAAAAAGGAATGGTCAATTTTCGTTGTGCTGATAAAGTGGCTTTATCCAATTGCCCTAATAAAATCCATAGAGAAGGCAAATCGCTGGCGTAATGACTGAGCAAAAAATGCCCGACTTTCGGGGTAATGGTTAAGCCCATGTGACTAGCTTTGCAAATCAGTGCGGAAACACTTTCTTCATCCGCTAACGGTTTTAGCTTTAAAGTTAAGCCGTTTAATAAATGCCGTTTTAAGTCTGGCAGTTTGATGTCTATATCGTCTGGATGAATTTGTGCGGTTAAAACTATTTTGTGATTCTTTTCTAAGTGTTGTTCAAAAAAATTTAAAAACGCTTGTTCCCAATCCAGCAAGCCGGCAATTTCGTCTATATCATCAAAACAAACCAATTTAACTTGCTCTAAACCGTCAAACATATCTAAAGTCGGCAGTTTGCGTTTGTTGAAAGGATAATAAAATGGATTAATGCCTTTTTGGTGCGCAAGTTGGCAGCTGGCTTGCAGCAAGTGGCTTTTGCCGTACCCTTTATCGCCATACAGAAAAATTTGTCGCTCGCCTTCTCCTGAAATCAACTCATGCAGTTCGGTAATAATTTCAGAGTAAGAGCCAGGGTAAAAGCTATCAAAGCCTTTATTCGCCTGAAATTCAAACTGCAATGGAAATTGTATGCTCATAATTTTTGTGCTCGACCGGTAAAGCGCACATAAAAAGTCGCTCCAAAAAACAGTAATAAACTAAAAAATACTTCTAAACTCGCTAATAATCGCTCATCGGCATTGCTGTAAGCTTCAATTGTGCCGTGCACAAAATAAATCAAACTCACATAGGCTGCCCACGCACAGGTTTTTAAATGGGCATTGAGCAAACCTCTGAGTGGCAATAATAGAGGCGTGACTAAACACAATAACACCATTGCCACCGGAAAATGCCGCGAAGGAGCAAGAATGGTATTCCATAACATTAGCAGCCCAAACAAACCAAAATATCCAACTAATGCTGCATAATGATAATAGACTGTTTTCATTACAGTTTCGATAATTTAATAGCTGTTTCAGCGAGTCTTGCACCGAGTGCCTGACAGATTTCTTTTTCATGTTCGGTTAAATCAGGGCTGCCATTCGATAAATGACTTGCACCGTAAGGCGTGCCACCGCTGCTTGTTTCTCTTAACGCAATTTCAGTGCTAGGCACACTCATTAGCAACATACCTTGGTGCATTAAAGGCAGCATCATGGACAACAAAGTGCTTTCATGTCCTGAGTGCATACTTCCGGTTGAAGTAAAAACTGCCGCAGGTTTGCCGTTTAATCCGCCAGAAAACCAAACGCTGGAGCTGCTATCAATAAAGTATTTTAATGCAGCAGCCATATTGCCAAAATGGGTTGGACTACCTAACGCTAAACCAGCGCATTCCTTTAAATCATCTATTGTGGCATAAGGTGCACCTTTTTCTGGAATTGTGTCGGCTACTTTTTCGCACACTGTCGAAATTTCAGGCACAGTTCTAACAACCGCTTCTGCTCCAGCGACAGATTCTACGCCGCGTGCAATATGATTCGCCATTTTTTCAGTATTACCATAACGGCTGTAATAAATAATCAGGATTTTTGTCATGTTTAAAAAAAGTAAAGTTCAAAATTTAGGGGGAAGGTGGGATTATTTTTTTGCAATAATAAACAATCCAGCCACAATAAAACTTGCCCCCATTATCAAGCGTGGCGTGATGGTTTCTTTCAGAATCAACCACGCCAGCAGCATGGCAATCACCACGCTACCTTTATCAATCAGTGCCACCGTTGCCACATCGCCTATTTTTAAGGCTTTGTAATAAAACACCCACGACAGTGCAGTGGTTGCGCCAGAAACTCCCAGCCAAATAAAGTTAGTTTTTTGCAAAGAACTGATTTCTGCCACAGGCACAACAGCCGCTGCAAACAGCAACACAAAGCAAAAAACAAAAACAGTGCGCAGGCTCAGTCCTAACTCCGCAGAAATTCCAGCTAAGCCTTGTTTAGCAATCACCGAGGTAAAGCCTGCAAAAAACATCGACGCAAACGCATAAACTATCCAGCGTTCCATACTCACGCCGTCAAAATGTTTAAAACTGCTTCCGGCGGTCTGCCAATTGCCGCTTTATCATTGGCTAATACAATCGGACGCTCTATCAGTTTTGGGTTATGAATCATGCTGTTAATCAACGCTTCGCGCGATAACGTTTCATCTTTTAATCCAAGTTCTGCATATTCAGCTTCTTTCACCCGCATCAACTGGCGCGGCTGCAAATTTAACTTGATCAAGATTTCATCTAATTGCGCAAACGAAGGCGGTTTTTTCAAATATTCAACAATTTCAGGCTCTATGCCTTGCGCCTGCAACAGTTGCAAGGTTTCCCGCGATTTGCTGCAACGTGGATTATGAAAAATAGTGACTTTCATCTGTTAAGTTTTTTGCATTGATAAAACGCTATAATACCATTTTTATTGATTTAACTGCCTGTAAAGCTATGCAATTACCTGATTATTGTTCCGCGCGTGTCCTTGTGGTTGGCGATTTAATGCTAGATCGCTATTGGCACGGTTCGACTTCGCGAATTTCCCCCGAAGCCCCTGTGCCTGTTGTGCATGTCAAAGACATTGAAGAACGTGCGGGAGGTGCGGGCAATGTGGCATTAAATATTGCCGCATTAGGCGCGAAAGTTTCTCTGATTGGCTTTGTTGGCAAAGATGAGCCTGCCCAATCATTAAGCCAATTACTGCAAAACGCAGGCGTGTTATGTGTGTTTGAAGCCTTAGAAACTCACCCAACGGTAACGAAATTGCGGGTAATGAGTCGAAATCAGCAATTAATCCGCTTAGATTTTGAAGATGGTTTTCATCATTTGGATAGTGAAAACCTGTTGCATCGTTATCACGCAGAATTAGAACAGGCGCAATTAGTGATTTTGTCCGATTATGGCAAAGGCACATTAGAAGATGTCGGCAATTTTATTGCGTTGGCGAAAAAAATGCGCAAGCCTGTATTAGTTGATCCAAAAGGACGTGATTTTACTAAATACAAAGGCGCAACGATTATCACGCCGAATTTGAATGAATTTGAAGTGGTGGTCGGCAAATGCAAAGACGAAAACGAAATTGTCAGCAAAGGGATGATTTTATTAGAAAATCTGGAGCTGGAAGCGTTGTTAATCACGCGCGGCGAACATGGCATGACGTTATTGGTGAAAAATACGCCGCCTTTGCATTTGCCGACACATGCAAAACAAGTTTTTGATGTGACAGGCGCGGGCGATACCGTGATTTCAGTTTTAGGAGCGAGTTTAGCTGCAAAGAAAAGCTTACCTGACGCAACAGCGTTGGCAAATGTGGCGGCGGGCATTGTGGTGAGCAAAATGGGCACAGCAACTGTGACACCAGAAGAATTTAGCCATGAACTGCATCATCAACGTGCACCGCATAAAGGCGTTGGCACGTTGGCAGAAATTTTTGCCGCAATGCAACATGCAAAAAGTGAAGGCGAAAAAATTGTGCTCACCAATGGCTGTTTTGATATTTTGCATCCGGGGCATATTCGTTATTTGCAACAAGCCAAAGAGTTGGGCGATAGATTGGTGATTTTGGTCAATACCGATGAGTCTGTGAAACGTTTGAAAGGTGAAGAGCGTCCGATTAACAATTTGGCGTATCGGATGGAAATGTTAGCCGCGTTGGAATGCGTGGATTGGGTGATGCCGTTTGCAGAAGACACGCCGCGCGAAGTGATTGAGCAGCTGATTCCCGATATTTTGGTAAAAGGCGGTGATTATGCCGATATTACCAGCATTGCAGGGCATGAATGTGTGTTGAAAAATGGTGGCGATGTGAAGGTTTTGTCGTTTGAAGAAGGGCATTCCACCACGAATATTATTAAAACTATTCAAGGTCAGAAGAGTTAAGGTTGTAGATTATTTCCGCAACCGCCGCAACGTTGTTTGCAAATCATCAACAGAAGTTGGTTGGCAATCCCCCTGATTAAACTCTTCTCGTGCTGATTGCACATCCGCTAATAGCTTTTGACGACTGCGCTCGGCAAATCTGCGTTGCACAATAGTTAAAAGCGTTTCTTGTTCATCGAGCGACAGGGTCTCAATAACCTCTAAAACTTCGTTGAATGGTAAGGCGATGGTCATCATTCTGTCCTTTGTAAATTTTGACTAAAGATTTTATCACACAAAAAACCGCCCTTAAGCTTCCCCAAGGGTGGTTTTGTTTTGTAGCGTTTTCACGGATTTTATTTCATGCGGACTTTTGACTGCGAGGATAACAGCCTCTTAAATCCACCCAAAAATGATGCAATGTAAAGGGGGATTTTTTAAAAGGTCGTTCAAATTTATGGTGTAGTTTCGTAGTTGAATTTTCTCGCCAATTAGTTGTTTTTACTAAACTTTCAATTTTCAGATGCCTATCAATGGTTTGATTAACTTCCTTAAAAATATCATCGAACTCCATATCTTCAATATAGCCGACCATTGCACCATTTTCTCTATCAACACCATAATAAAACCTGTCGCTTATAAATCGAAAAATACCATTTTCTACATATTTTTCATTATATTTCCATTTAGAACTTGTTGGAGAACCTAATCTTTTACATTCGATATGAAAGTCTATACCGCCATCAGGTGAGTTATCATCTGCCAATTGAATAATAGTTAAATCTGGTCTTACATCTTCTGATTTATCATATTGAGTATCATTTTCTGGCTGTCTTGGTAATTCTTGAAAAATACGATAGCGTTTTTCAGGAAAATAATCTTTTAAACAAAACAGAAAAGCACGATTTATTCTATTTTCAATTTTTCTTGTATCTTCGTTATTATTAAACTCAGCCGATATTCGTTCATGTCCTTTTTCACTTTCCAATAAAGTTAAACTTTGAGCGACTCTGTCTAATAATGTGCGCCGTTTAGTTAATATCATTTACTTGCTCTTGTAATTTAAATGACTGTGCTAATGTTGCTTCTGCATCTTCACGCGCGGCTGTGCGTGTCCATAATCGGCGTTCATTACGTTTAATAATAATGATTTCCGTATCACTCACAGACCGAACCATGCCTTGAATATAAATATCACGACTGATTTCTTTTTTTGAGGCTTTACCGCAACGTTCTAATACAGATTTCCATTCTGCCATTAAATCATTTTGCAATTCAGGTAACGGTTCGCCGTTATTTTGTGTCGTGAAAATAACTGCTAACATGGGATTATTAGGTGGATTAATAATTCGCCAATTAAATTCACCTTCGGGTTCAAGTTCATCATTCCAAAAATCAAGAAAGGCATATAGATAGCCTTCTAAGCCTTTTTCGTTATCCCGATTTTGCGGTAAATCACGAATAAAGCCTTGCTGTTTTTCTGGATGATTTTTATCTACTTTTTGAACAGCATTACTTTTATTCGCTTGATAAAAAAATTCTAAGCCTGTTTCGCACATATCTAAAACTAAATCTTGTTCTGCTTCGCTGAGTTCATACAGTTCAAAAATAGCTTTATCTAATTGGTCTTCGAGTTTTTTAATTTTATCATCATCGTTTAATAATGTGCTCTTCCAACTCCTTAATTCATCAACAATAGAAACGATTTTTTCTTTTAAATTATTATCTGTTGGTAAGCGAATAGGAAGACTTTTAAAATCAGAAAAATATATTTCGTGATGCCACATTCCCCACGATACAGAAGTAGTAAAAAGATAATATCTTGCTAATGAACTCCAAAATATACCAAGAATTACTTTTTGTATCCAATCATCAAGATTATTTAATCTGACACCATGAACACTTGAGCTAAAACAATACGATTTACTTTCCAAGCGAGATATAATTATCTGACCATTTTTTGTTGCGGTTACTCCTCTTTTAACTAATAACCGCCAACCTTCCTCATATAAAAAATTATTTTCTGTATTAAATCTATGAACATAGTTAGGTGGTTTTATAAATCCACTGACTATATCCCCATATCTTTTAAATATATTAGAACGTGGTGGAATATCTAAAAATAGATATTTTTGTAATCTACTTGCTTCCTTAATTTTTCCTTTTGAAAAACCTTGACCTATCAAAATATTTTTGTCTTCATCTTGATCTGCAAAGTTTAATAACGGTTTTTCCAATTTTAAAATATTAATTAACGAAGCATCACGATGACCGCCCCACCAATAAATTTTCCATAACTGCTCGTTATTATTTAAGTCATATTGCTTAATTTGACGAATATCAGAATTATAAAGAACAACGGCTTGGTTATTTTCAATAAATTCTAATTTTTTCGCAGACAAATGTTGAACTCTATGGGAGTAAGTTGCAGCTTTATTTTGATAATGCACAAAACTAAAAGGAGAAATAGCACCATTAAAAAATATATCCCTTACATGAGAAAAATTTACAACCTTTTTAATAGTAGATTCAGTTAGCCATCTTGTTCTAAATAAAGTATTATTATCATCGCGTTTAAAAAAAACACCTGCTGAAACAAGAAAGCCCACTTCTCCTGTCTGCTGTTTTAATAAACTTAAACTTCGACAAATAAAAGCTTGAGATAATTCGCAATCTCCAATATACCAATTGAAGTTATTGCACCATTGCACCTCAATATCATTTTTACTGCTCCAAGGTGGATTTCCGATAATAACATCAATTGAATTAGATTCTATAGGTAATATTTCTTTAAATTTAAGCAATTTCTCAACTTCAGCCCGTCCTTTAAAGCGTTTCTTATTTTCTAATTTTTCCGTTAGATATTGACGTTCTGAATCTATTAACGCAAACGCATTGCAATTAAATAAAATATTGTAATAATCTAATTCCTCCTTTTTTGATTCATTATAAATAAGATGGGGTAATGGTTTATCACTTGGCTCAACCATTTTAATCTGCGCTAAAATATCAGGCGGATTTTGATAATGCAACAAAGCTAAATACAAACTAAATGCGGTAATTTCAATAGCATTTTTATTAATTTCAATGCCTCTAATTTGATTTTCTAAAATTTTTCTTAACTCAGAAGCTGTCAATTCTCTGTGCTTCTTTAGAATATTAAAGCGAACAATGCGGCGAAATGCTTCAACTAAAAAAATACCTGAACCGCAAGCGGGATCAAGAACAATTGGATTATCATTTAATTTGTCAGACTTTAAAACTTCCGAAAGTACAAATTCTGCTAAAACGCTAGGGGTGTAATGTGACCCCGTACCTTTTTTGTCATCGGATTGAGTTGTGCTATAAAACTCTTCATAAATATTGCTGATTAATTCAATCGGCACTATTTCAAAATCATACAACCAAAAAAATATATTTTCCTGTTTTCCTACATTACCTAATAAAAAATCACGCAACAAATCAAGATGCTTTTGCTCAACATGCGCTTGCTCATCTTGGTCTTGAGGAAATAAATCGCCGTTAAAATCATAAGCTAATTTAATAAACAACGCATAAGTGAATTCTTTATTTTTTAAAACTTTATAAAAATAATACTCTTTATTTTTAGGGTTAAAATAAGGTTTTTCCAAATCTTGTAATAATAAGCTTTGCCAATTTTGATTGTTTCCTGCAACCTGTTCAAAATAAGTATTTAATAAAATCCCCCTGTCTTCTAAATAACGGACAAAAATGACTCTACTAATTAAAGCATGGGCGTATTTTTGATTTAAATTTCTATCTGTTAATTCTTCTCTAACCGATTTTAAATCATTAATTAATTGTTTATCGGCGCGTTGAGATTCTTGTTTTTTATTTCTTTTGCCAAAGTGTTTTTCTAAATGCGGTAAATAACCTGATTCTAATTGTTCCCGATGATATTCCTGCAATACTTCCAAAATTTGAGTAATGTATTCAACTTTTTTAATCGGTTCGAGTAAATTTTTATTTTCGTCTAAAGGACGCTTAGTTAAATCATAAACCTGTAATTGTTCCGGCAAAGCAACGAATAACATCTGTGGACGCGACATACACCAAACCTTACGCACCACATCTTTCAAGTCATCTTCATCTGGAAATTGATTGAATTGATAAAAAACAATGAGCGGTTCGTCTCTGACAAAAAATACTTTTTTTGCACCAATTTTTTGGGCAAGCTCTAACCAATCGCCTTTATTTAGCCACTCTTCTTTAGTTTTTTTATCTTCTGGCAAAGCACAAGCCGACAGCAAACATCCGTTTCGCAAATCAAGCTTTTGATAAACTTCAGTTAAAAATGGGTTGTTCATAATGTCGAAAAAAGTAATCAATCTGTTGGTTTAAGTAATAGGGATATTTTGAGTGATAAGCCTAAAGAAGTCATTACTTGTTTTAGTCCAACACGATAAGCCCCACCAACTTATAGGATGCAATGTTGACGTAAGGAAGCGCATCTTTTGCTGTAATGTGCCCCCTATCAGAATTTTTAAAACAAGAAAATTTACGCAAAATTCTCCACAAATATCCGCTCCGCACTCACCCCCGCAGCCAGCGCAGTTTGCGTTGCCGCCGCCACCAACAGCGGAGGGCCACACAAAAATACATCCGGCAAAACCACCGTTTTTGCCAAATACGCTTTCAACGCATCGGCTGGCGTACCTGAAAATCCCGTCCAACTCTCTGAAGGCTGCCAAACACAAATTTCCACCCGCAATTGCGGAATCGCACTCATCAACGCAGTTAATTCCGCTTGATAAAAAATTTCCCGCTCATTATTCATGCCCAAAAACAAATGAATCGGATGATCTTCGCCCCATTCTGCCATGCGTTGCAAAATGGACAAAAACGGCGCAAGCCCCGTGCCGCCAGCCACAAAACAACGCGGATTTAAACTTTGTTCCAAAATCCCAAAACTTCCCGATGGGCCTTCCACTGTCAAAATCTGCCCGACTTGTGCTGTTTCCTGCAAGAACGTCGAAAACAGTCCTTGCGGTTGCAAACGAATTAAAAATTCTAATTTGCCATCCCAATTGGGCGTGTTGGCGAGCGAATAAGCACGTTTCAAATTCAGTTCAGGCACTTCTAGTTCTACAAATTGCCCTGGCTCAAATTCAAACGCAATGCCCAGTTCAGCATCGGCGCAGAGCTGCAACACCAATAACATCGTGCGCTCAGCAATCAATTCCAGTTTCACAATTTCAGCATCGCGCGGCAGTTTCAAACTAGATTGAATTTGCGCGGCATTGTAAGGCGCGAGCAGTTGCAAATCGCTGTCAGGATAAGTGCGGCACAACAATACATCGCCATGCAGTTTTGGATTTTCGGGTAATAACGACGGGCTGTAACTTCCCAAACGATAGTCGCCATCGGTGCAGCGACCTAAGCAAGAACCACAACTGCCGGCTTTGCATAATGCGGGCAGAAAAAATCCGGCGGCTTCGGCTGCGTCCTGTACGGTTTGCTCGGCTTCACAAGGGAATTCAATTTGCTTATCGTCGCGGGTGGTGAGAGTAATCTGATAACTCATCGATTTTCCTATTAAAAAAAGACCTGACAGGTTTTAAAAACCTGTCAGGTCTCGGCTGAAAATTACGCCGCTTGTTTTAACGCCATAGCTAAATCGTTAGCAGGTTCGCCATTCGGTCTAATATCAAATTTTTCGACCAGAATTGCTAACAAATTCGGGGTTAAAAACGCAGGTAAAGTCGGCCCTAAATGAATGCCGCGAATACCGAGCGATAATAAACTCAACAATACCGCCACCGCTTTTTGTTCAAACCAGGAAATCATCAGCGAGAGCGGTAAATCATTCACGCCACACTCAAATGCACCTGCCAACGCGCTGGCAATTTTCACCGCAGAATAGGCATCGTTACATTGTCCAATATCCAGCAAGCGTGGAATGCCGCCGATATTGCCAAAATCATGTTCGTGAAAACGATATTTGCCGCAACCTAACGTCATCACAACGGTATCCGGCGGAGTCATTTCTGCTAAATCGGTGTAATAATTTCTGCCCGGAGCTGCGCCGTCACAGCCGCCAATCAGGAAGAAATGTTTAATCGCGCCAGTTTTCACCGCATCTATCACTTTATCCGCCACACCCAATACCGCGTGATGTCCAAAACCAACGGTTAATGATTTTTCTGCCTCATCTTCCTGAAAACCTGGCAACGCCAAAGCCGCTTGAATCACCGGAGTAAAATCGCCATTCGCAACATGACGCACACCTTGCCAGCCCACCGGCCCTGAGGTGAAAATCCGTTGCCGATAAGCAGCGGCAGGTTCAATCAAACAATTGGAAGTCATCACAATCGCGCCTGGAAAATTCGCAAAATCAATATGTTGATTCTGCCACGCGCCACCGTAATTGCCGATTAAATGCGGATATTCGCGCAGTTTGGGGTAGGCGTGCGCTGGCAACATTTCACCATGCGTATAAATATTGATGCCTTTGTCTTTAGTCTGTTCCAACAACAACGACAAATCTTCCAAATCATGCCCGCTGATTAAAATCGCTTTGCCTTTTACATGCGAAATCCGCGCACTGCCTGGGGTTTGCTGTCCGAAGCGTCCCGTGTTCGCCGCATCCAACAATTCCATCACTTTTAAATTAATCGCCCCGACTTCCAGATTGCCATTCAGCAACACGCCTGCGTCAGTTGGATCACTCGCTAGCAAATCCAAAGCTGATTCCAATCGCGCATAAATTTCTTCATCTTCATAACCCAAAGCATGAGCATGATGCGCGTAAGCCGCCAAACCTTTGATGCCGTAAAGCATCATCGCCCGCAAGCCGACAATATCATCACCGACCGTTGCCGCATCTTTATCTATAGCATCCCATTTGGCTTGCAACAACAATTCCGCTTGCGAAGTGGCTGGAGTGAAAGTTGCCGCAGCGGATAAAACGTCTGGTGTTAAACCTTGCGCTTGTGCAGCGGATTCATATAACCCTTTTACGCGCTCACGATGTTGCACGGCTTCCTGAATTAACGTCACAAAACGTCCGGCATTAAAATTGACATTCGTCAGCGTGGTGAACAAGCCATACAGAATAAAACCGTCCGCTTCTTTGTCGGTTTTGCCTAACGCCCGCGCCCGCTTTGCATATTGCGCAATGCCTTTAATCGCGAAAACCAGCAAATCCTGCAAATCGGCGGTGGTGGAATCTTTACCGCATACGCCTTTTGCTGTAGCACAGCCGTCACCTGTTTCTGAGCGGGTGGTTTGTTCGCATTGATAACAAAACATGAGTTGAATCTCCTAAATGTAAATATATTTCAGTTGGTTAAAGATTGAGTTTTATATTGTTCAAATCCTCCCCAACCCTCCTTTTCTAAAGGAGGGAGTTCCCCCTTTGAAAAGGGGGCTGGGGGATTTAAAAAAATGATTTCATTTCTATGAGTGCATTCGCTATGCCAGCGTGAAAACCCTTGTCGCATCTGGCTTTGATAAAAAACATTGTTTTATTAACAACGGTTATAATGCTGTCAAATTAACAACCACGATGTCGTTATGACCACTGATTTATTTTGTACCAGCTTTATTTCCATCGTCAGCGATTTATCGCGGCAACTGCCCGCCGAGCAACGCTATCAAAATTTGTTGCAAAGTTTGATGCGTTTTTTCCCCTCGGATGCTTGTGCGTTGTTGAAATTGGAACAGCATTATTTAGTGCCGCTGGCGATTAATGGCTTGAGTGAAGATACGCTGGGACGACGCTTTTTGCTGTCGGAGCAACCGCGCTTGGCGACGATTTTGGCAACTACAGGCATCACCCGTTTTCCGGCGGATTCCGAACTGCCCGACCCTTATGATGGTTTGATTGAAAACAGCGATAAACAACTGCATGTGCACGATTGCATCGGCGTGACGTTGTACATTGACAATCAGGCATGGGGCGTTTTGACCTTTGACGCGCTCACCCCTGGCACGTTTGACAGCATCAATCCGCAAGCATTACAGACTTTTATTGCCTTGACCGAAGCCACCGTGAAAGCCGCCAACCTGATTGTGTCGTTGGAAACGCAGGTGAAACAAGTGCGGCAAAGTTTGTTGGCAGAAAATAATCCTCTGGAAATGGTTGGCAACAGTGCGGCGATGCAAACTTTGCAAAATGAAATCGCGGTGGTGGCGCAGTCGGATTTAGCGGTGCTGATTTTAGGCGAAACCGGCGTGGGTAAAGAATTGGTGGCGCAGCAAATTCACGCCAAATCGCAACGCGCAGAACGAGCGATGATTTATGTCAACTGCGCCGCCCTGCCTGACCAGATTGCCGAAAGTGAATTATTTGGACATTCCAAAGGTGCGTTTTCGGGCGCGATTAGCGATAGAGTTGGGAAGTTTGAGCTTGCCAATCACGGCACGATTTTTCTGGATGAAATTGGGGATTTACCGTTGCTGTTACAAGCGAAAATTCTACGCACGCTGCAAAACGGCGAAATTCAACGCATCGGCAGTGACCGTTATATCAAAGTGAATATTCGGGTGCTGGCTGCGACTAATCGCGATTTGCAAAAAGGTTTGGCGGAGGGCAGTTTTCGCGCGGATTTATATCATCGGCTCGCGGTTTATCCGATTCATGTTCCGCCACTGCGTGAGCGCGGCAAAGATGCGTTGTTGTTGGCGGGATTGTTTTTGGAAAAAAATAAACAGCGTTTGGCTGTGCAAGGTTTGCGGCTCGATGTGGATGCAAAGCAGGCGTTATTAAATTATCAATGGCCGGGAAATATTCGCGAATTGGAGCATTTATTGAGTCGGGCGGCGTTGAAAGCAGTGAAGCTGGAAGGGCGCGAAAAACGGGTGGTGACGATTTCTTTGCAGCATTTGGATATAAGTGCGGAAAATCATGTGCCAGCGATTCCTATCAGCAATGAAGCAAAACCTGTGGCGTTAGAAAATATCAGTTTTAAACAGCAGGTGGATGATTTTTCCAGACAATTAATTGAGCGAAAACTTGCGGAAAATAATCATAACAAGGCAAAAACGGCGCAAGATTTTGGTTTGGATAGAGGGAATTTTTTTAGGTTGTTGAAGCGGCTGGGGATTTGTTAAAGCGTTTTATCGCATTCTCTTTGAAGATTGGCTGAAACAGTGACGGAGTTGTTTATGAATGACGCGCTTCGTTTCGACCATCTGATAAATTTGTGAATAACAAGCAAGTTTTTTGCTGTTTTTTTTGGAGATAGTTCTGAAAAAATCCCTATTTCTTTTATTAGAAAAACGCTTATTTATCAGGGTATTTGCTGTTATGATGTAAAAAAATGATGGAAGTTTAAAAACTTTCATCTTGTCTCGGTAATATTTATTTTTAGGGGAATGATGATGTCTAATAAAACCAGAGCTTTATCAGTGTGGAGTGCTGGTGTGTTGCTCAGTAGCTTAGCAGCTAATCCAGTAATGGCAGTTAATCCTGTGAATAATCCAGCGTCTGTGGCACAGACCGAATGCGGACAGGCAACGTTGGTCAAAGAAGGAAGTGTCGGTGCAAACGTAACCAATAATAATTGTGTTGAAACATCAAGATTAAAACTGGGGGCGACCGTAGAGTTGCCATCAGGCAGTCGGATGTGGCTAAAGTTTGATCCTATTGCAGGCGAAAGTTTTCAATTAATTTGTCAAAATAAATCAGCAAACCCAGTCAGTGTGGAGGTGACAAGCACAAAAGCACCTTGGATTAAACCACAAGGTTTGAAAGATTGCGACAAGTGGAAAGGCAATAAATTGAGTTGTGATACTGCTGAGGGCGAAAAAAGCAGCTTTTTTTGTGCGATTGCTAGCACTAAATTAAAAGCTGTAAAGCGTTCTCCTGAAGTCACTACTTCAATGAAAATGCGCAGTTTGAAACCGATGACTCTTTTGACGAAAGAGGAGATTATTCAAAGCATGAAACCTGAAATTGAGTTATGCAAAAACTTATACAATGTTTCTGACGCGCTGAATATGAGTTGGACGATTAGTAGTGCAGGCATTATTAAAGATTTGAATGTGAATAGTCAAAACACAGATTTAGTTGCTTGTGTCGAAGGCGTTGTCAAACAAGTGAATGCCAAACAAGACTTAACCATGAAATATTCTTTTTAGCTCTGCTTAAAACATCATAAGTATCTACACAAGTTTTTAACATCAATGTTATTAAAACTTATTGATAATAAAGAATTATTTGTAGGCTGGGTTAGATGGTTGGGCGACAGCGAAATAATCGTAACCCAGCATTCAGCGTTTTAAAACACCCGCTGCTGGGTTATGCTCTTTTTTCTATCGAAAAAAGCAGCTAACCCAGCCTACATATCAATATATTGATATACAACAACTTTATAATTTCAAGATGTGTAGATACCCATGCTTAAAATATGCGCCCTAGACCTTTTGCCCATAAAAAAAACCTACTCTTTTTTATGGTGCTTGCCAGTTTAGCCGGAATATTGACTGACTACGCATTAGGCACACGAATTGATTATTGGTTGCACGATTCCGCTGTGGTTTATCAGCAGCGGCACAGCTGGAAGTATACTGGCATTGTGGTGCTTGATGATGATGTGCCTTTTCGGGTGTCACGAATGCAGTCTTTGCCGCTGTTTGCAAGAGCGGTTGAGCACTTAATTTCACAAGGGGCAAAAGCGGTTTATTTAGATGCGCAGGTTTCTAAAGAAATAGAAGGGCGAATGCCTTATGCGGTATGTTTGGAGCATGATGGGCAAGCGCGTTGGTCAGAGCCAAAATGCAGCGTGAGCAACGGCAAAAATAATTCTTGCCAGCTTAGCAACAGTGAGGCTGGCAACGCGCCGTTAAAAATGAATAAAGCTGCGATCAGTCGTTTTAGAATTGCCCCTTATTTGAATAGCCATAATAATTTTCCAGACTTTTTGCTGTATGACTGGGATGCTGCTGAGGCTATTCCTCAATCGGGCTTAGTGGCGAGTGATCGTTTGGTGACGAAATCGACACCGATTGCCCGCTGGCTGGATATGAGTGAAGATCACGCGGTTTTTCAATTAGCCAGTTTATTGGCTCCTGAAAAAATTCCTGCATTGTATGCAAAAAATCGCACGGACGAGTTGTGTGATAACAATAAACGTTGTCGGCGCATCCGTTTGAGTAAACCGATTTACACAGTCAATATGAGCAGCGAACAATTGGTTTTGCCATTAAGCCAATTAGCTTCTTGTGATGACGCGGTGGCAAATAAAGCGGCGGCGTTGTTAAAAAACAAAGTTGTGATTTTACAAACCTCCTCGCCGAATGAATCCAGCGATATTATGGTGACTCCCATGACAACGGCTTTATTTGGCCCTCGCTTAGTGACACCGGGTGCGCAATATATTGTCGATGAGATAGAAACGCTATTAAATCAAGACTTTCCGCGTACACCTCCCCAACTTGCTCGCATTACCTTGTTTATTTGCGCCGCGATTTTGAGTGTATTGCTAGGGGCTTATTTTTCGCAAGGCTTATTATGGCTTGGGGCTTTGTTACTGTTGGGACTGATGCTCACGCTGTGCTTTGTGAGTCCTCTGACCCAGCTTTGGCCAGTTGCTGCGGTGATGATTGCTTATGTTGTCGGCGCAATCCAAATGGTAGCAGTACATCTGTTATCTGGTTTTCGGCAAGGGGATTTATTGTTTGAATATGTGCCGCAACAAGTGCTTGACGTATTAATGCCGTTAGAAAGATCTGAAGTTTTTATCAATAAACACTGCAAAGCTGTGGTGTTAATGAGTGATTTAGCAGGTTACACCACCGTGACGGGATTGCTCAAAAAACCTGAGCTGGTGATGGGTTTAATGAATGATTACTTAGGCGCAACTTCGATTGTTCTGCAAGATAAATACAACGGTATTTTAGAAGCTTATGTCGGTGATATGGTCTGTTATTACTGGGAATATGAAGAAGGCGAAGAACAAGCGGCGTATAAAAATGCGTTGTTAGGGGCTGTGGAATTAGCGTTATTACAAAAAAACTTTTTTTCTTCCGTAGCGGCGCGATATAAGGAAGTCTTAACCCCTGATGTGATTGATAAAATCAGCACCATTATTAATGCGGGGATTGGGATTACCGCAGGCGATGTGGTGAAAGGCAATTTAGGGCCCAAAGACGGGATAAAAAAATTCGCGATTTTGGGTGATCCGCTCAATTTAGCATCACGGATTGAAAGTTTAACGCGGGTTTTTAATACGGAAATTATTATTGCAGGCGATTTTGCCAAAGAAACAGCAGCGCGAGAAAGTTTGGTGGTGCGGCGATTAGGGGCAATCAAAGTGAAAGGACGGATTGAGCCTGAAACCCTTTACGCATTAGGAAGAATGACAGACCCGCGTTTTGCGCCTGACAACATTCAGGCTTGGGAAGCATGGGTTGCAGATATTGAAGCAGGAGTTGATACGGATAAACCGTGTCCTGAGATTTATCGCAAAGATCAGAAAACCGTTTTAGGCTGGCGCGACAGTGGATTAGGCTTAAACGGTGTTTGGCAACTGTATGAAAAATAATAAATTTTAGCACTGCGAGTTTTTGGATAATTCGCAGTGCGTGTTTTTTAACTGACTTGCCCGCCGCTATTGCGCACACTGACCACTTTAAACGACACGTTTTGAAAATGGGCAAAATTCTTCTCTAAATCGGCAACCAAAGCCTGTGCTATTTCTGCATTGGCGACCGCACAAAATCCTGTCGGCCCCCATGAAGTTTGTCCAATCGCAACTGCGCCTTGCTGTTGCAACCAATCCATCACTTCCGCGACTTCATTGCTGGTGAAAACGCCCCCTTGTGCGGCGGCAAAATGTTCGCCAACTGAGCGTTGCAGTTGCGTGATGACATCGCCAAATTGCGTTAAATTAGCTTCAGCAACCGCTGGTAAACCTTGCATCAATAATAAATAACACAACCGCGCTGCCTCCGTGTGTGGAAAAGGCGGGAGTTTTTTAAACGCGCTGATTTCTTGTTCGCCATGCAAACCTTGTCCACGCTGATCGAATACCAAAATAAATCGCCATTCTGCGGGAATATCTAAATGCGAAACAATCGGCGGCGTTTTGGTTAATTCACCGCGCCCACCGTCCACCACTAAGCCGCCTTGCTCAAACACGCCAATGCCAATGCCAGAACGTACCCCGCGTTCACCGAGTTGGGCAATATCGCGCACGCTTAAATTTAACTGGTAAAAGGCATTTAAGGCACTGCCCATTGCCAATGTCATTTGTGTGCCTGAGCCTAAGCCGACATGCTCAGGAATCAAGCTTTCTAAATGAATATGCAAATCGTTGGAAATATTTAAAGCCGTGCATAAACGCTGTAAACATTTTTCAGCGCGGGCGGACGGCAAGCCACTAAAACAGAGTGTTGAAGATGCGGAAAGGGTTAAGCGGGTGCTGATTTCATTCAGCGCAACGCCAATGCTACCAAAATGGCGACCTAATGAACCGCTTAAATCTATGAAGCCCATGTGCAATCGTGCAGGGGCAATGACGGATACTTTTGTGTGTTGGATGTTCAAAAGACAGGCTGCGAGTAACTGTAAAAATGGGAAAAATTATACCCGATTCTGTTTTTCGTTGTCGTTTTGTTGCAATGTTTTGAAATTTAGAAAACGACCAGTCGTCTTAAAAAATTTAAAAAAACGACCGGTCGTCTTAGAAATTTTTGCAGTTTATTGCCGGATGTTTATCTTTAAAAGATAAGTTTTTTAAAATGTGGATTTTTTTCGCTGCGCAGAAACGCGATTAATCGCGTCTCTACCGAAATATTTTGAACGTTTGTCGATATTTTTACACTGCGTCACATCCGAATTTACTTATTCTTGCAGATGGTTAAGCACTTTCTCAAAATCTTCCAACGTTTGTGATAACTTGGTTAAATCAAACAATTCTGCTTGGTTTTTTAAGTTGCTTGCCCACGCAGACAAGGCGTGCCAATGATATTGATCTGCAATTTCCAGCAATTGTTCAGCTACTTCAATCAATCTATCTATTTCAAATGCACCGGAATTTTTCAGCTGTGTAATATCTGCTTGATAACGCTGGCTTAATAATTGATGCAGCTCCCGTGCTTTTTCTGAATCGAGCTTGGTTTCTGTGCGAGCTGTTATTGCAGCATCTGCTTTTAATAAAACAGCATCGTCCGTAGGCAAAAAAGACTGCATGGCTTTGAGCAATTGTGATTTATCAATCGGTTTATTGACTTGCAGGTTATAAAAAACTGGACGCTGTTTTTCTAAGTTGAATACGGACGCACTGACCATAATAATCGGCACATCAGCATAATTTGGCAACGCTCTAATTTTCTCGCAAATAATATCGCCATCTTCGCCGGGCATTCGTCTATCCATAAAAATTAAATCAATGGCATGTTTTTGAATCAGTTCTAGTGTTTGTTCACCGCTGCTTGCTTCAAAAATCATCAGCATTTTATATTCTTCTAAATACGTTTTTAGAACTAAGCGATTAATGTCACTATCATCAACAATTAACAAGGAGGCTGGCTTAAAGTTGATGTGTTTCATCGCTTCTATTTGCGGTTTATGTTCGATTGAACATTTTGAATCGCAAATTTTAAGGTTCGGTAATTCAATAGTAAAACAGCTGCCCTGATCGACTGTGCTATCGACGCTGATTTTGCCATTCATCATTTCCAGCAGACGTTTACAGATCGTTAAACCTAAGCCTGTGCCGCCGTAACGCAAACTTTGTTGTTTTTGTTGGGTGAACGCTGAAAAAATTTCGCTCAGTTGGTCTTGAGCAATCCCCATGCCGCTATCTATGACTTTGATAATTAAATTAACATGCTGGCGTGAGAGAGTGGGTAAAAGCGCGACAGAAACGTGAATAAAGCCTTTGTCGGTAAATTTAACCGCGTTACCAATAATATTTAACAAGACTTGTCGCAAACGAGTTTCATCTAACAGCAAATATTTCACCGTACTTTCCGGCATTGCAATATTAAAATTGATGCTTTTTTCGGCGATTTTTTGCGCAAACACAATTTCAACATCGTCAAAAAGATCGTTTATTTTCACGCATTGATAATGCAGAGCTAATTTGCCGGCTTCAATTTTTGATAAATCCAACACGTCGTTAATCAATTGCAGCAAGGTTTTGCCGCTGGTTGCAATGGCATCTAAATAATGTCGCTGCACTGTGTCGGTGATTAAGTCTGCCAAAATGGAGCTAAAACCTAAGATGGCGTTCATGGGCGTGCGAATTTCGTGGCTCATATTCGCAATAAATTCACTTTTCGCGCTGTTTGCGGCAATTGCCATTTCTTTGGCTTGATTTAATTCGATTTCTACAAGTTTACGTTGGGTAATGTTTTCATGGCTAACAACCACGCCTTGTTTTGCGCCGCGCAAGGGCGAAACTGTCATATAAAACCAGCGTTCTTCCGTTGGCGAATGACAAGGATATTCCAAATGAAAACTATCGCGAGTTTCTTCTAGCACCGACATAATGCCGTATTGAACTTTGACGGCATCTTCAAGATCTCCTTGATTAAGGGCATTTTGACAGGCTTCAAAATAGCTGTGACCTATGGTGTAGTTTTTAGAGGCTGCCAAATTGTTTGCCTCAGCAAATTGTTGCCAGGCTTTGTTGACCGCAACAATAATGCCTGCTGAGTCTAATACGGCAATATGTGAGGTGAGCGAGTTTAAAATGCTGATAGTAAAGGCTTCACTATCGCGGATTTGTTGTTCTATGCGTTTACGTTCAGTAATATCTTGAATCATACCGACTTGCTGGGTGGGGTTGCCTTGATTGTCATAGACATTAACACCCCATGCGGCTATCCAGTGAATTTGTCCATCAATAGGGCTAATGGTTCTGTATTCTGTGGAAACAAATTTATCTTCATTTTGCATGGCAATTTGAAAATAAGGTACATCATCGGGGTGAATAATGCGCTGAAAGCTTTCTATAGTATGAGGGAAGTCGTCGTCTATGCCATAAATTTGATTCAGTTCAACGTTGTTTGTGAGAATTCCTGTTTTTAAATCAGTGACATAGTTATACATTCCCGCCGCTTTTTGTGCTGTTTTGAGCAAATCTTGGCTGGTGCGCAATTTTTCTTCCATTTGTTTGCGCTCAGTAATATCTCGCACGGTTGCTTGCAGAATAAGTTTGCCATTTAACATTATGGTGTTGAGTAACACTTCGGCAGGAAAAACGTCGCCTGTATTGAGGCGTTTATGCTGCCATTCAAAATGCTGACTGCCTTTTTCTTTGGCTAACGCAATGATTTTGTTAGCTAGGATTAAAGAGTTAGTGCCGCAAGGTTGTTCAGGCGGTGATAGCTCAGCAGGGTGGAGAGGACATTGTTCGTTGATAACGGGGTAGCCAAACATTTTTAAGGCAGCTTGGTTGCATTCAAAAAAACCATTATGATCTAACAACATTACTGCGTCGCTGGTTGAGTCATACAGAGCATGGAATTTTGACTCCGAGCGTTTTAGCGATTCTTCCATGAGTTTGCGTTCACTAATATCCAGTTTGATACCTACATAGTGCGTGGTAACGCCAGCTAGGTTTTTGACTGGTGAAATATACACATCTTCCCAATAAATTTCGCCATTTTTCCGGCGATTAGCGAGTTCACCATTCCAAGTTTTGCCCTGTGTGATTGAGCTCCATAATTGCTCATAAACTTCGTTTGAGGTTAAACCGGATTTCAACATGCGCGGATTTTCGCCTATTGATTCTTCATAACTGTAGCCTGAAATTTGCGTAAACTTAGGGTTTACATAAAGCAAGTTTGCATCTAAATCGGCAATCACAACAGAGGCGGGGCTTTGTTCAACGGCAACGGATAAAGTACGCAAACGCTCTTCCATCAGCTTGCGCTCAGTAATATCTTGCAGAGTGCCGCGCAACACAATGATTTTGCCTTGGGCATTTTTTAAAGCCTCGCCTCTTGATGCCACCCAGCGCACAGTGCCTTTGTTACTGGCTTTTTGCAAATCCACTTCATACGATTCGCCAGTCTGCAAAGTATGGGTAACAGTCGCATGGAGCAGCTTTTGGCTTTCAGGGGTATAAACGCTGAAGTGCTCTTCGTAAGAGGGCAGCGGCACATTTTTATCCCATTCAAAGATGCTATAAAGTTCGTCAGACCATTTGAGCGTGTTTTCAACCACATTCCAATGCCAACTGCCCATTTGCGCTAGTCGCTGTGCTTCGCGTAGCTCTAACTGTGCTTGTTGTAAATCCTGCTCCACTTGTTTGCGCTCAGTAATATCACGCGCCAACATAATAAAGTGCGGCTTTGCGGCATTATTTTCATCTTTAATCGCAACCGACAACTCAAACCAATGCAGCCCAGCTGCAAGTTTTAATTGATATTGTTTGCCAATTGACCAGCCTTGTTGATGCGCTTCTTCCAACGCACTGTGAATCACTTCTGCAACATCGGCGGGTAATATTTCTGCACTGGTTTTGCCCAAAAAAAACTCAGCCGGCACGGCAAGCAGCTCACTACGTTGCGCGTGGTAGTCGTAATAGCGTCCTTGTAAATCGAGTTCAAATAACAAATCAGGAATCGCATTTAAGGTGGATTGCAATTGATTTTGCGCTTGAATAATTTCGGCTTGGATTTTTTTTCGCACCGAAATATCTTCAATGGTTGCAATCAGATAATCCGGTGAGCCGTCGCGATGACGACTTAAGCTAACTGATAAACTAATCCACACCCTACTGTGATTTTTACGCAGCAATTGCTTTTCTAAATAAATGCCTTCAATTTTTGCACTCGCGATTTTGTTGAATAATTGAGCATGAGGCTCTTTGTCTTCATCACGAGTCACATCCATAATGTTCATACTCAACAATTCTGAGCGACTGTAGGCTACGATATTGCAATAAGTTTGATTAACCGCCAAAAAGTCTCCAGATAAGGAAATATTGGCAATTCCAATCGGGGCGTATTCAAAGGTGTTACTAAAACGAATTTCACTTTTGCGTAACAGTTCTGCGGCTTGCTGACGTTCTAAACTACGCCGATAGAGCAAAATGCAAATACTCAACAGAAAAACGATGACGATAACAATAAAATATGGAATGAACTCGCGCGGGAAAGTGCGGTCTTCATAAATGGCAAACCATTTTTCATACAGCTTGTCGTATGTGCCATTAGTTTTGGTGATTGCCAAGCTTTCGTTGATTGTTTCCAACAATTCAGCATCCCCTTTGCGCACTGCAAAGGAGAACTTTTGCTTAAAACCTAGCTTGATAGGTAGCATTTTAATGGAGTTGATATGGAGTTTTTCCAGCGTTTGCTGACCTGCCAATTTACTCAGCAGCATGGCATCATATCGCCCGGACGCTAACAATTGAAAACCTGCTTCTGCGTTATCCACTGGAAGCAGCTGTTTTTTCCAGCCTTTTGAAATAGCATAGTCTTGCGCTAAATCTGCATTCAGCACAATAATTTTTTTGTCGTTTAATTCGCGTTCAAAATAAATATCGTTCTCATCATTTCGCATAAAGATTGCACCATTCACAACCACATGTGGCACAGTGAAGTCTGCAAACTGGCGACGATCTTCTGATTGCGCCAAATTAAGCACTACATCCATTTTTCCGGCTTTAAACTCGCGCAACAAATCGTGAAAAGGCAGCACCCGCAGCTTAAACTTTAATTGGCTTTCTGTTGCAACCGCTTTCCACAATTCAACTGTAAAACCACTTGCTGTGGCATCGGTTGAGCCTAGCGCAAAAGGTGGGTAATCTTGCTCGCTGCCTACGATTAAGGTTTTAGTCTCAGCATAAACTAACGGGCTGATGCTCAATAAACAACCCAGCCATAAGATAAACAGTAAATTTTTCATAGTGTTAGGTTTGTGGCGTTAGACTATGTGATTTGATTTTTTACACAAAAATACGCGAAGGAAAAATATTGTTGCGTAGATTTATATATATCGCTGGAGTCAAAAGTTGTGATTTTTGAGCCAAAAATCGAATACTTTCACAATCTTTTTCGCAAAGCAGCTGGTTTTTATCTTGATTTAAGAAGCAGGTAAACGCACGGTAAGACAGGTTTTTTCACTGTCGGTGCTCATTTTAATACTACCGTTTTGCGTTTCGGTCATCAGTTTTGCGGAATAAGTGCCAAGACCTGTGCCATGCGGTTTTCCTGCGGTGCTGTATTTGGCAAAAAAAGTGTTGCGGATTGATTCTGGCACAGTGCCGGAGTTGGTGATGCTAATAACCGCATCATTATTGTCATATCGCATCACCACTGCAATGGTGTCATTGAGTGAAGAGGCTTCAATGGCGTTGCGGATTAAATTGGCAAACAGAGAATAACAAAGGCTTTGTTCAGCCAGTATTAGAAAACTTTGATTTTCAGGGTCATCCTGATTTTCGACCTGAATGTTAATATGGGTTTGATGTTCTTGCAGCAACATGCGTAAATCGCGGCTAATTTCTTGGATCAGTGTCACCATATCAAGCGTGTTAGGACGGTATTGATAGCGTCCGGTTTCCATTTTAAATAAATCTAAAGAATTATTAATGATATTGAGCATTTCATTGCCTGCTCTGAGCATTTGTTCTAAATAATCGCGCTGTTCTGCATTGAGATTATCATCAAGCAACAGCAATTGCGGGTAGCCCATTAAGGCGTTGAGTGGATTTTTTAAATCATGGCGCGTCATGCGCTCAATATCTTCGCGCAGCTTGGCATTTTCTTCTAGGGCGGCATTTTTCAAGCGCAATTCTTTTTTGTTGCGGGCGCGTTCTAAATGCAGGGCAACTTTTGCCTGCACAAGGGGAATGGCAAACGGTTTATGGATGTAATCAACTGCGCCGAGTGACAATCCTTTCAGTTCATCGGTTTGATTGACGGCGGCGGTGACAAAGACGATTTCAATGTCTTGGGTTTTAGGATTGGCTTTTAGCGTTTCACACACTTCAAAACCGTCCATATCTGGCATCATCACATCTAATAAAATCAGATCAGGGATTTGTTCTTCAACGGCTCTTAAGGCTTGTGCACCATTTTGTGCAACGGCGATTCGACATTTAAGTTGTCTTAGCACTGTTCCTAATACTCGGATGTTTTCAAGATTGTCGTCAACAATAAGTATTTGTGAGTTTTTGTTTGGCATTAAAAAATTACCTGAGTAAAAAATGTTTTGTGATGAGTGATTGCTTAAGGATTGTGCTGCAACTTTACGACTGGCAGTCCTTAAAGGCATAAGTATCTACACAAGATAGTTTGATGGTTTTTATAACAAAAGCATTGATAATAAAGAATTTTTTGTAGGTTGGGTTAGCATTATTGAGCGAAGCGAGATAAGCGTAACCCAACATTCAGCGTTAAAATAGACGCACTTTGTTGGGTTACGCTCTTTTTTCTGACGAAAAAAGCAGCTAACCCAACCTACATATTTCAATATCCAATTGATATATAAACACTTTTTAAACTAAAGATGTGTAGATAACTATGCCTTAAAGGACTGCCAGTCGTGACCTCAGCGATTTTAAGAATAAACTTGTCTAAGTTGATTTATATACATTACTAAGTGATTGATTTTAAATTTGCTGTTCAGCGATTGCGTTAATAATGCGCTTTATGTCACAAATTAGCCTCATAAAGCAAACTCTGTAAGCAATAACCAATTGAGAAATGCCATTATGACTAAACCGGCGTTGCAAAAATATCAAATGCTTGATGGAGAACTGTATAAAAAGACATAACGAAAATTTTTTAAGACGACCAGTCGTCTTAAAAAAATTCAGAAAATTTCAGAAATTTGCAGCGATTAACAACATACGTTTTCAGATATAAAAACCCTCCAGATCTCAAAGACTTGGAAGGTTTGGGTGATAAAAATTTCTTTAAACCGCATCCATTCAGAAATACATAGTTTTTTAAATGGTTAGACGCTATGCAAACGCGTAGAGACGCAAAATATTGCGTCGCTACGATTCAACAAAAAACTACGTTTCTCAAATTAGATGTGGTTTATCTACTGAAAATCTTAATGTTTCAACTGTCCCGCAGGCGCAAACGTAGGCGGCAATTGAATAAAAAAACCTTTGTCGTGCAAACTTTCCAGCACTTTCTCACTTTTTTCCCGCGCCAATTTACGCTCAGGCGTTAATTCCAATTCCATCACAAATTCCAGATGTCCCACAGTTTGCAATAATCCTTCCGGCAAGGCTGAAAAATCATCTTTTTTATCCAAATACAAATACAATTCCGCTTTTTTTAAACTTTTATACACAAAACACAACATTGCAACTCTCTTTATCGGTCAAAAACTGCCTATTCTACGCAATTTTGTTTAGAATGCGTCTCTTGCTTATTGTTTAAAAAAAAATCACTTATGGACTCCACAGAAAACTTTTTTAAAACCGCCTGTTATTTTGAAGCGTCATTGATTTTAGTGGCTGTGGGCTTTGGCTGGATGGTAGACATCAATCCTTTTGATTATTTTCATTTTTCTGAACACGCCATTGCTTTTGGCGTATTTGGTACATTGCCGCTGTTTTTATTGTTTTTAGCCAGTCAGCAATCCAATTTAGAAACACTAAAAAGCATCCGCAAAATTTTATTAGAAACCTTGTGTCCGAGTTTACATCAGCATCATTGGGCAGATTTGTTTGTGCTTGCCGCCATTGCGGGCGTGGGTGAAGAGTTGTTATTTCGCGGTGTGTTGCAATCGTGGATGGAACATTTATGGGGAATGAATGCAGGGCTGTTGGTGAGCAGTGTCATTTTTGGGATGATTCACGCCCTCACACCGTTATATGCCGTTGTCGCGTTTTTTATCAGCGTTTATTTAGGTTTAGCTTTGGATTATGGCGGTACTCGCAATCTTTTAACGCCCATTGTGATTTACAGTTTATACGATTTTTTAGTTTTTCTTGCCTTGATAAAAACTTACAAACAACAGCTTTTAGAAGGACAACATCATGTTTAACAATTTCCATCAATCTTCTGCAAAACCTGATTTTACTGTGGCGTGGGTGATTATTGCGTTTATGGTGCTGATGCAAGGCGTTTATATTTTGGTTTGTCATCAATTTAGTACGCAAATTCAGCAAGCGTTGAGCATGGAGCAACGCATTTTTATCCGAACCGTGTTTTATGTGATTGCGATTACGGCGTTTCCGCTCACCACGCTGCTGCGTTATATTTTAGTGCGCTTAAATCAAACCATGCCCGGCAATAAAAGCGCGGCGCAGCGTTATTTAGTCACGGTGGTGGTTGCGCAAGCGATGATGGAAAGCGTGGGGATTTTAGGTTTCATCATGTTTGTTTTAGGTGATGATTTTAATACGCTTTATATTTTTAGCGGCTTGGCAGTATTGGGCTTTTTCTTACAACGGCCTAAGCCAGAAGAATACGATTCGATAGTCGAGGCCTTACAAAATCAGCAATAACATGATTTTTTATAGGTTGTGTCACTGAGTTTTCATAGACTCGTGTTAAGTTAGCGATACTTTTTTAAATTTACCACCGAGTGCAACACCATGCCGCAGAAAAAATTTGTCACCAGCTGCCCTAATCCACTTATTTTTCAATTGCCACCCTTAGGCAAAAATAAAGAGGATTTTCTGTTCGACTTTAGAAAATACTATGTAAATCTGTTAGGGCGTGATGAATTTTGCCGTTCTCCATTGTATGCCAATGAAGCCTTATCGCTCGCGGTGCGCGATAGATTAATGGAGCGTTGGAAAATCACCCACGACACTTATAGAAATAACGCAAGTCGGCGAATGTTTTATTTGTCGATGGAATTTTTGATGGGACGCACCTTAAGCAATGCTATGTTGAATTTAGGTGTCACAGATGCCGTTAGCGAAGCCTTGTATGATTTAGGTTTGGAAATTGAAGAATTGATTGATAGCGAGTTTGATGCCGGTTTAGGTAACGGCGGCTTAGGGCGGTTGGCAGCGTGTTTTATTGACAGTTGCGCCACCTTGCAATTGCCGGTGATTGGTTATGGTTTGCGCTATGAATATGGCATGTTCACCCAATCGATTGTGAATGGTGAACAAGTGGAAAAGCCCGATCACTGGTTGCGGCATGGCAATATTTGGGAAATCAAACGCTTAGAATATTCACTACGGATTAAATTTGGCGGACATACTGAAGTACAAACCGATGAAAACGGCAGTCACCGCGTCTGTTGGATTAATACCAACGATATTTTAGCCGTACCTTACGACACGCCAATTCCCGGTTATCACAACGGCACGGTTAATACCTTGCGCTTGTGGAAAGCCGCCGCAACAGAAGAGTTTGATTTACAAGAATTTAATGAAGGTGATTACGCGGATTCAGTGGCGGCAAAAAACACCGCAGAGCATATCACTATGGTGCTTTATCCAAATGATGCGAATGAAAACGGCAAGGAATTACGCCTGCGCCAGCAATATTTTTTAGCCTCCGCCAGTTTGCAAGATATTTTAGGGCATTGGGTTGGGCAACACGGCGAGGATTTTAGTTTATTTGCGGAAAAAAGCTGCTTTCAACTGAATGACACGCATCCGAGCATTGCGGTTGCAGAATTGATGCGGCTGTTGCTGGATAATCATGGTTTAAGTTGGCAAAAAGCGTGGACGATTACGCGCAGCACAATGGCTTATACCAATCACACCTTATTGCCGGAAGCGTTGGAAAAATGGCCAGTGCCGCTGTTTAAAAAACTATTGCCGCGTTTGGTGGAAATTATTTTTGAAATCAATGCGCACTTTTTGGCAGAAGTGGCTGCGCATTGGCCAGGCGATATTGCCCGCTTGCAACGTATGTCGATTATTGAAGAATGCGGATTGCAACAAATTAGAATGGCGCATTTGGCAATTGTGGGAAGTTTTTCTGTGAATGGCGTAGCGCAACTGCATTCGCAATTATTGCAACAAGGTTTGTTTAAAGATTTTTACCAACTTTGGCCGCAAAAATTTAATAACAAAACCAATGGCGTTACGCCGCGCCGCTGGATTGCCGCTTGTAATCCTAAGCTTGCAGCGTTAATCAGTGAAACCATTGGCGAAGGTTGGATTACGGATTTACGCGAATTAAAAAAATTAGTGCCTTATGCGGATGATGTGGCATTTAGAAAACGCTGGCGCGACATTAAACAGCAATCGAAACAACAATTAGTGGACTATAAAAAACACTATTATCCTGATGTCACGCTGAGCGCGGATGCTTTATTTGATGTGCAAGTTAAACGTATTCACGAATACAAACGGCAATTGCTGAATGTTCTGCACGTTGTGCATTTGTATAACCGGATTAAACAAGGTGATACCGAAAATTGGGTGGCGCGTTGTGTGTTGATTGGAGGCAAAGCCGCGCCCGGTTATTCAATGGCGAAAAAAATTATTAAATTAATCAACAATGTGGCGCATGTGATTAATTCTGACCCCGATATGGCGGGTCGATTAACATTGTTGTTTTTACCGGATTATCGCGTCTCTGCAATGGAAAAAATCTGTCCGGCTGCCGATTTATCTGAGCAAATTTCTACCGCCGGCAAAGAAGCCTCTGGCACAGGCAATATGAAATTAATGATGAATGGCGCGTTGACAATTGGCACATTAGACGGCGCAAATATTGAAATTCGCGAAGAAGTGGGCGATGAAAATTTCTTTTTGTTTGGCTTAACCGAGCAGCAAGTGGTTGAAAAACGTCATTCGTATAATCCCGTTGACATTATCAATCAAGATCGTGATTTGCAAAAAGTGATGAATTTACTTGAATGCGGACATTTTAATTATTTTGAACCGGGGATTTTTAACGACATTTTTAACTCGTTAAAATGTCCCAATGACCCTTGGATGACCATTGCAGATTTTCGCAGTTACATAGATGCGCAACAGCAAGTGGAAGAGGCGTATCGCGATCAGGAGCGGTGGAGCAAAATGAGTATTTTAAATTGCGCCTACAGCGGCAAGTTTTCCTCAGATCGCACGATTGCTGATTACAATCACGATATTTGGAAATTAACTCCGCAACCGTCTGGAATGTTGAAATAACAGATACGACTGCCAGTTCTTTAAGAGCTGGCAGTCGTTAAATTTCGATTTTGAAAACGCATTTTTTTTACAAAAAATTTTAAGACGACTGGTCGTCTTGAGAAATTTCAGCTGTAATTTCGATTAGCGAGACCATGTTGAAAATTATGAGTTTGTGGAGACAAAAGATTTTTCTTTTTAAGCTACGCAACCGCAAATTCAGAATATTGTCTTTTGTACGGCGATTGAAAGCCTAACACAATCTGTTCTTTAGAAATGCCCATTTGGATTAATTCCTGCGCAATGTCAATTTCAGTGCCGTTGTGCTGCATCCATATTTTATTGTCTTTGATGTCCAAATGCAGAATGCAGCCGTAAACGCGGTGTTTGTTTTTCCAACCGACTTGCGTAATTTGATAGTGGTCGTGTTCGGTGTCGGTAATAATTTGGCTTTCGATTTCGTCAGCAGGTGGCGCGATAGTTTGAATGAGTTTTTTGATTTTAGCGCGGGTATTTTCTATGCTATCCATTTGATTAACAACTTATTTTTTAATCACCGAATGGATTAAACGTTTCCAAATTAAGTGAGTTAAAGTCTTTCGTATTGCGGGTGACTAAAACGCTTGAATATTCCATCGCAGTTGCGGCAATAATAGCATCAGGTAATTTAATGCGTTTTTGTTGGCGAATATCAATCACCCTTTGCACAATGTCATCATTCAACGGCTTAAGCACAGCAAATTCTATTAGTTGGATTGCCTGTTCTCTTTCTTGTGGATTAAATGGAAAGCCTAAAAACTCCATTTTTGAAATCACTGAAATGTGAAAACTTTTGCGCATAAGTTCCGAAACTTTGCTTTTTACGTTGTCTTCCATTTCGCCATTGAAATAGTAAATCAGGATATTGGTATCCAATAAGTAGTTTTTCATCCCTTAGCTTTCCCATTCATTGCGCATATCAGCAAGCATTTGTTTAGTATTTTTTAAGTGACTGATGCCAAAAAACTGTTCTGGATTGAATTGAGCTGTTTTTGTTTTTTCAGAAAATACAGGGAAGATAATAATTTCAACTTTTTCTGAACTAAAATTGTCGGGAATATTACAAAGAGTTTTAAGCTTTTGGGTTTCGATGATTTGTCTAATCGCTTGCATGATGATTTTCCTTTTTAATTTGTGCTGTTGGCTGGCAGTAAAAATAAACTGTTTTTAATGGCGTTGACTCAAAATCATTGCTTCTGTTAAGCCTGTTATTTTTGCAATGATTTTAATATCAAAGCCTTCTTCTAGCATGGTTTTAGCAATTTCTATTTCACGCTCTTCTCTGGCATCTTTTTTTGCGGTATCAACAACATTAATAAAATCCCGATAATATTTTAAGCTGAGTTCATACGCATGGCGGTCTTCATAACTCATGTTTGCCAATTTTGCTAATTCAAACGCACCTTCAATAATATCGCCTTGAAATTCGTTAGGGATTTCATCAAAAGTGACTAATTCCCTTAAGAAATATAGCCACCATTCCAAATGATTGGCTAATTCGGATTCTTGTTTTTTGAATTTCGCCATTTCGATATAAATAAAGTTTAGTTTTTTAAATATCACTTCTTTGCTGACAATATCGGTGATTTGTCCAAAATGCAGGTAATTATTATCAGGAAAACTGGCAAGGGAAAAATCTAAAATGCCGATGAAATAAATCGGAGTTAGTTCAAAATCCCATTTACCTTTTTTGGCTTGGTCTTGGATTAAAAAGCTGGAGTAATAGGCAGCGCGGTCTTGAAAATGTTCTTGTTTGGCGCGTTGTAATTCAACAATAAATTCGTGATTTTTTTCATCACGGCAATAAATGTCGAAAATAGCGCGGCGGTCTTCTTCGAGCATTCCCAATTTTTCGATGTTTTTAAATTCTAGGGAAATGATTTTATCGGTAATCGGCAATAAATCATTTAAAAAGCTGATTAATAAAGGTTTACTTTCTTCGCTGCCAAATAGTTTTTTAAAGCCGAAGTCGGTGAAGGGATTGATGAATGTGCCTAGGGATTTGTCCATTTGATTAACTCTTGAACATTTTAATATCGGTTTGCGGAAAGTCATTTCCCTTAAACAATAGCGGTTTGTTGAGATGTTTAGTTGTTGTTGGCATAGCCTAATATTTCATCGGCTGAACGTGAATCAAGCACAGGTAATGCGCTGCATTCGTTGGCAATTTTTAAGAGTTGCTCAAAACTTACTTGTTTTGTTGTGAGCGTTTTTTTAGGTTCATTGGCTATTTTATTGACAGTTAATTCAGCGATTAAACGCATTTGCGCTTCAATTGTGTTGATATATTGCTGCACGATAGATGGCGGTAAATTATCAGGAACGTTGATTGTGATTTGCATGATGATTTTCCTTTTTAATTTGTGCTGTTGGCTGGCGGCAAAAATAAACTGTTTTTAATGATTTGTAATTGCATGCGCTTCCCTTCGTTCAGCACATCTTATCGGGTTGATATTTTTCATATAAATTTAATTAGAAGAATAAGATGATAGATAGTCGATTCGAGAGTTATAAGCATCTAGCATACATGTTGCATCTCTACAGCTATCACGGACATTTCTAAGCCAGTTTTTTTGTGTTTTCTTAATTTCTTCTTTATTAATTGAATTTTCTAAAGAAAGTTTATAAACTTTCGCTAATTTAACATCTATATAAGCTAGTTCTTTATTAGAACAAATCAAATATTCAGAACTTGTAGATGCTTTAGTGCAATCAAAACTAGGTGCAGAATCTAATGTTGTAATTTGATAATTAGATAATTCATTAATACGAGTGTTATACACATCAAGCATACATTTTATATCAGTACAGACATCTCGAATATTTTTTAACCAGTTTTTTTGAGTTGTTTTTAGTGTTTCTTTATAAATTGTATTAGACATAGTAAATCTATAAATTCGCGCTAAATTAACATCTGCTTTAGCCAATTCTTCATTAGAACAAATTAACAGTTCAGAGTTTATTGATGCTTTCGCACAATTAAAACTAGGTGCGAATGTTTTGGCAGGTACTTTTTCAACAATTGAAGCAGAGGTAGGTTCTTCTATCGGATGCTGCACTTCAACAACTTGAACAGTTCTAGGTTCTTCTATCTCATGCTGCGCTTCAACAACTCGAACAGTTCTAGGATCTTCTATTTTAACAGAGGCTTCAATAACTGTTGTTGCAACAGGAACAGAGTTTTGAGGATGACAAACTAATTCAGCCTCATCAAAATGAAAACTATAATGATAACTTTCTGCATACTTGCAATAAGCTTCGTGAGTATCGACTTTTTTCGCAAAATCCCAATGTTCTTCTGTCTTTTGATAATAACTCCATCCAAAAAAAACAGCCGCAGCAAAAAAAATAACGATAACTTTACTTGTAGTGCTTTGTAATATGGAGTTGTTTTGCCCATTGGGATTAGAAGGAATAAGATGTCCAAGCCCCAAACAGCCGAATATCATAAACGTAATAAATTCGATAAATGCCATATTTTTATTCTCTATTTGTTTGTTATAGGGCTGTATCTTATCGAAAAACAACCAGTTTCTGGAAATATCAATTTTTTCAGTTCGGATTACGTCATTATAATAGTCAGCATCAGAAAGGCTAAAACACAGCATCTTAAAACCCCAACACATCACGCTCGGTGAAACACCATGCAAATTACCCTCAATATTCCCGATAACTTACCCGCCGCCATTGTCGCGCAATACATCAGCGAATTTGAAACCAAACTCAAACAACTGCAAGACGCTGAAAATGCAAAAAAAGTAATTAACAAAATTTCTACAATCGAAGAAAATCCAGAGGCTTTCGCGCTATTTGCTGGAATTTACAACAGCCAAAACTTCACCATTGATGCCGCTTGCCAAGCATTTTCCGGCGTTGAACATAAAAATGATTGAGAGTTTTAAACATTTCTACTAATTTTTCTCTTAATCCTGCAAACCCAAATCCGCCGCAAAAATTCCCAAAATCTTCGCCAACTGGTCTAAATAATACTCGCTGTTATCCACCTCAAAACGAGTTACAGAAAAATCTTTTTCGACACTTTCAATAGAAAATTTTTCGTAACTCATCCTATTTATCCGCTCTCAAAACTAATCAAAATCCTTAATCAACGCCAACATTTCATCCACTGACATTTTGCCGCTCAACTCGCCACCCTCCAGCAAATTATTCGCCAAATCACGCTTATGCCGATGTAAATCAATGATTTTATCCTCAATCGTATCTTTCGCGACTAAGCGATAAATCGTCACCGGACGCTTTTGCCCCATCCGATGCGCCCTATCCGACGCTTGATCTTCCACCGCCGGATTCCACCAAGGGTCCATGTGAATTACATAATCCGCCGCTGTTAAATTCAAACCCGAACCGCCCGCTTTCAAACTAATCAAAAACAAATCGCCATCGCCCGCTTGAAACGCATTCACCGCTAAAGTACGCTTAGGTGCGGGTGTAGAACCATCCAAATATTGATACCGAATTTTCTTTTTATCTAATAATTCGCGAATCACTTCCAAATGCCCCACAAACTGACTAAACACCAAAGCTTTGTGACGATTGGAAATCAACTCCTCCACTAATTCTTCAAACGCTTCCAATTTCGCGCTGCTTAACGGACTTTCCGCCAACACCAAACGCGGATGACAACACGCGCGGCGCAATTTCATAATTTCTGCCAGCACTTTTAAATGCTGTTGCCCAGACGGAGCGACATTATTTTTCACATCCATCATGGTTTGCACCGCATCACGTCGCAACGCTTCGTAAAACGCCCGCTCTTCTGCACTCAATTCAATATGCAGTGTGACTTCAGTTCGAGCCGGCAATTCCGTTAACACATCACTTTTCAAACGCCGCAAAATAAACGGACGCAGCAATTTTTTCAGGCGCAACTGCACGCCATGATCTTTATTGTTTTCAATGGCATTCGCATAATTAGTATTGAATTTTTGCAGCGAACCTAAAAGACCAGGATTAATAAAATTAAATAAATTCCACAATTCACCCAAATGATTTTCTATCGGCGTGCCTGTGGTAATCAATTTGAAATCCGCCTGCAATGACATCACCGCTTTTGAGCGTTTGGTCAGCGCGTTTTTAATCGCCTGCGCTTCATCAGCGACCAAGGTATGCCATTTTTTCTCCGCCAGCCGCTCGGCTTCACTTTGCAGCAACCCATAACTACAGACGATTAAATCAAACGCGCCGGCATTATCGAGCATTTGTTGTCTATCACCGCTGCCAAACTGCATCGCATTTAAAGTCGGAGCAAAGCGTTGACTTTCATCCAGCCAATTCATACACACCGAAGTCGGGGCAAGAATCAGCGTAGCCCCTTCACTAGCGCGAGATAAAATCAATGCCAAAGCCTGCACGGTTTTTCCCAAGCCCATATCATCTGCCAAACACGCACCCGCGCCCCAATAAGCTAAACGTCGCATCCAGTGATAACCTTCCAATTGGTAGTCACGCAACTCACCTTGCAGGGTAGAGGGCAGTGCTGGCACTAATTCAGACATTTCTGACAGACGTTTCACCTGCTCTTGCCATTGCTTTTCAGCTTTAATCGCCATGCCTTCGGTGATTTCTTCCAACGCTTGCGCCGCTAACGCATGAAAACGGACTTTGCCGCCATGCACATCGCCTAAACCTACAAAATCATCCAAACGATTTCGCAATTCTTGCGTCAGGGCGATAATCTGTCCATCTTCCAATTTTAAGAAACGTCCGCGCGAATTTTTCAGCAATTGCAGCAAATTTTGCATTTCCACAACTTGATTTTCGGCAATCGTCAAATCGCCTTCCACACTAAACCAATCTTTTTCTTTCCGAATCGAAAAGCGCGTTTGCGATAAAGTAACTTCCTGACTGATTTTGATTTTTTTGCCTTTTGGCCATTCCATCACCACAAAATCGGGTAAACCCTGCAATTGCAGCAACGCTTCCAACGCCATTTCAGGGTCATCCATAATCCAATTCAACTCTTTTGAGCCATACAGCAGCGGGCATAATTCCAACACTTGCCCTAAATAATCTTTTTCCAATTTAAAATCGCGGCTGGTTTGCAATTGTTTGCCTTCAACTTCAGCCAAAACCGTTGAACCACCCACGCCCGGTTTATAAATCGGCCCCGCATCATTAAAAGGTTGCACAAAAATTTCAATCTGCAATCCGTCGTTGACTGGCTGCAAATGAATATGCAAACGGCTATCCACTTCCACTGTTTCGGCAAGCATTGATTGCCCGCCAATATCCGATTGCACGGTTAAAGTAGATGCAATAGAAGCAATAGAATCAAGCACTTGCTGGCGAGCTTTATTCGGCACACTTAAGCCTTTGCTGCCTAAAATTTCCGCCACTTGTTGATGCTGTTTATTCACTTGATAAACCAAAATGCCATCATTTGCGGTGCGCTCTAACACTAATCCTGCATCGTTTCTGATTTGTGGCTGCAACGAAATATGCAAACTTTCGCCTTGTTCTGTCACCAATAATTGCGGATGCGCAATTTTTATTTCAATCGAATTCACAAAATCATCACGCTCCGCCCAATAAATATGCGGATGCCCAACAGCGGCTAATAACGCTTTTTCACCGACCAAATACACTTCTTTAGGACGATAGCCGTAATATTCATATTCCATTTCCACTTCAATCCGCATACAGATTTCTTTATCTTGTTCGGTCAGATAATCAAAATCGGATAAATCTTCTTTCAAGCGTTTTAAAGCAATCGCTTTACCTTTTGTCCAACGTCCATTTTTCCCTAATTTTTGTTCGCGTGGCATTAATTCAAATTCATCGTGATTTAAACTAAACAACCAAATTAAACGCGATTCTTTATTCACCAATTCGGGCATATCTTTTTTCACTGCATTTAATTGCGATAACGCATTTAATGCCCGTTCCCAAGATTCCACACGCGGCAATAAATCAATAATATCGCCTAAAGGTGAGCCTTTATAAAAAGCGGCAATTTGCAAGCATTGTTTATCAACATAACCAACTCTATCCAATAATAATGAGCTGACAACCGCATACCATTTATAACCGAATTGATGGGCTTTTTTAGAATACTCTGCTAAATGGCTTAAAAAGGTTTTATCTTTTTTCACCATTAAATCAACACTATCCAGCCAATATAAAAACAACGCTTGAAATAAAAGTTCATAAGCCGCGTTGACTTTTGAGGTTTGCTTAGTCAATAAAAAATGTGTTTTTTCAATGCTGGTTTGCGCTTGATAAACCATTAAAGTATCGAGCAGCATTAAATTGGTATAAGAAAAATTATCGGAGGAATTTTTAATCGCTATTTCCAGCTGTTTTTTTAATACGGATAAATTAACCGCTGAACGACTTTTTAATAAGGATAAATGATAAAACTGCCCATATAAGCCACTCAAAACAATATTGCGTTTGCGACTTTCTTTTTTAAACTCAACAATGCAGCGTTCGTAATGTTCAATGGACTCTTGATTGCGATTTTGCAAAAAACGTAATGCCCCCAATAACTTAAGATTTGGCATGGAAACATTTTTACTTAAAAAATCTTCCGCATTTTCAAAATTACCACGCAATAATCGATAAGCAATTAAGGTTTGTTGGACTTTTTCATCATTAAAATCGGCAAAATATTTTTCCAATAATTCATATTGAAAAGAGCAGTCCGCTAATTTTTCTTGATTCAGTGATAAATAATAACTTAAAGCAACAAAGCGAATCCCATCATCTAATGAAGAAAACCATTCTTGATCAAATTCTTTAAAAAATAACCGATCAAATATTTTATTGGTGTGATCTGGAAAAGAGGCATTAATTTTATCGAGGGAACTTGAAAACTCAACCACTCTGCCTTGATATAAAAAAATCCTTAAACGTTTTAACTCATTTAATAAAGTTAAACGGTAAGGAATCATATATGAGTGATTGGGAGAATTAATGATTTCATTGGCAAGTTTATTAAAAAAGAATTCTTTTTTAACTGCTAATTTCATTAAGTCTTCAGCAATTTCTTCATTACATCGCCAGCCATCCGTGCCAAATTGCACTAATTCAGTTTTACTTAATCGCGCCTTTAAAGGGGCGGCTACTTTACCTGCAATTGAGCTTTCAACACAGCCTGAACGATTTAATAATTGTGCAAATGCAGATTGTCCAATTGGCATCAAAACCACAGCTAAAGCCAATAAAATCGTTTGTTCATCTTCAGGTAAAGCGTGAAATTGGCTAAGTAATTTATTATTTTTCATGGATAGAAAAGAATTTGGCAAATTTTAAAAGACTCACAGCCAGACAATTTATTGATTGTTAGGCTGTGAATATTGAAATAGAGGGGAAATACAGCAGGGAATAAACAATTAATTGTTTAAAGAATGGCGAATTTGTGCGAGGGTTTCTTCGGTTAATAGCTCTCTGTGATGATCCCACATTTCACCGTCAAGCTGTGATGCTACATATTTTAAAGTTCTGACAAAATCATCAAAGACAACGACAGGATTATCTAATTTGCCAGGCTGCATAAAAAATACAATGCCTGGACAATAAAACGCAGCTAAATTGGTGCTGGGGAAAATCCCTGGCTTTACCATGCTGGCAACGCCAAAATCCACTAAGCGGCGGGCATCTAAGCGTTCAAAAATTTGCAAATTGCCATATTCAAGCCCAACATCATCAAGCACTTCAAACAATTGTTTGCCATTAAATCCATCTTCATCTTGTGCCACAATGCTGAATTGAATAATTTGCAATTTTTTTGCTGCAAGATGTGGTGCGCTGCCGGTTGCATTGGTTTCGCTATTCGCTGCGTTTACTTCAGAGCCAGAGTGATGGTCTTCATCGTCTAACTCATCATCATATTCAGTTTCGTCGCTACCAAGTTCACTGTGTTCGCGTTCTGAATCAGGAGAGATATTGTCGTAATCGCCATAATCTTCTTTAGCTTTTTCGTGTTTCAGATAGCTCCATGCAATCATCCCGATAATCACGGCTAAGCCGATTGCAAATATTATTATTCTAAATATATCTTTATCCATTAGTGTTCTGCCAATTGCACTGCATCTTCAATATTAACAGCAACCATCCTCGACACGCCGGGTTCTTTCATGGTTACACCTGTGAGTTGTTCCGCAATTTCCATTGTGACTTTATTGTGTGAAATAAACAAAAACTGCACCGTTTCTGACATTTCAGCCACCATTTTTGAAAACCGTCCCACGTTTGCATCATCTAAAGGTGCGTCGACTTCATCGAGCAAACAAAACGGCGCGGGGTTGAGTTCAAAAATGGAAAAGACCAATGCGACTGCGGTTAACGCTTTTTCGCCACCTGAAAGCAAATGAATCGAGCTATTTTTTTTGCCGGGTGGTCTGGCGATAATATTCACCCCCGATTCCAATAAATTTTGCTCTGTGAGTTCCAGATAAGCCTGACCGCCTCCAAAAAGTTTAGGAAACTTAGTTTGCAGCCCTGTATTTATTTTATCAAATGTTTCTTTAAAACGCAGGCGAGTTTCACGGTCAATTTTCGCAATCGCCAATTCTAAAGTCGCTAAAGCGTCTGTTAAATCTTTATGTTGCGTTTCCAAAAAATTCGCGCGTTCCAATTGCGTTTTATATTCTTCAATCGCAGTAAGATTAATCGTCCCTAATCGTTCAATCATTTGGGTTAAATCATCAAGTTGAATTTTCCATGCCGATTCTTTCGCTTGCGGCGATAGATTTTTTAACACGGCGGCAATTTCATTCACCTGACCTTCTAACTGCTCAACAACCGTTTGCTGGTGCACCTGATTTTCCTGTTGCGCAAAGCGGATTTTATCCAGATTTTGTTTTTGCTGCTCTAAAGCCTGTTGCGTTTGCTGCGCCGTTTTAGCCAATTGATTGATGGCAAACTCCAATTCTTGATACCCCAAACGCTGCTGTTTTAAAGCTTCTTCTGCGGCTTGTTTTTGCGCTTGTGCCTGCTCTAAAACCTGCATTTCATCGACTAATGGCGTAAGCGCGGCTTGCTGGTTTTGCAACTCTTGCAAACGTTGTGCCGATTGCTGTTGTTGCTGATGCAATCGCTCTAATTGTTTTTGCGTGGCTTTTTCAGTTGAACGCGAGGCTTCCAGTTGCGATTGTAAACTGTACAGCTGTTGTCGTGCTTCATGCACCGCTTGGTCAAGCTGATATTGTTGATTTTGCAATTCACCGCTGGCGTTTTCTAAGCTCAGTTTTTGGGCGGCTAAATCCTCATTTTGTTCTTCAGCGTCCTGCTTTAACAACTGCGCTTCGGCAATTGTTTGTGCATTATCTTGTAAATGTTCACGCACTTCGGCTATTTCATTAAGCGTGTGGCTTAAACGATTGGCTTGTTGTTCAATCCGCGTTTGCGCCGCGCTGAATTGCGCATTAGTGCTGGAAAATTCTGTGCTGAGGTTTTTATCTTGTTGCTGCCATTGTTCGCGCTGCACATCCAGCGTTTTCACTTCGCCTTCTAAGAGTTCTATTTGCTCTTCTAGCTCACCGATTTTAAGTTCAACTTCCTCACGTTGCTGTTTTAAAGCGCGGCATTGCTGCTCACGTTGTAACACGCCGCTATGATTATCCGCTTTGGCAAAGGTTTTCAGCCAGTCGCGTCCTAGCCTGCTGCCGTCTAACGTTATAATGGATTCGTGAGGTTGTAATTGTTTGCACTGTTGTCGTGCAGTTTCTAAGCTGTCTGCACAATAAACGCCGCTTAATAAGGTGCTTAAATCGTAAGGTGTGGAGATTTTATCTAATAAAAGGGGTAGTGAAAGACCTTCCAGGTTTTTAAAACCTGGAAGGTCTGGCTCAGCTTCAAACAAAACCACTGATTCATTTTTTAAGTCTGACAACTTTTTGATAATAGCGTCCATATTATCAGCATCAGAGGACTGCCAGTCCTTTAAAGGACTGGCAGTCCTTAAACAAATCGCTTCCAAATAATCGGTTAAAACTACTTCCACCGCTAGTTCCCAGCCGTTTTCAACCTTTAAAAACTCCGCTAAGCGCGGTTGCTTTGCAAGTCCTAATGATTCCAACCAAACCGCTAAATTTTTTTTATCTTTTCCCATCGCGTGTTGTTGCAACAATTCCAGCGAAGTAATTTTTCCGCTTAAATTTTGCAATGTTGAGCGTGATTCATGCAGTTGTTCATACAGATTTTTCAACTGCTGACGTTGCGCTAAATTCTGCTGCTGACTTTGACTCAGCTGAATCGAAACAATTTCGCGCTGTTCTTCAATCTCTGCCAGAGTTTCTGCCAAAACTTCTAAATCAAGCTGCGATTGTGCGGCGGATAATTCCTCACGCTGTTGCTGCAATTTTTCCAACCGCTGTGACAACTGCCGATTATGCACTTCAAGCTGATTAATTTTCGCTTGCTGCACTTCAATTTGTTGATTTTGCTTGGAATTACGCTGTAGATACTGTTCCCACTGTTGTTGCCACACGCCGCGCTGTTGCTGTCCGTGTTGCTGATTTTCCTGCACCAGCTCCAAACGTTCCTGCGCTTCTGCCAAACTTTCGCCCAGTTCTTCCTGCGTTTGTTTCAGCTCTTCTAATATCGCCAATTCTTGGCTGTATTCACTCGCAGCAGTTTGTGCGTGTTGTTGTAAACGTTGGATTTCTAGTTCCGCTTGTTGTTGATTTTGCTGATGATGCGCCAGAGCTTGTTCTAAGCGACTGACTTCATTGGCTAGTTGATAATACTGCGCCTGCACGATTTCCAACTGCTGTTGTTGCATTTTTTGTTCAGCGCGTTTGTTTTCTAAACTTTCTTCACTGTTTTTATGCAAAGAAAACAATCGGTTATGTTCATTAGCAACCGTTTCCAATTGTTTTTGTAATTGTTCAGTCACGCGCTGATGTTCTTGCCAACGCATCGCCATTAATTCCAGTTTAATCTGCCGCTGCTGTTTTTTTAACTCAACATACTTTTCCGCTTTTTGCGCTTGCTTGTGCAGATTTTTGAGTTGTGTTCCAACTTCCTCACGCAAATCTTGCAATCTATCCAAATTCTCGCGGGTGTTGCTCATTCGCGATTCAGTTTCGTGACGACGCTCTTTGTATTTGGAAATGCCCGCCGCTTCTTCAATATGCACACGCAATTCGTCAGGCTTGGCTTCCACCATTCTTGAAATCGTGCCTTGTTCAATAATCGCATAACTGCGTGAACCTAAACCCGTGCCGAGAAATAAATCGGTAATATCTTTGCGCCGACAGCGCGTGCCGTTCAGCGAATACAGCGATAACCCGTCGCGACTGACTTGCCGCTTAATCGCCAATTTTGCATATTGGGAATATTCACCGCCGACTTTGCCTTCGCTGTTGTCAAATAATAATTCGACCGTCGCCATGCTGACCGGTTTGCGTGTGGATGAGCCGTTGAAAATCACATCTGCCATATTGCCGCCGCGCAAATGTTTGGCTGAACTCTCGCCCATCACCCAGCGCACTGCGTCAATAATATTGGATTTGCCACAACCATTAGGCCCGACAATCGCGGTCAAATTGCCGTGAATCGGAATTGTGGTTTGGTCAACAAAGGATTTAAACCCTGAAAGTTTGATTTTTTCCAGTTTCATAACTGGTAGAATACGCCTGTAGATAACAATCGAACCGCGTATTATTCACGATATTCGAGTGATATTGTACTTTTTTATTCTTAAATACAGATTTAAACCACTATGACAACGCAACCAAGCAAAGATTTAGAAACTTTTCCAAACCCACAACCGCAACGCGATTACACGATTCGCATTGATGTGCCTGAATTTACTTGCCTTTGTCCAAAAACGGGACAGCCGGATTTTGCGACGATTCATATTGAATATGTGCCGAATGAATTGTGTGTGGAGTTGAAAGCGTTAAAGCTGTATATGTGGGCATTTCGTGATCAAGGCGCGTTTCATGAAGCGGTGACTAATGAAATGTTGGATGATTTGGTGAAAGTTACCGCGCCACGTTTTATGCGGATTCGCGCTGTTTTTAATGTGCGTGGCGGGGTTTACACCACCGTGATTGTTGAGCATCGTGACCCAAGCTGGGCAATTCCTGCGGTTGTAAATTTGCCTTAATCACGATTCTTGCAATCTTTCAGTTTTCCAACGACTGCTGCTCTCAACAGATTGGTAGTCGTCACTATAACTGCTCGTATCAGTACCTGAATCTCAAAAAATCCAGATATGAATATCACGAGTTATGCGTCGGTATCTCATCATGCAAACACTGATTGATTTTAAAGATTTTATGCCGCACGGCTATTGTCTCGGCTGGAATTCATCTTTGCTTTGGCTCACTGTTATCTCGGATGCCGTGATGACGCTCGCTTATGCGACTTATCCCATCGGTATCGCCTATTTCGTCTGGAAGCGTAAAGATTTGCAATATCGCTGGTTATACTTAACTTTTTTCAACGCTTTTATTTTAACCTGCGCTAGCACGCATTTTCTGTCCCTGCTCACCATTTGGGTTCCAGTGTATTGGCTAGATGCTTATGTTAAAGCTCTTGCCGCTATTATTGCCACTGCCACCGTTTTTGCCATTTGGTGGGTCATTCCACGCGCATTAAAATTGCCCAGTCCCGCAGAACTGCAAAAATCTCGCGATCAAGCCGAAGCTGCCAATCAAGCCAAAAGCATTTTTTTAGCCAATATGAGCCATGAATTGCGCACACCGCTGAATGCAATTTTAGGTTTTTCCGAATTAATGAGCCGCGATAGCAGTATTTCTCCTGCACAAAAAGAAACGCTCAACATCATCAATCGCAGTGGCGCACATTTGCTGAGTATGATTAATGATGTGCTGGATATTTCCAAAATTGAAGCCGGACGTTTTGAACTGGATATTCAGGCTTTTGACTTGCACAAACTATTGCAGGAAATTGCTGATATGGTGACAGTGCGGGCAATCGAAAAACAATTGAGTTTTAGGCTAGAAATCGCCTCCGATATACCGCGCTACATTGAAAGTGATAGCGGCAAATTACGGCAAATTTTGATTAATTTGCTAGGCAATGCAATTAAATTCACCCAGCAAGGTGGGGTAATTTTAAGAGCGTGCTCACATCCTTTAAACACGCCTGAAATGCTAACACTAACATTAGAAGTGGCAGATAGCGGCACAGGAATTGCGCAGCATCAGCAACAGGAGCTTTTTAAACCTTTTGTGCAGTTGGCGCAGGATACTTTAAACATACAAGGCACAGGTTTAGGTCTGGCAATTTCCAAAGCATTGGTCGAATTAATGCAAGGCTCTATTCAAGTAAGCAGCACTTTCGGAGTGGGTTCAACTTTTCGCGTTGCATTACCCGTGCCTATGGCAGAAGCCAAACATGTCAGCGCAGAAAATAATCCATCTCCCGTGAAAGGACTTGCACCTAATCAGGCGGTAAAACGATTGTTGATTGTGGATGATAATTTTGAAAATCGCCTATTGCTTGCTACGTTGCTAAAAGAAGTAGAATTTGCGGTGCAGGAAGCTGAAAATGGTCAAGAAGCCATTGATAAATTTCAACAATGGCAACCGGATTTAATTTGGATGGATATGCGAATGCCAGTCATGGACGGATATGAAGCCACGCGCCGAATTCGGCAATTACCCAATGGCAATGCCGTTAAAATTATCGCTTTAACTGCCAGTGCGTTTAAAGAACAACACATCGACATCATCAATGCAGGCTGTGAAGCCGTATTGCATAAACCATTTCGTGCCCCCGAAATTTTTGCTGCCCTGACAAAATATTTAGGGGTTAAGTTTATTTATCAAGAAAAGCCTGCAACCACTAGCGCGGCTAAAATGGAAATAACGCCAGACATGTTGGCAGCCATACCTGAAGAATTACGCCAACATTTGCGCAAAGCGGCGGTGAATCTGGATATTGAAGAAAGTGAAAAATGGATTACTGACATTTACGCCATTGCACCCAATGTTGCCGAGAGTTTGCAGCAATTAGCAGAACATTATCAATTTGACCAAATCATTACATTGCTTACCGCGAAAGAAAGTTAATAAGCAAACTTACCCACTCATGTAAAGGGACAGCCCGTATGCTTAACTCATCTTTTCTTTTCAAATACATTATTCGAGTCTTTGTAGCCGCCCTGCTGCCCTTTTTGCTCATCGAATTGTTTCGGCAACGGCTTTATTCGGTGATGGAAGTTTCCTCTTATCTGGTTTTTCACAACATAGCCGAATTTTTTAGCATTGTTGTCTCGTTTTCAATTTTCGGAATTGGCTGGTACGCCTACGAACAATCAAAAAATCGCCATAGCCTATTTTTAGGAGCGATTTTTTTCGGCATCGGCTTATTAGACCTGATGCACACTTTTGGTTATTCAGGAATGCCAGACTTTATCACCCCTAATTCAGCTCTTAAATCAACCCAATACTGGACAGCCGCCCGCCTGTATATGGCAATCACTTTTTTAGCCAGTGCTTACGTTTATCCCAATTGCCGCTGTGTTTATCTCACAAAAAACAGCTTGTTAGCTCTGAATCTTGCGATTCCGATAGCGGTTTTTTCCAGCGTCACTTTTTTTCCACAGTATCTTCCTATCACGATTGAGGAAGGGATTGGTTTGACTGAGTTTAAAAAAAATTGCGAGTATTTTATTATTTTTTTGCTGTGTCTCAGTATGGCAGCGTATTGGCAACGAATGCTAAAAACCAAAAATCAACAACTGATTTATTTTATCAGTGCGTTTGTGATGTGCATGTTCAGCGAAGCTATTTTTGCAGGTTATAAAAGTGTTTTTGATTCTTATAATGTGATTGGACATTTATATAAAATTGTCGCTTTTTATTTGATTTATAAGAGTTTATTTACCACAGCCGTCAAACAACCGTATCTTGCACTTGCCCGTATTAACAACCAATTGCGCAAGGAAATGACTGAGCGGGAATTATCTGAATCAGAATTAGCTCGTTATCGTGAACATTTGGAAGAACTGGTGATGCGACGTACTCAGGAGCTGGAACGGGCAAAAATCCTTGCAGAAGCGGCTAATTCCAGCAAAAGCATGTTTATCGCGACCATGAGCCATGAATTGCGTACACCACTGAATGCGATTTTAGGTTTTTCTGAATTAATGAGTCGCGACGAAACCACAACTGCCACGCAAAAACAAACGCTGGGGATTATTAATCGGAGTGGTGCTTATTTGCTCAGCATGATTAACGATATATTGGACATTTCCAAAATTGAAGCCGGACGATTTGAACTGAATATTCAAACCTTTGATTTGCGCAAGCTGCTTGATGAAATGAATGAAATGATTCACCTGCGCACACAGGAGAAAAAATTAAATTTCAGATTGGAAATTGCCCCAGATATTCCGCAATATGTGAAAGCCGATAACAGCAAACTGCGGCAAATTCTGATTAATTTGTTAAGTAATGCGATTAAATTTACCGAAGAAGGCGGAATTATTTTACGGATGAATTTTCGTGCCATGCCGACTGATGGCATGATAATGCTGCATATTGAAATTGTTGATAGCGGCGCGGGTATTGAAAAAGAAAAGTTGGGCGATTTGTTTCAGCCCTTTGTGCAATTAAATCCTGCTAACTCAGACGGCTCAGGCTTGGGATTGGTGATTTCCAAATCGTTAGTGGAATTGATGGAAGGGCGAATTACGGTTAGTAGTGTGTTAGGAGTCGGTTCAACTTTTGAAATTGAATTACCCGTTTTTATTGCCAAAACCGATGACATTACCGTTAAAGAAGATTGGAATCCCATTAAATGCCTTGCGCCACAGCAACCTGTCTGGCGATTGTTAGTGGTGGATGACAACGCCGATAATCGCTTATTGTTGTTTAAAATTCTCACCGAAGTCGGTTTTCAAATTCGTGAAGCAAGCAATGGCGCAGAAGCGATTAGCGTGTTTCAAGAATGGCAACCGCATTTAATTTGGATGGATATGCACATGCCGATGATGAACGGTTATGAAGCCACTGAAAAAATTCGGCAATTAGCCGGCGGCGATCAGGTTAAAATTATTGCACTAACCGCCAGTGCTTTTGAGGAAGAACATCAAAAAATTGTTGCCGCTGGCTGTGATGCCATTTTACATAAGCCTTTTCACGCGCCAGAATTGTTTGCGACCTTAATGTCGTGTTTAAAGGTTAAATTTATTTATCGAGACATTCCTAACGTGCAAGTGTCGCCTAAGCAAGAAATTACGCCTGAAATGTTGGCGCAATTGCCGATTAACTTACGACAACAACTTCACGATGCTGCCTCACGTTTGGATATGGAAGAAACGGAGCTTGTGATTAACCAAATTCAGCACGCATCGGCTGATATTGCAGAAGTTTTATATCGACTGGAGCAACAATATCAATTCGATCAAATTATAAAATTACTTAACTGTGCAAATCATTTCTAACTTTATTCTAGGATTAAAAAATGACTACCATTTCATCACCTTGCGTTAGAAGATGTTGTTTAAACGAACAAAATATTTGCTTAGGTTGCTTTCGAACACTAGACGAAATTTGTGCGTGGCAACAACTGGATCAACAGCAACGCGACTTAGTGCTTATTGAAGTTGAAAGTCGCAGGCAATTACATCTGGGCTATTGGAATATTGCGGCAAGCTAAAAACTTTAAAACGTATTTTAGTTAAGGGAACGTGTATAAAATAAGCTCAACAACTGTAGGTGCGAATTCATTCGCACAGTGCGGATAAATCCGCACCTACACAAAATAAACCTGCATAAGTTGTTTCGTACCCACTTAAGTGAGAAAAATTTTCAAGACGACTGGTCGTCTTGGAAAATTTTTAGATGATTGAAATAAACAGCTAAACCTTCCAGGTTTTTAAAACCTGGAAGGTTTTTTATACATGCCTGCACAGATTAAGCATTCATGCCATTATGCTGAATATGCAGCACATCAACTTTATTCCAAACCTCTGCAAAAAAATCTGCGTCCATCGCCGGCATTCCATCTTGTACCCATGACACCAAAATTTCCGCAACATTCGGGAACGTCACCTGCACCGCATTCACATCATCCAACCAACGCTCAATGGCAGCCACATCCAAATCATCCATCACATGACCATAACCTAATTGTTGCAAAGCAGCAGCGTTTGAAATTTGCTCCATTTGCTTATGCAGTGGTTTTATCAGTAGTTTTTTCCCCAACTGTAACGCTTCACTGGATAATTCAAAACCTGCATTGCCAATCACGCCAACACAATCAAGCAAATCTTTCTGAAAATTTTCCCGCGATAATGGATGACAAATAATATGCGCATATTCAGAGCTTACAACATCTGAGGCATAGCAATGAAAATTAAAATTTTCAAATGATGCTAAATGGCGAATCACTTCGTTTTGATCTTCAAACGGCAAATAAACCACAATTTTATTTTTAATAGCGGGTTTAGAATGCTTTGATAAATCAATAATCGGCGGCAAAATCGGTTGTCCAAAATGATGCCAATGCAATCCGACATTGCGCTCAGTAGGCGCAAAATTATTCATCACAAAATCTGCCAATGGGTCATGTCCTTTTTTCGGCACATTGTGTCTAAATGCGTATTGATGTCCAATCCCTAAAATGGTTTTCTTTTGTTGTTTAGCCGCCCACGAAGTGACCGGTTCATAATCACTTAAAATCAAATCATAGCCGCTCAAATCTAATGATTTCACATCTTTAATGAACGTGATTAATTTGGCATCACGCGCTGTTTTTAAATAGCTGACTTTTCCATTGTGCGTGTTAAAAGTTAAACCATCACGCAATTGATAGCCGTTAAAGATTTCCATATCAAAATATTTGTCCGCAGGTCGTCCAGTAAATTGATAAGTTACATCCATGCCAGCAGCAGCCAATGCTTTTGCCATAACACGAGCGCGGGTAATGTGTCCGTTGCCTGTGCCTTGTACTCCATAAAATATTTTCATAACACAACCTGTTGCAAACTAAAAATTGCGGTGCTAACACCTAATAATGCCCCGACCAACGTGTCGGTGGGAAAATGAACGCCTAACATAACGCGCGAGCAGCCTACTAACACCGCCCAGCTATATAAGGGAATAAAAAGCAGCGGAAAAAAATAGCCGATTAAGGTTGCCATCATAAACGCAGCGGAGGTATGTCCTGATGGAAAGCTAAATTTGTCTGAAGGCGTAATAAAACTGCGAAAGTTTTGCAAGGCTATTTGCGGGCGGTTGCGTTTAAAACCATTTTTTAAGACAAAATAAATCGGTCTTTCAATTAAAAATGCCCATAGCATGGCTTGTAAGAGAGGATTTTCAAGATTTTCGCGCCAATATAACAGTCCTGCTATCAACACATAAATCGGGCCATCGGCTGTTTTGGAAATATAGCGACTGATTTGTACCAGAATTTGATGATTGCGGGTGTTGAGCAGAAACATGAATAAAAACACATCATATTTGTGAATAGCATAGAGTAGTTTCATTTTTATTATCCTTTTTTACATTGTGAAATTCACTGCTAGAGTTTAAAAGGAATTTGTGACAGAAAAATGAAGTTTTGTTGACGGTTATGTGACAACGCGGTAAATCTGGTTACGAAAAATTTTAAAGACGACTGGTCGTCTTAAAAAGTTTCTATAATTTATCTCTAAATCGCTTTCGTAGCGGGAAAAGAAAATCTGATTTTTAACAGGCATAAAAAAAGGGTCTTTGCAGACCCTTTTTCATGGTATTCAAAACAAAGTCGTTAAAATTACTCGGCTTCTACGTCTTTCATACTCAGTCTAACACGACCTTGACGATCAATTTCCAAGACTTTAACTTTCACAGTATCGCCTTCAGACAATTTGTCGCTAACTTTTTCCACACGTTCATCAGAAATTTGGGAAATATGCACCAAACCATCTTTGCCAGGTAAAATTGTCACGAATGCACCGAAATCCATTAAGCGAACCACTTTGCCTTCATAAGTTTTGCCAACTTCCACTTCTGCGGTGATTTCTTCGATAATGCGTTTTGCTTCTTCGCCAGCCGCTTTATCAACGGAAGCTATTTTCACAATGCCGTCATCAGTTAAATCAACCGATGCGCCAGTTTGTTCAGTAATGCTGCGAATCGTTGCGCCGCCTTTACCAATCACTTCACGGATTTTCGCAGGATCAATTTTGAAAGTGATAATGCGTGGCGCAAAATCAGACATTTCGCCGCGTGTTGCAGATAAGGCTTTGTTCATTTCCGCTAAAATGTGCAAACGACCTTGTTTGGCTTGTTCCAACGCAGCTTTCATAATTTCAGCGGTGATACCGTTGATTTTAATGTCCATTTGTAGCGCGGTAATGCCATTTTCTGAACCAGCAACCTTGAAATCCATATCACCTAAGTGATCTTCATCACCCATGATGTCGGAAAGCACAGCAAATTCGTCGCCTTCTTTAATCAAACCCATTGCAATACCTGCAACCGGAGCTTGCAAAGGTACGCCAGCATCCATCAACGCTAAACTGCTACCGCACACGGATGCCATTGAGCTTGAACCGTTTGATTCAGTGACTTCAGAAACCACGCGAATAGTGTATGGAAATTCATCCATATTCGGTAAAACTGCATGTACGCCACGTTTTGCTAAGCGACCATGACCAATTTCACGACGTTTTGGCGAGCCAACTTGACCTGTTTCACCCACGCAGTACGGAGGGAAGTTGTAATGCAGCATAAATGGTTCTTTATATTCGCCGCCTAACGCATCAATCACTTGCGCATCACGCGCTGTGCCGAGTGTGGCAACGACTAAGGCTTGGGTTTCGCCGCGTGTAAATAACGCTGAACCGTGTGTTCTTGGCAATACGCCGGTTCTGATAGAAATCGGTCTAACGCTGTCTAAAGCACGTCCGTCAATCCGTTTTGCATCGTGCAGAATAGAGCCACGCACGATTTTTGATTCTAATTTTTCAACAATACTGCAAATTGCAGCAGCTGCGTATTCATCATCAACCGTTAATTTTTCAACAACAGCCGCGCGAATAGCTTTCATTGTTTCTTGGCGCACTAATTTTTCAGGAATTTGATAAGCGGCTTTAATCGCGCTTTCAGTTTCTGCCAAAACCAAGGCTTCTAAAGCAACGTTAGACTCTGGAGCTGACCATGCAATCGCAGGTTTTCCAGCTTCTGCTGCAAACTCATTAATCGCGCTAATGGCAACTTGCATTTGTTCGTGACCAAACAATACCGCGCCTAGCATCACTTCTTCAGATAAACATTTCGCTTCTGATTCAACCATTAATACAGCGGTTGCAGTTCCCGCAACCACTAATTCCAACTCAGACTCTTTTAAAGCAGACACGGTTGGATTTAATAAGTATTCGCCATCTTTATAGCCTACTTGCGCCGCGCCCACAGGCCCTTGGAAAGGTAATCCAGAAATCGCTAATGCCGCAGAAGAACCTAACAACGCTGGAATTTCTGGGTCAACTTCAGGATTTAATGACATCACAGTCGCAACGATTTGCACTTCATTGCTGTAACCTTCAGGAAACAAAGGGCGAATCGGTCTGTCAATTAAGCGTGATGTTAAGGTTTCTTTTTCAGTAGGACGACCTTCACGTTTGAAAAAACCGCCCGGAATTTTGCCGGCAGCATAAGCTTTTTCTTGATAATTAACCGTCAAAGGAAAAAAATCGCCGCCACTGGATTCTTTTTTACCAACGACGGTCACCAGCAGAGTCGTACCATCAACATCAATTAGCACCGCGCCGTCTGCTTGACGGGCTATTTCGCCAGTTTCTAAAGTGACAAGGTGATTGCCATACTGAAATTGTTTTTTAGTAGGATTCACTATTAAGTTTCCTTTGGGTTAATGTGTTAAATTTTAATTCTATTGCTATCGCGTTAAGGTTATATTCTAAAAAAAATAACTCGTGTGTCAACAAACAGGCGATAGGCTTCATGCAAAAAAACGGCACTATCAAGTGCCGTTTCTCAAGGTTTTATTTACGCAAACCTAAACGTGCAATCAATGCTTTGTAACGGGTTACGTCTTTGTTTTTCAGGTATTCCAGCATTTTACGACGCTGATTCACCATGCGTAACAGACCACGACGTGAATGGTGATCTTTTTTGTGCGCCGCAAAATGCGGTGCTAAATGCGTAATATGAGCGGTTAATAAAGCAACTTGAACTTCTGGCGAGCCAGTATCGGTTTCAGATTGACGATATTGTTCTACAACTGCTTTTTTTTGTGCTGCGGTAAATGGCATTTTTAAGCCCTATATATAAAATAAAAAATAAACTACCAAAAGGGTAGTGCTTTACAACACAACTTCCACAATAGGGTGTAGGAGTTTAGTGTTTGTTTTGAATCCAGACCTGACAGGTTTTTAAAACCTGTCAGGTCTTAAGATTAAATAGTTTTCTAGGGGCTAGTTTACCATTTAATAGCAATTCCCCCAATCCTAAAAATAGATTTGTATCATACAGTCTGACCATGCCCTCTGTTGTTGATGCAAAGTGGATGGTTTGTCCAAACTGAATGAGTTTTGCTTGTTCCGCAGAAAGCAACACGCTGGGCATAGATTCTAGCGGTTTATCCACTGCGATGAGACTAGAAAACAAGGTTTCTGGATTCATTGCGGTTAATTGTTCCAGCGTATAAGCATTGCTTAAGTGAAATTGTCCAGCTTGTAAACGGCGCAATTTTGTCACCGTGCCGCCGCAACCGAAATAATGCCCAATATCTTCTGCGAGTGAGCGAATGTAAGTGCCTTTGGAGCAAAATACTTCTAGGGTTAAAAATGGCGTAGAAAAATCCAGTGGTTTGATTTCAAAAATTGTAATTTTTCTTGGCTTTCGTTCAACCTCAATACCCTCACGAGCGAGTTCGTATAGTTTTTTACCGTTATGTTTTAATGCAGAATACATTGGCGGCACTTGTTCGATTTCGCCTGTGAAGTCCGCTAAACAAGCGGTGTGTGCTTCTGCTGAAATTTCGGGAACGGGTTTTGTTTCGAGAACTTGGCCTTCGGCATCGCCTGTATCGGTCATTACACCGAGTTGGATTTCCACTTGATAGCGTTTGTCATCGTCTAGCATCATGCCAGAGACTTTGGTTGCTTCACCAAAACACAGCGGCAATAATCCGGTAGCTAGGGGGTCTAAACTACCTGTGTGTCCGGCTTTATTGGCATTGAATAATCGCCGTACTTCCTGCAACGCTTTATTAGAAGAAACACCTAGGCGTTTGTCCAATAATATAATGCCGTTTACATTAATCCCTGAGGTGCGTTTGCTCATGCAATTTCATTAATCATTGTTTGCCAGCAACCTAATAATTCGGGCAAATTATTTAAAAAATAGCGGTCTTCATCCACAACTAAAGTATTATCGGTTAATTTTAAAAACAGCCATTCAGAACCCGTTGTAACGATGCCATAAATGCTTTCAATATCTTTGCCATGTTGCTGATTAAATAAACGAGCGGCATACATTTCTGCGCCACATTGCGGCACTGCATCTATTAAATCCTGATTATGTTTAGCTTCAACGATCGCACAAATCGGACTTTCAATAAACACCGCGTTATATTTTGTGCTTAAAATATAATCGCAAAAACCTTTTAAACCGCGTTTACTGTCAACGTTAAATTGATAACCAGAAAAATAAGTAAAAACGTGAGAATTCTTAGCCCATATTTCATTTAAAACAGGACTGATTAACAATTCTGATTTTGCTTTTTCAGATTGCATTGGTAGCCTTCGATTAATCAACAGTAATTGCAGCAATAACTCGCTAGGCTGTATGGGTACAATATCTGAAAACAAACGTCCGTTGACTACCTCAATAGCGAGTTCGTTTAAATCTTCGGCAGTATATTGTGAATAGGATTTTTTCATTTTTTAGTGTGTCACAAGTTTTCCATTTACAAACTACCGAGCTAATTGAATTTAAGAAATTATAAGTTATTAAACCAGTCGTTCTTTATATCAACTGTTTCGGTTAGCTTTGTTTCTACACCAAGTTTCAACTCTTTCAACTTATCACAAAGCATTTCGCCATCTATTAAATCAATAGGCGGTGCGCCATCGCGAGTTGCCTCTTTAATCGCTTCTCTCGTGAATGTACCTGTTGTGATAAAAAGCCCTTTATCAGCCCTTCCTTGCATTGCGCCTCTAAAGTCCCGAATTTGACTGGGTGAAACAGAGCCTTTATAACGCTTACATTGAAAAATAACATGAAAACTCAACAGACCGCTAACTCTCACAATTCCTTTGCCATCAATTCCACCATCGCCCACTTTTCCTGTGACTTCAACTTGAAAAAAACCACTTTCTCTTAAAAGTCTTTGTGATAATCGCTCAAAAGCAGCGGGGGTTATGTTGTAAAGAATCTCAAGTAATTGTTGCTTCCATTCTTCGGTGTTATCAATTTCCTCTTTAACATCGTGTTCTATTTTGTCAGTTGATGCTTTTGGCGGTTGCTTTGATTTTTCTTGCTCTCTAACTGACCTAGCAATTTCAATAGAATCAAGTGTAGTTACTTCGATATCTGCTTTTGATAATGCCCAAATGCCTCGTGATGAATTTTCAAGCAGTCCAAACTTTTTAAGATAGGTTCTACTCCATGCAAGTCGATAATCAATTTCACTGACAGCACCTTCCTCTCCGTGCGGAATTTGTAATATCTCATCGGAAATTTCAGCAATAACATAAACTTTGCTATTAATCTCTTCAATTGAACCTGAGCCTCCTAGTTCTTGAAGTGCTTTAACTGTTGGAATAAGAAGCTCATCAAAAGTTGGTAAGCCATTACTTGCTTTTTTCCGTGCCATTTACTTTTATTTGCCAACAAACTCATTCACTGAAATACCGGCTTGTTTCAAAATTGCGCGTAAAGTGCCTTCTGGCATATCGCCTGAATGCTTAGGAATCGTAGTATAAGAATTAGTGTCTGCGTTATACCAGATTTCATGACTACCAGCCGCTTGTCTATCGAGTTTAAAACCTAACTGTTTCAACCGTGCAATAATGTCACGATAGCGAAAACCGCTTAGCTGCCCCATCTCAACCGTTCACAACCAAAGAATAGTCAAAAGAATCGGCTATCGTTTTAAGAGGAAACAAAATGTTACGTTCTTTTTGAGCTTGCAATAGTTGTTTAGCAACATCAGCCGCAATAGTTAAAGTTTCTTCTAGCGTTTTGCCTTGCGCTACCAAACCTTGCACATCATCCGAAGTCGCTAGATAAAAACCTTCTGGCAATTTTTCAATATGCAAATTCACTAAATATTCCATTGCAAGCTCCTGTTATTCTTCATCACTTTCAGGAAGTTTCGGCAAATCACTCAACAACTCCGCCACCCGCATCCCAGTATCAAACGAATTGTCATACAAAAAACGAAACTCAGAAATATGCCGCAACTTCATACGTTTCGCCACATAATGCCGAATCATTGGAGCTAACTCGTTTAATAACTTCGTTTGCGCCTTTTTTCCCTCTTCATCGGTATTCAAAACGGTGACGTAAATCTTGGCATACGACAAATCTTTCGTCAGCACCACTTCATTAATGGTGATAAAACCCAAACGCGGGTCAGCGATGTCGCGTTGCAACACCGCCGCCAACTCTTTTTGCATCTGTGAAGAAACGCGGTCGCTACGACCAAATTCTCTTGCCATTAACTAGATTTCCCGTTTAACTTCAAAACGTTCAAACACTTCAATCTGATCGCCAACTTTCACATCGTTGTAGTTTTTCACGCCGATACCACATTCCATGCCCATTTTGACTTCAGCAGCATCATCTTTGAAACGACGTAACGATTCGAGCTGACCTTCAAAAATAACCACGTTATTACGCAATACCCGAATCGGTAAATTCCGTTTCACAAAACCATCAACTACCATACAACCGGCAATCAAACCGAATTTAGGTGAACGGAATACATCACGCACTTCGGCAAGACCGACAATTTTTTCATGAATATCAGGAGCTAACATACCATTAATGGCACGTTTTACCTCATCAATCGCATCGTAAATAATGCTGTAATAATGTAAATCAATGCCTTTTTCTTCAATCATTTTCCGTGCAGTCGCATCAGCACGCACGTTGAAGCCCATTAAAATAGCTCCCGCAGCTAACGCAAGGTTTGCATCACTTTCAGTAATCCCACCTACGCCGCCATAAACGCATTTCACTTCGACTTCTGGTGTGGACAAGTTCACCAATGCACCGCGTAAGGCTTCCAAACTACCTTGCACGTCGGTTTTAATCACTAAATTAACGCTTGCAGTTTCACCCGCCGCCATTTTGGAGAAAACCTCATCCAATTTCGAAGCTTGTTGCGCTGCATGACGTGTGGATTTGCTCTTATCTTCACGATGTTCTGCTAACTCACGCGCCACTCTTTCGTTTTGTACCACGATAAAGCGGTCGCCAGCATTGGGAGTGCCGGATAAACCTAGAATTTCCACTGGCGCACAAGGACCTGCGGTTTTAATGGCTTTGCCTGTTTCATTAAACATCGCTCTAACGCGACCATATTCATGTCCGCACAGTACAAACTCGCCTTTATTCAACGTGCCTTTTTGTACCAATACGGTTGCAACCGCACCGCGACCTTTATCCAGACGTGATTCAATCACTAAACCAGAAGCATTGCCTTCAACAGGAGCTTTCAGTTCTAAAATTTCTGACTGCAAAATCAAAGCTTCAATCAGTTCATTAACGCCTTCGCCTGTTTTAGCTGAGATTTTCAAGAATTGAACATCACCGCCCCATTCTTCTGACAACACATTGATAGTTGCCAACTCTTGCATCACTTTTTCAGGATTTGCAGCCGGTTTATCAATTTTGTTAATCGCGACAATGATAGGCACATTGGCTGCGCGGGCATGTTCTACCGCTTCTTTAGTTTGTGGCATCACCCCATCATCGGCTGCCACCACCACGATAACTACGTCAGTGATTTCTGCACCCCGTGCCCGCATAGCGGTAAACGCCGCGTGTCCGGGTGTATCGAGGAATGTCACTGCGCCATGATCGGTTTTAACTTGATACGCGCCAATATGTTGCGTAATACCACCCGCTTCGCCTGCTGCCACGCGCGTTTTACGAATGTAATCGAGTAAAGAAGTTTTACCATGATCGACGTGTCCCATGATGGTGACAATCGGTGCACGGCTATGCAATTCTCTGTCATCAACAGTATTTTCAACCGCTGCCAACATTTCTTGCTCAAAGTCATCTTCACTTTGCATGATGGCTTTGTGACCCATTTCTTCCACCAAAATCACTGCCGTTTCTTGGTCAATGCTTTGGTTGATGGTTGCCATAATCCCCAGTTTCATCAAGTGTTTAATCACTTCCGCGACTTTCACGCTCATTTTTTGCGCTAAGTCAGAAACCAGAATATGCTCAGGAACAGTGACTTCTTTGATGGTAGGCGCAACCGGCATTTCAAACTGATGTTTTGCTTCGCTTACTGGGGTATTAGTACGCGCTTTTTGTTTTGGTTTTTTACCTTTCGAGCGGCGACCTGCGCCCATTTCCCGTTCTGCAAATTCATCCAAGATTGCCAGTGAACCGCCACCACCACCGCCGCGTCCAGCAAATCCACCACCGCGACCCGCAGAAGCTTTACCGCCGCTGGGTGCGTCACGACCTGCTGGTGCATCTCGATGCGCTGTGGTTTTTCCAGGACGTGCGTCATTTGCAGGTGCTGCTGCCGCGCCACGATTTTGTGGAGCAGGTCTGCCTGTGTTTGCAGGTGCAGGTGTCGCCGCTGCTGCTGGATTAGCAGTAGCAGGTGTTCGCCCAGCGTCCGCAGGTTTACGCGGAGGCTGTTTTTTCTTATGCAGAGTTTGCTGTTTAGCTTCTGCCATTTTTCTGACTTTATCAGCATTTCTTTGCACAGACTCTTCCAAACGCTCTTTGCGTTCGCGCTCTTTTTGCTCTGCTTCTTTTTTCTGCTGTTCTAAAGCCAGCTCTTCGTTCTTACGCTGTTCTTCAGCTAATTCTTGCTCGGTTTTCACTGGCACTGGCTGCTCACTAATAACAGGTGTTTCTTGTACTGCTTTAATTTCAGTATTTTCAACCACAACTATTTTTTCTGCTGGTTCTATTGATACAGTGGGGGTTACGACAGGTTGCTCAGAAACAGCAGGTTTTTCTTTTGTTTCAATACTGTCAACCGTTTCACGTTTGATATAGGTTTTTTTCTTGCGCACTTCAACGCTAATCACTTTTGTAGAGCTACCCGGCACTGAGGCTTGTTTTAGCTCACTGACTTTGCGGCGTTTTAAAGTCACGCGCGTTGGTGCACCTGCGCCCGCTTCATCTTCCGTTTTGCCATGCCGTTTACGCAAATGCGCCAACAATTTGGTTTTTTCTTCTTCGTCAACAATTTCATCGGGGGCATCTACTTTTAGACCAGCCTCGGCTAACTGCTCCAATAAACGCTCAAGAGGAATCCCTACTACCTCTGCTAATTCTCGTACTGTTTTATTACTCATTTCGCCCCCCTATGTGTTCTGTTCCGTTGTAAACCACGGCTCACGCGCTTTCATAATCAGCACGCTTGCTCGTTCTTTATCCATGCCAGCAAATCCTAACAAATCATCAATTGCCTGTTCCGCTAAATCATCCATTGTGATAATACCTTGACTTGCTAATTCATAAGCCAAATCAGTATCCATCCCTTCCATATTCAATAAATCTGCGGCGGGCTCTGCTGTTTCTATTTTTTCTTCTGAGGCAATGGCACTAATTAACAGTGAATCTTTTGCCCGTCTTTTTAAGGTTTCGACTAATTCTTCATCAAAACCTTCAATTTCTATCATTTCATCAACAGGCACATAAGCAATTTCTTCAACGCTGGTAAATCCTACCTCTGCCAAAATTTTTGCTATTTCTTCATCAACATCCAATTGTTCCATGAATACTAGTGCGATTTTAGAAGTTGCCGCGTCGCTATCTTGCTCAACTTTGGCAGCGTCTAAAACGTTTAATTCCCATCCGGTTAATTGCGTTGCCAAGCGTACATTTTGCCCGCCACGTCCAATCGCTTGTGAAAGATTGTCGGTTGCAACCGCCACATCCATACTATGTTTATCTTCATCGACAACAATTGACTGAATTTCCGCAGGTGACATCGCATTAATCACAAATTGCGCATCGTTTGGATTCCATAAAATAATATCAATCCGCTCGCCGGCTAATTCATTGGTCACTGATTGCACGCGCGAACCACGCATTCCAACACATGCGCCCACTGGGTCTAAACGCGGGTCGTTGCCTTTCACTGCAATTTTAGCACGCGAGCCCGGATCACGCGCTGCTCCCATCACTTGAATCATGCCTTCGCCCACTTCAGGCACTTCTAAACGGAATAACGCAATTAATAATTCCGGCGCGGTACGGCTCACAAATAACTGCGGCCCGCGTATTTCAGGGCGCACATCTTTTAAATAGCCACGAATTCTATCGCCAACGCGCACCGATTCTCTAGGAATCATATCTTCTTTAGCGATATACGCTTCAACATGACCACCTAAATCCAGATAAATACTGCCTTTTTCAATCCGTTTAACGATACCAGTAATCAAATCACCGACACGGCTTTTATAAGCCATGACAATTTTATTGCGCTCAGCTTCTCTGATTTTGTGAATAATAACTTGCTTAGCCGTTTGCGCTGCAATCCGACAAAATGCCACAGACTCAATTTGTTCTTCAACAAAATCACCAACTTGAATATTCGGATCGTCTAACTGCGCTACTTCTAATAAAATTTGTGAACCAGGAAGTTCTACATCGCCATCAACTTTGTCGTTTGGCGCAACTACTTCCCAACGTCTAAACGTATCATAATCGCCTGTTTGCCGATTGATAGAAACTCTAGCTCTAATGCGATTTTCATGGCGTTTTACCGCCGCTGCTTCCAATGCAGACTCCATTGCTTGAAAAACAATATTTTTATCAATTTCTTTTTCATTAGCAAAAACATCAACTACTAATAAAATTTCTTTATTTGCCACTACGACCTCCTTTTTCGAGTAAATAATCAGGCACTAATTGAGCTTTGCTCATTGCGGTAAACGGGATTTCAAAAAGCTGCTGTGCTTCGGCTAGAAAAATAATGTCTCCTTCAACTTTTTGAATCAGAGCAGTAATTTTGCGGCGGCTATTGATGGCTTTAAATAAACTCACTGTGACAGTTTTGCCAATAAATTGTTCAAACTGCGCAACTTTAAATAAAGGTCTATTCGCGCCGGGTGATGAAACTTCTAAGTGATAATTACCTTGAATTGGATCTTCAACATCAAGCACACCGCTGACTTGGTGACTGACTTTGCTACAGTCATCGACCAAAATCCCATTTTCTTTATCAATATAAATTCGTAACAATCCGTGCTGGGGATGCGGGTTATATTCGATGCCCACGCACTCATAACCTAACCCCGTTACGATAGGTTCAATTAGGTTCAGCAAATGCTCAGGAGCCTGTTTCATGCTTTTCTCACTTTATTTCACACATAAAAAAAGAGCCATAGGCCCTTCTATTGATAACTACATAAAATTTTTAGGATTTTTAAAAGTCCTAGAAAACAAAAAACCCCATAAAGGGGTTCTTAAAAATCTGGTAGCGGGGGCAGGATTTGAACCTACGACCTTCGGGTTATGAGCCCGACGAGCTACCAAGCTGCTCCACCCCGCGATTGATTTAGCTATTATAAAGAATTATTTAAAATTAGCAAGCTATTATTTAGTTTTCAGTGAATTAGTGTTAAAAAGTTTGGATTGATTAACATTTTTACAGCAAAAACCATGCGACCAACCCAGCAAACACGCCTGCTAACACATCATCTAGCATAATCCCTAAACCGCCTGTCACTTTTGCATCAATCCATTTAATCGGTTGCGGTTTGACAATATCAAACACGCGAAACAACACAAATCCGAGTAATAACGCCTGCCATGAGAACGGCACAAACAACATGGTAATCAAATAACCTGCAACTTCGTCCCAAACAATGCCGCCAAAATCATGCTCGTCCAATTTTTTTGCCGCAATATCACAAATCCACACGCCGGCAACTGTCGCAATTAAAGTTAATCCCGCATAAATCCAGAAATTAAATTGCACACAGAATAAATAAACCGGAATCGCCGCCACTGTTCCCATTGTGCCGGGGGCTTTTTTCACTAAACCCGAACCAAACCCAAATGCCAAAAACAAAACCGGATCAGTCAAAATTTGTTTTGGGGTTAATTTGCTGTTACCGTAATTCTCAAGAAAAATGTTCAAAGCCTTGTACCTCTAATGTTTCAATGTGTCCTGACCGTAAAACTCGCAGACCTGCTGTTGCTTCAATAACGCCGATTTGCCAACACTCAATCGTTAAATCAGCAATCTTTTCAGGGCTAATCGTAAAGCAAAGTTGATAATCATCGCCCGCTGTTAAAGGCATTCGCCAATCGTCCGTTTCAGCAAGATAGGTTTTTACTGCTTTAGACAACGGCAGCGCATCACTATTAATAGTTGCACCAACGCCACTTTTTTCCAAAATATGCCCTAAATCGGCAGCTAATCCATCGGAAACATCAATGCAGGCGTTAGCAATGTCTCTTAATGCTAGTCCTTGCGCCACACACGGCAAAGGTTGATGAAACTGTTGTAAGGCTTGTTCAGGATTAGCGCACTGATAACCTTGCTCGATTTTCAAACCTAATCCGGCATCACCTAGACAACCCGTTAGATAAATCAAATCTCCCACTTTTGCTGCTGAGCGTTGCATCGCTAAACCTTTTGGCGCTAAACCTAACGCTTGCACGGTCAAAGTTAGATGTCCTTTTGTGGTATCGCCACCGATTAAATCAACATTATAGTGGTGTGCCAAATCCAAAAAACCTTTAGAAAACCCAGCCAGCCATGTTTCATCAACTTTCGGCAAGGTTAAAGCCAAGGTTACGGCAAAAGGCTGTGCGCCCATACTGGCTAAATCACTTAAATTCACCGCCAACAGCTTATGCCCTAACTGCTGTGGATTGGCATCCTTAAAAAAATGCACATTTTCTACCATCGTGTCGGTGGTGACAGCCAATTGATAACCTGCGGGAATTTCCAGCAACGCGCAATCATCACCAATGCCTAAACGATTATGAGGGTTTTTTAACGGTTGCTGAGCAAAGAAACGCTCGATTAAACCAAATTCAGACAGAGACATAACGAAGGGAAAATGGCTTATGCTTTAGGTTGTTGATTCTGTTGTTTTTGTTGGCGCATCTGAACTTCAGTGCTACGAACTTTTTGCGCCACTTTATCCAAAATGCCATTCACATATTTATGACTGCCATCCGCGCCAAAATATTTAGCCAAATTAACTGACTCATTAATAATAACGCGATACGGAGTTTCCAAGCGATTGATTAATTCATAAGTGCCAATGCGCAAAACTGCGCGTTCTACTGGATCAATTTTATCAACCGGTCTATCCACAAATTCTGTTAAAGCCATGTCAATCGCATCAAGTTGCTTTGGCACACCATGAAAAAGTTCCACAAAATAACTTTTTTGCGCATCTTTTAATCGCTCTTCTTCGTGAAACTGGATTTCAATCAGGCTTAAGTTTTGCCCTGTCATTTGCCATTGATATAGAGCTTGTACCGCACATTGACGCGCATTGGTTTTTGCCTGACTCATTAATTTTTTCTCAACTTATTGATTTATTAAAGATAATGCTAAGTCTTTTTTCAAATAATAATTCAAAAAAAATCTTAACGGGTGTAATTTCTGAATAAGATTTTACAGGACAATCACTTTTTTACAGAATTTAATTTTGGCAGGATTAGCTTTGCAGTGGCTTTTTAAAGAGATTGAAAATTTTAAATGAGTTTAAAAAATCAGCAGGCACGCAGTTGAGAGAAATATATCAACTCAATTGTTGTGACTTACAATTTCTATTCTCAAAAAAGCAAATGGAGGGTTCGCGCGATTACAAAATATGGGAGCGTAAGCTTTACTTGACATGGCAAGCAAAGCTTGCACTCCAAAACACTGCAAAAATTTAGTTTAATTACTTACGAGACTGTGAAAGTATCCTTCTTCAACAAGTTATAATAACAACATAAGTAGAAAGCACCACTCACACATGAACTCAC
>CAKZJE010000047.1 GCA_936941155.1 uncultured Methylomonas sp. | reverse complement strand
ATCGTATAGAAGAACATAGTTTTTCAAGCATTTTAAGTGGTTAATTTTTCTCGGTGGGCAAAAAAGCGTGCCCACCCTACAAGTATCTTATTGAAAAATAAAGCATAAACTCTTAACTTAATCGCAGTTAAATCAGTTTTAAATGTCGGGGTAGTTTGTTGATAGGCAATAAAAAACCGCCTTTGGTTTTGCCATTGGCGGTTTTTATTTAGTTCAGGTTACGGATTTTGATTGGTGTCAGAACCATCAGAAGACTTATTGTCATCACTGAAAAAGCTAACTCTAACTGCCAATGCTACTAAAGTTCCTATTGACCCAAAAGTAAAGCCAGACCACCCGCCCATCCAATAACCTATGTTCCAAAGCAATTTGAGAATGTCTTTCACAATTAGCTCTCCCAGAATTTTCTTGGTTTAGTTTTGTTATTTCTTTCAATGTTGTCTCCGTCCATCTTCTTGTTTAAGAAAATTGCGGCAAGTACCCCAGTTATTAATAAAGCCGTGTTAGCCAATTTATTATTACCCTCTATCTTTGTTTTCTCCATTTCATGTGCTTGTTTTAAAAGCTGTGGGAGTAAACTGTCGATACGTTTATCTGAAACGCCATTTTCATGTAGCAAATTAATGACATTACCCATATTCTTTAATGAAGATTGGGAAGCCCGTTCATTTGCATCTTCGACTAAACTTTGCATCGCTTTGTATGCCATAGTTGTTGCTTCAGTTGAACTTTTCATGACTGAGGCTAATTCAGCAATAACTCCTTTACTAACAGTAGCTTGATTTTTTCCAATATAATGAAAAACCTTAGAGAAATTTTTAGGGGCTAAATCGGTTACGTTTGACGCTTTTAATAACTCTGAAACGGTATTGATTGTAGTCATGTTAATCCTTTAACCATTTGACCAGTTTATAGCCACCAAAACCAACAACAGCTACCGCTGCCGCAGGCCACGCAGCGGCCGTAGCAACAGCCGCAACTCCTGCTGCCATACCACCGCCACCTGCGGCAATTGCTCCACCACCTAAAGTAGCAAGAGCCGATGATGTTGCAGCCGCACCAGCTAATCCTGCAGCTTCAGCTGCTGCAACTGCCCCTGTATAAACCATTGCCGCATTTCCAATACCAGCCGCTGCCCCCGTTGCAATTGCAGCCGTTGCAACTGTTGCATCTTTAACTTCATTAGCCATTTTTTTACTCCTAAATTAACAGAAGCTGCATTCTAAACCTCCCCAAATTTGCTACAATTGCCTAACAGTGCAGTTACCTACCCAATTAGAAGAATTTAAGGAAAAATGATGGAAGTTCACGAAAAAATCCGCTTTTTACGCGAAGCCAAAAACTGGTCACAGGAAGACATGGCAGAAAAACTGAATATGTCAATCAGCGGATATTCCAAAATTGAACGTGGCACAACCAAAGCTTATTTTTCCAAAATGAAACAAATCGCCGAAGTGTTGGATGTGGATTTAATCGAACTGATTCCGCTGGATGGCAAAAATATTTATTTAAACAATAATTATTCTAATAACGGCGATGGTGGTCAGATTATCGCTTCACCCGCCGAATTAGCCTTTGAAGTGCAAAAACTGCAACTTATCAACCAACACCAGCACGAAATCATCAGCCAAAAAGACAAAGATATTTCTCGTTTGGAAGAAATGCTCGCAATGCAAAAAAAGTTAAATGCCACTGCGCAAAAATAAGCTGAGTAGGGTATTGCAAAGTAAATCTCACCATTTACAGCTGCGAATAAATCTGCGCTGAAAAATACGCAGTGTGATGATTGTGTTACTATTTCTACCCAATCTTCATGCAAAAACAAAACCTTTATAAACAATGCTCGAAAAATATGATTTACATAGCCACTCCACAGCCTCTGATGGCTCTTTATCCCCAACCGACCTGATTATTCGCGCCCAGCAACAACAAGTCACCGCGCTGGCATTAACTGACCACGATACCACCGTCGGTTTAGCCGAAGCGCAACAAGCCGCCGAAGCTGTGAATATCAAGCTAATCAACGGCATAGAATTATCCGTCACATGGAATAAACAATGTTTTCATATTGTCGGCTTAAATATTGACCCTGAAAATATCGCTTTAAAAGCAGGCATCAAACAAATTCAAACCATTCGCTATGAACGGGTGGCAAAAATAGCCGCCTTATTAGAGAAAAAACGCATTTTTGGAGCTTACGAAGCGGTTGTCGCCGCCGCAGGCGAAACAGGCATGATAACGCGCAGTCATTTTGCTGATTTTTTAGTCGCGCAGCATCACGTTGACACAGAACAGGAAGCGTTTGACCGCTATTTAGGGCAAGGAAAACCGGCTTACACCAGCACAACGTGGGCAGAGCTTTCGGATGCTGTGAGCTGGATTAATCAAGCGGGTGGCGTGGCGGTGGTTGCACACCCAATGCGCTATAACTTAACTGCTAGTTGGATGAAACGCTTTTTAACGGTTTTTAAAGAAGTCGGTGGCGCGGGGATTGAAGTGATTACTGGACGCATTAATCCTGATGAAGTCAGACGCAGCTTAAATTACGCCAAACAATTTGATTTAGCAGCCTCGCAAGGCTCTGATTTTCACAATCCCAAAAATGTTTGGTTAGAACTAGGGCGACTTGCGCCTCTGCCCGATGGCATAAAACCTATTTGGGAACTGTTTTAACCGCATTTTTCCGTTACATATCGTGTTTATTCCTAATAAAAATTCGATTTTCAAAAACACGGGTTGCCCCTGTCCAGTTTTCATCAGGGGGAATTTCAATAAACTTATCGCACTTTTCAATCATCACTTTTGCAGGTTTATCATCAGGATAGGTTTCTAAAATCTGCAAATAAATCTGTAATGCCTCAGTAAAGTTTTTATCTAAATAACAATTAAACGCTTTTGTCGCTTGTTCAACTAACGCCAAAGTTTTTTCATCGCATTTATCTTTTTCAGCCAGCAATTGATAAACTTTAATCCCGATATTTTTTCCTTTCACAATCACAAAATCCAGCGGTCTAAACACAAAAAATTCATACGCCTGCCGATAAGTGGTGTGACTTACAATAATATTAGTTTCATAGAGTTTATTTAATCCCTCTAATCGCGAAGCTAAATTCACATTATCGCCAATCACGGTGTAATTAAAACGATCGCTTGAGCCAATATTGCCCACAATTGCCGTGCCGGTGTGAATGCCAATGCGAGTATTAAACACGCGTTTTTTCTCGGCAATTCTTTGCTGATTGAATTTGGCAATTTCCGCTTGGCATTGCAAAGCGGCTAAACACGAAAGCCGCGCATGTTCATTGGTGTAACTTGGCGCACCCCAAAATGCCATCACCGCATCACCAATAAATTTATCCACAGTCCCTTGATTATTTAACACAATCACTTTCACCATTTGGTCGAAATAATAGGTTAAATCAGCCATGATTTCCATTGGCGCACTGTCTTCGGTGATTTCAGTAAAGCCTTCAATATCTGAAAACAAAATACTTAATTGCAATTCCTGTCCGCCTAATGTCACGTTTTCGCCTTTTTTAATTAATTCTTCAACGACTTCTGGCGGAATATATTTTAAAAAGGCTTTTAAACCTTGCGTCATCGCATTTAACGCATCTGACATTTGTTGAAATTCTTTAATTGAAGAAGAAGTGCGAATTAAATTGGCAAAATCTAAATCATTAATTTGCCGCATCGTTTTCGTCATTGCTTCAAGCGGTTTTGATAAACTGCGTGATAACCATAGAGAAAATAATACCGATAACAACAGCATGATTGATGTAATCGCAAAATTAACTAACCGACTTTGTTTGATGTTGTTTAAAAAATCATCAATCGGCACCACAATAATTAAATACCAAGGTTTGCCAATTTCTGCGGAAAAATCATGCGATTTCACTAAATAAATATGCCCTTGATAAGTATAGAAAAAAGTTTTTTCTGATTTTCTAAAATACCCTTCCACACCTTCTCTTAACCAAGGAATTTGAATATCTTCAATACGCATTCCTTGATGCTCTGGCGTAGCAATTAATTTCTCACTATTGGCAAAAGGATACACAATCAGTTGCCTTGTATCATTTACAATTAATGCTTTGCCATTTTTTCCAATTTTTAATTTGGATAAAAATTCTGATAATTCCATCAGACTAATATCAACACCAACTACGCCCATTAATTTTTTTTTATCATTAATAATCGGATTGGCAATTGTAATACCGTATAAGTTTTTATTTTCAGTTTTCGCGGCATAAGCATTATCAAAGTCATTATGATAAAACCGATAAATTTCAGTCCAATAGGGTTGTAAATTCTTTTTTGCACCGATATACCACAATCTTTTTCTTGGTTCATAAGCGGGATTTATTTCTGTTTTTTCTTTATAAACAACGCCTTTTTCATCACGATATTTAGACAATTCTTGCGATTTTTGTTCTGTTCTATGAATAACTTTAGTAGAAATGGTATTAAATTTATTTCTATATCCTAAAATAAAATTGCCTTGCTCATCTGCAATAAAACACATAAATAGAAAAGGTGTTTTATTTAAGACTTTAATAATTTGTTGCTCTAGCTGTTTATCATGTTCAATATCAAAATGATCGGATAATAAATTTGATATTAATTCGGGTGTATATTGAGCAATATTAATTTGTCGGGCAGTTTTACTCACTGCATGATGAAGCTGGCTATTAGCTAAGTCTGAGACTAAGCTAATCGTGTTTTTTGAATGGGTTTCGTAGCTATAAATAACAATAACTACCGTAAACAGAATTAAACCCAAAAAACAGCTTAGTAAATCGACTTTAAATGGGCGTTTTTTTAAGATTTTCATTATTTTGCTTAGGCTTAATTTGTTTTTCATAAAAGTATTAAAAACGATGACGGAAAAATTGTCCACTGTCCACCTCTGCAAATCTTTAAGACTCTGCACAAAGCATCAATATCTATGTAGGTTTGGATTTATCCAAACAATGCGAGTTTATGTCACCTACAAAAATCGTTAATGCCTTGCAACTTATGCTTTGTTACAAAGAGTTAAGTACAGCTTAGCCACATACTTTACATGCTAACCAAAAAAGCTCTCACGGTGGTTTTTAAAGGCAAAACTAGGGATGCCTTAATCTCAGTCGCCAGCCTTTATTACAATATCTATTATCTATAAATTATTGTATAATAAACACTTAAACCGTCCCTTATCGCTTTTTGCGACTCATTATTTTTTCAGCAGGTACATAAATGTCCGATAGTGTTTCTCCATTACCCTCCTTCCGTGACTTAGCACTGATTGATCCGGTGCTAAAAGCATTGGACGACATCGGTTATGAGACACCCTCGCCTATTCAAGCGAAAATCATCCCTTTCATGCTTCAAGGACACGACGTTCTGGGGCAAGCTCAAACCGGTACAGGTAAAACAGCAGCCTTTGCGTTGCCTATCTTGTCTCGCATAGACCTTAAACTTAAAGACCCGCAAGTATTGGTGTTAGCACCTACACGCGAATTAGCCATTCAAGTTGCCGAAGCATTTCAGGGGTATGCGGCTCGCTTGAAGAATTTCCATGTACTGCCGATTTATGGCGGTCAAGATTACAATGTGCAATTGCGCCAACTCACACGCGGTGTGCATGTGGTTGTCGGCACACCTGGGCGCGTTATGGATCACATGCGTCGCGGCACTTTAAAACTCGATTCACTGAAAACCTTAGTGTTAGATGAAGCCGACGAAATGTTGCGGATGGGTTTTATTGATGACGTTGAATGGATTCTGGAACAAACGCCAGCACAACGCCAAATCGCGCTGTTTTCTGCAACAATGCCCAGCATTATTCGCAAAATTGCGCAAAAATATTTAAACAATCCTGAAGAAGTCACGATTAAAGTCAAAACCACAGAAACGCCAGCGATTCGGCAACGATTTTGGTTTGTGAGTGGCTTGCACAAATTAGACGCACTCACGCGAATTTTAGAAGCAGAAACATTTGACGGAATGATTATTTTCGTTAAAACCAAAACTGCAACCATCGAATTGGCAGAAAAACTCGAAGCGCGTGGCTATTCTGCTGCGGCAATCAATGGTGATTTATCCCAAGCATTGCGTGAGCGCACGATTGAGCATTTAAAAAATGGCAAAATTGACATTTTGATTGCTACAGACGTGGCGGCGCGTGGTTTGGACGTTGACCGTATTAGTCACGTTATTAACTACGACATTCCTTACGATACTGAAAGTTATATTCATCGTATCGGCAGAACCGGACGTGCGGGCAGAAGTGGCGAGGCAATTTTGTTTGTTTCTCCGCGCGAAAGACGTTTATTAAGTAATATCGAAACCGCAACCAAACGCAAAGTTGAAGAAATGCAGTTGCCTTCAACAGAATTGATTAACAACAACCGGATTAGCCGTTTTAAACAACGTATTACCGATACTTTAGCAGCTGAAGAATTAAGCTTTTTCACGCAGTTGATTGAGCAATACGAACAAGAACACGACATTCCTGCGATTGAAATTGCCGCTGCTTTAGCAAAATTGCTGCAAGGTGATATTCCATTGTTGTTGAAAAATCCTCCGAAAGTTGCGCGTACTGAAAGAAGCGACTCAGAAGACAGACCACGCCGCGAACGTTCCGAAAGAACAGAGCGCAGTTCTGGCGGTGATGATAAACCTAGCAGAGAACGCAAACCGCGTGTTAGAGGTGCATCTTCCGGTATCGACATGGAAGTTTTCCGTATTGAAGTCGGACATGCGCATGGTGTGAAACCGGGTAATATTGTCGGTGCAATTGCCAATGAAACAGGGATTGACGGCGATCATATTGCTAAAATCAAAATCGAAGAAGACTACAGCACAGTAGAATTACCGGCGGGAATGCCAAAAGACTTGCTGCAAGAATTGAGAAAAGTTCGCATTGCAGGTCAACCACTGAATATTACGAAAGTGGATGAGGCTGCAAAGAAAAAAGACAAGGGCAAAAAACGCATGGCTTCCACGTCAAGACGCAGTAAAACAGCCGTAGCTGAGTAACTGTTAGCTTGCAGAGTCCTCTGCTTTGCAAGCATTCTTTCTGTTTTTTCTTTTTCTCTTATCATCATGGTTTACCAACACTAAATTAAGCGATAACATTCTACAAAAGGATGTTATTAAAACAGTTTAAGTGTTGGTATCTCACCTTCTCAGGATTTCACCTAAAAAACTTAGAGCATAGACATTGCTTTGTTTTCAGCTGATGTTCGCGCTCTTAAAAAAACTCAATCGTCTTGTTTTTCTGATAAGTTTTATTATAAAAAGATGACAATGCGAATTGAGTTGCTCATGTGCAAGTAGCAAACATTAAACTTCTTGCAGTGTTCTTTTCACTTCTTACTTAAGAGGATAATCGTTATGACAATCGCAATTATACCCATGTTGATAGAGGCGTTACCGATGGTAACAGGCGTAGGCGCGGCAGTAGGTGCGGCAGCATACGCTTTTATTTATCTAAGAAAAAAAAATGCAGAAACAGAAGCATCGCCACAACAAGAGAGTAGTCTATCTCAGACAGATCTTACTGTAACAACACCGCCGACACTGGACTTGCCGGAACCGACAAGCAATGTTGCCGCAACTGCTGTTGCCAGCACAACACAACCAGAACAAACTGCTGCACCTGTCGTCATTACCACTAGCAACGAACTGAGTCCTGAAGAGCAAACCAAAAGACAGCAAAAGCTGCAAACTCTTCGGCACATGCTGGCGGCAACCACTTGCCCCGCTCCCACAGACAGTGCTTTAAGCCGTCATTATGATGCAATGCTTACCGCTAAAGCTGAAGATTGTTTGGAAAGTGAAGCAAAAATGGCACAGTTGTTTGCAAATTATGAAGCAGCGCAAAAGCCGCAGAGTGCTACTGTAAACGTTGCTGTTAAAGCTGAAACTCCAGTCAGTGCCGCTGAAGAAAAATGCTGTGTTGTGCCTGAAGATTCCATGTTAAAAAGACATTTTTTAACACAGTTACGCGCTTGCATTGAAAAAAATAAAGCCCCACGCCCTACTGACTCTACATTACGCCGTCACTATGAGGCGATGATTAATGCAGAAATAGATCATTATCTCGCTTCGCATTAAGTGATGATAAAAACGCAACATCATTCCATTTATTTTTCTCGCGACTAAAAGCACTTTAGTTTTAGTCGCGGGATATTAAACTCAATCATCGATTGCAGTTTCAACCTCTGGCTATTTTAGCCGTCTGATTAATTTTTTCTCTAGCCCCTGCTTAAGATGGATTTTTCTTTTATAATCGCATCAGAAAAACGCGCTTTTATCTATCACAACCGATAAAAGCAGCATGTTAAAATGAAAAAATCTTAAGCTAGATAGAATTTGCAAGCCTCAATAGTTAATCCTATTGCATCAAATGTTTTACAAAAAACATGCCGCCGATTACGCTGTCTATTTTTCCTCTAACTTTTAATTTTCTCTATTTTTCAAAATCAGCCGAATTTATTGGCTCTATCATTCGCACTAAAAGCAACTATGAAACTTTCCGTTTTTATCAAAAAACTATCAAATCCTCGTGTTAGATGGCGATTAAAAGTCGCTCTCTCTGTTTATGGTGTCGCGATTATACTTGGGCTGCTAGGTAAGGTTATCTATGACGTTGGCTATTTTAATGCGCAAGCACTTGAAAATGAAAAAAAGGCAAAACTGCCTGTAGTGAAATCTGAACATCCTGTACTGACGATGGAATCTGCACAACGGATTGTCACTGGTGCTCTGAGAGAAGACCCTGCAAACCCAATCACGATTGTGTCGCAGATTGTTGATCACAATTATAAAATTTCAACGCTAATTATTGAAAAAGACAAAGTCAGAAAAATTGCGTGGATTGTGGATATGCGCTTATTTTTTATCGGTAATCTGTACAATGAGGAAGGCTATAATTTAACCGAAGGCATGGAGCGTCAACATAATATTAATCACGCGGATTACTGATTTTTGCTCTGTCTTTGTATATAGTAAAAATCAACGCAATCAAAAATCACGCTTTTTGAGTTTGATAATGCCTTGAGTTATAGCGAGTTGTGCTTGTCAAAAATCTTGGTTTTTGACTCGATAAATTATGCAAAAAATTTTTAAGACGACTGGTCGTCTTGTAAATTAACGCAATTCGCCGCCCTATTTGATCAACATTGTTTAACCTCGTTACCTACTGATATTCAAGAAAAACTTAACTTTGCAGCCAACACAGTGAAAAAAAAGTGAGGTCAGTAAACTAGGTCTGATTTTCTATGCAATCCGACCTAGTCAATTTACCTAAAAGATTTAACTAAATTTAGCCAGCCATACTCAAATAACGTTCACCTGTGTCATGCACAATCGTCACCACCATTTTACCTGCACCTAATTTCTCCGCCACTCGCAACGCCGCGCAAACACTCGCGCCGGATGAAATTCCCGCTAAAATCCCCTCTTCAACCGCTAATGAATGACGCATCGCAAATGCTTCTGCTGTGCTAACTTGTTCAACGCTGTCTAAAATACTGAGATTAAGATTTTTAGGAATAAAACCCGCACCAATCCCTTGAATTTTATGCGGACTGTGTTTGCCACCAGAAATAAGAGGCGATTCAACTGGCTCTACCGCAATCGCTTGAAAGGCTGAATTTCTGCTTTTGATGACTTCCGCAACCCCTGTAATTGTGCCGCCTGTTCCCACACCACACACAAACGCATCAACTTTGCCTTCAGTTGCAGCCCAAATTTCTTCCGCAGTGGTTTGCCGATGTATTTCAGGATTAGCAGGATTTTCAAACTGTTTCGGCATAAACGCGCCATCGTTAGTTGAAATCTCTATGGCTTTATTAATCGCGCCCGTCATCGCCTCACTGCCCGGCGTTAAAACCAATTCCGCGCCCAATAACGCCAAAAGTTGCCGTCTTTCTACTGACATGGTTTCTGGCATGGTTAAAATACAATGATAACCACGCGCCGCCGCCACCATCGCCAACGCAATGCCCGTGTTTCCAGAAGTTGCTTCCACAATTGCCCCGCCCGCTTGTAACGCCCCTGATTTTTCCGCCGCGCTAATCATGGCTAAACCGATGCGGTCTTTTACTGAGCCACCGGGATTGCTAGATTCTATTTTCACATACACATCCGCGCTGCCTTCTTTAACAACCCGTTGTAATTTCACTAATTTTGTATTGCCAATCAGTCCCGCAATTGATTGATTTATCATTATTTTTCTCCTAAGTAATTACTTTACGCTTTAATCTAAGTTGTTTTAAAAACATAGAGACGTTGCCATGCAATATCTCTAGGAATCTCTGTTAAGAATTATTTTTTTTGCATAACGAGATATTCATTTTTCAACACCACATAATGCGCTGCTGAATATTCTAAAAACTGTTTTTCAGTCTCGGTTAAAGGTCTGGCTTGTTTTGCGGGTGAGCCTAAATATAAATAACCACTCGCAAGCACTTTACCAGACGGCACTAACGACCCAGCTCCCAACATCACATAATCTTCTAGCACCACATCATCCATAATAATTGCACCAATCCCAATTAAACAATAATTGCCAACCGTACAAGCATGAACAACCGCGCGATGCCCAATTGTGACCCCTTTGCCAATCGTTAAAGGATGATTTTGCGGTGAATATTTTCCCGCATGAGACACATGCAGCACCGCGCCATCTTGAATATTGGTTCCCTCCGCAATTGTGATGGTCGCCACATCACCACGAATCACCGCCATCGGCCACACCGAAACATCATCCGCCAGCTTTACATCACCAATCACTACCGCGCTTTCATCCAAATAAACCGCCGTGCCAATGTGCGGGGTTTTATCTTTAAAATCTCTCATTGTCATTGTTTCTCCTCATGTTTTACATTTTCTATTATAAACCTAGTCGCTTTAATTAACTGCTAAAATGCAGCCCTAAACAATGTGCTAAACTATTTTAAATTTCACCTAAACACACGAGGCTTGCAATGGCACTTTTTGATGGCTTAAAACGACAACTGCGCACGGTAATTGAATGGACAAATCCTGAACCGGACGCATTATTCAGCCAATGGACAGACAATGGCGATGAAATTAAAAATGCTTCCACGCTGATCGTAGGGCCAGGGCAAGGCTGCATTTTCGTTTATCGTGGCAAAGTGGAATCGGTGATTACGCAACAATGTTTAATCAATCTGAAAACCGACAACATTCCGTTTTGGACAACCATCAGCCGCTTTATGCAGTTTTTTGAAAGCGAACATAAAGTGGGAATTTATTTTTTTAAAATCAGTGAAATTCTCGATCAAAAATGGGGCACAACTTCACCGATAAAATACGAAGACCCCAAATATAAATTTCCAGTCGGTTTACGCGCATTTGGCAATTACAGCTACAAAATTTCTGATCCAGGCACATTTTTTGTGAATGTAGTTGGCAGCCATAACAGTTTTTATGCCGATGATTTGAGAAAAGTGATGTCCGCACGGATTGTGCAGCCCATTTCAGATTATTTAGCCACAAGTCATTTCACTTACACCGATATTGATGCGAATCGCGAAGAAATTACGGAAGGTTTAGCGCAGAAATTAGGCGAAGCCTTTGCCAAACTAGGTTTTGAAATCACCGATTTTCGGATTGAAGGCACGAGTTTTGATGATGAAACCTTAAAACGGATTAATCGGATTGCAGATATGACCGCAGAAGCGCAAGCCGCGCAAGCTGTGGGATTGGATTACGCCAAAATGCAACAATTGGAAGCCATGCGCGAGGCGGCTAGAAATGAAGGCGGCGGTGCAGGCATGGGAATGGGTTTAGGTGCTGGAATAAGTTTGGGGCAAACGATGGCGCAAGCGTTTAATCAGCCACAACAACCCGCCGCTCCACAAGCCGCACAAGATGACCCGATGGCAAAATTAGCTAAATTAAAGCAAATGTATGAAGCTGATTTAATTTCCGCTGATGAATATGCGGCGAAAAAACAAGCGATTTTGGCGGCATTTTAATCATGGCACTCTGTAAAAGTTGCGCCGCGCCATTACCTGCAAACAGCAATTGCTGCGAATATTGTGGGGTGCGCAATGATATGGATTTGCACGATAAACAGGACTATAACTTAGAAACGCAACAGTCGGAGCGTATTTGTCCTGTTTGTCATATTCCATTGCAAACTATCGACTTAAAAATCAACGGCGATTTGTATATTGAACGTTGTCAAAACTGTTTTGGTTTATTTTTTGATCCGGGCGAAATCGAAATACTGCTGGATAATACGGTCGCTGAGGCTACAGAAATCAATTGGCAACTGATTGATAATATTAATCAAGAACGCTATCCCACCCAGCAGAAAATCAAATATGTGAAATGCCCGGTTTGTCAGATGTTAATGGACAGAGTGAATTTTGGTTATCGCAGTGGTGTGGTGGTTGACCAATGCCGTCTGCATGGAATTTGGTTAGACAATGGCGAAATAACCCATTTAATGGAATGGAAAAAAGCGGGAGGACAATTGGGCGCGGAGCAACAAAAATTACAAACGAGGGAAGAGCGAAAAAACCGAGCTCTTGATTTACACCGTGATGTTAATCCCCATCGCTATTCGCGCCAAAATGCTGATGCTGAATCAGACGACTTATTAAAGACACTTTCCGATGTGGTTGCTACGTTGTTGCATCATTCTTTTTAAAGCAAAAACAATTAGAAACGTGCATGAAATAAGCTCGACAACTGTAGGTGCAAATTCATTCGCACAGTGCAGATAAATCCGCACCTACACAAAATAAACTTGCATAAGTTGTTTCGTACGCATTCCTTAGCCGATGATAACCACTTCAAGATGCGCAATGGCAACAGTGGAATGCAGCTCTTTTAACAACAAACAAAGAAACTTTGTTCCGCATCGGTGTATATAAACATTGTCACCGACTTTAAAATGTCCGATGTCAAAAATAACTGCCGCCGGACGCTCTAACAGCTCCACTTCAGGAATAAACACAGCCCATGTGCCGGGCTGATTTTTATTTAAATTTGAAAGATAGACAATTTCTGATTCAAACCCCAGCAATTCCGCGCCAAATCTAAAATCGGTGTTAAAGTTATTATTGTTGTTTAAAGCAATCCTGCGAATAATGGCAATTTCCAAACGTCTTTTATCCGCTGAAATAATCCCAAATAAATCGCCGATTCTGGTTTTGGTGTAGTCTTGCTGCCATGTCACAGCATAGCCATTCGCACTGCTATCACACACATTGATTTCTTTTAACGACACTTTTTTGATTGGAATTTCTGTGATGTGTTTAGAAGGTTGCCAAATCTGCTGATTGCGAGTGCCTAATTCTTTGTGTTTTAGATTACGCTCTTCTTCTGTGCTTTCAATATTCATGCCGAATTCTTTCTCAGAAGAGTTCGCATTAACCTGAGGTAAATCGACAAACGGGGTTTTATTTATTTTATATAAAAAGCCAATAATGTCCTGAAAGCCAATCACGCCTAAAAGATTATGCTCTTCACGTTTGCGGGTATATTGCCTTTTTTGCGTCAATCCCAGCGTTTTAATCACACGACTAAACAGCGTTGTGTTAATTGATTTTAACGCCCCACTCCAAACACTGCTTTGGATAAAATCACGGTTAATAATATTTGCCACCGCGACTGGAGAAAAATAACGCACTAAGTCGCTACCTATTTTATTCTGATTTTTTACGTTAAGAGGCGGATCATCCGATTTTAAATCTAAGATACATAAGCCTTCTAATTGACTAGGATAAACATCAATCGCCACAGTGTGACAGGTTTGACCTAACACTTTAAAAATAGTGCGAATATCTCTCGGCGCATATTGATTGGTATCGCACACTTGAAACATAAGGCTTCTTGCAAACAGGCTATTAATCGTTTGTCCCTCTAACTCCGCACTTTCTATCGGTAAATGCAGCAACGCTTTTTTTTCTGCCCACGCAAAAATTTTATACAACAAACTCCAAAATCCATCATTAGGAACGGTATAAGTGGCGGCAATGTGTAATTGCGCTTGTCCTAATGCGTGCAAAGCCATTGCAATGCAAAAAGTCGCGTCATTTTTTTTATTTGCACTGTCTGCTGCAATAAAAAAACTTTGTCCTAGCGTTAAATAATTCCAAGTAATCACCTGCGCATAAGCATTTTCATCATCAGAGAGCGGAAAAGCGGCATCCCAACAGGGATTACTCAAATAACTAATAAAGTGTTTAAGATAGTCACTAATCATCACTAAAAACACAATTCTATTTTTAAATGCGAGCGTTTCTTTGTTTAAGGCCTGTAATAAAACTAAAATTTGCGCACAAGATTCTAGGCTATCAAAATGTCCTATATGGATTAACCATTCAGATAAAGCGGATTCCTCCAATTTAATTGGAATTTTATAGTTTTTTATTCTGGGAATCGCTTCAAACTTTGAATCGCTATTCATTCTGTGATTACCTAGGTTGTTAAGCTAACGAGTATTGCCACTATATTCTAACATCATAACTTACGTTAATTAATCGTCTTCATCAGGAATCTGTCCTTTAAACTCTTGTGAAAGTAGCATTTGTGCTCCCACATTTACAATTTCATCGCCTGCTTTTACACCAGATCGTACAAAATATCCGCCTGCCAGTTTTTGGTAATCCACAAGGACTTGCCGACTAAATTGCTGCGGTGCAACTTTCGTAAAAACCAAGGCTTGTCCTAAATGCCAACACACCGCTGATTCTGGAATCATAACACCTGCTTGCCCTTGCTGCTGTGTTGGAATCCAAGCATTCACGCGCATTCCGGTTTTAATTTGCTGCATTGGCACTTGATAAAAATATTGCTGTGCTTGCGAAAAATTATCGGCTTGCGGTGCAGATGAAATAAATTCAGCTGCAATCGCCTGGTTTCGATTCGCTGTTGGCGCAACAAAAATGGTTTTTATCGGCTGGTTTATCGCGATATTAGCCGGAAAATTGATTTTTAATAAGCTCATGCGTTGCTGCGCTAACGCTGTCAATCTAGCATCAGAACTTACTATCCAATCGGTTAAGGTCTGTCCCCACAGCAATTGCGCGGTGCTAATCATTTGCGCCCTTAAATAATGACTGCTCTCCAATGTCGCTTTATCCGCTTGCAAGACTGCCTGCTGTTCTTGTAAAACCCGACTGGCAATAATTTGCTCACGATGTAAATAGCTTAAACGATTCACATTATTTTGACTAAAAACTACTTTTGCTTTCGCACTACTTTGTTGAGCTAATCCGGTTAAATATTGATTTTGCAGAGATACTAGCGGCTCTATGCTAATCGCTGTGCCGTAGCTAAGTAATTCAGCTCGATGCGTTATGGCTTTTAATTTAATCGTTTTCAAGCCGGAAGCCAGTTGCTGGGCTTTATCCAGCACAATCAGGTTTTGACCTTTGAGCGTTGCAGAAGACTTCGCAGCTGCTTTGCTATTTTGGTCATCATCATCGGCATTCAGTGCAAAGGGCAAAGCAGCGAAGAAACTGAAAACAACACTATAAAAGACTTTCATAAATCCAGAAATAATCAGCGAAAATGCTCGTTTGCAAAGTTTAGTCATTTTGTTTTATAAATGAAAGCTAAAACTAGCGATTAAACCTTGAGAAACTCATGGAAAATACTTTTAGTTTGTTTTATCGCAAAATCTTATTCCACTTGGATTCGAAATAACAAAAGTAGTAGCTATCATTTGTGGTTGTGATTTGCATAAAAATCCTCACCTGAGTTTTTCTAAATCCGAAATTTTTTAAGACGACTGGTCGTCTTTAAAAATTTCATCTGTTTTGCGCTTTGAGATTAGAAAACAACTTCCATGCTCCACAAAACTGAAAGTCGTAGGTAAGTCTAATTCTTGAAAACTTTTTTCTTAAATTAGCTCTCTCGTTAAAATCAACCTGAAAAAACACGATTTAACAAATTATCTTTAAATCTCGCAGTATTTTTACAGATTTTCTGTGCTTTATGGCTTTGCTTTCCACAGCTAAAAATAAGATTATTTGATTTATTTTCAATGATTTATACTTTTTATAATTGTCTTCAGCAAAATTCAATTACTCTGATAGATGTTATCGAGCTGGGTTTTAAGAATTTGCTTGTTATAATGCGTGTACTTTTATTTATATAAATTCTGGAGATGAGGTTTTCATGATTCAAGGTAGTATCGTTGCTTTAATAACCCCTATGAATAACGATGGCTCAGTGGATAAGGATAGCCTGAAAAAGTTAGTCGAATTTCACATTGAGCAAGGCACAGATTCATTAGTGGCAGTGGGAACAACCGGTGAATCTGCTACGTTGACGGAAGATGAACATTGTGAAGTCATTAAAACCATTGTGGGCTATGTGAATGGCAGAATTCCTGTAATTGCAGGAACAGGAGCAAATTCAACCACTGAGGCGATTGCATTAACCCGCCGTGCGCAACAAGCAGGTGCGGATGCGTGTTTATTGGTTACGCCTTATTATAATAAACCAACTCAAGAAGGTTTATATCTACATCATAAAACGGTTGCAGAAGCCGTTGATATTCCACAAATTTTATACAATGTTCCAGGACGCACAGCCTGTGATATGTTGCCAGAAACAGTTGGACGTTTATCTCATATTCCCAATATTGTGGGTGTAAAAGAAGCCACTGGCGATTTAACCCGCGTGAAAAAACTACGCGATTTATGTGGCGAAGAATTCGCGCTTTATACCGGTGATGATGCCACCAGTTGTGAGTTTTGTTTAATGGGTGGCAACGGCACAATCACCGTCACCGGCAATGTTGCACCACGTTTGGTACATGAAATGATTATGGCGGCAATTGATGGCAATCGTGAAGCGGCTTTAGGAATTGATGCAAAATTAACCGCCTTGCACAAACAATTGTTTATTCAATCCAATCCAATTCCAGTGAAATGGGCAGTTTCACAAATGGGCTTATGCGGCACAGGTATTCGCTTGCCATTAACATGGCTAACTGAAGATTGCTTCAGCGCGGTTCACGATGCCATGTCTCAAGCTGAAATTATCTAATCCTTATGATGAAACCTATAGCCAATCTCGCTTTAATCACTGTCGCATCAATCAATCTCTGTGGGTGCGGCTTTCTTGGTGCTTATTTTCCAAACAAAGAACAAGATTATCAGTTCAGCTCTGAATTGCCGCCTTTGACAATTCCCTCTGAGATTCTCAACAAAAGCTTGGAAAAAAAACCAGCCGTTAAACAATTGCCTGAAGATACTGAAACAGTGGCGGTGATAGGTGAAGTTGTGAAAGCAGCTCCTGTACCCGCAGGTACAGTAACCGCTCCAGCCGTTGTGACTGAGCCACAAAAAGCTGAAAAAACGCATGTTGAATTAATTAAATTTGTAGATGGTGACACGCGCTTACAAATTAATAAACCTGTTGCTATCGCATGGCGATTGGTCGGCAAAGCTCTCACCCGCAAAGGACTGGAAATTACCGCACGCGACCAAGCCAATGCAGAATTCACCGTGCAATACGACCCTAACGCCAGCAGTTATAAAGATGAGTCGCTGTTAGATGAGTTTAATTTTGTCTTTTCACCTGACCAAAATCAGGAAAAACCCCATCACATTAAACTGTTAGCACATGATAAACTTACTGAGTTAGTGGTTTTAAATGAAAAAGGAATTCCTTTAGCTGACGGCAGCGGATTGAGTTTATTAAAACTACTCTTGACGACAATCGAGTCCGATTCTGCTGAAGAGTGAGTCGAGATTTAGACTCGGTAGCGTTTAAAAAAACCTGCCGTGTCTAACGTTTTTTCTTCTAATTATTTTATTCCCCCTTATTCTACACATGTTAAAAATTCCTGGAACTCCTGCATTTTCTGACTTTCGTACCGGTAAATTATTAGCAGATTTGCAAGTGATTGATAGTGCAATCAACGCCGTCACTGCAAAATTTGTCCATTTTGTTGATTTAGAGCACGACTTAACTGAGTTGGAACAAAAAACACTCAATCGTTTATTGGCTTATGGACATGCAGACATAATTCCAAATCTACAAGGCGAGAAATTATTGGTCGTGCCACGCTCAGGCACAATTTCACCTTGGTCAAGCAAAGCCACAGAAATTGCACAGCGTTGTGGTTTAAAAACCGTCAAACGCTTGGAGCGCGGAATTGAATATTGTTTAGCCAGTTCTTCTGCTTTATCAGCGGAAAGTAAAAAAGCCATTATCGCGCTGATACACGACCGAATGACGCAAACCGTGCTAACCGATTTTGATGATTTGGAATTATTTGCCCATCACGAACCCCAGCCTTTAGAAACGGTTGCAGTCATCGAACAAGGCAGAGACGCATTAGTCAAAGCCAACAGCCAATTAGGTTTAGCTTTATCCGCAGATGAAATTGATTATTTAACCAAAGCATTTCAAGACTTAGGACGCAATCCATCGGATGTGGAGTTGATGATGTTTGCGCAGGCCAATTCTGAACATTGTCGGCATAAAATTTTTAATGCAGCGTGGACAATTGATGGTGAAGCACAAGCGTTAAGTTTGTTTAAAATGATTCGACACACTTCTGAACAAAATCCACACGGTATTTTATCGGCTTATAGCGATAACGCTTCGGTCGTGACAGGCTCAATTGCGCAAGTGTTTATCCGTGACCCGCACACTGGCGAATATGGCTATGTCAGTGAAGAAGCGCATTTGTTGATGAAAGTCGAAACGCACAATCACCCAACTGCGATTTCTCCCCACTCAGGTGCGGCAACCGGTTCAGGTGGTGAAATTCGTGACGAAGGCGCGACCGGACGCGGTTCACACACCAAAGCCGGATTGACAGGTTTTTCAGTTTCGCATTTAAAAATCCCCAACTTTTCCCAACCTTGGGAAGATGACAACGGCAAACCCGACCGCATCGCCTCTGCTTTAGACATCATGTTGCAAGGGCCTATCGGCGGCGCGGCGTTTAATAATGAATTTGGTCGCCCGAATTTAGCCGGATACTTCCGTTCTTTTGAACAAACGACTTCACTGGATAATAAATTCAGTGGCTATCACAAACCGATTATGATTGCGGGTGGCATGGGTAATATTCGCCCGATGTTGGTGAAAAAGCAGCCGATTCCGGTTGGCGCGTACATCATTATTTTAGGCGGCCCCGCTATGTTAATTGGTTTGGGCGGTGGTGCGGCTTCTTCGCAAACTTCTGGGGAAGGTGCGGCAGAACTCGATTTTGCGTCCGTGCAACGTGAAAACCCCGAAATGCAACGCCGTTGCCAAGAAGTGATTAATCATTGCAATGCGTTAGGCGAAAACACGCCAATTGTTTCTATTCACGATATTGGCGCGGGTGGTTTATCCAACGCTGTACCCGAAATTATTCACGACTGCGGACGCGGCGGTTATTTTGAATTGCGCGAAGTCAACAACGCCGATTTAGGCATGACTCCGATGCAAATTTGGTCAAACGAAGCGCAAGAGCGTTATGTGATTGCCGTTAAACCCGAATCGCTGGAATTGTTTGAAGCGTTTTGTGAGCGCGAACGTTGTTTATATGCGGTGATTGGCGAAGCGACTTACGATGAACATTTAACCTTGTCCGATTCGCTGTTTGGCAATAAACCTGTGGATATTCCGATGTCAGTATTGTTTGGCAATTCGCCAAAACTGCATCGCGATGTTGTCACCGTAAAACCTGATTTACCTGCGTTTGATAGTTCAGAAATTGAAATCGCGGAAGCGGTAAAGCGCGTTTTATCTTTCCCCGCCGTTGCAGATAAAAGTTTCTTGATTCATATCGGTGATCGCTCCGTGACAGGTTTAGTGGTCAGAGATCAAATGGTCGGACGCTGGCAAGTGCCAGTAGCGGATGTGGCAGTGACAGCCTCCGGTTTTCACGCGCTGACAGGCGAAGCGATGGCAATGGGCGAGCGCACACCGTTAGCATTAATCAATGCGCCTGCTTCCGGTCGCATGGCAATTGGTGAAGCCTTAACGAATTTAGCGGCTGCACGGATTGACGCATTAAATGATGTAAAACTTTCTGCAAACTGGATGGCAGCCGCAGGTTCAGAAGGTGAAGATGCCGCGTTGTTTGCTACCGTGAAAGCGGTGGGGATGGAGCTTTGTCCAGCTTTAGGCATTGCCATTCCCGTCGGTAAAGATTCCTTATCCATGAAAACCGTTTGGAAAGAAGACGATGCTGAAAAAGTGATGACTTCGCCACTTTCATTGATTATTACCGCTTTCGCACCCGTTGAAGATGTGAGTTTCACACTCACGCCCGAATTGAAAAACGAAGACAGTATGCTGTTGCTGATTGATTTAGGACAAGGCAAAAATCGCTTAGGCGGTTCAGTGTTGGCGCAAGTTTATAAACAATTAGGCAATGAGTGTCCTGATTTAGATGATGCAAAACTATTCACTGTCTTTTTTGACACGATTCAACAGCTTAACAGCGAAGGCAAAATCTTAGCTTATCACGACCGTTCTGACGGCGGTTTGTTGGCAACGATTGCAGAAATGATCTTTGCGGGGCGTTTGGGCGTTGATTTAATTCTCGATGCGTTAGGAAACGACCCGCTTGCTTCCTTGTTCAATGAGGAATTGGGCGCGGTTTTACAAATCAAAATGACTGATGTCGATGATGTTGTGGCGATTTTAACGGATAACGGTTTAATCCACTGTAGCTGTTTTGTGGCAAAAGTTGTACCGGAACAAACTTTGACGATTCGTGTGGCAGAGGAAATTATTTATCAAAACACTCGCGCCAGTTTGCAACAAACCTGGTCAGAAGTCAGCTTTAGAATGCAAGCTTTACGCGACAATCCAAATTGCGCACAACAACAATTTGACCGCATTGCCGATGACAACGACCCCGGCTTAAGCGCGAGTTTATCGTTCGATGTGAATGAAAATATCACCGCACATTTAAGCACCGCAGCACGTCCGCGCGTGGCAATTTTGCGTGAGCAAGGTGTCAACGGTCATGTCGAAATGGCAGCAGCGTTTGATAAAGCCGGATTCACCAGCGTGGACGTACACGTTAGCGACATTATTAGCGGTCGAGTCACTTTAGCCGACTTCGTAGGACTCGCGGCTTGCGGTGGTTTCTCTTATGGCGACGTACTTGGCGCAGGCGGCGGCTGGGCAAAATCCATTTTATTCAATCAACACGCACGGCATGAATTTGCGGCATTTTTCCAACGGGAAGACACTTTCGGCTTAGGCGTTTGCAACGGCTGTCAAATGATGTCCGCCTTGAAAGAATTAATTCCTGGCGCGGAACATTGGCCAGCTTTCATGCGCAATAATTCAGAACAATTTGAAGCGCGGGTGGCAATGGTTGAAGTGCAAGATTCACCTTCCATTTTATTAAAAGGCATGGCAGGTTCAAAACTGCCTGTCGTTGTGGCACATGGCGAAGGACGCGCTGAGTTTGCAGGTGAAATCAATCACAGTTTAGTCGCATTAAGTTATGTCGATAATTACGGACAAATCACTACGGATTTTCCTGCGAATCCAAACAGCTCTCCTCTGGGTATTACGGGTTTAACCACGACTGACGGACGCTTCACCATTATGATGCCGCATCCTGAGCGTTGCTTCAGAACCTTGCAAAATTCATGGCAACCCGAAGATTGGCAAGAAGACGGCGCGTGGCTGCGCATGTTCAGAAATGCGCGATTGTGGGTTAATTAAAAAATGATTAGGCGTGCAAAATCCGTTTTGCACGCCTGCATAAAACTTAAATCTAAAAAATCAAATGAAAACAGCGACTTTTAAAGAGTGGGATTTAGATGGCTTAGATGAGGCTTTTGGATTAAAACAAATCTGGCAATCTGACTTATTAGTTCAGTGGGAAAGCAATCACGAAGAAATCAGTGAATTTGAAAAACAATATATATTAAATTTGCAAAAAACTCTGATTAGAGGTGGTAAAGCTTGGAATGAAGTTGAGTTAGAAAATAAATTCATTAGCCCTATGATTGTCACGGCTAATATTGATGATGAACGAATTGGCTATTTTTTAGAACGACCTTTATCCGGCGTTATCGGTGAATATCAACTTTCTGGAATGGTTGATGGCATGATTGCAACGGGAACACGCAATCCGCATGTCCCCTATTTCTGTTTGCACGAATATAAACGTCACGTTGAAAATCAAGGCACTCCAGATGGACAAGTTTTGGCAGCAATGCTGGTTGCGCGTGAAATGAATAACAACAAATTGCCTATTTATGGTTTGGTTATCATTGGCTTGGGGTGGAGCTTTATAGTGTTACAAGGCAATGAATATTGTATTAGTAATAATTATAGTGCGGATGGCAATGATATTTTTGCCATTTTTAAAATGCTAAAAGCCTTAAAACAAATTATCAATAAAGAATTAACGCTCTAAAAAGTAATTGCTCAATAACTTTGCTTATCCTCTTCAATTACTGAACAATCTCCTCTTATTAAAAATAAAAAATCAATCAATTTTGAAGCTAACTATAATCAAAAATGGCAAAAAATGGGCGATCTTTAAGTTATGACTGATCAACAATATGATAATAGTAAAAAAACCATCTTGGTTGTAGAAGATAGCAAAGTATTTGCTCGTATTCTTAAAACCAGTGTGGAAGCAAACTCTGAATTTAGAGTTGTGATTGCTGAAACTTATGCTGAATTAATCGCATTAATCGAATCAAAGAAATACACCTTTTTTGCTAGTTTATTAGATTTAAATTTGCCTGATGCTCCAGACGGCGAAGTGGTTGATTATGTTTTAAATTATAATATTCCAGCCATTGTATTTACTGGAAAGTTTGATGATGATTTACGCGACAGAATGCTGGGCAAAGGCATTGTTGATTATGTGCTAAAAGAATGCCCCGCTAATATTGAATACATTGTTTTATTATTAAAACAACTGAATAGAAATACCCGTATTAAAGCTTTAATTGTGGATGATTCCAGAACAGCTAGAAAACATATTAAGCGTTTATTGTCTATTTATCGTTTTATGGTATTAGAAGCTGAAAATGGTAAACAGGCTTTCGATATTGCCCATGAACACAAAGATATTATGTTGGTGATTACCGATTTTAATATGCCACAAATGGATGGCTTTGAGCTGACCAAAAAACTCAGAGCCATTTACAGCAAACAAGATATGGCAATTATTGGCATGTCCACTTATGGCAATAATTTATTATCCGCACGATTTTTAAAAATTGGCGGCAGCGATTTTATTAATAAACCTTTTTTAGAAGAAGAGTTCTTTTGTCGCATTAATCAAAATATGGATTTATTAGGCTATATTAAAGAACTGCAATTTATTGCTAGCCGTGACTTTTTAACCGGTCTTTATAATCGGCGACATTTTTTTGAAGTCGGCGAAAAACTTTTCAACCGCGCTTATAAATCTAAAAAACAATGTATTGTTGCTTTAATTGATATTGATTTTTTTAAACGTGTGAATGATACCTACGGACATGATGCAGGTGATGTTGTATTAAAAAAAATGGGGCAGCTTTTAAACGGAAGCTTTCGAGCCGGAGATTTAGTGGCACGTTTTGGCGGTGAAGAGTTTGGTTTTTTATTATCCAATACTTCGCAAGAAGAAGCCGGTTCTATTTTTGAAAGTTTACGCGCACGAATTGAAGAAAATCCAATTCAGTTGTCTGATAACCTCATTTTAAAAATCACAGCCAGTATTGGCGTTTGTACTACATTAGAAGAAAACTTAGAATCGGCACTAACAAAAGCAGACAAACTGCTTTATGAAGCAAAGAAAAACGGCAGAAACCAAGTTATTTTAGGCTAAACGTAAAACTATAGGATTTCCATGTATTCATATAATAAACACTCTCTGTTCATTACCGTTATAGGCTTTACTTTAGGGTTACTCACCTTGGCTTTTTCGGTCATGGCATTAACAAGCCCTGCGCCGTTTGTAATGGCTGATTTTTTATTAGCTGCAATCCCTGTGTTTGTATTAGGCACAATCGCGGCTTATTTGTTGGCGTATATTATTCATCAAAATTTAAGTCGTCATTATCAGTCTATTAGCAAACTGGTGGTAAGCACTGAAGAAATTGCGCGGGGTGACTTTAATAAACGCTTAGTTTCAGACCAAAGCGGTGAGGCAGGACAACTTGCAGATGTGCTAAATAGCTTTGTTGATAAAGTGTCCAGTGTGATTAAGCGCGTTAATCATTCTGTGTCCGATGTGTCGCAAGCCTCTGAAAAACTGAAACAATCTTCTGCTTCAATTGCAGAAAGTGCCAACGATGTTGACTGCCGTTTAGCGTTAACCGCCACCTCTTCTGAACATATTGCCTTTAACGTAAACATCATGGCAACCTCAATTGAAGAAGCCTCCGGCAATGTAAGCTCAGTCAGCGCGTCTGTTTATGAATTAAGTACCAATATTAATACTGTCGCCGCCAGTGCTGAAGAAGCCTCAACCAATATGGTGGGAATTAATCACAGTTTTGACCGCATCTCCCAAGATATTAATACGGTCGCAAATTCTGCCGAAAAAATGTCGGTTTCGATGTCAGAAATTGCGAAAAATGCCCAAAATGCCATGCGAATTTCCGCAGATGCCACAGCCAGTGCACAAGAAACGCTCACCACCATGAATCAGCTAAGCGAAACAGCCAAAAAAATCGGGCGCGTGGTGAAGTTAATTGACAGCATTGCCGGACAAACCAACATGTTAGCTTTAAACGCGACAATTGAAGCCGCCAGTGCAGGCGAAGCGGGTAAAGGTTTTGCGGTGGTCGCGGGCGAGATTAAAGATTTAGCGCAACAAACCGCCGAGGCAAATAATGAAATTGCCGACCAAATTGAACAAATTCAAAATTATGCGGCTGAAGCGTTAAAACACACGCAAGCGGTTAATACAGTAATTAATAAAGTTGCTGAAATCAACCAAGCCATTGATTTTTCAGTAGAACAACAAAGCTCTTCCGCCGACACCATTACAGAAGCAGTTGATGGGATTGCGAATGCCAGCAAAGAATCTGTGTTGAATTTGCAAGAAGCTACCAAAGGACTAAAAGAAATTACTCGCTCTGCGGCAGAAGCCTCGCAAGCCTCGCGTAGTTCCGCACGCGCTTTGGAAGAAGCCGCTGCCGGTGTGAAAGAAGCAGCGAATTCCAGTAGCGAAGTGTCGAGCAGCATCAAAAAAGTGAACAGCAATATTCATTCAATTCGCTCCACTTTAGGAAAAATGACGCAGGAAATCACCCAAAGTCACCAAAATGCCAGCGAATTGTCCGCTATGGCACAGCGATTAGTGCAATCAGCAAACAGTTTTAATTTTAAAGAACAAGCTTATCAACAAGATAACAGTTTTTTTAGTCACAACAGAACAGCACAAAGCTCTGTCAGCCCCCTAATTCCACAAAACAGCAAACAACACGCGGATACTACAAGCGGCAAAACGCGGGATGCTAATACACCTTTAATCGTTTGGGACTTAGCCATTTATAGCGTTGGCATTAAAGAAATCGACAGACAACATAGCATTTTGGCGGAATTAATTAATCGGCTTGATTACGGCGTAAAAAATAAAATCAGCAAAGAAACGATGGAAGATATTGTGAATTATTTAGCCGATTACACCGTGTTCCATTTTGGCTACGAAGAAAAACTGCTGACAGATAATCATTGGCCAGAGCTGGAATCGCATAAATCCATTCACGCGGCTTTTGTGAATAAAGTGCAAATGTTTCAAGCACAATTAAAAACCAAAAATGTCCATGAAGTGGCGGAAAGTATTTTAGAGTTTTTAAAAGATTGGTTGTTAGATCATATTTTAAAAACCGACAAGCAATACGGTGTCGCTCTCAATGCCAAAGGCGTTTACTAGGAGTTATGCGTGGACGACAGTGATGATTTAATCAACTCCTTTATTGAGGAAGCGCGCGAACATCTGCCTGTGATTGAGGCAAGTTTATTATCTTTGGAAAATAAACCCGATGAGCAAACCGTACTGAATGAATTATTTCGCAGTGTGCATACCATCAAAGGCGGCGCGGGTTTTTTTGGCTTGCACAATATCAGCACCTTATCGCATAGCATGGAAAGCTTATTGTCGCTAGCTCGCAGCAACAAATTACAGCTCACCCACCAACATATTGATGTGCTGCTGTCCAGTCAAGACCGACTGGTGCAAATGATTGATGATCCGCAAAACAGTAATAATATCAATGTAGAACAGGAATGCCAGAAACTCAATCAGCTCATTGAACGCCCTAATGAGCATTTCAATGCCTTTGCACAAATAGCAGAATCCCATCGTAGCGAAGCTGAGTTTTTTGAACCCTCTAACGAATTTTCTGAGCCAGAATTCATTGAAGAACAGGATGACTTTCCTGAAACTACGCCAATCAATCAGCAAGAAAACTTTACCGATTTTAAAAACCAAGCCAATCTGAATCCTTTTGTTTTTTCTGAAAATGAATTTTCAGAGGAAGAAAAACTCGCACAACATGATTTATTAAGCAGTTTTATTGAAGAAGCGCGGGAATGTGTGCCACGCATAGAAACCGCGTTGCTCGCATTGGAAGCGAATCCCGGCAATATGCAGCAACTCAATGAGTTGTTTCGCAATGTGCATACCATTAAAGGCGGCGCAAGTTTTTTAGGCTTGGAAAAAATCTCGCGCCTCACGCACATCATGGAAGATATTCTCGCGTTGGCAAAAGCCGCGCAAGTGGTGATGGAAGGAAAATATATTGATACCTTGCTGGAAGGCTATGACTGTTTAATTCAATTAATTGAACAACATCAAGGCGATAACGGCATTGATATTGAGCAATTATGTCATCGCCTAAAGCAACTGAAAAACCTAGATGCCCACGAAAGCGAACACAATGCCGCAATAGAAGAAACAGTTGCGGTCGCCACACAAAGCACCGAAAACCTAACGTCCATTCCGTCACCTCCTGCGACAACCTCTCTTGCTAAGCCCATTATTGAAGAAGAACCTGCCATTATTAGTCACTCCGAAACGGAAGAAACCATTCGGGTGCATGTAAAACGTCTCAATAAACTGATTGATTTAGCAGGCGAATTAGTTTTAGTTCGTAATCAAGTGTTTAGACTCTGTGAACCGCTGATTGTGCAAACCCCCGGCTTAAAAGTAATTTTGCATAATTTCAACCGCATTACCACTGAAATGCAGGAAGAAATTATGGGCACACGAATGCAGCCTATCGGGGTAATTTTTAATAAATTCCCTCGTTTAATCAGACAGTTAGAAAAAGATTTAGGCAAACAAATAGAGCTGGTTACAGAAGGCGCGGATGTTGAATTAGACAAAACCATTATTGAATCGTTAAGTGATCCTGTCACTCATATTATTCGAAATATGGCAGATCACGGCATCGAAACGCCACAAGAACGGATTAAACAAGGCAAACCGCCGTGCGGCACGATTTTGCAAAAAGCCTTCCATGAAAGCGGGCAAGTCGTGATTCAATTCAGTGATGACGGCAAAGGTATTGACCCCGATTTCATTGCGCACAAAGCCTTAGAAAGCGGCATTATCACCGCCGACATCATGGAAAAAATGAGCGCGAAAGAAAAAATGAATTTAATCTTCACGCCCGGATTTTCCACTGCCAAAACGGTTTCCTCCGTCTCAGGACGCGGCATTGGCATGGATGTGGTGAAAACCAATATTGAACAAATTGGCGGCAGCATCGACATTAACTCGCAATTAGGCAAATGGAGCAGCATCACAATGACGCTCCCGCTAACAATGGCGATTATTTCTGCCCTGATTGTCAGCGTACAAAATTGCCGTTTTGCTTTTCCACAAAGCAATTTAGAAGAAATGGTGCTGTTAGAAGCCGATGATTACGCCAAACAAGTGGGAAAAGTGCGCGGGCAACGAATGTTATCGCTACGCGGAAGTTTTCTACCGCTGATTTCTTTGGCAGAAAGTTTAAATATGATTACCGCCACTGAAGAAAATCCTCAGCTAAGTATCGAAAATCCTTTATATATTTTGATTATTAAAGCAGAAAATAATCGCGTAGCCGTCATCGTTGATCAAATTTTAGGCAGTGAAGAAATTGTGGTCAAACCAATGCCCGAATATTTCCGGCAGGTGAAAAACTTTTCCGGCACTAGTATTTTAGGTGATGGTGCAATTGCCATGATTATTGATGTACAAGGCTATATCCATAAAAATCAACTCACTTACACAGAGCTGCAAAAAGACAATAACAGCTCCTCACAGCAACGCAAAGTGGAGCAAGAGCCGCAATCGTTATTGATTTTTGACAATAACACTGAAGAACATTTTGCCCTAGCACTGTCGTGGATTCGGAGGATTGATAGTTTGGATGTTAGGCGAATTCAATTTATAGCTGGCAATGAATACATTGAATATCGCGGCGAACAAATGCGTTTATTGCGCTTAGAAAACTGCTTGCCGGTGCAAAAACCCAATAATTATGAAGCAATTGCCAATATTATTATCCCTAAACGCACAAAAATTCCGGTCGCGCTATTGATTAATCGGGTTGTTGATACCAAAAGCGCGGTCATCAAACTGGAAAATACCGCCATGAAAAACTCCGGTATTTTAGGCTCAATGCTGTTAGATGGAAAAATCACCTTGATGTTAGATTTGCACAGTATTTTAGAAGCCGGCGAGCCAGATAGCGTGGAAAAACTAGAAATCAATGCTGAAAAAGCTAAAAACAAACATATTTTATTAGTGGAAGATACGCCATTTTTTATGAAAGTGATCAAAGAGTGTATCGAGGCGGGCGGGTATAAAGTCACCACCGCAAACAATGGACGCGAAGGCTTAGATACGCTGCATCAGCAGGATTTTGATTTGGTGTTAAGTGATATAGAAATGCCGATTATGGACGGGCGAGAAATGGTGAAAAATATTCGCGCCAATCCACGTTGGGATAAATTGCCTGTGATTGCCTTGACCACCTTGAATGATGAACAAACCATCGCAGATGGAAAAAAAGCCGGATTTAATGAATGGCTGGTTAAATTGGACAAAGAGCTGGTGCTAAAAACATTGGCACGTTATTCAGAATAAATTCGACAGATTTACACACAGGAAGAAAACATGCGCCAATTTATCAGTTTTTATTTAGGATCAGAGCGTTATGCGATTGATATTTTATTAGCCAAAGAAATTGGGCGGCTGCATGAAGTCAGCCCCGTGCCTGAAGCTCCTGAATATTTAATTGGGATTATGAATTTGCGCGGACAGATTTTAACCGTGATGGATCCGCAGTTTTTTTTAGAGCAAAAAACCAATGTGCCGTTAGCGCAACGCGCCTTGATTATTTTAAAAACCAAAGCGGAATTAACGCGGCTGAATAAATTAACCCGCAAAACTTTTAATACCGAGATTGCGATTAAAGACCCGCTGGCAATTTTGGTTGATAAAATGGGCGAAACATTGAATGTGGAGGAAAAAGAAATTTTGCCGCCCTTGCCAAATGTCGCGAATGAAAAAGAAGAGTTTATTTCCGGCATGATTCAACAACAAAACCAATTTATTATTATTCTTGCAATTGAGCAGTTAATTAATTGTGTTTGCAATTTAAAAAATGAAAGCTTCAAATTAAAAGATTAGTAGCGATGCGATTAATCGCGTCTCCACGCAAATAAATACACCTAAGCTATTGAAAAATAATTTTTATTTTTGTAGGGGCGAATTTATTCGCATTAATCGCATTTTTCGCATTGTTCGGATAAATCCGAACCTACAAAAAACTGTTTTTGCTTAATCGCCCACACAAATTCATCCTGTTCACCTCAAAACTATTTGTTTTCTCGCCCCTCCCTCACTTAAATAATGAATGACAAAGTAAAAGTTCTCGTTGTCGATGACAGTATTAGCTATAGACAAATTTTGATGTCGGTTATCGACAAAATCGCAGATGCAGAATGTATTGGCACAGCCGCTTCTGGACAGATTGCTATTAGAAAAATCAATATGTTAGAACCTGACTTAGTGTTGTTGGATGTGGTAATGCCCGACATGGACGGCGTGGAAACACTCCGGCAAATCAAACAACAGCATCCTGCGATTGAAGCGATTATGATTAGCAGCTTTGATTTGAAAAGCAGTCGCGAAACTTTGCGCTCATTACAAATCGGCGCGTTAGATTTTGTGGCAAAACCTAAAGTCAGCAGTCCAGAACAAGGAATTGCTGAATTAGTCAATTATCTACAGCCTTTGATTAGTCTGGTGCAGACTAAAAAATATGCCTTATTGAGTCGCACTCCTCCGCTGCGCACGGAAACTCTGCAAACAGCAACACCTACCCTTGTCGCACGCCAAAGAATTGTTGAAACAACTGCACAGCCCTTGCGCAGTCGCAAAGGCAAAATTGACTTAATCGTGATTGGAGTTTCCACCGGCGGCCCGAAAGCCTTGGATCAATTAATTCCAAAACTCAATCCCGCCATGCCCTGCCCGATTATCATTGTGCAACACATGCCACCAATGTTTACCGAATCTTTAGCCAAAAAACTCAATGAAGAAACCCCGCTGCAAGTCAGCGAAGCTAAAGGTGGCGAAAAACTACTGCCCGGTCGAATTTATATTGCGCCCGGTGGCAAACATTTAGTGTTACGCAGCCATCTTGATGGCGATTACTGTTTGGCTGTGAATGAAACCCCGCCCGTGAATAATTGCCGCCCTTCTGTTGATGTATTATTTCGCTCAGTCGCAGCCACGTTTAACGGCAATATCTTAGCGGTGGTGATGACAGGCATGGGACGCGACGGCACAGAAGGCGTGCGGATGTTAAAACGCAACGGCGCGAAATGTTTGGTGCAAGACCAAGATTCTTCAGTGGTTTGGGGAATGCCCGGCAGTGTTTTTGAAGCAGGATTAGCCGATGAAGTCGTTTCGTTAAACGAGCTTGGCAACCGCATCAACCAATTAACTTTATAAAACTGACGTATGCAAGCAATTACTAAACACGAATTTAGACAAATTAGCCAACTCTTAAAAGAGCAATGCGGCATCAATTTGCAAGACGATCAGGATTATTTAGTGCAAACGCGCTTAAGCGATTTTGCGACCAGTTTAGGGCTGCATAGTTTTGGGCAATTGTTTTCTCGTTTGCAATTTGAACCCGAAAGACTGCTGCCTACGGTGATTAATTTAATGACCACAAACGAAACCTTGTGGTTTCGTGATGATTCTTGCTGGAATGCTTTGGAAAAATCCATTTTGCCGGCGTTGTTCAAAAAACTCGAAAAAGGGGCGCAAGAAATTAGAATATGGATTGCCGGCTGTTCCACAGGGCAAGAGGCTTATTCGCTGGCGATGTTGATTGATGAAATGTGCCAACGCCAAAACGCCGCTGCTTTAGCGCGTTGTTTTTCAATTCACGCAATGGATATTTCACAAGCGGCTTTAGAAACAGCCCGCCATGCGCGTTATAACGATTTTGAGATTAATCGCGGTTTATCGCTAACGCGCCGCAATAAATATTTTGAGCATCAAGGGCAAAATTTATGGGTGTTGCGACCTAATATTCGTCTGCGGGTGCATTTTGCAAATATTAATTTGACCCGCGATTTTTCACATTTAGGTCGTTTCGATTTGATTTTGTGCCGCAATGTGACGATTTATTTTTCTGCGGATGTGCGCAGCAAAGTTTTATCAGCAATGGTGAAAATGCTCACGCCGGAGGGGGCGTTATTAGTCGGCGCAACCGAATCGCTGTGGGGCAATCGAAAAGAATTTAAAGAAGTGCAATTTCAAGGCGCGGTGTATGTGCAGCGATAACACGGCAGTGACAACAACGCGGGGGAAATTCCAATAATATATCATCGTGCAATTTTTAAATTTGTAAGCTTTAAATTCCAGCATTTTTTCAAAACGACCAGTCGTCTTGAAAATTTTTGCCTCAACTAATTAAATTCAAAAAAATTTTTAGGTAAAAAAAAGGAGTACAAACGCAACGTTTGTACTCCTAAAGCCACTGTCAGAGAACTTATTCTTTGCCTGATTAGTTGCAAAGATTTTTAACAAGCCATTACTTAGCCACGATCATGTTTGTCGATTAAAAGTGGGGCAATTTTTTGTGGTACAAATGTTGGTAAATCGGTTTTATCAACAGTGAAAACAAAAAATTTGTTAGGATTTGCAACAGCACCTGTTGGTGTAACCGCTGTTGGTAAAAAATCATTGTCGTTAGCAATAAAAAGTGTGTGCTTAATTTTGTTACCCATTCTTACATCAGGGCCAAAAGCAACCGCTTCAATTTTAGCAGGCACTTCAGTTGCACTGATTCCGTTGGCAGTTAATGCTGCAACAACATCTAAAAATAAAGTTTTGGCAACTAAAGGTGTTGTAGCGTCAATTTTAGTCACTGCACTTACATCTGTTGCAGTCGCTAAATCAATTTTAAACAGTTTTTTCACAACAGCAGCACTGCCATCGCCTAAACCCGCGCCATCGCGTTCATCCACTAAAAATTCGTGATTATTAATCGCAACAATTTCACTCAGACCAGAACCGTCTGTCAGCAAATAAGCGTATTCATGGGTTGTGCCTGTTGCAATATCAATAGTCACAATACGGATGTATTTTTTAGTATCTTGAATTAAGTTTGCTTGCATAACGCCGACTAATGTTAAGCCGTCTGGCGTAATCGCTAAACCTTCCATCCCTTTGTTACTGGTTCTGCCTGCTGTATTCATCGCAATTTCACCATCCGCATTTTTTTCAAAAGAGCGTAAGTTAGTCACTGCAAAATGATCAGGTAATTTAAATGACTTAATCAATTGTCCTGTCGCACGACTAAATTGGTAAACATAAGGGCCGTATTCGTCAGAAATAAAAACACTTTTTCCATCGTTTGAAACCCGAACACCTTCAGGGTCAAGACGTGCATTGTTTGGATTTGTTGAATTCAGTGCAGGATTAAAACCGTCAGAACGACCTGTGTAATAATTTTTGCTCGCTGTGTTCCATTTAGGAGCACCATTAACACCGTAGTTTAACTGTGCAGCACTTGATAACAGCGTTGTTGCCGTTAATTGTGGTGACAAAAGAAAAGGCATTGAGCCTACAACTGCGGCGTTGTAATTAGGATTCGCAGATAATGATAAATCAAACGTTTGGAAACGGTTGATATACGATGTTGTATCGTCGCGTGTTGCATCGTAAGCTGTTGCATTTGGACCGCGATCAGGTAAAGCGATAAAAATATTGCCGCCTGCATACGCTAAGCCTGAGCCTACGCCACCCAAAATATTTCCAATAGTGCCATTTTCCAGCGGAGCCGCTGTTCTTACGGATAAATCACGATAACTGCCATCTACTTGACCTACCGCAATCAATTTAATTTCAGCATGTGCCACAGAAGTTGCCATTAATAAAGGCAATACACAAGAAAGAAGTTTTTTAGTCATTATAAAATCCCAAGAGTTAGATTTAAAAGCCTTCAGATTATGCGCAATGATTGTTACCAAAATATTACTTAGGTATAAAAAATAATATTTCCAAATCAAGGTTTTATATAACGCTAAATCTCATCAGCTGACGTAGCTAGCACAGCAAAAAAACGAACTTTGCTTTTAATTAAACCTTCACATAATCCGAACTTTTCCCCACCTTCACCCCAACCTCTTGTTGAATGTCCGCAGCACAAATTGTTTGCCCGCTCACCATCTTCACAAACAAATCGACATAATCAATCCCCGCCAACACAATTTTGGGAAAACCGCCGGAAATACGCGGATTAATTTCCAACAAAAATGGCACTCCATGTTTATCATCACGATATTGAATATTAATAAATCCACTCAAATTAAACTCCGCAACCAACAATTCGCTCATTTGCACAATTTCAGGGTAGGCAATCAACGATTGATATTTTTCATGCTCATTATGTTTTTGCCGAATTGTGCCTGCGATAATTTTTCCCGCATGGCACAAAATATCGTGGCTATATTCATCACCTGCCAAAAAATCCAACAGCATCATTTCTTTTGAAAAATCATCCGGCAACACCCCTAATAACTGCGAATAAGCGATTTCATATTGATCTTTGCCATGAATCAAGGCTTTCCACGCATCATAATCAGGTTCATCGTGAATAATTTTAAAACCCGCTGCATAAATCGACACACTCGGTTTCATGCAAAGTTTATCTGTGCTTTTTCTAAGCGATTGATATTGTGAAATAAATTCTTTTTTTGAACTTGCGGTCGCAAACAACGGCATCCGCACGGCAATCTGTTTTTCTGCTAAATGCCGATAAAACAAGGCTTTGTTATCAAGCAAAGTAAACGCAACATCTGAGCAAGGAAAAATAACTTTCACACCTAACTCCGAAAATCGGTGTCTATGCGGATACAGCAACGCAAAATGCCGCCAAGGATAAAAAACATCCACTTGATATTGCTGGCAAGTGTTTAAACAAAACGTCAGATAATCGGGCGCGTTTTCGGGTTCATAAATAAATTCATCGGCTAAATGCTGATGTGCAACGGCGTGAGTGTGTGAAAAAAGCGTTGTAACCGCGCTGTTTTTTTGTAATGAAGCCAGAATAAACGCAACACTGGAGAAGTTTTTGTTAAACCAAATTTTCATAGTATTTTCGGTAGTGCGTATTTAAACAAAAGAAATATATAAGGAATGCGCACAAAATAAACTCGGCAACTTTAGGACTGGCAGTCCTTAAAGGACTGCCAGTCCTGACCTCAGCGATTTTAAAAACAAACTTGCCTAAGTTGATTTGTACTCGTTCCTAAGTAGTTAAACTAAAGTTCTGGAGTGCAAGCTTTGCTTGCCCTGTCAGGCAAAGCCTGACCTCCCGTGTTTTTAATACCTTGAAACCTATGCGCCATCAGAAGGAGCGTCTTCACTGCGTTTTTCGCCTGTCATCATGGCTCTGCCTAGGTTTTCTTTGTGTGAAATACTCTCAAAAACCACACCCGCAATATGCGCTACAACTAAAAGCACACTGAAATTGGCAAAAAACTCGTGAATTTCTTCGACAGAATGACCGTAACCTGATTCCATAATCCACTTTAAAAACGCAGAATTGATTTGTGCGCCAATCGGAATTGAAATGACTTCCAGCAATACTAAACCTGTGAGCGATGTGATTAAAATACTCACCAACATCATCACAATCATGGCTGCTCCAGCAGGATTGTGTCCAATATAGCGTTTGTTGGTGCGGGTTAATACTTGTGTGAAATAGGCAAAACTTTCCGCTGGACTGCATAGAAAGTTTTTAAATTGGGAATATTCGTTGCCAATAAATCCCCAAATCAGGCGAAAAACCAGCAGTCCGATAACTAGATAACCAGCCCAAATATGGATGTTTAAAAAATCTTCTTCGGTAATATAAGCGACGCTAAACCCTGCCACCAGCAGCCAATGAAAAATGCGCAAGGGAATATCCCAGACTTTAATGGTTGTTTGCATGATATGTTCCTGTGAGGTGAATTAAAAAGTGAAGTGCTAGTGAATAGCATTCTGGGCGTAAAACCTTTCAGGTCTTAAAGACCTGAAAGGTTTGGGTGATAATGTTTTTGTTATACAACAACTTGGGTTTTTAAAGTGCGCTATTTGTAAACGGCTTAAAAATTCCTTCCAATTCTTTGGGCACTTCTTCATCCATTTCAAAATTAAAATTAATCAACTCAGCGCAGCTATCTAATACAATCAGCGCACTATTATTGGCATCACATTTATCAACGGCATTGAGGCGATTGGTAAACGCCACATTAACTTTGTGCACTTCTTCGTACATTTTCACAAAACCTTTTAACGCCCAATCGGGCTTTTTGCCTTTTTTATAGCGCAAATATTGAGCGGCTAAATACATGGAAATCGCGCGATATTGCGTTTCCAGCGATGTGGCAAATGGCAAATGAAAACGCACCATCGGACGCAATTTATCCATAATCGGACAGCCGCTAGTCACCATATAGATTCCTAAAATTGAACTTAATGCGGTCTGAATATCGGTAGTTTTAATAAACAGTCGAGAATTGCCTTGCACAGAAACTTTTGCCTGCTGAAAAGAACTGAGTTCGCTAAAAGCATCGGCAACGGTTGAAATATTCACAGCAATCGGACAATGCGTGTGTGTTTTAGCCGATAAATTGCAATTTGGGCATTGGCTGTATTCAAGCCGCGTCCAGTCTGGCAGTGGCGCATCAGCAGGCGGGCAAATAATCGCCAGTGTTTCTGTATTTAAGCAAACCTCAATAGTTTTGGTTTCCCCTGAGTCAAGGGTAAAGCGGTATTCATAATGGGTATTTTCTTCAGGCATCATAATGTACTCAAAATAGAGCGATTGATAAGTGCGTAAACGTACATTTTAAGGTGGCGGTGATTGCGTGAGCATCCGTGTTAGACTACAAAAATCGTCCAAACTTTTGCTAGTACGTTGCTTTTAGCGTAGAGACGCAAGGTTTTTCGTTTCTAAAAATCATAATAAATCAATTACTTGCTTGCAATATAATATAGATAGTTGCGCCTCTAAATACTGAAGTTGTAAGCAGGTTGTTTTTTTGAAATTGCCTTTAAATTTCATCCAAAAAATGTTGAAAAATAGATTCTAATTCAGCCGGAATTTCTTCATTTATTTGAAAATTTAAGTGAATCAACGACGCTATATCGTCCAAAATAATCAAAGCGCATTTGTTAGTGGCGTTTTCATCAATCTCACTTAAGCGTTTACTAAACGCAAAATTCACTTTCTGAATTTCGGCATACATTTTAATAAAGCCTTTTAAATCCCAATCAGGCTTTTTGCCTTGTTTGTTGCGCAAATATTGCGCCACTAAATACATGGTAATCGCACGATATTGCGTTTCTAACGGCGTAGCAAAGGGTAAATGAAAATACACCATCGGGCGTAATTTATCCATCACAGGACAGCCGCTAGTCACCATATAAATCCCTAAAATAGAACTCAATGCGCTTTGCACATCAGTGGTTTCCACACAGCTGCGTGAGTTCATTTGCACATGAACTTCGGATTTTTGATAAGAAGGATACTGCGTAAAGGAACTTGCCAGCACAGAAATATTCGCGGCAATCGGGCAATGGAGGCGATGTTTTAACGGGCAATTAGGGCATTGATTGAAGTCAAGATGAGTCCATGCGGGTAAGTTTTTCAGCGGAATTGGATGCACAAGATTCAAGGTGTTTTGCTCTAAACTGATATGAACTTGCTTTATTTCTGCGGTTTCTAATTTAAAGCTATAAACAATCTCTTCATGGTTCATGGCGATTGACTCAATGGGTAATACTGTAGAGACATTGAAACACAACGGAACTACGTTCACGCATAGGCATCTACACAAGATAGTTTGACAGTTTTTATAACAAAATCATTGATAATAAAGAGTTTTTGTAGGTTGGGTTAGCTACTTTTTTCGTCAGAAAAAAGAGCGTAACCCAACAAAGTGCGTTTATTTTAACGCTGCATGTTGGGTTACGCTTATCTCGCTTCGCTCAATAACGCTAACCCAACCTACCTATTTTAATATCCTATTGATATATAACTATTTTTCAAACTAAAGATGTGTAAATAGCTATGACGTTCACGACAAAACTATCGTGCAGAAATAGCGGCAATCCCAACGGCTTTGCGCAACTCTTTGATAAATGGCTGGCTGATGGCACGGGCTTTTTTCGCACCTTCTTGCAATTCTTCTTCAATATGTTCAGGAGCTTGCATCAAGGCTTGATATCGATCTCTAGCGGGCGCAATATGTGTGTTAATGTGTTCAAACAAGATTTTTTTCATCTCGCCCCAACCAATTCCTTCAGCATATTGTTTGCGAATTTCTTCCACTTCACTCGGACGGGCAAACGCGCGATAAGTGCTGAACAACGTGCAAGTTTCAGGGTCTTTCGGCTCGCCGGGTTCTAAGGAATTGGTTTTGATTTTATTAATCAATTTTTTCAATTTATTTTCAGGCTCAAACAACGGAATGGTGTTGTTATAGCTTTTGCTCATTTTCCGACCATCTAAGCCTAATAAAGTCGCAGCATTTTCATCAACAACGGCTTCTGGAATCACAAAATGTTCGCCATAAATATGATTAAAACGGCTGGCAATATCTCGTGCCATTTCAATATGTTGAATTTGGTCTTTACCAACCGGCACTTTATGAGCGTTAAACATTAAAATATCGGCCGCCATCAAAATCGGATAACTGAATAATCCCATTGTGATGCCTTTATCTGTGTCACCGTCTTCGCTTTGTTCATTTTCAGCCACTGCCGCTTTATACGCATGAGCGCGGTTCATTAAACCTTTTGCCGTCACGCAAGTGAGCAGCCAGGTTAATTCCATGATTTCTGGCACATCCGATTGCCGGTAAAAAATCGCGTTGGAAGTGTCCAGTCCTAAAGCCAGCCACGTTGCGGCAATTTCTAAGCTCGATTGTCTAACGCGCTCCGGTTCTTGGCATTTTATTAAGGCGTGATAATCTGCCAAAAAATAACACGGCAGCACATTATCATTTTTGCTGGCTGCAATGGCAGGGCGAATTGCGCCAACGTAATTGCCTAAATGCGGTGTGCCTGTGGTGGTAATGCCTGTAAGAACGGTTGCTTTACTCATAATTGACTCTTAAATAGTAACAATAGGATATGGCAAAATTTTACACAAAAACGCACAGATAGTCAGTGAATATCACGCAATTGCTGTTAAATTCTGGGCTTTTCAGTGGGTTAATAAATCAATTCGCGCTGGTTTTTTTATAGTACACTTTGTAACCCTTGAAACAACGAGACAAGAGTCTGGAGAAATCATAATGGTAGAGTTTAATGAAAGGCGCGAGTATTTTCGGATTAATGTGGATTGCGAAATCGAATATCGGCTGTTAAATAGCGATAAAGTTTATAAAGGTAGATGTACCACATTAAGCGGGGCTGGTGTTTCTTTTGTTTCCAATAAATTATTAAAACTCGATGATGAATTGGAGATGACGATTCAATCGCAACACCCCGCCACGCCGCCATTACGAGCGCATGTGAGAGTGGTGAATGTGCGTAGTTTGGAGGACAAATCATTTGTGATTAGTGCCAGTATGACAGTGTTGCATGATGATGGTTACCTTTCCCTTTAAATAGTTAGAATATGTTTATAATCACTAAAGAAGTTTATTTTTGTTACGGTCATAGATTGATGAATCACGCTGGCAAATGCCGTAATTTACATGGTCATAGCGTGAAGGCTGCGATTTCTATTAAACAGGCGCAGCTGAATGAGCAAGGGATGGTGTGCGATTTTTCGGATATTAAGGCGTGTGTTGAGTCTTTTGTGGATGAGGTTTTAGATCATAATTTTTTGCTGCATAAAAATGATCCGATTATTCCGATGTTGATTGCGCAAAATGAGCGTTTTTTGGCGATTGAGGAGCATCCGACCGCTGAGGTGTTGAGTAAAATGATTTTTCAGCATATTAAACAGCAGGGTTTTAATGTCGATCAGGTGGTGTTGTGGGAAACCGCGAGTGCGAGTGCGTGTTATCGGGAGGATTGATAGGTTGGTGTTAAAAAGCCGGATGCTGCTGAAGTTATCCGGTTTTTTATCTATAAGCAACTCAATGTAGATGATGTGTTAAAAACGGCGTAGCAATAATGCGCCGAAGGGTTTTAAGCCGTTTTGTTTTACGGGGCTGTGATTTATACTTCTTACAAATCGCCTGAACTCAATAATAAAGAGAAAATAATTATGTTAGTTGATACCGCCGAACTGATTTACCACGAATCACAAATCTTGCCGGAGAATTTACGCGCCGAAGTTTTGGATTTTATTGGCTATTTAAAAGTACGCTATGCCATCAAAACTGAAGCTGTTGCTGTTGACAAAGTCGCCGAACTTGAAACCGCATTTGCACCGTATCGCACCGGATTTCAAGAGTTTACGTTTAACCGCGAAGAAGCCAATGAACGCTAACTTTGCTGATACCAACGTTATCATTTATAGCGTGAGTGATGATGACGATAAACGTCTGCTCGCTTTAAAAATTATCGCGGCAAAACCGGTTATTTCTACACAGGTTTTAACTGAAACTGCCAATACGCTGCAACGTAAGCTCAAATTTTCCCCGCAAGATACGCAGTCCATTTTAATGCGCTTAATTGCGGAGTGCGATGTTGTTGCTGTGTTGCCAAGACCTGTTATCTCAGCTATTACAGTAATGGAACGGTATCGGTTTTCATTTTACGATAGTTTGATTATTGCCACCGCATTGGAGGCAAGTTGCACAACGTTGTATTCAGAAGATATGCAGCATGGGCAATTAATTGAAAATAAGTTGCTGATTATTAATCCCTTTAAGGAATTATAAGCAAAAGGGGTTTTTAGCCGGTTTGTTTTATGGGGCAGTGATTTATTTGTACTTTGCTGTAGACCTGATTTATAAATGAATGAGAGAAAATGTTATGGAACATATTATAAAACTGAGTATTGAACAACATGTTGAAAATGGTGAAAGTTACTATCTGGCTACCAGTTCTGATGTTCAAGGTTTAGTAGCAGAAGGGCGAACTTTAGTTGAAACAATTGAAATTGCTCAGGATTTAGCAAAACTGATTTTGCAGGATAAGCGTGAGGAATGGCATAAATTGCCGACAGTGCCGAAAAAATTAAATTACGCGCTGGTCGTCGGTTATTAAATGGGGCGTTTATCAGGTTTTAGTTATCGGGATGTTTCACGCAAGCTAGATGTGTTGGGTTTTGTGTTACACCGACAGGCAAAAGGCAGTCACGAGATTTGGAAACATGGTGAAGACGGGCGGTATTTAACGTTGCCGCATCATCAAACGCTGAAAGAAGGAACTCTAAAAGCGGTTTTGAAACAAGCCAATGTGAGTGTTGACGAGTTTTTAAAAGCATAAGTGGCTTTTGCGAATTATCACGCGGGGTTTTATGTGGCGCGGATTCAGGATGAAACGTTGTGTTAGAGTCGCCTAGCGGGTTTCAGGCGAAGTGTTTTTGAATTTACCAGAAGTTACGCGGCGGCTAATCAAAATGCAGCGATGGGATAGTAAAGCCACCTTCTCACATTAAAAATATAAAAAGGTGGTATTTTTAGTTTTCCCTAACTTTGTTTTAGTAAAATAATCATTGCTATTAAAGCAATGCTCAAACACATAATGTTAATAAGTGTTCCAGAGCCACATTTATCTAGCACTTTCTCTAAGAATTTAAACATTTATTTTTCTCCTTTATTATTGAATTCGTAATTGAATCAATAATTGACTTTAGCTCCTAAAAACAACAAAAGCAACCATTGCAAATCAGCTTTTTTGATTTTTTACATCGTTTGTTTAATTTACGCTAAATTAAACAAAAGAGTTGAATTTAAAAGTATTTTTAAAGCGTTAAGATAATAATGAGGGATGGTATGATAATTTTTTGGTGTCGCCAGATGAATTAACAAATATAGACAGCATGGAATAAAATCAAACAAATAAAAAATAATTAAAGTTAATTAATAACTATTGGTAAGGAACATAAAATGATTAAATTACTTTTTATTACAATTGCTTTGATTTTTCCAGAAATAGCGATAAGTAATGTTTATAGATACGTTGCTCCTAATGGTGAGGTTTATTATACTGATGAGCCTCCCAACAATACTCAATACAAGGAAATAGTTAGAACAAAAGTTATAGTTCAGACTAGACCTACAGAGAAAGTCTGCACAGAAAAGCCTATAACAAAAAGCCAAATAAACGCAGTAAAAAAACATATAAGCAATAAATTAAATGACCCGTATTCAGCACATTTTAAGTGGTCTAAAAATAAAAGTGTTTGTAAATTTATGGATATAACTACTATCACTTATTGTGGTTTTGTTAATTATAAAAATAAATTTGGTGGCTACATTGGATATATCCCGTTTAAAGTCAACCTGGCTGAATCAAAAAACGGATGGAAAGTAGAAATAATTGATAGCGGTGAACATGTATATTGTGATGATATTGACGAATAAACTCGTAAAAAATTATCCAGCCTCTTGATAATATGTAAAATCGTGTATTATGTATTAATTAAATTAGGAGTTCTTATGAACGACAGCACACTAAAAGAGCTTAGACAACTTGTTGATGAGGTCGTGAATGCGCCAACAAAACAAGACGCGAAATCCCCATTAAAACACTTAGAATATAAGGTTTCTACGTTAAGTGAGGTTATTAAGGCTATTAATCCCTCCATGTTTGTAAAGCTAGGTGAAGTAATCATCTCCGCTAAGAATGCTTCAGGGAAAGTAAAAGATAAAGAACTCTTAAAATCTTTCGTAGCGAATGATTGGTATGCCTTTGAGAGTGGAGTAAAGTGTGGCGATAAACAATCCGATGATGTGCCTTAACTCGTAACTCGTAAGGCGGATTGCAATCCGCCCTACCGTGCTGACTGCGACCCTTTTAATTAATTTTTAAACCATGAAAAAACTTATTATCACTTTGCTTATTAGCTTATTTATTACTGGTTGCACAAAAACAGAAGATTATCTTCGGGATATGGTTATTAAGCATAGTGATTTAATAGACCCAGGTTCAGCAATGTTTCGTAATATCACTTCTAGTGATAATCGTAAGATTTGGTGCAGTGAAATTAATGTTAAAAATGGGATGGGCGGTTATGTAGGTTGGAAGCCATTTGAAATAAAAGTGATTGAAGATGGCACAGTATTTGTCGCTATACTTACACCAACACATATACCTCTTAATGCAACAAGTGAATACAAGAAAGGTTTAGAAGATGGAGATAAATACTTGGCAAGACGCTATCATTCAGACTGTGAAAATACAAAGCCTGTACGAAACTGGATACCATTTTGGGAAGCAAAATCGTAGCGCGGTAGGGCGCAATAGTAAAACATATTGCGCCGCCTCTTGCGTTAAAAGCCAAAAACGAAACGAAAAATAATGCACATCATCACGCGAAAACGGCTAAACGACTTTGCAGTTTTATATCCTGACGTAAAAACCGCCTTGCAACATTGGTATCGCGTGGTAAAAACAAACGACTTTAACTCGTTTAACGAACTCAAAACCTTATTCCCACACGCCGACCAAGTTGGCAAACTCACCGTGTTTAACATTGCAGGTAACAAAGCTCGGTAGGGTGCAATAGTGAAACGTATTGCGCCGCATAACAATCCAAAACACAAAAGGCGGTACTTATCCGCCTTTTTTGCAAACAATTAAATAAGAAAATCAATCTTTAAAGGAAAAAATGCAACTCGCTATTGAATTTCCAGACCAATTATTTTTTGACTTGCAAGAAACTTTACCGCAACAGGATTTAAAACAATTTGTATTAGACGCGGTAGAAGCCAAACTTTTACAGGAAAAAAGAAAACAGCAGCAACGGGAATTAATGGCAATGATAAAAGCCATTCAGCCGGTTAAAGCCGCTTTATCTTCCGAAGAAATGACACGCATGTTAAGAGAAGGAAAAGACCATGAACTAACCGAATTATTGAATCATGGAAAATAAAATTGTTTTAGATTCCTGTGTATTTAATAAACTGTTTCTACAAGAACCTGAAACAGACAAAGCAATTGCATTAATTAATCATTTAACGGCACAAGCCTATGAAATTTTTGCCCCCAACTTATTTTTATATGAAGTCTTGGCAGTTGCTAAAGTCAGTAAAGTTGACATACAACAGATTTATGCCATTATTACGAAATTACAAAATTTAGGATTACAGCTTATTGAATTAAACTCGCCAATCATTGAAAAAGCTTTAGCTATTTGTGATATGGGACATGATAAATCAGGCTTTCCATCATTTTATGATGCGGTTTATCATGCTTTAGCAATTTTGAATAATTGCTATTTTGTCACTGCGGATAAAAGACATTTTTCTAAAACTTCGCAATTAGGAAATATTGTGATGTTAAAGGATTGGGAAATTATTTTAAATTAGCGCGGTAAAGTGCAATAGTGAAACGCATTGCGCCGCCTCTTGCGTTAAAAGCCAAAAACGAAACGTAAAATAATGCACATCATCACGCGAAAACGGCTAAACGACTTTGCAGTTTTATATCCTGACGTAAAAACCGCCTTGCAACATTGGTATCGCGTGGTAAAAACAAACGACTTTAACTCGTTTAACGAACTCAAAACCCTATTCCCACACGCCGACCAAGTTGGCAAACTCACCGTGTTTAACATTGCAGGTAACAAAGTGCGCTTGATTGCCGCCATTCACTACAACAGCCACCGAATCTATATCCGCAATGTCCTCACTCACGCCGAATACGATAAAAACAAATGGAAGGAATAATATGTCAGCCGTTTATCTGGAACAAATAACCCCTGTTTGGAATAATCTGTCAAAATTCGTGCATGTCTTGCATTCTGAACGTGACTACGCACAAGCGGTTGAATTGTTGGATAGCTTAATTGATACCGTAGGGGAAAATGAAAAACACCCGTTAGCGTCATTAATGGAGCTAGTAGGCGTTTTAATTGAACAATATGAAGAGGCTTTTGTTCCTGAGATTACGGATTTATAACCCATAAAACGCAATAGTAAAACATATTGCGCCGCCTCTTGCGTGTGAGCCAAAAACAAAAATAGAGAACAAAAAATGCAAATCACGATTGATATTCCCGATAATTTACCCAGCCACGTTGTGCAACAATACCTCGGTGAATTTAAAAGCAAACTCAAACAGCTTCAAGAAAGCGAAGAATTTAAAATAGACAAAACAATGTGTTTAAACACGTTGGCAAAAATAAAACAAGGTGATTATTCAGGATTTAGTGAAATAGACGATATAGATTCACATATTAAATCTCTCCGCAATGAAATTAATTAGAAATGAAAGCTATCAACGCAAAGAACGAAAGTTTTTTAAAAAACACGCTCACTTGCTTGATAAATATTCTGAAACTCTTAAGAAGCTAAAAAATAACCCTTTCGACCCATCCTTAAAAACGCATAAACTGAAAGGGGAGTTTAGCGAATTTCATGCGTGTAGTTTGACGTATGAATATCGTATTGTTTGCGTAATTGTGATTCAAGATGATGAAATTACTTTAGTGGATATTGGAACACATGATGAGGTTTATTAGTATTGAAACATTACTACCCCATGCCGACAACGAAGACAGTTGTTTCTTAATGCAGTAAGGCGCAAAACCCAAACCAACTTTTATATTGAAGAGGATTTTATGATTAGTTCTTTATATGCCGGATTATTAGCACTCTGGATTGTTTGGCTATCGCTGCGAGTTATCAACGTGCGCAGGTCAAAACAAGTCAGCTTAGGCGATGGTGGCGAAGCTGAACTTCAGCTGGCTATCCGTGTGCAAGGAAATGCGATTGAATACATCCCTATTTCACTGATTTTACTCATACTTTTAGAATTCAATGCAGGGCATACCGCCATGATACATATCGCTGGTATTGTTCTGGTCATCGGACGCATTCTGCACGCGCGTGGTTTATTAACTGAAAATCTGCGTTTTAGAGTGCTTGGAATGCAATGCACTTTTTTTACGTTAATTGGACTGGCATTAGCCAACATGTTTTATGCCTTTTGATTTAAGTAACAGCGCGTAAAAAATGCGCATGAAATAAACGCGGCAACTTTACGACTGGCAGTCCTTAAAGGACTGCCAGTCGTAACCTCAGCGATTTTAAGAGGAAACTTGCCTAAGTTGATTTGTACACCTTCCTTAGCATTGTTCGGATAAATCCGAACCTACATATCCTGTGGCTTCCGTTTTTAAATATTAAAGAGAAGATTTATGAAAAAATCCTTTGCTCTAATAATAGTTTGCAATATTTTCCAAGGCTGTTCATTGTTTACTAACCCTATGGAGCAACCTGTGATCGAAGAAAGGTTAAATCAAACAGTGTTTAAAGCCGCGCCAATCGGCACTCTTTCTTTAACACCAGAACGCAGAGTTGTTCTAGTCAATTTTAAAAACAATCGCTTTTGTGCTGAAGCACCGACCGAAATTGGGATTGATACCGCGCATCTCAATCAAATTAAAGCGGCGATACAACAAGCGGGAAAAACATCTGCGGATATTGATGCAATCTTTGAAGCATCGACTGCAAATACAGTTTTGAATAAACGCACCCAAGGAATGCAGCTATTTCTGGCAAATTCATATTTCACATGCCAAATGTATATGAATAACGCAATTAGTAAAAAGGAAATGCTAGAAATGCAAATTAGAACCTTGGAAGCTGTAAAGCCATTGATTCAATACGAACTTTATTATCAAAATCAGTATTTAATGCCTAGCAGAGAAGAAAAGCATTCCAATCATCGCATCATAGAGTCAACACAAGGCGTTATGAATCAGCCCAATAACAAACCAGAACCCACCCCGAAAGCTGCTGCAATTTCAACCTTTAAATAAATCACTCAACGCCCGACTTCATTTAGCGATACCGTAATCAAAGCGGTGTTTGTTTTAAGAGTTTTTCTGAAATTTTTTCAAGATGACCAGTCGTCTTGAAAAATTTTGGCTTTAACAAATAAAGCCACCTGCTTTGTTACGCTTAAGTTCCGCAAACCGCATTCCCTAAAGTTTTCATCCAGCTAAACCAACAGGTTTTTTAACCGCTCATGCTGAAGTTACGCTAAAATACCGTCTGTTTTATCAATTCCACTGAGACATAAACCATGCGTAACAAACTCCTCTTAACGTTAGCCGCCTGCTGTGTTTTAACAGCTTGCACCAAAAGCCCCACCGGCAGAACTCAGTTCATGATGATGCCTGATACACAAATGTCGGAAATGGGATTGCAAGCATTTACCAAATTAAAACAAACCAAACCCGTGACAACCAACAGCCGCTATACCAGCTATGTAAACTGCATTGCGCAACCGATTACGCAATTAGTCGGCGGTGGCGTATGGGAAATTGTTGTTTTTGAAGATAATTCTCTGAACGCTTTTGCATTGCCGGGCAATAAAATCGGCGTATATACCGGCTTAGTGAATATGGTCACAGATCAATCACAATTAGCCGCCGTCATCGGGCATGAAATTGGTCACGTTTTAGCCAAACACAGCAACGAAAGAATGTCGCAAGAAACTGCCATGAATCAAGGCATGAGCGTTGTAGGTGCTGTGGTAGGCGTTCCGCAAACAGCGTTAGGACAGCTAGGCATGAGCGCGTTAGGGATGGCAGCAGAATACGGTGTGTTATTACCTTACAGTCGTACCCAAGAAAGCGAAGCCGACATCATTGGCTTACGCTTAATGGCGCAATCAGGCTTTGACCCTAGACAAAGCTTGGCACTGTGGCAAAAAATGTCGCAAGCCAGTGGCGGACAAGAAACGCCTGAATTTATGTCCACGCATCCTGCCAATGCCAGCCGCATTAGCGAATTAAACAATAATATGGCGGGTGCATTGCAACAATATCAACAAGCGCAAGCTTCCGGTAAACGTCCAAACTGTAGCAAATGAACCCGTATTTAACTCAATGTCACCCTTATCCGTTTGAAAAACTGAGTTCTTTAAAACAGGGGATTACGCCGCCAGCGGAAAAAGCGCATATTGCTTTATCCATTGGCGAGCCAAAACATCCCACGCCGGCATTTATTCAACAAGCGTTGATAAATAACTTGTCAGGATTAGGCAATTATCCAACCACGAAAGGTTTGCCGCAGTTACGCGGCACGATTAGTCAATGGATCGAAAAGCGGTTCGGATTTTCTGAAAATAGTGTAAATCCAGAAACACAAGTGCTACCCGTCAGCGGTACGCGCGAGGCTCTGTTTTCGTTTGTGCAAGCGGTGGTTAATCCAAACGAAAAACCTCTGGTGGTAATGCCAAATCCGTTTTATCAAATTTATGAAGGCGCGGCTCTGTTAGCGGGCGCAACACCTTATTATTTGAATACGCCGGAGGAAAATGACTATTTGCCTGATTTTGACAGCGTACCCGATGAAGTTTGGCAACGCTGCGCATTGCTGTTTATTTGTTCGCCAGGCAATCCGACCGGAACTTTATTGAGCAAAGAACAACATCAGAAAATCTTAGCGTTAGCTAAAAAGTTTGATTTTGTCATCGCATCGGATGAATGCTACACCGAACTTTATGATGATGAACAAAATCCACCGCAAGGTTTATTGCAATCGGCGTATCAACTCGGCAACACGGCTTTTAAACGCTGTGTGATGTTTCAAAGTTTATCAAAACGCTCTAACGCGCCGGGCTTGCGTTCCGGTTTTGTCGCGGGTGATGCTGATATTTTGGCAAGTTATTTTCAATATCGCACTTATCACGGCTGCCCAATGCCACTGCCAACGCAATATGCCAGTATTGCGGCATGGCAAGATGAAGCGCATGTGGTGGAAAACAGAAAACTGTATCGGGAAAAATTTGCCGCATTTATCAATGTTTTGTCTGATGTTTGTGAAGTGAAAAAACCGCCTGCCAGTTTTTATATTTGGTTGAAAATCCCCCAGCTTTCAGCGTCCCCCTTTAACAAAGGGGGAATGAGGGGGATGTCAGATACGGATTTTGCGCAACAACTTTTTGCCCAGCAAAACGTCACTGTGTTGCCGGGCAGTTATTTATCACGCGAAGCTGATGGCGTTAATCCGGGTGAAAATCATGTCAGAATTGCTTTAGTTGCTCCGGTGGCAGAATGCACGGAAGCGGCTTTGCGAATCAAAAACTTTATTGCTGGTTTAAACCTTTCAGGTCTTTAAGACCTGAAAGGTTTGCTAGAAATCTAACACAACATTTTATTAACTCTCTGTAATCTTAAAAATTATCATGCAAAATCTTGAAAAAATTATTTGTGACGCTTTTGAAAACCGTGCCGACATCACTCCAACCAGCGTGTGCGCGGAATTGCGTGATGCCATTGAAGCATCAGTAAACTTACTAGACAAGGGCACAGCGCGGGTTGCCGAAAAAATCAATGGGCAATGGGTAGTGAATCAATGGCTGAAAAAAGCTGTGTTGCTGTCTTTCAGAATCAACGAAAACCGTGTAATGGACGGCGGTGTAAATCGTTATTACGACAAAATCGAAACTAAATTTGCCACTTACACCCCCGAAGATTTCGCCAAAGCGGGCGTGCGGGTTGTGCCAAATGCCAATGCCAGACACGGTTCTTATATCGCTCCGGGCGCAATTTTAATGCCGTCTTATGTGAATATCGGCGCGTATGTGGATAGCGGCACCATGGTTGACACTTGGGTGACAGTCGGTTCATGTGCGCAAATTGGTAAAAACGTGCATTTGTCCGGTGGCGTAGGCATAGGTGGAGTGCTAGAGCCATTGCAAGCTGCACCAACGATTATTGAAGACAATTGTTTTATCGGCGCACGTTCTGAAATCGTGGAAGGCGTGATTGTGGAAGAAGGCTCAGTGATTTCAATGGGCGTTTATATTGGTCAAAGCACCAAGATTTTCAACCGCATGACGGGCGAAGTGACTTACGGGCGCATTCCAGCAGGTTCGGTAGTGGTTTCGGGCAACTTGCCTTCCAGCGATGGCAAATACAGTTTGTATTGCGCTGTTATCATTAAACAAGTGGATGAAAGAACACGCAGCAAAACTAGCATTAATGAGTTGTTGCGGGATTAATTAGTTTTGACACAAGAAAGCCGACGCAATGTCGGCTTTTTTGTTTATTGGGTGTGCAAGTTGTTGACCGCTTTGCAATCGATTGTGGATTTTTATGATTAAAAATAATATGTTGGGAATTGCATTATTTTTAATGCCAAACTCGGCTTATGCAAAATCCGGAGTTGAAATCCTGTCACTTGCAGTGCTTTTTTATGCACTTGGCTGTTTAAGTTCAATTTTATTTGCAATACAGCTAATCATCTCTGGTATTGCTGCAATATTTGCAACACCAGGCACTAAACGAAAAATCTTTTTTAAAACTTTAGTGCTTTTCTTGCTAGCATGGTTAATTCTGTGTGTTTTTGTTGCTCTTAGATGGCTTCCACTTTATATGCTCGTTATGGTAATGATTATATCGGCAATAATTCTGTGGTGTATTGTAGTTTTTATTAGAGTTAGAAAAGAAAAAATTAGCAAATAGCCCAGATGGAATGAAATAGATTAGGAAAATCATAACAATATCAAAACTGTAATTATTTATGAAATACGAATGGGATAAAAATAACGATTATGGATTTTTATGATTGAAGACTACTTGCTGAATTGGAAGATGAAAAATCTATGAAAAATAGCATTTATACAACATGGCCTTTATTACTTTCCGTGTTTCTTCTCATCTTGAATGATCATGTTTTTAAATATTATTTTCCAGGTATTGTTACAGGAAAAATATCTGACTTTTCTGGAATATTTCTTATCGTTTTAGTGTTGAGAGACGCATTTCCAAAGAGGGTATTGGAAACTTCCGTGCTTGTAGTTGGGCTGTTTTCATACTGGAAAAGTCCCTATTCTCAAGCCTTAATCGAATTCATTAATACCTATAGTCTGCTAAAGCTTATTCGCACGGTTGACTACAGTGATTTGGTGGCTTTTGTCATTATCCCTGCTGCACACTTTGTTTACGCGAAGCGTGACAGATATTCATTAAAGTTAAACATAGGTAAATTAATTAAAATTCCTGCGATTGTATTAACCATAATAGGAATTACAGGAACGTCGCAACGACCTTATGTTCACAAACCTTCTCCGGGAAGCATTGATATTGTTGGGATAATTATGCGCATTAGAGAAGTGACTGATGCTCATGATTTAATATGTAAAAAATGTACTCTTCTGGATAACGAAGGTCTTTATAAGAGTGATGAAATTAGCCTGACTTATCGGGTGTTGGAAAAGAACAAGCGAATAGAATTTGAAATAACAGGCGATTTAGAGGAGGGATTCTTTGGTGGTAGCTTTTTAGAGGAAATGACTGACATTAAAAAAGAATTGCAAAGTTCTCTGCGGTATCAGCTTCAAGGGATGGAGCTTGTTATTAAGCTTGAGAATAGCAAGCACCATTGATGAAATTAAATCAGAAAAAGCATAACAATACCAAAATCATAATTATTTATGAAAGATGAACTTAGACCCGAATATAACCATCCGATACAACCGGATAAAGGAACAGCAAGTAGCCCTGATGGAATGAAATGTAATCAGGGAAAAGCATCACAATATCGCCACCTAATAATTTTCAGGAGTCATTCCAAATGATTCAAGTAGAAACAATAGAACAATACATCGAAGAATTAGATGATAATTCTTTTGCAAAATTGCGCGACTGGTTTATCGAATTCGAGCAATCACGCTGGGAGAAAAAAATTGAGCAAGATTCCAATGCAGGAAAACTGGATTTTCTTATCAATGCAGGATTTGGCACTTTATGAACCCTCCTACCGTATTCCGCGAACGCGGCTATCGCTTCTACTTTTTCTCGCGTGAAGAATTACGAATGCACGTCCACGTTCAACATGCTGATGGCGAAGCAAAGTTTTGGCTTGAACCGATCATTGCTTTAGCGCAAAACTTCAATTTGTCCGCACAAGAACTCAAAGAAGCAGAAAACTTGGTTAAATCACACGAACAGGAAATCAAAAATGCTTGGCACAAACACTTCCCAAGTTGAAATTTTAAACGTTTCAAAACACGGCTTTTGGCTCTTACTTGATGAAGAAGAGGAGCTTTTTGTGCCGTTTTCAGAATTTCCCTGGTTTCGTCAAGCTCCTGTGGAACAACTGTTTTGTGTTGAAAGACCGCTGCCCCATCATCTTTATTGGTCTGAACTGGATATTGATTTGCATATTGATTCAATTCGCAATCCAAAAAACTTTCCTTTAATTTCAAAAATAACAGCGGTCACAACGACTTAAAATAAAACGCACTACCAATGTTCGTGAAGCTGTCGCATGTCATTTTGAAGACGCTCAAAAACCGAGCGTGATTCGATTACATTTTGTCCATGATGAAGTGATTGCGGCATGAAACGCACGCGCCTAATAGTGTTTTTTGTAGGTGCGACAAATTTGGATTGTTCTACTACTTAAAATCAACCAAAGCATGGAGTCCGCTTGAAAAAACAAAAAAACTATTCAATGCCGCGCTAAATACCTATTTTTCTGCCATCAAAACCCAGCCGCAAAGGCTAAAAAAATCTTTTAGTTTGTTGGAAAAGCGCGTTATTGCTACACTGAAAACAACCTTGCTCATTGTCATCTGTCAAAATGACTGCCGAACCGATTTAACCTTCTTACTTTTAACTTAACCAATGTGAACTCTATGACTCAATCACCCTCTAGCAACGCCATTATTTACGCAATTTTGGCAATTAACAGCGAAATTTCTTTCCAAAAAGACTATTTAAACTCTGACGACATTCCCTCTTCTGATGAGCGCGAAATTGAAGAAGAAACCTTAGATGATTTGGAACAAGCCTTTATGGAATTTGTCGATATTTACAAACAACGCTGCAAAAACGACAAAGAACTGCCAAGCATTGATGAATTATTAACCACCGATTGGTAATTGCTATGCCAACACTTTACGGGATTAAAAACTGCGACAGCGTGAAAAAAGCCCGTGCATGGTTGGATCAACACAATGTCGTCTACGAGTTTTATGATTACAAAGTAGACCGCATTCATTTGGAATTGTTGCAGCAATTTGCGCAAAATCTAGGTTGGGAAACCTTAGTCAACAAACGCAGCACCACATGGCGACAATTAAGCGATGCGCAACAACAGAATTTATCCGCTGACACCGCCCTGCAATTACTCCTCGACTATCCGACTTTAATCAAACGCCCGATTTTTGCAACGGGCAATGCTTTTCTGATTGGCTTTAATGCTGATGACTATCAACGCACACTATGACACCCACTTTAGAACTTTTAATTGATTTAATTCGCCGCGAATCTGTCACCCCAAAAGACGCAGGCTGCCAAGATTTACTGATTCAACGTTTAGCTCCGTTAGCTTTTCAGGCAGAACGGCTGGATTTTAATGATACGCAAAATATTTGGCTAAAACGCGGCACGGCAAAACCGCTGTTTGTGTTTTTAGGGCATACCGATGTTGTCCCGACCGGCTCGTTAGCGGCATGGGATTCGCCTCCATTTGAACCAACCATTCGCAATGGCAAACTCTACGGTCGTGGCGCAGCAGATATGAAAGGCGGAATTGCCGCTTTTATCACCGCAGTTGAACGTTTTGTAGAAAACCATCCCAATCACCAAGGCTCAATTGCGGTTCTGTTGACCAGTGATGAAGAAGGCATCGCGACGAATGGTGTCGTAAAAGTGGTAGAAGTTTTGGAAGCGCGGCAAGAAAAAATCGACTGGTGTTTAGTCGGCGAGCCTTCTTCTGATAAAAAAATTGGCGATGTGATTCGAGTTGGACGGCGCGGCTCTTTAAACGCCTTATTAAAAGTGCATGGAATTCAAGGACATGTCGCTTATCCCGAATTAGCTAACAACCCGATTCATCGTTTTGCCCCAGCCTTGAAAGAACTCACGGAAGAAGTGTGGGATAACGGCAACCAATTTTTTCCACCCACCAGTTTGCAAGTGTCCAATATTAATTCTGGCACAGGCGCGGAAAACATTATTCCGGCAACCGCAGAGGTGATGTTTAATTTGCGCTTTAGTTCAGAACTGAATGCGGACATGATTAAGCAACGCACGCACGCGATTTTAGACAAATACGATTTCAAATATGACATCACTTGGCGATTATCCGGCAATCCCTTTTTAACTTCGTCCGGCGCGTTGATTGACGCGGCGCATGTTGCCATTCAACAAATCACAGGCTTTGAAACAGTGGACGACACAGGCGGCGGCACTTCTGATGGACGCTTTATTGCACCCACCGGAGCACAAGTTTTAGAGCTAGGTGCGCTGAATGAAAGCATTCATAAAGTTAATGAAAATATTGGGCTAGATGATTTAGAAATTTTAAGCAAAATTTATGAGCAAATGCTGATTAATTTATTAGCTTGAGACTTTTTTCATCAATTTTTTCTGAATCAAGATTTACAAGATTTTAGGATTAACCAGATAAAGAACATCCTGTTAATCTTTTAATCCTGAAAATCCTGATTCAGACTGTATTTTTCGCACTGTAATTTAAAACCGTAAAAATCCAATTCACAAACCACGCCGGCAAAATTCCTAAAATTTTCATCCCTAAATCCAGTGGAAATGGAAAGCTAATCACCGCGTTATTTTTTTCCAAACCACGTTGAATAATTTTTGCCGCTTGCTCGGCTGACATGATTAAAATTTTCGGTTGCGTAAACTGGTCGCTCAACTGTGATTTCACAAAGCCCGGACAAATCACATTCACTTGCACATTATCCTGTTGCAACCAACCTCTTAACGCCTCACCGTAAGATTTTACCGCCGCTTTCGTGGCGCAATACGCCGGACTAATTGGCATTCCACGAAACGCCGCCAACGAACTAACCAGTGCAATTTGTCCTTTTTGACGTTGCCGCATTGGTTCAATTAACGGATAAACTGTGTTGAAAACACCGTAAATATTCACATCCAACACTTGCGAAACCGCCGCCCACGACTCGCCCGCGCCATCGTCGGGCATAATGCTGGTCACGCCCGCATTCGCAATCAACAAATCCACCGGAAATTGCGCATCAAACGCCAGCAGCCAATTTTTTAAAGCTTCCGTGTCAGTCACATCTATTGCCGCAGTCACAACCTGTGCCCCCTGCTCACGACAAATCGCAGAAATAATCGCTAATTTTTCAGAACTTCGCCCGATCAATCCTAAATTAACACCTTGTTTTGCATAGAGTTTCGCTAATGCAAAACCAATTCCCGCGCTTGCGCCAGTGATAATAATATTCATAATTGCCCCATTAATAACACACCCAATTGATGCGCCGCTATGGTTTTCGTTTCGCAAATTGCATCCTGATGACTGTGCCAAATAAAATAATCGCTTTGGCTATTCTCAAACTGCAACACCTGATATGCACTCGGAATGCTAGGCACATGATCGCCATAAAAACAAAAACACGTTTGCGTGGTTTTTTGCTGAAAATGAGCCGTTAAGTCCGCAATCATTGCATCCGCATTTTGTAAATGCCGCAAATAAGCCGTTAAATCATGCGAATCAAAATCAGGCTTGATTTGATAAACTATTTTTTCATCCGCAGAGGAAGTTTTTTCTAAATGCAAAGGGCCATGATTTTCGATAGTAATTGCAAAAATAAAAACCGGTTTATCAGAACTTTCTTGAACTTCAATAATCTTTTCAGTCACTGCAAAATCGCTCATATAAATTTCATCAGACTGTGTTTTTTTAAATTGTTTTATATCAATAAATTCATCAAAACCCAATAATGAAAAAACCCGTTTTCGCTCAAAAAAATCCGCTGCAAAAGGATGAATACAAACCGTGCGAAAACCTTGTTTTTTTAAATACGCAGCAATAGAAAAAACTTCGCTATGAATATAATGATACGGATAATAGCGAAAACAATTTAATTCCTCATCACTTAATCCCGACAAAAAAGCAAATTCAGTACGCATGGTATTTGCGCCCCACGCTGGCACATTTAATTTGCCAGAAAATTGCGCTGTGCTTTTAATTGCATCATAATTTTTCAAAATTTCAGGTGAAATAGCCGCATATAAACGCCGCACATCAAAAAAAGATTCACTTTGCACCACAATAATATCAGTGCGATTTTTCGCTATTTCAACATCAGACAAGGATGTAAAAGGAGTATTAATTAATTGTTCAGAAAGTTGTTTTAAATTAAACGCTTGATAAGCTTGCACTGTGCCAATAATAACACTGGAAAATAAACCAAATTTCTTTAAATCCTCTTTTGACTGAAAAGCTAAACTTTGTTTTTTTGCCAAATAGTGCAGCAAAAAAAATAAAATAAAATCACTCATTAATAGCAATAAAGAATCTGTTAATCCAGAATTAAAGTAAAAGGTAGATTCTAGGATTAAGCCAAAATATAAAGCCAAAACCACGACAATAGGCACTGCAATTAATAACAGACTATTTACAAAAGGAAAATACAGACGCGGGAATTTAAACGCTTGTGAAAACATCACAATATCTGAAAAAACCAAGCTTTCTTTTAAGGCTTGATATTTTGCGTTATTAATAATCACTACAATTAAATGTATCACAAAAGCAATACAGCTTGAAAATATAACACGATGAAAAATAAAGAAAACTGCAATAAAAACAAATAGAATCGCTAACGTGTGAATAAATAAACCAGAGAATTTTCTATCTTCAAAAATGTTTTTTGGTTTAACAATATACAGTTCTGAAACAATTGTTAAAGCAATTAAAACAAGCAAGCTGGTAAGAATTATCATTCTGTTTCCATTGCAGTTGCACATAAAATACGCTGAAGAGAGTTTTCTACTGCCATTGCAATACCTTTTTCGGTGTAAAAATTGCCATTAATTTGTGTTTGATGAATCACTGTATTTCTAAAGTTTTTAAATAATGTTTTATCGGGTGATTGCGCTTGTGTCCAAAAATCATCTAAACTTCCTTGAAAGGTTAATCCTGCGATATTGTAAATTGCTTTTCCTAAACTAATTACAGGTGAGTTATTTTGCAATGCTGAAATACCTACAGTGCTATTAATGGTGACAGTGCCTTTGCAATCTTTTAAGAATAACTCTAAATTTCCACCATTCATAAAAAAAACTTTATTTTCCAGTTTCAACTGTTTTTGTTTCTGTTGAATAATTTTTCGATAATTAATAATACCTATATCCAATGGATGATTTTTAATCACCAACACATCTTTTTTATCGGCATACTGTGCAAATGATTCTAATACGATTGAAATAGCCCCTTCAATTGTCTCAAAAGGCGAATGATAAATTATTTGTGCATCGTAATGTAATTGCAATGGAAATAAGAAAAAACTACTGTTATTTTTTAACAATTGTTTGTGGATTTGATTTGCAAAATAATCTCCAAATATTTTTTGTATCGGAAATCGCGTTATCCAGCCCCAATATTCACGCAACGCGCTTTGTGGTCGGTGTAATTGATAATGTGGGTAGCGATAAGAGAATAAATAACGCGCAAAATTATATTGTATATCGCGCCATAAACGAATAAGAATTGAATAATCAGTATCTAAACCGTTTTGATACATTGGAATTTGTTGCGATTGCAATAAATAATCATCAGGATTTTTTGAAAGAGATGAATTGCCATTTACGCCATTTTCTTCCAAAGTTAGCCAATTAGGACGCAGATAACCTTCTTCAAATACCCAGATTTTTGCTTGATATTTTTTGGCAATTGCAATTGCTGGACGGTGAATTGGACGCATATCGCCAAACAAAACAACATCGGTAAACTGTGCTTGGCAAAATTTTTCTGCAATAAATGCCTCAAGCTGATGGCTGGGGGCGTTAAAATGCCATGCTTTTTTGTCTTTCCAATAAAAATTGTCACCACCACAAAAATGAATTTTATCAACCTGTTGTTGTGCGGCGATGAGTGCATCAGCAAGTTGGTCGAAAAAAGGGCTCGCCACACCTTGCAGAAACAAAAAATGTCTATTTTTCATGTTGTTGAGCAGAAATTTTGTATTGCATCAACCATGCAATCACATCAAAAATAGTGCCGAGTTGTCCGGTTTCAGGCTGAATGTAACGCGGATATTGTAAATAAGCAGCGGCAAACAGTTGTTCTAACGTGCGTTTAGAGGAGCGGCGGGAACGTAATTTTTCCATTTTGGGATGCCGATCTTCGGTTAAGCCCCAGCCTGCATACCAAGGTTGCCCAAAACAAACCACTGGTTTGTGTAACATCAAGGCTTCAAAACCCATTTGTGAGGTGGCAACATAGACTTTGTCGATTTGTTCTAATAAACACAGTGGTGAAATATTTTCGGCTAGTAAATAAATTGATGATTTTAGGTTCAAATGACCTAAATAACCTTGTTTTTTGCCGCTTAATACGTCTGGATGAGTTTTTACCCAAATTTCAGCACCTGGATTTTCAGCAATCGCTGCCGCTAACATTTGCGCAAATACTTTTTTATTTGCCCCGCCTAATCGCACCGATAAATCGTTCAAAGTTTGGTCTATCACCAAAACCCGTGTTTGCGCATTCTCTGTAAGATTTGGCAACTGCCATTCAGGGGCGTGATTGTATTTTGATAACCGATGTTGGCGAATGAGATTTAAAGCGTCTGCGGCTTGGGATTGCAAAGTTTCATCTAACACCAGTGCGTTAATCAGGTGTTCTAAACGCGAAGGGCGACTAGCATCATAATAAATCCCTAAATCATCCACGACGATAGAAAGTAGCGGTGATTTTTCTACCCCTAAACCGCAAGAGCGCAAAAAACCGTCTTCTAATAAAAAACAGGGTAAATTTAATAACTTAGCCACAATGCTTGCGCAACGACCGCTGAGTTTTCGTCCCCATCCGCAGATTCCATTTAAGTTGCCAACATGTAAATAAAAAGGCGCAATCGGTTCGCCTAAAAATTGGTCGCGATAGGTTGCGGTTAAAATAGTGCCGAAACAAGTGCCAATCATGTTTTTATAAGTTGGGGAGCGTTAAAGAAGCGCGGCGATTTTGAATAGCTTGAATCATTTCCTGTCTTTTTTGCAGATTATTTGCTAAATCGACGATTTTTGCTATCCATTTTTCTGGCTGATTATCGAGCAAAAAACCATCAACATCATCTTGAATAAAGCCTTGATAAGGTTGGATATTTGAATAAATACCGACCGCATCCATCCGCGCATAATCGAAAAACTTAGTTGCACCGCGTGCTGCATTAAATCTGTTATTTAGCAAAGGAGCTAAAGCAATATCTCTTTTTTGCATGGAAGTAAACGCTAAATAGTGAGTCCAACTCATTTGATGTAACACAGAAACACGCGGAAGTTGCCGAAAAGTTTTCGCCACAGTACGCGAACCAAACAGCTCAAAATGTATATTTTCCGTCCGTGATTGCACCGCGCTGATAATCGGTAATAACCAGTCAATTTCTTGTTGATGTGATGCTGTGCCATGATAGCACACCTGAACCGCTGGTTTAGTTTCCCGCGTTTTGCCAGAAAGCATCGGGCTTAATAATTTAGGCTGAAGATGGGCGTATTTTTCTGCCAAAAAGGGTGTTGATACCCAAATTTCATCACACAGTTTTTGCAACCGCATACGATGCCGAACAGCTTTTGTAAAAATTTTCCACTGATACAACCAAGGCAGACCACGCAAGGCGTGAAAATCGAACAAATCATCATCCATAAAGTAAACAATTTTTAACTGAGATGGTGTTTTTTTCTCTAAGAAACTGAGCTGTTTAGCTGTTAAATATCGTGAAATAACAAGAAGTTGATAAGGTTTTGAATCGAAATCTGTGACAAAAAAACGCGAGTCAAGTAAAGAAACTTCATAACCTCTGCTTTCTAAGTAAGGAACAATAAAGTAATCGGTGCTTGCAGTATGTCCTTCTGATAAAAATAGTGCTTTAACCAGCATTTTCAGCCTGCCCCCGTATATTTATGTTTGTCTACCTAGTACAATGTTTTCCACTAGACGCGGTTCTTGAGTTATTCTATGTTGATTTTAATGTTTGTTAAAGCTGAAACAGATTTAACTTAAAACACAACAAACAGTCAGTATTTTAAAAATTACGATTTACCATCATTCATAAAATAATATGAAAAATAAAAGTATGATTAAAAGCAAAGATATTCAAATATTGAGAGCTTCATTAAATGAGGCAATTGATAAAAATGCAAAACTATCGCTTTATATGAGTTTAATTAATCACTCAGAAGCTGTTTTAGAAGATTATTTAAAATATGCGATTTTTTTGCGTGATATTGATGTTTCTAAGTCTTTAAAAATACTTGATAATGCACAAGTTAAGTTTGGTGAAAATGTTTGGATTGAAGATAACAGAGCGCGTGCTTTTGTGGTTTTAAAAAAATTTCCTGAGGCTTTAAATTGTTGGAATAAAGCTCTTTTAATTCTTCCTAAAGAAAGCTTTGGAAACGATATTTTTACTAACGAATTAAAAGCCTTAAATGAATTGATTGCAGAACAAAGCAAAGAAAAAATAGTTTATTCATTAGCTGATTTATTTGACGAGTATTACTATATAGAATCTACAAAGTCTTCTGCAATTATCACAAATCCTATTGAACATTATTTAACAATTGGCTGGAAAAAGTCTATTTCGCCAACTCCGTATTTTGATTTTAATTGGTATTTAGCAGCATACAAAGAAAGTAACAGCACTACTGTTGATCCTTTAAGCTATTTTATTGAAAAAGGTATTGAGAAACTTCATAATCCTCACCCTTTATTCAATGCAAAATGGTATCAAGAGACTTATTTATCTGAAAATAAAATCAATACCCCGCCTTTGATTCATTACACTACCGAAGGTTGGAAACAAAACGCTAAACCACATCCTCTGTTTTGGTCTGATTGGTATACCAAAACTTATCTGAAAGATCTTGCAGAACCTATTGATCCTTTTTATCACTTTATTGTATGGGGATGGCGTAATGGTTTTAATCCTAATCCCTTATTTGATGTTAAGTTTTATCAGCAACAACACAAAAATGAAGTTATAGGCCCTGATCCTTTGTCACATTATTGCTATGTAGGCTGGGCAAAAGGAATTAGTCCGCATCCTTTGTTTAATACCAAATATTATTTAGCAAATGAAGGCTTAGAATTAACTTCATTAAAACTATCACCATTACAACATTTCTTTGAAAATAAAGAGATGGTTAGTCCACATCCATTATTTGATGCAGAGTTTTATCTTGAGCAAATAGCTCCACGCACATTAGATGTTCCGGCACTTGTCGATTATCTTGCGCAAGCATGGGACGCTAAAACTGATCCGCACCCGTTTTTCTCAAAAGCACATTACTACACTTATGCAGCGGATGTGGCATTATCCGAAATGGAAGCGTTGCTGCATTATGCTCAGTCTGGCTATTCAGAAAACCGTGCTGTTCATCCTCTGTTTGATCATAATTTTTATGTTGCAGAACACCAACTCAATCTTCAAACCACAAATCCTTTAGCGCATTATCTCACTATTGGTTATCACAAAGGTTCTGCTTGCCGAAATAATGAAGCTCCAGATCAAAACCTTAAGCCTTTTCCTAGTAGCCGAAAAACAATTACTTTACCTACACATCTTAAAATAAATCCAGATGCCAGCCAGCATGGAAAAGTAGGTGTTTTTGCGCATATTTTTTATCCTGATTTAGCGCAAGAAATGTTGGAAAAAACAAAAAATATTCCATCACCTTGCTGTATTTATATTTCTACTGATACTTCACTGAAAGCAAAAGAAATTAAAGCGATTTGTGAAGAACACTCAATCCATCCTTTTGAAATTCGTGTCACTCCAAATCGCGGACGTGATATTGCCCCCATGATTGTGGGTTTTCGCGATAGATTAAAAGAAGTGGATTTTGGCATACATATTCATTCAAAAAAATCTAAGCATTATGCAAAAGAATTTAATGACTGGCGCACTTATCTTTTTGAGGCTAATTTAGGCACACCGGAATTAGTCAGTAATATTCTGTCTTTGCTAGAAAACGAGAAAATAGGTGCTTACATCCCAGAACATTTTGGAGCTATTAAAAAATTAATTCAGTGGGGTGGAAATTTTGGTATGGTTTCAGGCTTATTGGGCTTACATAATCAAAAAGTGTTTAAAGAAAGTGTGCTTGATTTTCCATCGGGTTCAATGTTCTGGTTTAAAGCATCGGCATTGCAGGTATTGTTAAAAACAAACTTACGTTATTACCATTTTAATCCTGAGGCAGGACAAATAGACGGCACACTTGCCCATGCGATTGAACGTAGTTTTCTGTATTTTGTGGAAATGGCAGGTTATGAATGGTTGGTTGGATTGCCTGCTACGAATAAAAAAGTAGAGTCGATAGAAAACCAAGAATTGTTAAATAATCTGTTGGCACAGGGTAATCGTTATCTACCGGCAAGCCATGAGCTAGGTACACTGCGACATTATTATCCAGAATGTAGTAAATTTTTTGTTCGCCCTAGTTTTAAAACTAAGCCGCGCATTAATTTACTTATCCCAACGGTTGAAACTTCACAAGGCTATGCGGGCGTTGCTACGGCTTTAGATATGTTTTTTGCGATCAGAGAACAATTGGGTGAAGCATTTGATGCACGCTTAATTAGCACCGATGCAACGCCATCGAATCAATACGCGCCTCCTTCAAATTATCAATTTATTGCTCCGTTAGATGCCGATGTTGCAGATGAAGATGTAGTTATTGACGGAGCGCAGCGTTACCGTTATCCTTTTTTTGTGCGAGAAAATGATATTTTTATGGCAACTGCTTGGTGGACTGCGCAAAATGCCTTGGACATCATGCGGCAACAACAGCAAATTTTTGCGGGCAGAGAATATCCATTCCTTTATTTGATTCAAGATTATGAATGCGGTTTTTATGCGTGGTCGACCAAATATGCGTTAGCCGATCAAACTTATCGTCATCCTGAAAAAACTATCCCGATTTTTAATACCGAAATTCTATTTAACTTTTTTAAAGCGCATAATTATTATCAGGAAGGTTTTACTTTGTATCCGGGTATTAATGTAAAATATAAAGAAGCTATTTGTCGAGACACAAAAAAAGAACGGATTGTTTTGTTATATGCAAGATCTCACGCAGAAAGAAACTGTTTGCCGTTTTTAGATGTTATCATAAGCTCAGCTGCTCAAAATAATCCAGATTTCTGGGCTGATTGGCGATTTATTGCAATTGGCGAAAACTTTAATGCAGAAAAAATTAAAATTTCTAAATCAATTGAAATTTTAGGAAGACTAACTCTTGATGAATATGCTGAATTGGCATCAAAATCTGCTTTAGCTATTTCTTTAATGGTTTCACCGCATCCTAGTTATCCTCCTTTGGAAATGGCTGAAGCAGGTGTTTTAGTATTGGCTAATAATTATGACAATAAAGATTTATCGTTGACGCACGATAATATTGAGACATTTTCTGCTTTTGATGTGGATGCGGTTTCAGAACAACTTTTTTCTTTAGCTAATAAATGGAATGAAGATTCTGAAATAGGTTGGCGAGGAAAAGCAAAAATTGACTGGTTTTTTGGTGGCAAATCTAATTTAGATGAGGTTTCCGTAACTATAGCCGAACAGCTGTTGAACTTTATATAGTGAGTTGAGTATGAGGGATTTATGTATAAAAAAGTAGTCTTTATGCACATAGCAAAGACCGCAGGTTCCGCTATAAATGATATTTTTGAGCACGCTTTAGGCACAGATAAATTTATTGCACATGCGGAAAGAAAACTGGATGATTTACAAAATACATTTTCCAATGTTGATTTTTTATCAGGACACATATATTACCCAAACCTGAAAAGTTTGTTGGATAACGATGTCTATTTATTTACTATTATCCGTGAGCCTATTTCACATCTAGCATCACATATCTTATGGTTAGATCATTATAATTTACCAGAGAAAAAACGTGAATGTAATATGCTAAATAAATCAACACAAGAAGTTGTATATCAGATTAAAAATACTAATTTAAATGATTATAGAGAAATAGACTATTTTTTAGTTCATATTAAAGACTTTGGAATAAGATTATTGGATAATTGTCAAACTCGATATTTTATTGGAACTACTGAATTAATTACAATGAAAGACATCGATACTGCAATAAAAGCATCTCAAAGGTTTAATAAAATTATCTTTCAAGATAATTTAATAGAGGGAATAAACTCTGTAGTGAAAGATCTGTCCTTGGAGGACAAGTTAGTAAATTATGATTTTTCAAAGAAAGTTAATGAGGCTAAATCATCCCGTAAAATTGATACAAGCAGACCTATTATTCGTGATGTTCTTAAAAGACGAGTGAGTGTGGATAATAGGCTATATAACATGATAAAAAATAGGCAAAAATTAATATAAATATTATTCTAAATTTTATTTAGATAAGTTTATGAATTAAAAAAGTAATTTTTAAAGGTGTATGTAAGCCATTAAATTCTGATTTTTACTTATTTTTTCACGAAATGAATGGAAAATTTAATTTAAGGTGAGGTACTAACAATGAGTTCATTTGGACTTTCTTTTTCGGAAAAATCGATGTTGACGTTTTCTGATGTGATGGCGATTTCTCGCGCTAATACTTACAATCGTTGGTTACCTCATAAAGATATAGACACAACAGCGGCTAAAAGAATCAGTGATGGGGGATATATATATGTTGATTGTCAACCTAAGTTTAAATTAAATAAAGCTTCAAAAGTATTCACAATAGGAAGTTGCTTTGCTAGAAATATTGAGGGACATTTAACTGTAGCAGGACTTGATGTATTAACAAGAAGGATTGCTCTGAAACCAGAGCAATACGAAACGAATGCACGTCCAAATGCAGTGTTAAATAAATATAATACTCACTCTATTTACAGCCAATTTTATCGTTCTTTAAATAATGAGATTGTAATTAATAACGGATTTATTGAAACTAATGATGGCAAATGGCTTGACCCTCATGCCAGTCATACTAAACCATTACCTTTTGAAGAAGCTGAACAGATATTCTTCAAAGTTAATGAAGTTACAAAGCAAATTACTGTAGCTGATGTCGTCATAATTACACTTGGATTAAATGAAGTCTGGTTTGATTCTGAAACTAATTTGTATCTGAATAGAGCCCCAACGCCCATATTGATGAGAAAGTATAAGGATAGATTCAAATTCTTAGTTGCAAATTATGCCCAATCTTATGAAGCATTAGAAAAAACATTAGCATTAGTTAAAAGTGTGAATCCAAATATTAAAGTTATACTAACGGTTTCTCCTGTGCCATTAGGTACAACAATGACAAATCAAGATGTTATTGTTGCTAATACTTATTCAAAATCGTTATTGAGGGTTTGCGCTCAAGAGATAGCAAATGAAGATGAAAATGTTGATTATTTTCCAAGTTATGAAATAGTCACCCATTCTGCTAGAGATATTACATGGCTTGATGATCAATTGCATGTTCTTGGCGAAGCGGTAGCTCATGTAACAAGTTTATTTGTTAGTAAATATATAGAATAAAAAAACTCTTCTAAAGAGTGTTTGTGCATATCAATATTTCCCAGTATTTTACAGAATAAGGTCTTTGTATCTATGCGAATTTCGATTGAACCTAGCAGTATTACTGACATCACACAACGGCTTCGTATTATTGTCAATAAGTCCTGTGTCGATGTATTGACAGTCAATGGTGTTGATACACCATTCTTTTCTAAAAGCTTGCCTAATCATCGAACGATTGTCATGTTTTTCATTGAACCTGATGCAATTTTGATTGGCAAAGTGAGCATTGAAGTCACAGCTGGAGGTATGTCTATTGCGAGCGACGTTAAAATCGACGCTTCAGCTATAAAAGAAGCCAAAATGCTGGTTGAAATTCGTGAAGCAAAAAAGGAATGGCTGAAAAATCATACTTGCTGTCCAGAGTGCGGCACGAAGTTGTCTTTTTCAAAAGGCAGAGTGTGTTGTAATAATAATCATATCTTTGCTCAACCCTTCCACTGTCTTAATTTACTGTCGCGTGAAATTAGCGATAAAGCTAAACTTGCAGGGGGGGAATTTGTATCGCGTCATGCGTTGTCTAAAATTGCTTTTGAAATCATTGACTATGCTCAAAAATGTGGAGGAATGGTACTGGATTTTGGTGCGGGTTTGAAGTTTGTTAATGATTATCACCCTTCAGTGATTAACCTAGAGATTGAGCCCTATCCGACTACGGATATTGTGGCAGCAGGTCAGCGACTTCCTTTTCCCGATAACTCATTTGAGGGAGTCTTTTCATTTGCGGTTTTGGAACACGTTTCGGATCCATTTCAATGTGCTCGTGAAATTGCTAGAGTTTTAAAACCGGGGGGTAAAGTGTGTATTGGAGTTCCTTTTGTATTTCATGAGCATGGCTACCCAGAACATTATTACAATATGACGCGGCGTGGAGTTGCCAACTTGTTTGAGGATTATTTGGAAGTCACCGCCCAGCGACCGGGAAAACTGTGTATTCCATCTTTGTTAAAAGCTTATCATTCCAATTTATCAAAGGACGCAGCGGCAGAGTTTGAAAAAATGTCTATTGGGGACATTGTCAATGCGCCGCTTCCACATGCACTTGCCATGGCTCAGGAGGCAACTTTATCTGAAGAAATAAGGTGGCGTTTTGCTCATGGTACCTATCTGTGGGGAACCAAAAAAGCATGATGAGTTAGGGAATACATCTGCAAAGCCTCCAAGAGCTACGACTGTGTAAATTAAGTAACTTATTATGAGCGATAGAAAATATTTTTTAGAAAAGAAAAAACGGATATGGACACTAGGCGTATTTATCCTATTAATGTCTTTTGGTTGTGTTGAGAAGCATAAAGGCGTAGTAAATACAATATCTGAGATTCACTCTCAAAAATTTACTAAATCTATCAATTATAATAAAAAAGCAACAAAATTTGGGATTTATTATGCTGTTAACCACTGTTCCTATTCAATTAAGTTTCAAACAAATCCGCCTGATCTTACAAAAATAGAATCAATTCCAGATTTAACAGTACGCACTGCCACATATGAGAACTATCTCAGACGTGGGGTTGATATGTTTTGGCAAGATGAACCTGAACTGGGCTATTACTGCCTAGATAACTCAGTTGAGGGACGAAATATTACAAGAACTCATGCTATACAGCTTCGAGATGCCGGGATTGATTTTGTTTTTGTTGATTTTACAAACAATGTACTTTCTCCTAGAGCATTCAATAAAAATAACGCTAACAGTTGCGCTAAAACACAACAAAGTAATTTATTAAAAGGTAATAAAGTTCGTGGATGTATTGGATTTGGTTCTAATCAACAAGAAGAAATAACAAAGAAAATGCTTGAAAGTTTCCAAGTATTAGTTTCGGAATGGTCTAAAATTAAAAATGCTCCTAAAATTGTACCATGGGTTCCTATTACAAAATACAATGCAGCAGATTTCATTTTTGTTCGCGGAGGAGAAGTTATTCATCATTTCCCTTTGCTTATAGAAGATATTTATTCAATATTGAAAGGTAATTCTCAAACCAACGACTTACAGTATAAAGATATATTGCTTTCTGTGCATGATGATATATCAAATGACTCAAGCCCCCTTATTTTTAATACAGTTAATCAGCATTTCCCAGAAGATAAACTCGAAGTAGAATTATGGAAAGACAGAGGCTTTAAAATTCAAAATGTTTGGGCTCGCTTTCCTAATAAAGTTGAATTGGAAAGCGAAGTTTCCTACCTAAAACATGTAGTAGGCTCTTTTCCACAAGACCAAAAACCTGTAATGAAGGATTATGAGTCGTTATTAAAAACAGTAATACCCAATGATCTACAAAATATTTTTCCTTTGCATCAAAATGAAGATATACAATCATACTTCAATCGTATTGCTCTATTAATAAACAATCTTCAATCCTCTGATTCTAATAATAAAGACGCTTCTGAATTACTTAATAATATTAAATTTAATTTGAATAAAATTTCTCAGCAAGCGGGTGAGTTTTATTGGCACTCTGTTAATACTGATCAGCTTTGGTATTGGAGATCACCTTGCATTCATCCAAAAGAATTTAAGTTATCACAAGGCAATCAAGCATGTAATCAGAGAATATCAAACAATGGAAAAGTTATTCCGGTTTCTACTGCTTTTGAATGGGTTAGTTTTAGTGAAGAAACGACCTCAATCCCGCAAATGCAAGGAAAGGTTTTTGAGAGATATTTTGATGTATTAGAAAAATATTCAGACACAGCGGAATTTGTTTTAATTGACTCTTGGAATGAATGGGTTACTCCTTTTAGAAGATGTGAATCTAAAAAACAACACGGAGAAGAAATATTCTTTAGCTTCAAAAATCCACCTCGATTAAATGATGATACGCGCAATGAAACAGCAGTTAATTTTCTGATCAAACAAGGGCATAAAATATTGCCTGTTGAATATTGGATAACACAAGAGAAACAGCGTATCGATGATTCGAAAATATCAGTAGCATGTCAGTTTATTTCAGAAACAGGTTCATCCTATGAATGGCTGGCAAACGTTAATCCTGCCACTGGTGCTAGTGATAGACTAAGACCTCATTTTCACCATCATTGGGTTGGTGAGTTTCGTTCTGATATAGAAGCAGGGAAACACTCAGGTTCACAAATGTATGATATTATGAAAAGAAGAATTCTTAACTTTAAAAAAATTCATCCCTAGATTGCAAAATAAGATATTGAAATATAGCTTAATATTAAACAAAAAAATTATTTAAGAAGACATTTTTTGCTAACACAATACAAACTATGGAAAACATGTCTATGTTTAGTGTGAATGGTGTATCAAAACAATTATTGAGTCGTATTATTTATAATCAATAATAAAATAACTTCAATCTTAAAAAGAAGATGCTACGCTAAATCCGTAGTGAATATCTAAACCTAATCAATTAAAAATATATTTATTATGAGTAGAAAAAGACACAAAATTGATGATAATGTAATAGTTGATGGAGCTGAAGCTTTTACCACAGCCCTGAATGAAGCAGAATCTGTTGTTGATGAACAAAAACTAAGAGGAAACTTTGAGGAATGTGGGGTTAACGGTATTCGTGGTTGGCTGATAAATGAAAATAATCCTAGTGAGCCTACCAAAATATCTGTCTTAATTGACGGTACTTTGTATGCTGAGATTAATGCAGATGTTTTCAGGCAAGATTTACTCGACGCAGATATAGGCAATGGATGCCATTCTTTTAATATATCTAGTCCTATTACATTGTTTGATGGATTAACTCATAAGATTGAAGTAATTTCACAAGAAAATGGTTTTGTTTTGCATGGGTCGCCTAAAAACTATTGCATACATCCAGAAGAATATAAAAACATAGAAACAACTTACCTAACAGAGCTTGTTGACTTTATCTCCAAAAGAACAATCGAAGATGAAACGTATCCTAAAGATATTGCTTACTCTACCCTAGGTTATGCACTCGAAGAGCTTGGTTCATATACAAGTGCAATGGATTGTTTTACAAAAGTATCTCATTTACCTAATATTGAATCATGTATTGCAAATCTCTCAAAGAAAATAGCAAAAACTGGCAGTGAGTTAGGGAAAAACTCAAATATGTTCTTTGGTACTATTGACGATAAACAATCTAGTAACGATATTATTACAGGATGGTTATACTCTCCAATGAATAATACAACACCAGCATTATTCATTGATGGTCAACAGGCATCTTTAAAAGGATGGCCGTTACCGAGAGCTGATGTACAAAATAGCCTAGGAATTACTGAAAATGTAGGATTCAGCTTTAATGTTCCATACATGAAAAGAGGTGCTCAAATTCAGCTTTATGCTGTTATAGAAAATAGCCTTCATCTAGCATTCGAGCATAAATCAGAAAAGTTTGTGCCAGAAAAAAGACCTTTTTCTATGCTAACCAAAGCTCTCGAAATAGCTCAACAGCCTGACTCTGTGGCAATAGTCTGTTGGGATGGTGCACATAACCCAATAGGGCGAGCTAAAGTATTATATGACATTGTTGCAACGCATCGACCTGTTATACTTATTAGTTATTTATTTGATGAGTTTGGTGGGAAAATATGGGCTCCTTTAAGTGATTGTGATTTTTCAATTCTAACGATTCCATGGAATCAACGAGATATTTATCATAATCTAATGCGACAAATGGGAATTGTCTTTAATACCGTATGGATGTGCAAACCTCGTTTTCCCACATTTTTATTAACATCAGTAGTAGCAACGCCAAATGCTCGACTTATCTTAGATTTTGATGATAATGAAGAACATTTTGCACTAGCATCCTCTGAGAAAAATAAGCCTTATAGTCTTCCTACAAATGGTTTAAGTAAATTTTTAACCGAAAAAATTTCTACACGAACAGTTGTGAGTTGTACTCTTCAGCAAGACTTTGGTGGAATAGTCGTAAGACATGTTCGTACCCAACCTGAGTCTATGATTGAACGTAGAAACTTAGAAAATGTAGGTATTGTCAAAATAGGTTTTATCGGAACAGTTCGCCCACATAAAAATATACTAGCCGCTGCGAAAGCTATTCGTTTTTACAGTTGGGTAACTAAAAAAAATGTGCAATTTCATGTCTATGGAGATGTTGCCCCCAATAGTTTGCGTGACGAGCTATTAAAACTCAAAGTCGAAGTTCAAGGCATTATTCCGTCAAACGAGTTAAATGCAGCTATTGAATCTATGGATATTATTCTTACTGGTTTTCCATCATCCGATAATGCTAATTCAGAAATTACTCGCTACCAAATGACGGCAAAAATTGGTGACGCGCTCAGTATGAACCGACCTGTGCTCGTTCCACATACGCCTGCAACTGAAGATATTGAAAATATTCCAGGAGTTTTTCTTTTCAATGAAGTAACTTTTACTAACCAATTAACTAAGGCATTGGCATTTAAAGAAAATATTGTGCTTCCTGAGCAATTTGACGTGTACAAAGCATACGATTTATTTACACAAGCTGAAATCTCTGCTAAAAACTCACTTATAGCAAATGAAGTCTTTTCTCATTTAGCAACTCCTCAAAGTCAGGACTCAAACCCCAAACCTGCGCTATTACTTATTTGGAAACAAAATGATGCGGGTATTTATGGTCGTCGAATTGATCAAATTGCTCGAAGTTATAAACGGATTTATCCTGAACACGATGTCATTATTCTTGAATTGCTCCACAAAGAAATTAGAGCAGAATATGAAAAAAATGCTGGCAATAATTCTCTTTCAGAAGTCAGAAATATTTTAAATCGGATTGAACAAAAAGAAACCAAAGATGGCTATATTGACAGGGATGGTGTTAATTACAGTGTAATTCAATTTAAATCATCCGACTTCATTAATATTTCCTTAGTTTCTTTTTTGGCAAAAAGAAATCTACTACCTCAAAATACCATAGTCGTTTTATTTCCGATAATACGGTTTTTCGATAAAATTCAAGAGATATTGTTTTTTTATAAAACAATTGTTGATGTTGTAGATAATCAATTTTCATGGAAAGGATCTTCTCAACTTACACGAGAAAAGGTTATTCAGTATAATCAAATGTTAACTCACGCTCGGCATGTAGTTTTCAATTCGGCTATTAATAAAAAACACTTTGAGGATCAATGTTCGATAAATGATTCTTTATCCAAAATGAGTGTTGTACCGAATTGGTATGAAATTCCAAAACTAGGCTATGAATTAAGCTCGACAGTGATGAACAACCAGTATTTCAATATTGTGTATAGCGGCAATATGAATGATCGTGTTAATTGGCAATTAATTAATGAACTGTGTGATTTTTCAGAGTTAATTAGAATACACCTTATTGGTACTGCTGAACGGGCAAATGAATCTTTTACTAAATTACTTTATAAACCCAATGTGATTTATCATGGTTCATGCTACGAGGAAGTTGTTGTTAATCTTCTTTTCTCAGCCAATCTTGCTATCATGCCGCATATTGCTGACGATGTGTCTAATTTTATGAATCCACTAAAGTTGCATATGTATAGAGCAGCTGGAGTTCCGGCAGTAGCTTCTAAAGTAGAAGGAATTGAAGAAAACGATTTATTGGATATATCTGAAACTGATGAAGATTTTTTTGAGGCTGTGAAAAATCATTTCAATGTATGGAAAAATGATTCAGTAAGTGTGCAAAGATTGTTGCAATCAGATAAAAGAGCTGAGAATGCTTTAAAATATGTGAATATAATTAGTCATCTTCGTAATTCTGGTAATTAAATGAAAAGTAAAATAAGAAAAGCAATAGAATATTGGCAAAATATAAAAATTTTTAATATATCTCCCGACTCTATACATCAAGTTTATGAAATAGCTTCAACTGACGAACCAGCAATTATAAACTTTACTGAAGGCACTTTCATTTTTAATAAAACCATTTTCTTGGGAAGTAAGAAATACATTTGTGGTCTCGGAATTGATAAAACACAACTAATTCTTGAAAAAAACTCTAATTGTCACTTATTTAGTAATTTAAAAGATAAAAAAGTATCAGAGTTATTTTTTTCAGATTTTGTAGTTGAAGGTAATATTTGGGATCAAAAAAAACCAACTGATTTTACAGGTCTTGTATTTTCTAATGCTTTTTATTTAAAAAACTGTGTAACCGTAATATTTGAAAATATAGCAACTAATAACATTAGGCAAACTGGACTCCATTTTTCTAGTTGTTCAGATATATTAATTGAGAAATTTAATGCTAAAAATTTGGGGTGGAGCGGAATATCTACAAGTGGAACGGATAATATACGCGCAATTAATTTTAATATTATCAATTCCGGTTTAGATGTTATACATTCTGGAATACATCTTGATGGTGGTATTGGAGCGTATCTTTCTGGTACTGTTGATCAATGCGTCGGAAATGGCATTATGATTGACAGTGCTTTCGCTGCTATGAGAAATGTTTTCATAAAGGCAAATGTATCAAACTCAAAGCGTGGCGTTTCTCTTTCTGGAGCTGTAAAAAATGCACTTGAAGATGTTTATATTACAGGAAAATACTTCAAAAACAGAGAAGTTGGAGTTATGGTTTCTAATAGCGACCATGTTTTTATTAATGAGTGTTTAATTTTAGAAAATATTCAATACGGTATTCTTTTACAAGGTCGTCAAGGTGGGCGATATACAACAGTTGTTAATTGTGACCTAAGTAAAAACGGTACAGATATCGCAGAGCATCACGCTAGTTGCGATAATTACTTCCTTGTTGATGGTTATACAGCAAAGGCGAAAATACCACCTAATTCTCAAATCAAAAATGTCAGTGTACAAAAAAAAGAAGATGTTACAGTAGAAGAAATTAGCTATAAAGGAGTTTGTCATCTATGTGGTTACGAGGGTATCTTTCTTAAAAAACACCAATTTATGCGTGAAGGGTTTAGATGCCCTGATTGTTCTAGTTCTATTAGGCACAGAGCTCAAGCTGCAGCGATAATAAATTGCTTTCCAAACTTTAATGTGCATTCAATTTCTCAGCTTATAGATAAAATATTACCGTTAAATCTAAATATATATGAACCTGGAATTGTAGGACCTCTACAAAAATACTTTTCTCATCTTTCTTATTATAAACGCTCCTATTTCTGGTTGGATATACCAACAGGTGAGTTAAAAAATGGAATTCAATGCCAAAACCTTGAAAAACTCACATTTAAAAATGATTTATTCGATCTTTTAATTACTAGCGATATTTTTGAACATATTCGTCATCCTTGGGTTGCATTTAAAGAAGTATTTCGTGTTTTGAAGCATGGTGGATATCATATATTTACTATTCCAGTGCAACTTCCTCTGAATAAAAAAACAGTTTACAGAGTTAATACCGATGGAGAAGAAGATGTATTTCTTTTAGAGCCTCGTTATCACATTGCGGGAGATGGAGATAAATCATTAGTATATACTGAATTTGGAGAAGATATAATTCAAGAACTAAAATATATAGGATTTGAAGTTGAGGTTTTGCAATTTGATCCTTCAATAAAAGAAATAGCTCCTTTAATTACTTTCAAAACTCGCAAACCATTAAACGCTTAAAAAATTCTAAATTTTTATGGTAAACATGAGCTATAGAATACTAAGCTTGGGGAATGCTTGGGCTGCTAATACTGTAAACACAGGCATTTTTCGGCATCATGCTATTTTTACACATAAACAATTTCAATTTTCTGCTTTTTATGAGAACTCTCAAACTATTAAATTAGTACAAAGAAACTTGAGCACTTCCGAAGTCATTTTTTCAGAAATCAATGGTGTGTTTAATATAAAAGATGCCCATAATATTATTAGTTTAGGTATCGACAGAAAAGAATATCTGCATATTGTCTATGACCATCATATATCTGTTTTGCGTTATCGAAAATCAAAATTGCCCTTGGATATACACGAATGGACTGATGAATCAGGAATGTCAGGCAAGTTTGAAAATAATATTACCTATCCCACCTTTATGATTCCTGCAAACCATCCACTGCTTATGTTATATCGTGATGGACGCTGGAATGCAGGATCAGCGCGTATAAAAGAGTATGATGAGGAAACAGACACTTGGATAGATAGGGAAAATGCTATTTTATCAGGAAGAAATAATAGCCCTTGGACAAGCAACGCCTATTGGAATCATCCAGCTATTGCCCAAAATGGGGATTTACATTTGTCGTTTACTTGGCGAGTTGATTATTCAAATGAAGAAAAACGCATTAATAATATCAATATTGATTATGCGTACTCACAAGATGCAGGTAAATCATGGCTTACTTCTAAAAATAGACCATTACGTTTGCCTATTACTCAAGTTAACTCTGAAACTATTTTTGCAATATCACCTGATTCAAATTTAATGAATCAATGCAGTATGGCGTTAGATAGCAAGAACCATCCTCATATTGTATTTTATTCAGATGGTCCTAGAGGAATCCCTCAATATCAGCATTTATGGTTTACTGGAAAAGTATGGAAACACCGTTATATTAGCCAAAGAAAAAAAACTTTCATATTAAGCGGAGCAGGAACACTTGATGTTCCTATTAGTCGCCCTGAAATAGTGATAGATAAAAATGATATTGCTTATGTCATTTATCGTGGCGACTTAACTTGCAATAAATTAGTATCGCAAAGACTATTACCGCCACTCTATTTACCAAATCACGATGATTATATTGTATTGTGGAATCAGTCTGTTGACTCGTCTGAACCTGTTATAGACCGAATTCGTTGGCAACGCGATAATATTTTAACAATGTATATACAGAAAACAAAACAGACTGATAATGAAGGTTTTATTGGTGAGAGTTATAACGATTGTTATCTTGTAGATTGGAACTTACCATCCCTTTACAACAATACGTTGTTAGATAATGATTCATAATTTGGCAAAGTTATTTTAAGCTCATAAAAACTTTGTAGCGACTGTTAAAAATACTCTTTCAATAAATACAAACCTAGTAGAGACAGTGAAAGTATTCAAAACCAGCGGTATCTTAGAGAAAAAACACTGGAAAATTAGAAAAATGCTGAAAAAAACGTTTTTTCAACACTTTTTACGCATATTTTAGGTTTCTTGTTCCCTTTTCTT